>JAAVZL010000015.1 GCA_022791635.1 Lachnospiraceae bacterium
GTATCATGATACCCGCCCGAAATCCAGTATTCCTCAAATAATTAGAGCCATTTTAGAGCCAAACAGCATAAAACAATCCCGGAAACGCCCATTTTATCAGCATTTCCGGGATTTTATCCGTTACTCGAACTCAATCGTCCCCGGCGGCTTCGAAGTCAAATCATACACAACCCGATTTACTCCTTTGACCTCATTAATAATCCTGCTAGTAACCTTAAACAGCACCTCATAAGGAATCTGAGCGCACTCCGCCGTCATAAAATCACTGGTATTCACAGCCCGAAGGGCCACCGCGTAATCATAGGTCCGAAAATCTCCCATAACCCCCACAGACCGCATATTCGTAAGCCCTGCAAAATACTGCCCAAGCCCCTTATCAAGGCCGGCCTTCGCAATCTCCTCCCGGTAGATATAGTCCGCATCCTGCACAATCCGGACCTTCTCCTCAGTCACCTCACCTACAATCCGCACCCCAAGTCCCGGCCCCGGAAACGGCTGCCGATACACCAGGTACTCCGGAATTCCAAGCTCCAGGCCCGCTTTTCTCACCTCATCCTTAAACAGCATCCGAAGAGGCTCAATAATCTCTTTAAAATCCACAACTCCGGGCAGGCCGCCCACATTGTGATGAGACTTAATCACTGCAGACTTCCCAAGTCCCGACTCAATCACATCCGGATAAATCGTCCCCTGAACCAGAAAATCCACGGCTCCAATCTTCCTTGCCTCCTCCTCAAAGACACGGATAAACTCCTCGCCGATAATCTTCCGCTTTGCCTCCGGCTCCGTCACGCCCCGAAGCTTCTCATAATACCGCTGCTGCGCATTCACCCGAATAAAATTCAGCTCATAAGGCCCCTCAGGTCCAAACACAGCCTCAACCTCATCCCCTTCGTTTTTCCGAAGAAGACCATGATCCACAAACACGCAGGTCAGCTGCTTCCCGATTGCCTTAGAAAGCAGAACCGCCGCCACCGAAGAATCCACACCTCCGGACAGCGCACAAAGCACCTTTCCGCTGCCCACCTTCTCCCGTACCTGCCGAATGGTCTCCTCCACAAAAGAGCCCATCTGCCAGTCACCGGCACAGCCGCATACCTCATAGACAAAGGCCCGGAGCATCTTCTGCCCCTCCCTGGTGTGCATAACCTCCGGATGAAACTGCGTCGCATACAGCCTTCGCTCCCGGCACTCCATAGCCGCCACCGGACACACCGGCGTGTGGGCCGTTATCCGGAAGCCCTCCGGGGGCGTCTCAATATAGTCCGTGTGGCTCATCCACGCAACCGTAGTATCCTCCACATCCCGAAATAAAACAGAGCTCCTATCTACCTGAACCTCCGTATGACCATATTCGCTGACCGGAGCCGTCTTTACCGTTCCTCCCAAGGTATACGCCATCATCTGAGAGCCATAGCAAATCCCCAGAATCGGCACACCGATTTCAAAAATTTCTTTCTGATAATGGGGCGACGTCTCAAGATAGACACTGTTAGGTCCCCCTGTAAAAATGATTCCTTTGGGCTTCATTTCTATAAGCCTGTCCAAGCTTATGGTATAAGGGTGCACTTCACAGTACACGCCGCACTCCCTGACCCTGCGGGCAATCAGTTGATTATACTGCCCTCCAAAGTCCAGCACAATAACCAGTTCTCTATTCATCAAACATCCTCCTATTCCAGTTCCGCAATATCCCGCTCAACACATCTTTTCCGAGAAGAATTATCGGCCGTTAAAAAACACGTCCGCTAATCCTTCCCCTAAAACCGAATCTCCTGCCACTTCCCCCTGCGATAACGGACGGAAAACAGAATCGCCCGGAACAGCCAGTCGATGGTCATTGCCACCCACACGCCGAACACGCCCCATCCCAGATTTCTTCCCAGGAAAAAGCTAAAGCCCACACGGAAAATCCACATGGACAGCATACTCACCACAAGCGTCATCTTCACATCTCCGGCTGCCCGCAGAGTATTGGGCAGGCCAAAAGACAGCTCCCAGATCGTCATACAGCAAAAAGCATGGTAGATCAAAAGCTTTTCCGTCAGCTCCCCTGTTGCCGGTGACAAATGGTAAGCCTGTACAATAAACGGACAGCCGAAGATAACAATCAAATTCACCAGCCACATACCCGCATACATATATTTCAAAAGCAGCTTTGTGTAATACCTGGCCTCATCATAACGCCTGGCTCCTACACACTGAGAGACCACCGTCACAATGGCATAACCGATGGCCATGCCCGGTATAATCTGAAAAAGCGCAATGGTACCTGCCACGGCATTGGCCGCCAGCGCATTGGTTCCGAAGCTGGTCACCAGGCTCAGCACAAGGATCTTGCCAAGCTGAAACAAGCTGTTCTCCATTCCATTGGGAATACCGATAAAACAGATTTTCCGAATCACCTTTCTTTGGACGCCGATTTTCTGCCCCTTTCTCAGATGGATGTCCAAATCCTGATTGCGAATCAAAGCCAGGATAATCACTGCCGCCAGCATGCGGGAAACAAGGGTGGGAATGGCCGCTCCCTCCACCCCCATGTGAAAACCGTAAATCAGGAGCGCATTTCCCGCAATATTGACTCCGTTCATAATCAGGGACACCAGCATAGAGGTCCGGGAATCACTCATAGCACGAAAAATAGCCGCTCCTGCATTGTATAATGCGATAAAGGGAATGGAAAAGGCCGTAATCAAAAGATATGTCCTGGCATTTGCCATCACATCCGGCTCGATCTTGCCGAACACGCCGGTGAGAATCCAGGGACAGCCAACGAGCAGCCCCAGCATAATGATCACCGAAAGCACTGCCGTGAACAGCATCAGCTGCTCCGCCGCCTCAGAGGCCCGATCCTTCGAGCCCTCCCCCAGGCTGTGTCCCGCCACCACGGCGCCTCCCGTAGCCAGAGCCGTAAACACATTGATCAGAAGCACATTGATGTTGTCCACCAGGGAAACGCCCGACACAGCGGCCTCCCCCACGCTGGAAATCATCACCGTATCCGCAATTCCCACAGTTGCCAGAAGGATTTGCTCAATGATCAATGGAAAAATCAACCTTCTCAAATCCCGCTTCGTAAACATTTTTCCTCTCTCCTCATTGGTATTTTGACCTGCTTCCGGACTTTATCCCTCTATTCTAGCAAGTTTCATGCAAATGTCAACGAATTTTTCTTACACCGCTTTCTGATGCAGATACTTTTCTTTGGTGGCCATTCCTCCCCGAATGTGGCGTTCCGACTTGTTGATATCCAACACGATTCTCGCCTGCTTTGCCAGAGCCGGATTGATGTGAACCAGGCGCTCCGCCACATCCTTGTGCACCGTTGATTTGCTGATTCCAAACCGCTTCGCCGTCTGCCGCACTGTGGCATTATTCTCTATAATGTAATTAGCGATGGCCACCGCCCGTTCTTCGATATATTCCTTCAAGGTAATCCCCCTGAGAACGTTTTTTACATCTTATGAGTAAAAAAGGGGGATTATGCCAGGGGTTCTTAATCTATCTTACAAATCGAAAATCTACAACTCTACCGCCTGCTCTGCCACAAATTCAAGGACCTTATCTCGAATTATACTCTCTTCCACCGTCTCCCGGCCATACTGAGACTCAAAGGCCTCCGGGCTCTCTGCTCCATACTGCTTCGCCAGCTCCTTTAAGCCCTCCTGATACTCCTCCTCCGTCAAAGCAAGCCCTTCCTCTGCGCTTATGGCATCCAGCGTCAGCTGAAGCTTCAGCTGATTCTCCGCCTGCTCCCGGGCCTGCCGTTCAAATTCCTCCACAGAGATACCATTCATATAATAACCCAGGAACTCTTGAAGCTCCACACCGGAAAATGCCGCATACATCTCATATTCCTGCACAATCTCTTCCTTTAATCCCTCTACCTCAGACTCCTCAAGGGAAAACTCAGAATCCGCAAGAATCGCCTGAAGGACATTTTGCTGCCACTGGGCCGGCTGATTCTGAATCTTCTCCTCCTCCAGGGTCTTTCTGGTTCCCTCCTGATATGCCTCAATAGAATCATATTCCGTATAGGTCTTAACAAACTCATCCGTCCATTCGGCATCCACATACTCCACAATCTCATGAACCGTAACCTCGAATACAACATCCTTTCCGGACATATCCGGATTAGGGTTGTAGGGATCCGGGAATGTCAGATTCAGATCATACGTATTGCCAATCTCCTTTCCGATCAGCCCTTCCTCAAATCCGGCAATAAAGGAGCCGGATCCAATCGTCAGATCATATCCCTGATCCTGAGAGCTTCCCCCCTCAAAGGGCTCCCCGTCCATCCGGCCCACAAAATCAATATTCACCGTGTCCCCGTTCTCTATAACCGTCTTGCCCTCGATGGGCCTTGTGGCAGGATAGTAGGCCAGCAGGGCGTCAATCTCCGCCTGGATCTCTTCCTCCGTCACCTCTGTGCTGACAGCCTCCGCCTTGACACCCTTGTAATTTCCAAGCTTGACTACCTTACTTTTACTCTCCCCGGCCGCTGTCTCAGTCTCGTTAGGCGTCTCATTTGTCTTTGCTTCCTTTTTGTCCCTGCAAGCCCCGGTCATTGCCAGAACTCCCGCAAGGGTTAATGCCAAAATCCATCTTTTTTTCATAATCATTCTCCTTTTTCTATGTCTCCATTCTTTAAATTCCATCCTTACAGCAGCGGCGAAAACAATCTGGAAAACTGCTCCTTCAAGCGCACCAGATAAGAGCGCCTTCCGTAGAGATAAGGCGTCACCCTGGTACAGTATTTCAAATCCTCCAGAAACAAAGCCTCCAGCCGCTCCGCCGTCTGCACACTGTAGATCACCGCATTTACCTCAAAGTTCAGGCAAAAGCTGCGGATGTCCATATTAGCCGTTCCGTAGCAGCTTACGACGCCGTCCACCACCATGCCCTTGGCATGAAGAAAGCCGTTGTCATACGTATAGCACTTTGCCCCGGCCTCCAGCAAATCCCCGATGTAGGAATACGTGGCCCAGTACACAAAGGGATGATCCGGCTTACAGGGGATCATCACCCGCACATCCACGCCGGACATGGCCGCAATGCGGATGGCATTCATAATGGTCTCGTCAGGAATAAAATAGGGCGTCTGAATATAAATATTCTTTCTGGCCTTGCTGATCATCTTCAAATATACATTGCGAATGTTCTGCCATTTGGAGTCCGGCCCGCTGGTGACGATCTGCACTGCCTCCTCTCCCCGGCACACCTCCTTGTATTCCTCAAAATACCGATCCGTGATAAACAGATTCTGCTTGGTGGCGTAATTCCAGTCCAGAATAAAACGGATATGCAAAGAGAGTACCGCAGAACCGCTGATTTGTAAATGGGTATCCCGCCAATATCCAAACTTTGGATCCAGCCCCACATACTCTCTTCCGATATTAAAGCCGCCCACAAAGGCTGTCTTTCCGTCAATCACCACGATTTTCCGGTGGTTCCGATAGTTGATACGAAGCTGAAGCCTGCCAAGCAGAGCCGGAAAGAATTCTCCCACCTGAATACCCGCCTCCCGAAGCCGCTTCCAGTCGCTGCCCTTCATAGTCCTGCTTCCCATACTGTCATAAAGAAGCCGGACCTCCACCCCCTGGCGCACCTTTTCTACAAGGAGCTTCTCAAAGGGCTGCCACAGTTCATCGTTTCGAATAATATAATACTGAATGTGAATGTATTCCTGAGCCTGCTCGATGGCTTCATAGAGAGCCCGGAATTTCTCTTTTCCGTCCGTATAGATCTCAATGTCATTATCCGCCGTGTACACGGCGTCCGCTGCCTCCAGATTCATCAGCACCACATCCAGATATTTCCGGAGCCTGGGATCCTTCGGTTCAAACTCATCCCGGATAATAATTTCCTCCTGCTTCGTAATAGCCGAGTAGATGGCATCCTCTATTTCCTTTGTCCGGAACATGTGCTGCTTATGAAAATCATGTCCAATCAGAAAATACAAAAAGATTCCCAGAATGGGAATGAAATACAGCAAAAGAAGCCAGGTCCACACCGTCCGCGGCTCCCGGCGTTCAAAAAAAACAATGACAATGGATAAAATAATATTAATGAAAATAAGATGGTCCATCCAGAATCCCACAATCTGCACCAGACCGTTCCACAAACCTTCAAGGACAGCAGCCAACGACGCCCCTCCTCTCTTTCTGTGCAAGCACTCTATTTGCTAGTATAGCATTTTCCCTTGCGCTTTACCAGAAAAACTGTTATAATATCATTTGTTTGAAATACGCAGGAGGATTGGAAGGAATGTCAACACTCAGTATTGTCTTAATTGTTATCATTGTTGTTTTACTCGCTGCACTGGTAGCATTATATTTTTTTGGAAAAAAAGCCCAGAGACGCCAGGCTGCCCAACAGGAGCAGATGGAGGCCATGGCGCAGACTGTCAGTATGCTGGTTATTGACAAAAAGCGCATGAAGATCTCAGAGTCCGGACTTCCCTCCCAGGTAATAGAGCAGACCCCCAAGCTGCTGCGCTGGAACAAGCTTCCCATCGTAAAGGCCAAGGTAGGTCCCAAGGTGATGGTTCTGGTCTGTGACGAAAAGGTATTCGAGCTGATTCCCGTGAAGCGGGAAGTGAAGGTGGTTGTCAGCGGTATCTACATCAGCGCCATCAAGAGCGCCCGGGGCGGCCTGGAGACGCCTCCGCCCAAGAAGGGATTTTTTAAGCGCTTATTTAAAAAATAATCGAGAAAGCCTTCTGTCCTACAAAGTTTCAGGACAGAAGGCTTTTTTATTCCTGCGTACAACGAGCCAAGGGAGCGTCGCAAAATGAGGCAGCAGCCTTTTCGTCGAATACCTGGGATACACATTGTATGGCCGGAAGCCTTCCGCAAATGCCACGCCGCACTGATAGCCCCGGTATTTGGAGCAGGTTTTCACCATATCGGCAAAATCAATGTGATCGTGCTCCAGCATCCATTTCAGCTGAGATTCATGACACTTAAGCGCTTGGATTTTCACCTCAATCTCCTCGGTAATATCCACATAATGGGTAGGCTGAAAATTCACCCCTGCCAGGGTATCCATAAAAAATACGGGAATAAAACTGGAAAAGGGTTCAAACTTTCGCGGACGATGAGAGAGGCCCGAGCAGAAGCTTCCGTTGGTTGCCAGCCGACTCGTCTCCGTATGATCCTGCATATAGTCCTCATCGTTGTGTGTAATAATCACATCCGGGCAGACATAGCGAACAATATCTGCCACGGCGTCCACCACAGCCTGATCGTGGCTGTCCACACACATATCTCCCACATTCAGATTAAATACTTCCTTTGCTCCAATCAGCTTTCCGGAGCTTTCCGCCTCCAATGTGCGGATCTTGGCCAGCGGCTCCGGCTCAATCACCACATGGCCCAAATTTCCATTGGCAATATGACACATATAGACCTTTGCTCCCTGCTTTACATATTTACGCAGAGTCCCTCCGCACGCGATTTCCAAATCATCCGGATGGCATCCAATTGCTAAAACCTTCATACTGTCACCTCATTCCTTTCTATCTAACCGTTCTGCCTGGACAAATCCAGCTTCCGATACTCCTTTGGTGTGATACCCACCTTCTTTTTAAAAACCGTTACAAAATACTGGCTGTTGGCAAATCCTACCTGCTCGCTGATCTCAGATATCCGAAGGAGCGAATGATGCAGCAGATGCTTCGCCCTGTTGAGGCGCACCTCTGTCATATATTCGTTGATGGAGGTTCCCATACAGCCTCTGAAAATCTGCCCCAGATAATTGGGTGAATAACCAAAACGCTCTGCCAGATATGCAATATTGATCTGCTCTGCAAAATGTGCATCAATGTACTGCTTCGTCATATCCGCCAGCCTGTTGTTGTTCTGCACATAGCGATCCTTTAAATGTATAATTGCAAAAGTAACCTGGCTTTTCATCCATCCTCTTATCTGCTCAATGGTTTTTAACTGATAAAGCTCTGAAAATGAAATCTTGTCTGCCTGTACATACTGCAAAATATTGATATTATACTCATCCAGCACCTGAGAGATTGCGGAAAACAGCTTATTGCAAAGAATATACAAAGAAGCGCTTCCCACTCCCTGCCTGGAGGCAGCATGGAGCAGCCGATCGATCTCCTCCTGAATCTTTTCCTCCTCTCCCATCTTAAGCCAGGTGCAGAGGTTTTCATAAAGCAGATAATCATAAATCTGCTTTTCTCCGCGAAAATCCGCTGCCGTATACGTTCCCGAATCCCCATATATGGTAATATAGCGCAGAGCGTCTCTGGCCTTGGAATAGCTGACGCTCAGCTTTGAAAGACTGTCCACCACAGAGCCGGTGCTCACAATCAGATTCCAGCCAAGCTCCTCCTCTGCGCTGCGCACCAAGTCATTGAGAAACGGAATAATCCGCTCATTGAGAATCCTCTCCTCTTTCTCAAGCATCACCAGAAGCACAATCTGATCCGTCTGAATCTGGAATTTTTCCAGCCAAAAGCCTGTCTTTGGGCACTGCTCCATAAGCCGGTATAGCTGCAGAACCCGAATCTGAATTTCTTCAAAGCTTCGCTTGCCAGGCCCTGTCTCATCCTTGAATTCTATCAACGCGCACAAATATCGGTCTGCCTCAATGGAAATATCCAAAAATTCTGCCTGGCGTAAGAGCTCCTCCCTTGAAAAATGTCCGGATATAATATTCTGGAACAGCTGAAGGCGGATCTGCGGCCTTGCCTTTTCCACCGCATTGCGCAGAGCTAAGTAATCCTGCCTTATCTTTTGCTTTTTCTCAAGCTCACCTAAAAGTCGTTTTGCCAGCAGGATCGTTTCCTTAGGCGTTATGGGCTTCAGCATATAATCATAGACCTTACACTGCAGCGCACTCTTCGCATATTCAAATTCATGAAAGCCGGATAAAATGACAATGAGAATCTCATTCCTCACCCTTTCGTCCAGCTGCATTAAAAGCTCAATCCCGTCGATTCTTGGCATTTCCACATCCAGGATCATACAGTCGATTTTGTGGACCTCTATGATCCCCAATGCCTCCTGTCCGTTTGACGCCTGCAAAACCCGAAAGGGAAGACCGGAGCGCTCTATCTCATTTGCAATGCTGTTTCTGCACAGCTTCTCATCATCTACCACCAGCAATGTAAATTCCATACTACTCTCTCACCTTAAGCGGAATCGTTATTCTTGCTATTGTCCGGCCATTCTTTCGCAAAAAGCGCAGGCCATAGGAATCTCCATAATGAAGGCGGATCCGATTATTCACATTGCTTGTCCCGATTCCGCGCCTCTCATTTTGGCTCAGGTCCCGATTTAAGTCCTCAGCCTTCTCCTCTGACATCTCCTGACCGTTATCCGAAATCTCAAAGATCATCACATCCTCCAGAAGATATCCCCGAAGGCCAATGACTGCAGAGCCGTCGCTTAAGGTCTTTGCCCCGTGATAAATTGCATTTTCCACCAAAGGCTGAAGGACTAACTTTAGAATGGTATAATTCTCCATTCCCTCCTGAAGCTCCCACTCGAATTTGAATTCATCCTGATAGCGGTATTGCTGAATATTAATATAATTTCTTACATGCAGCACTTCATCCCCGACGGATATCCATTCATAGCCGGAGGACAGGGCAATGCGGTAATATAAGGACAGAGATTTCGTAATATCGATCACTTCGTCAATCTGCCTTTCGTTTGCCAGCCAGATAATGGAGGAAAAGGTATTGTACAGGAAATGGGGATTAATCTGCAATTGCAGAATCCGAAGCTCATCCCTTCGCTTTTCCTCCTCAATCTTTTTATTGTTTTCCATCAGCAGCACCAGCTTTTCAATCATTCTGTCAAAGTGCCGCCCAAGCCTTCCAATCTCATCGTCGTAGCGCGGATTCATCCGCACACTGAGGTCTCCCTGCTCCGACTGAATCATAATTTCCTCCAGCTTATTTAGGGGGCTGGTAAAGCGCTTGGAGAGATACCAGGCCAGAGCCAGAAGAATAAAAAACACGAAGCCCGCCAGCATCAGCATGGTAACGATAATCGGAAGGCAGACCTCCAGAATCTCCTTTTTGGGGGTAAAATAAGTATAATACAGATTTCCTTTCATGCTTCGGCTGTAGGTGAAAAGACCGCCCCCATATCGGGGCTTAATATCAAAGGCTCCATCCTGTCTAATCCCAAGCTCGATTCCAAATCGTTCCTGTACGTTTTCTCCCGCCAAAGCTGCTGAACAACTCCTTCTTTTTCAACCGTATCACAATTCCGCCGTATTCTCCGGTATCCGCATTCAGGTGGAACTTTCTCACATATTGCACAACTCCTGAAGTCTCTTTTCCGATGGTGCACTCCTCCAGAGTATATCCATATCCGTTACGCTCTTCCATGGAAAAGTGCTTCCCGGCATCCCCGAAAAAGGTATCCTCCTGCATCACTGCATGGTAATTCGTGTACACTCTCCCGTCATTGGCCAAAAGATACAGAGAATTCACACTGTCTAAGGAAGCAACGAGGGCATTGTCGCTTAAGAAACGGGCAGCAGCCAAATAAACGGCTCTCTGCTCATCCTCCGAAAGCTCCGGGTATCTGTCGCTCAGCATGATCCGGACGCTTTCATTCTGGGTCAGACGGATCCCGATCATATTAACCGTATCCACATAAGCTTCCGCACTCTGCTTTACATCTGCCAAATTACTGATATCTGTCTGTATATTCTGACTTTTCTCCTGTTCTATCTGATTGCCAATCGTTACTGCGCTTACAATTACAATGGTAATGGCCCATGTAATAAAGAAAATAAAGAGAATTTTTGTCCGAAGGGTCATTCCCCGAACAAATATCCGATATGCTTTCTTTGGCATCTCAACAACTCCTCTCTATCCCTACCTCTTTCATTTTGTCAAGATACCATCTCACAACTAAGGAATTATTACAATCCCCTCTTCCAATGATTTTTTAATTGCCAGAACAATTTTCAATACTTCTCTGGATTCCTCTGGTGCGACCGGAACCTTTCCCTTATGCATCACTGCCTCCAAAAAGCCTCTCAGCTCTCCCGCAAACATATCTGTCTGCTCTACCTCAATGGGACAAACCTCCTCCTGATTTGCCGGATACCACATAAAATCGCAGCCCCGATCTCCGTCGTTGATATTCATCCCTGCTGTCATGGAATAGCAGAGCGTACCGGCATCGCCGGTTCCGCGGAACTCAATGGAAAAGGGATAATTTCCCGTCATTTCCAGAGAGGTTTCGCACACCGCCTTTTCCCCGGAAGACCAGGTGAGATTTGTAACCACATGATTCCAGCAGCCTGTGGGACTCTTCCACCCATTTGCATAAATCTTTGACGGCATCCCGAACAGGCTGTACAAAAAGTCAATATCATGCACATTCAGGCCGTAAAGCCCTCCGCCGGAAATGGCCGGATCCCGATGCCATGTGGACCACGCAGGATGCTGACAGATGCGTTTTTCATAAATCATATGAATATTTCCAAGCTTTCCCTGTGTAACGGCTTCCTTAATAGCAAGAAATTCCGGCCACCAGCGGGCCACCTGTGCAACCATAAACAGTACATGATTCTCCCTGCATGCCTGATACATCCTGTCAAAGGACTCCAAATCAAAGGTCACGGGCTTCTCGCAAATCACATGGCATTTCAGCTTTGCAGCGCGCACCACGTAATCTTCATGGGTGGAGGTTGGCGTGCAGATATCCACAACATCTATCTTTTCCGCCGCAGCCGCAGCCTCCAGGGTAGCATAATAGTGGCAATTCTCTCCTGTCTCCCGGCACACCGTCTCTCCGTGCTCCTGATTCCGGCAGATAACGGCCGCCACCTGTACATCCGTCATGGCCTTATAGGCCCCTATATGATTCTGTGAAATATAGCCTCCCCCAACAATCGCAATTTTTAACATACGCTCCTCCTGAAAATTCTCTGAATCGAAAAGTTAATTGGTATCCGCACATAATGGGCCTGCAAGCTCCTTCATAAAGAAAAGCTTACCCGGCATGGTAGGAATAAAGCTTGAGGTCACATTCCTGTCCGGCTTGTAGCGCAGAGTCATCCAGAAGCTCATTCCCTGCCACTGCATTCCTCTGCCGAAGACTCCGTCCGCCCCTCACAGGAAACAGGCTGAAAATCTTCATGCCAAAAGCTCTGTCTGTCCAATACTGACAGCGGATCCTGGGACACACATTCCTGAATCCGTGCAATATCCCACCCCTTTGGAAATACCTCCTCAAAGTAAGATCCCTTTAATGTATTTAACATATTCATATCCTCTGTGCACCTCCTTTATCACTTCCAAACAGTTAAATAATGCAATCCAATGACAATTTTGCGTTGATAACAGACTGATATGGGAAGTGCTTATAATTGGGCAGAAATTCCACTGTCACCCAATCGTCATACCCTATCTCGCGAATGCTTTGCATCACGGCCTCAAAATCCACGCTTCCCTCGAACAAATCTACAAACCTGCCAAGGCCTGCCTGTTCCTCCCGGCAATCGCAGAAATGAAGCTTCTTAATATATTTTTTTCCTAAAATCCGAATCCACTGATCCGGATAGCCGATATAAATAATATTTCCCACGTCAAAATAGGCACCTACATACGGAGAGTTCATCTCGTCCAGGAACCGCCTCATCTCCAGAGGCGACAGCAAAAACTTATTCCATACATTTTCCACTGCCATGGATACCTTGGCTGCCTCTGCATAAGGAGCCACCTCTGCCAGGGCCCGCTGTGCATTGTCATAAGCCCTGTCATAGCTCACAATTCCAGGCCCAAAGTCCGTGCCTACCCATCCCGGAACCACCAGAGTAGTGTCCGCCCCCAGGATAGCCGCACAGTCTATCTGTTTTTTCAGAATGGTTTTCGCGCACTCTGCCTCTTGGGGATCGTCACTTGCAAGATTATGGCTCCAGAGATTCCATGCTCCTACACTGGGAGCACATAAGCCCAGATCCTCCACCATGGATCTGATTTCCCGAATCTCCTTCTCCGTGGTTTTCATATTCAGGGAGCCTTCCTCGCTGAGGATCAGCTCCACACCGTCATATCCGGCCTTTGCACACTGTGTGCAGGCCTCCTTCAAATCTACGTCTTGATCAAATGTGAAGAAGCTTACGCCCTTTTTCATATGAACCTCCTAAACTCTTTTGCGGATATTTTCCAGATTGCTGATTACTACAGCTACCACAATGATGGTTCCCGTGGCGGCTATCTTCCAGTATGCGTGAACTCCCAGAATGTCCATGGCGCTGGAAATCACACCTGTCAGAAGACATCCTAAGATTGCTCCTGAGATGGTTCCCCGGCCGCCGTCAAAGGTAACGCCGCCGATCACGGCTGCCACCAGGGCGTCCAGCTCATAGCCGCTGCCCGCTGCCGGGGCTATGGAATTCATGCGGGCCGCAAAAACAATTCCCGCTATAGCGACCATTCCGCCGGAGATCACATAGGTGAGAATTTTGTACAAATCCACCTTTACGCCGGACAGGTAAGCATTCTTTTCATTTCCGCCGATGGCAAAAATTCTGCGCCCAAACTTGGTTTTATTAATCAGAAAATGCACAAATACAACCACCAGCACCATCAGCAGAACCATCAGGGGAATGATGTCAAACAGCGCTACCTTCCTCATGAATTCCAGCTCGCCATTAAAGCTCATAAAGGAACCGCCTGTGATGAGCAGAGATGCCCCGTAAAACACCTGTGAGGTTCCCAGGGTAATGATCAGGGGAATACACTTCGATTTTGTAATAATGACGCCGTTGATAAGGCCGCACAGCATGGATACCAGAATCGCCAAAACCACTCCCACTGCAAGACTTTGTCCATTTTTCAGAGCCGTCGCCATCACCACAGCCGAAAGCGTCATCATGTTTCCGATTGACAAATCAATATTCCCGGATATGAGCAGCATCGCCATTGCCATGGTCAGAATTCCCAGGACGGAAATCTGCTGCAGGATCGTCATAATGTTTGTCAGGCGAATAAACTTGGGGTTTATGATGCTGACAATGATCACCAGCAAAATAATTACAATCACAAGTATAAATCTTTGATCCTTCATAAAGGCAATATTTTTTGGTTTCTTTTCAGCTGTCATTTTTTTCCACTCCTAAAGCTTCTCGAATTATCGTCTGTTCATTGATATCCTCGCCGGACAGCTCACATTTTACCCTGCCGTCCCGAATCACCAGCACGCGGTCGCTGACAGAGATCAATTCCGGCATATCGGATGACACCATAATAATGCAGTTCCCAGCCTTTGTAAGCTCTGTCATCTCCTTATAGAAGTCTGCCTTTGCATTTACATCGATTCCCCGGGTAGGCTCGTCAAAAATATAAATCTTCTGCTCTGCATAAAGCCATTTACTCAAAACAACCTTCTGCTGGTTTCCCCCTGACAAATAAATGGCCTCTGTCTCCAGGCCGGGGGTTTTAATGGCCAGTCTTTTTACAAAGGGCAGCACCTCATCCTTATATTTCTTATAATTGTAATAGAAGGGAGCTTTGATATTGCGAAGTCCTACCAGCAATAAATTCTCAAGGACGCTCCCGTGAAGATTCAATCCCAGTTTTTGCCGGTCCTCTGTGATATGAGCAATCCCTGCGCGAATGCTGTCGTCAGGGTTTTTGATTTTCTGCTTTACGCCGCCGATATAAATATCGCCTGCATAGCGCTCATCCGCGCCGGAAATGGCCCGGACAATCTCCGTCCGGAGCCTACCATGCCGGAAAATCCCAGAATCTCTCCCTTGCGCACAGAAAACGATATTTCCGGTCCATCCTTTGCAAGCTTCAGCCCCTTCACCTCCAGCATGACGTCGCCAATCTCATTGTGCTCCTTGGTATAGAAGGTATCCACCGGCCGTCCAACCATGTCACAGGTGATGGTATCCAGAGAAATCGCATGATCCTCATTCAGATAGGTATTGACCACGCTTCCGTCCCGAATTACCGTCACACGGTCGGCAATCTTCTGCACTTCCTCCAGATAATGGGAAATATAAATGATCCCGATGCCCTGTTTGTTAATATTCCGCACCAAATCGAGCACTTTTCCCGCATCCTCAATGTTAAACATGGAGGTTGGCTCATCCATAATAATGATCCGCGGCTTTCCGGAGAGGCTCTTAAGAATCTTTACAAACTGCTGATCCGAGACAGACATCTTTTCTATGGTCTGAAGAGGATTGATATGTACCTGATACTGCTCCGTCAAGGCGTTCACCTTTTCCTCCTGTGCCTGAAAATCAACCAACCCGCCTTTTCCCAGCTCATTGCCCACAAAAATATTTTCTACCGCATTCATCGTGGGTACCAGATCATTCTCCTGATATACGATATCAATGCCCAGCTCCTTTGACATTTGCGGAAAAAGCTCCCTGTACTCTTTTCCATCCACAAAAATCGAACCTTTCGTAGGGGAATATGCTCCGGAAAGAATCTTCATCAGCGTGGATTTTCCCGCCCCGTTTTCTCCCACAAGGCAATGGGTCTCCCCGCCGTATACATCAAAGGTGATTCCATTGAGTGCACGGACTCCCGAAAATTCCTTAATTACGCCCTTCATCTCCACGATGGGCTTCTTGTTTTCATAATTGAAGGCCATATGCTCAACCTTTTACCTTATTTGATATAGGGGCTGCCGCAAAATAAGGCAGCCCCCACAGTTGACAGTTTCGCTAGTTCTTTGACTTGCCGCGAATTCTACTTGTTCACATAGTCCCATGCGCCTTCAAAGTCTGCCCAGTCAATCCATGCGCTCAGGTCGTCGCCGGCAACCGGAAGAGACGAAAACTTTTCCGCCGGCTCCTCTCCGTTTGCAACATAGTTGTAGATATTCATAAAGGTCTGAATTCCCTGAATGGAAACGGGAGCCGTCATATTCGCCGCCTCAACGCCGGACTCCAGGAATGCATAGGCATCCGGGGAGCCGCCTGTGGATACGATGGGAATATCATTTTCCAGACCTGCCGCCTGCAGCGCCTGATAGCACCCCTGAGCCATCTGGTCATTGTTGGCAAAGATGCAGTTGAACTCGGTTCCGGAATTGATGAAGTTCTGCGTCAGATTCAGGCCGTCCTCAGTACTCCAGTCATCACTGTTGGAGAGACCTACCATCTCAATTTTATCTGCATTGTCCTCCAGGGACTTGTCCACACCGATCTTATAGGCCTCATAAACTCCGCCGCCCACTGCGCCTGCGCAGTAGAACACCTTGGCATTCTCCACATTGTTTGCCAGCCATTCAATGGCTGCATATCCGATGTCTCCATACACACAGCCCACGCTGGAAACATAGCTTCCTTCCTCCGCATACTCCGAAATGTCAATATTCTCAACGGTAATCGGAATATTTGCCTCGTTGGCAAGGGCAATCAGCTGGGCGCCCTGCTCGCCGGAAATGGGGAAGATGGAAATTCCGTCCACGCCCTGCTGAATCAGGGACTCCACACAGGAGATAGACTGAGCCACATCATTCTGGGCATCCAGTATTACCACCTTTGCTCCCACCTGCTCCGCCGCATAGGAAAATGCCTGTGAGGAATACTCGTTCCAGATGTCTGCCATGTTGTAGGCAATATAGCCGAATACAAGCTCCTCGCCGTCCCCACTTGGCTCCGCAGCCTCTTCCTTCTCTTCTGCCGCCGGGGCCTCCTCCTTCTCGGCCGGAGCCGGAGTGTCCGCAGCCTCCTTCTTTCCTCCGCAGGCCGCAAGACCTGCCACCATCACTACGGTCAACAGTAATGCAAGTTTCTTTTTCATTCTTATCCTCCTAAAATTATATTTGTACTCCAACTGGTTTCCCGGCAAATACCTTATGAAATGATTCCCTTCTCCGCCATATACGCATATGCTTTTTTCATCTCTTTATTTACGTAGTCCAAATCCTCCGGTGTCTTTTCACGGTTTGTAAATTCTGCCGTATATTCCACCTCCATGGAAAAGGGGCCGAAGAACTTATTTTCATTTGCGTATTGCACCACCTCCCAAAGCTTCAGCTCACCAGAGCCCACGGCCGGGAAGTTCCACACATTGTCATAGCCAAGCTTATCCTTCAGGTGGAAACATTTCACTGCCTCCATACATTCTTTGAGCTCTTCCTCGGGGCGAACGTTTCCATAGAAGACCACATTCGCCGTGTCATAGCAGACGCCTACCCGGGGGGAGCCTACGCCCTTTGCTGTCTTTGCAAGGCTTGCTCCGGTGCCGTATTCGCCGTGGGTCTCAAGTCCCAGGTACATGTCATACTCCTCCAGGGCAGGAAGCAGCTCCTTTATATTCTGAATCAGAACATCATCCGCAAACACTTCATTTTCCCCAAAATGCGCTTCCCCGGTGGAGGAAATGATAAATCTGGCCCCCAGCCTGTGAGCCAGGGCCATGTTCCGTTTGAAATCCTCCAGACGCTCTGCCTCCATCAGATTACAATGGCCGCTCATGCCCACAAATGTTAATCCCAGGGCCTTTGCCTTATCCATAATCCGGCAAATCTCTTCCTCCTCCATCTCTGGCATTATATGTTCTGTCCAGCCCCGGACTGCCGCAATCTCCACATTCTTAAATCCGGCTGCTGCAATTCCCTCCAAAGCCTCATCCACCGTAAATCCATGGTAGGAATTCGTATTTACTGCTACAATGTTTCCCATCTTGATCCCTCATCACCTTTCTGTTTATTTTTTGTTTTTCCGTCATATTTACTATATTGTTAAGAATATTTTAATAATATTTAAGCACATTTTCAATTTTATAAAATCTCTATTCGTTACAATTTTCAACACAACAAAAAGCAGGCTCCGAAGAACCTGCTTTTCCATCGTATATTTTACTTATTCTATCAAACCTCAAATAACTTCATCTGCTCCGTACTCTCATATGCCAGCTCCATAATCCGCTGCACATGCACCGCGTCAGAGGCAGGAACCTTAAGAGGCTTTCCGTTCAAGATGGAATCGGAAAAGCTCTCTATCTCCCGGGTATACATATTGCCGAACTCACCCTCCAGCTGAACGCCTGCGTCATCGTCGTGATCCTGGGTTGCATTGTAGGCGACATTCTTTTCAATAAATACGGCATTTAATGTACCGCCGTCTACCTGGCCAATCATGGTATCGCCCAGGAGACGTCCCTTGGTTCCGAAGAATTCCAGCCTCCATTTTGCCGCCTCGTCGGGAATATTAAAGTTTGTCTGTACCACGAACTGGGCGCCGTTCTCCATGCGCATCATAATGGTGGAGGTATCCTCCACGTCATACTCCGGATGATCGGAGAAGGCTACATTTTCATTGAAGGAGCCTACCTTGGTGACCCGCATGCCGGTAATGTACTCCATCAAGTCAATCACATGCACTGCCATATCCATCATACAGCCGCCGCCTGCCTTTGCCTTGCACTGTCTCCAGTTCCCGGGCTCATAGGGAAGCCACAGGGTGAACTGGGAATATCCAGACACTACCGTGCCGATTTTCTGCTGTGCAATGGCCTCCTTCATATTCATCACGTGAGCCCCGAAACGCATCATAAAGCCTGCTGCAATCTGCACGCCCTTTTCCGCACAATAACGCAGCACCTCTTCCCCTTCCTCACTGGTCATGGCCAGAGGCTTCTCAATCAAAATATGCTTTCCGTAATCTGCAGCCAGCTTCGCCTGCTTTGCGTGAACCACAATGGGCGTTGCGATGTATACTACGTCCACCTCCGGGTCTTTTAAGAGCTCTTCCTCACTGGTGTAGGCCCGCTTGGCCCCGTATTTCTGACGAATGCTCTCTGAGAGCTCCTCGCTGATATCCATAACTGCCACAAGCTCTGCATTTTCTGCCAGCATCATTCCGGGAATCGTTCTGCGATCTGCGATTCCCCCTGCGCCGATGACACCCCAACGTAATTTCTTCATAGCTTTTATTCCTCTCTTCTTTTTTTATTTCTTTCGGATATTCTTTCTCACATCAAAGCCCACAGCCGTGAGGATAATAATTCCCTTTGCTATCTTCTGCCAATAGGGCTGTACCCCCAGGAAGGTAAGGCCATAGTTCAAAATGCCGAACATCAAAACGCCCAGCACCATTCCCGGAATGGTTCCGATCCCTCCGTTATTGGAAATGCCGCCTACCACGCAGGCTGCAATGGCGTCGAACTCATAGTTGTCTCCATAGCTGGCTGTGGCTCCATTGGTTCTTGCACACTCCAGAAAGCCCCCGATGGCAAAGGTCAGAGCCGCGATTGCGTAGGTCCAGATGAGGGTCATCTCCACCTTGATTCCGCAGACCTCCGCTGCGTCCCGATTCCCTCCAATGGAGTAAATGCTGCGGCCAAAGGCTGTATATTTCATCACAAACCAGGAGATCAGCACCACCACAACGGCAATGAGAATCACCACGGGAATCTTCCCTCCCACATAGCCGGAACCCAGATAGCGGATCCCCTCCTGAATGCCTCCGATGGGCTGAGAATGATTGGGCTCCGTGTCATAGTACAGAAGGTTGGCTCCCCAGATAATCATTCCCGTAGCCAGGGTTACGATAAAAGGAGGAATGGAAAATTTGGCAATGGCCGCTCCATTGAACATTCCGAAGAGAAAGCAGACCACCAGGGAAACGAGAAGGGGCACAATCACCGGAAGTTCCGGCGCATTGGGAAAGAAGCGGTTGGCATAGTCTCCCATCTGCCCCAAGGACCCGGTAATCACAGCCGCAAGTCCTACAATTCTGCCTGCCGACAGGTCCATGCCGCCGGAAATCAGCACCATAGCCATTCCGCAGGCAATGATCATACGGGAGGAATTCTGGATTAGAATATCCCGCAGCACCCGGGTGGAAATGAATTTGGGCTGAATCACGGCAATCACGATAATCAGCAGCAGCATACAGAGCATAATCACATTATTTTTGAAAAATTCCAAAACACGTTCTTTTTCAAAGGTCGCTTTTTTTGTCTTCTCCATCATAACTCCTCTTTCAAGCAAATTGGGTTGCCAACTGCATAATGGCCTCCTCGCTAAACTCCTTTTGCCCAAGCTCTCCTGTCTTGCGTCCGGCGCACATGACCATAATTCGATCCGCCACTCCGAGAAGCTCGTTCATCTCACTGGAAATCATAATAATGCTCTTTCCCTCCTGGGCAAGCTTGGAAATGATCACGTAAATCTCGTATTTTGCTCCCACGTCAATGCCCCGGGTAGGTTCGTCCAGAATCAGAATATCCGGGTCTGTCAAAAGCCAGCGGGCCAGAAGCGCCTTCTGCTGATTGCCTCCAGACAAATTATTGATGGGAGTTCTGATGCCCGGCGTCTTCACATTCAGCTGCTCTACCCCTTCTCTTGCAATCTGATTACACTTTTTATAGTTGATCTTTCCGAAATCGCTGGCCTTGTCATACTGACGCATATAGATATTCTCTCCCACGCTCAGAACAGGGAAAATACCGCTGTGCTTTCTGTCCTCCGTGAGAAGGGCCATTCCCTTTCGTATGGCGTCCATGGGACATTTTACCCGGACCTCTTCTCCGTCCAGATAAAGCCTGCCTGCGGCGCAGCTTCGGATTCCGAAAATTCCCTCCACCAGCTCTGTTCTCTGGGCTCCCACCAGACCGGCCACTCCCAGGATCTCTCCTCTTCGAAGCTCAAAGCTTACATGCTGAAAGCTGTTGCTGTAGATAGAGGTGTAGTCCTCCACCCGAAGCCGCACCTCTCCCGGCTGATTGGTCTTTGGGGGAAAATATTCCTCCAGCTCCCGCCCCACCATTTTGGAAATAATCTTATCCACGGTCATTTCCGCCGTATCCCAGGTCCCGATCATGACTCCGTCCCGCATAACGCTGACCATATCGGAGATACGCAGAATTTCATCCATTTTATGGGAAATATAGATAATGGCAATGCCCTGCTTGCGCAGATCCTCAATGATGCCGAAAAGATATTCCACCTCGGTCTCGGTCAGGGAGGAGGTGGGTTCGTCCATAATAATCACATTTGCGTTATTGGACACTGCCTTTGCTATCTCAATGCATTGAATCTGGGATACGGAAAGGGTTTTTACCAGAGCCCTTGGATCCAGATTCAGCTTCAGCCTCTCCAGAACCTCCACCGTATCCTCGTACATCTTTTTATAATCCACCAAAAAACCGCCCTTTTTGGGGAGCCGTCCCATCCACAGGTTCTCCATTACCGTCAGATGGGGCTCCGGCTGCAGCTCCTGATGGATCATGGAGATTCCGCCCCGCAGAGCGTCCAGGGCGCTGTGAAACTTCACTTCCCTCCCCTGATAAACCACGGTGCCCGCATCCGCCTGGTAAATGCCGAACAGACACTTCATCAGCGTGGACTTCCCGGCTCCGTTTTCTCCCATCAGGGCATGGACCTTTCCCGGCTCAATCTTAAGGGTTACGTCATCCAGAGCCTTTACACCCGGAAATTCCTTGGTGATATGATGCATTTCAAGCACATACGTCGTTTGCTCCATCCTGTCTCTCCTCTTAGAATCCAAGAGGGCTGTCGTATGTTCGCGGCAGCCCTCTTAAACGTACTATGGCATTACTGAATGGTATCCAGATTATCCGCAGTCACCGGAATATACGGAACCCATACATACTGTCCGTCCAGATCGTAGCCCAGATTCTCGCTGGTGGGCGTCTCCCCTCCTGCAATGAGCTGGCAAAGCTTCACAACTGCATCTGCCTGACCTGCCGCATCGTTGAATACGGATGCGTACATGGTTCCCTCTGAAATGGCCTTCTGAGCCTCTTCGGTAGCGTCAACGCCTACGATGGGAATAAAGGTTCCCCCGTCGGTCAGATAGCCGGCAGCCTTCAGAGCCTCAATGGCGCCCAGAGCCATCTCGTCATTGTTGCAGATAATTGCCTCAATGTCATCGTGAGCAGTCAGAATGGAGGCCATTACGTCCTGTCCCTCTGCCCTTGCCCAGTTGGCGGTCTCACAGGCCAGCTCTTCTACCTTGATGCCTGCATCCTCAATGGCCTTCACGGAGCTTTCCGTACGGATAATGGCGTCCTGATGTCCCGGCTCACCCATAATCATCACATACTGCAGCGTGCCGTCCCCGTTGCGGTCCGCATCGGGATTGTTGTTCCAGTACTCGGCAATGGCTTCTCCCTGCATCACGCCGGACGCCTCTGCCTTTGCTCCCACATAATAGCTGGTAGCAGAGCCGGCCAGCACGTCAGCCTCAGGCTCTACGTTAAAGAACACAACCGGAACGCCTTCTGCATCCGTTTTCTCCAGAATGCCAGGAGCATCTGTAGTATTCATCATATTCACAGCCAGAACAGGATAACCCTTTGTCAGAAACTGATCGATATTGTTGCTGATCACTGTGGAATCGGACTGCCCGTCCACGATATCCAGTTTAATTCCGAGGCCGTCTGCACTGGCCTGCATTCCGTTGCGCATCAGAGTCAGATAAGCGTTGCTAAACTCCTGAATATTCACGCCAATCTCCAAATCCGAAGCGGCTGCCGGCGTCTCTGCCGGGGCCTCGCTTTCGCCTCCCTCATCCTCTGCCTCTGTCTGGGCCGGAGCCGGCGCCTCCGCCGGAGCCTCCTCCTTCTTTCCGCAGGCTGCTGTGCCCGCGAGCATCACAACCGTAAGAAAGAGCGCTGCGATCTGTTTCTTTTTCATTTCTTTTCCTCCTTTAAAATTTTTCATTATCCTTTCAGCTCTTCACGAGCAGAATAATCCTTTGTTTCTAAATTTAGTTTTAAAACTTTGTTTCGTATCTATTTTTTATTATACCATGGTTTACATTTTGCTTCAAGTAAAATTTCCATTTCACCATTTTTTTGTACTATTTATATGAATTTCTCGTCTTTGATTTGTGCAATATTTCCTATTTTGTAACGTTTTTCCCATAAGTTCTTTTCTTGATTTTTACATTCCAATATGATAGCTTATTTAATAGAGGTCAAATGGGGAGGAAAAAAGCGTGACAAAACGGGCGGCACAGAATCTGGCAGCTTTTCCGGCTGATTTAAAATTAAATAATCGCATCCAGATTCTTGATTTTTTTAAAAACGGCGGGGCCTACACCGCAAACCACATTGCAGATCAGATCGGGGTCAGCCGTCAGACAGTAATGAAAGCCATCCAGTTCTTTATGGAAAAGGGCCTTCTTGTATCCAGCGGGAAAGCGGAGTCCACCAATGTGGGAGGTAAACGCCCGGAGCTTTTTACCCTTTCCCCCGAAAAATATCTCATGTGCATCTCCCTCTGGCCGGATCAACTGAATATCACCCTCCTAAACTTTCGATTCGATACCATTGAGGCCCGGGCAATCCGGGAGCCTCTTTCGAAAAATTTGGAGTCCGTGATGAAGCTGGTAGGAGAAACCTCCAGAGAGCTCCTTCAGAATAACCATATCACTCCGGAGCTCCTCTACTGCGTAAATATCTCCACCTCAGGCATCATCGATTATGAAGCCAATACCCTTAAATACAATTCCCTGATCCCCGAATGGGGCAGCAATCTTCCCATTCCCAAGTATCTAAGGCCTTATTTTGCCGAAACCACGCCCATCCTTCTGGAAAATGTAGCAAAAGTAGTGGGACGTTCCATTCTCTATCAACAAAAAATCCAGGGAAAACGGATGCTGACCCTATTCTCCTCCTGGGGCGGTGTCTGCGCCTGCTTTATTGAGAACGGACGGATCTTAAACGGACGGAATTCTCTTATCGGAGAGATTGGACATATGGTTCTGGTCCCTGACGACCCGGAACTCTGCGGCTGCGGAAGCCGGGGCTGCTTTGAACGTCTGGTAAGCAACGAACGGATTCGCCAAAGTGTGGCTCAAGATCTGCCCCACCACCCAACATCTGCTCTCAATAAAATTGCCCTAACGGAAATTACGGTAGAAACCCTTTTCACCCTCTCAGAACAAGGAGACACCTACGCCCGCCGGCTAGTGTCCCGGCTGGCCCGATACTTTGCTATGGCCCTTCGCAATATTACGCTAATCTTTGATCCGGAAACCGTGGTTTTTCAGGGAGAATACGCCATGGCCGATGCATGGTTCTGCGATGAATTTCAGAGATTTCTGCGGGAATTCCAATATTACCCTCCGGAAGGCTCCTTTATCCTTCATCTCGACCGCCAGCCTATACAGGCCCTGGACGTCTGCGGAGGGCATATGCAGATGCTGGATTATCTGTTCAGCGATTCCAGGTTATACGAATAATCCACGTTTTTTGCCCTGTACTTTCAAAAACGTCAAAAGGGGCTGTCGCAAAATAGGGCAGCAGGCTGTTCCGATATCCAGTGTCCGGCTGTTCACGTACATTCTGTCTGATATTGACGGACGAAAAGTCCGATAAGAGCAGACAGAATGTACGCGAACCGTCCGAACACCGGATATGGAAAAGTCTGCTGCCCTATTTTGCGACAGCCCCTCTCAACTTATCCGGAACTATTCCACACCCATTAACAGGTTCATCACATACATCTCAAGTCCCTCGAAATCCCGGTTCTCCACACACTTCTTCTGGAACTCATAGTCAAATTTATCTACCTTTGCCTCCAAAGCCTTAAAGATCTTCAAGCTGTTCTCCAAATGCTTATAGCTGTCCTCATCCTTGGTAGTTCTCATAGCTTTCACATCCAACCCTACATACTCGCCATGATCCCCATATCCGTTCTCCTTCAGCACCTTTACCTGGTTGAAGGCAGAGCGGAGATTCTCCACACCAAAGGACTTATCCTGATCAAACTTCATCCCGTTCTGATCATTCAAATGTACAGTCATCAGCTTGCCCATAGCCAGAGCAAATCCAATCTCATGAGCCGGATCAAGGCCTGCCAGAACCGCATGAGCGCTCTCCAAGTTACCGCCCACTCTGGAAGGATCAATGGTCGCTGCCGATACTGCCATAACATGTCCCATGGTTCCACAAATGCTGCGGTCAATAGGCTCATTGGGCTTGGGCTCAATGCAGACACGAATCTTGGGATCGTACTCCAGCATCTTGTTGATAGCTTCGATCAGCATCTTAGTAGCCCATACCGGAGACTTGGACTCTGCACACAGAGTTCCCTCACGTGCCAGCCACAGCACGATCATATCGCAGTCAAGTTCCTTGGCAATGTCGATAGAGCGATAAGCTCTCCACATGGCATACTCCCGATCCTCCGCAGAGGTGCTCATAAAGCCGCCCTCAATGGTATGTCCGTCCATCCACAGACGAGGCGCCACAAACTCTGCAGCCATATGATACTTATCCAAAAGCTTTTTCAGCTCCCTTGCCTTTTCCTTGATCTCCTCCTCGGTATAGTCATTGATATTGGGAATGGCGTCATCATCATGGAACTGAATTGCGGAAAATCCCATCTCAGCAAATTTCTTTACCTTCTCTTCAAAGGGAATATCCTTCCTTGTCTCCGGTCCATAAGAATCCGCTCCCGTATGTACGTTCCAGGGGCCTACAGAAAATTTAAATTTTGACATCTTCTTCCTCCTTTATATTAGTTCGGTTTTTGATGTCTCTACTATACTCTTCTTTCCCGGGAACTTCACCGTTTATCTTATGTTTTTCTACCGATTAATTTGCTTTCTCCCATTCAAAAGAGATCCTCAGAAAAAAGGACGCGTGTTCTCTGCTATCTCCAGAAGCTCCAGACTGTCCTGTACGGAATAAAACATCTGCGTATTGTCCAAATCCTGCGCCTCCTTTTTCTCCGGATAAATCTCATGACTGCTGCGATACTCCCCAGGCGTATAGCCCAGCTGCTCCTTATAAATCTTATTCAGATACCTGCTGTCCGAAAATCCGCATTCCATACAGATCTCCCCAATGCTCCGGTTAGTATGTTCTACCATTTTCCTCGCCCGCTCCAGCCTTCTTAAAGCCACATACTGCTGAAAGGACAATCCCAAAAGCTCCTTAAAGAAATGGGAAAGATAATAGACCGAGAGCGATTCCTGTCTGGCAATATCCGTCAAAAGCACCTTTTCTGTAAAATGATTCTCCACATAATCCAGAATTCTGCTCATACGCTTTCCCTTCGTATACCGCTCCGTCCGCTCCCTCTCCGAAATCAGATGCCAGGACTGGCTCCCCAGAAGGATCCCAAAAGCCTCCGACAGGTATCCCATACAGAAAAACTCATACCCCGTCTCTTTCTGAAAATAAGTCTTGGCAAGCCGCAGAAACAACCCCCTCAGCCGCAGAAGCTCCTCCTCCTTCTGAGAGCTCACTGCAATATCGTCAAATTCCAAACTCGTGATCTCCGGATAAATTCTCTTGTAAAAGCCAGAGGTAACCTGCACGGAAAGAAGAATACAGTTCTCTGTCAAAGCATGAATCTCATGAGTCTGCCGGGGATTAAAGAGAATCAGATCCCCCTTCCGAAACGTCCTGTTCTTTTTGTTTGTATAAATCGTAATGACCCCAGACAAAACCATACAGATCTCAAACTCCCTGTGCATATGAGGTCTCCGATAAGTCATATCAACCAAGAAGATCTTCAAATCCTCCACCTGAGAATGCTCAATGATTTCGTACTCTTCCCTCACAGCTCCCACCCCCTTGTCAGTATCAAACCTTATTTATCAATATACCACAATCCCTCAGTCTTATCAAATACAGCATATCTCTATCAGAAGAGCCCCTCTTAGTAAACAGGGGCTGTCGGGAAAGAAGACATCAGACTTTTCTGATATCCAGTGTCCGGCTGTTCGCGTACAGACTGTCTGATATTGGCGGACGAAAAGTCCGACAAGAGCAGACAGAATGTACGCGAACCGTCCGAACACTGGATACAGAAATAGCTGATGTCTTCTTTCCCGACAGCCCCGTACGTATTCACACGCACAGAAAAGGCAGCAAATCCTTTTCCCGAATTCACTGCCTTCCTAAATCTGTTATTCTGTTTTTAAAGGCTTACCCACACATTTCCCTTTTCATTACTTTCCAGGCAAGCCTCCACATACTTAAGGCCCGCAATACCCTCCTCCAGAGTAGGATAATCTATCATCCCTCTCTCAAAATCTCCGGCCTTCTTTGCATCAATACACATGCCAAAGCTATCATAAAGATTAGCCATAGATTCCAGCCACCCCTCCGGATGACCGGAAGGAAGCCTTCCATACCTTGCCGCCTCCGGCGGCACAGCCGAATACCCCCTCTTGATGATATTGGGGATTCCGTCCTCCCGGATCAGAGTAACCTCCTCCGGATTCTCCTGGAACCACAGAAGCGTTCCTTTTGAGCCGTAAATCCGCAGGCGAAGACTGTTGTCACAGCCAATGGCAAACTGACTGGTCCAGTTGATGCCGGTTGCTCCGCCCTCATATTCCACTAAAATCTGGTCATTGTCATCCAGCCTTCTTCCAGGAACCACCACATCCATTTTAGCCAACACACGCTTGATCTTAAGCCCCGTTACCGTAGCAACCGCATTTTCCACATGGGTTCCCAGATCGCCAAGGCAATTCACTCTGCCGGATCGCGCAGGATCGCATCTCCATTCCCCCTGCTTGCCGCCGCTGTTATTTTCGTCGTACAGCCAGCCCTGGGGATATTCTGCCATCACCGTCCGGATGACGCCAATCTCTCCCTGACGGATGAGTCCCCGCATCAGCTTCATAGCCACATACCCCGTATAGGTATAAGTAACCATAAAAAGCAGACCTCTGGCATCCGCGATTTCCTTTAACTCCTCCGCTTTCGCCGCATCGGTTGTCAGGGGCTTATCACAGGCCACATGAATGCCGGCTTCCAGAAAAGCTTTGGCAATCTCATAGTGGGTATGATTGGGGGTTACAATGACCACAAAATCAATGCCATCCTCCCGGGACGCCTCTTTTTCGGCCATTTCAGCATAATCCTTATAGCATCTCTCCGGCGCGATTCCAAGCTCTGCTCCCATAGCCATTGTTTTCTCCTGAGTTCTCGAGAAAACGCCTGCCGCAAGCTCTGCCGTATTGTCCAGCGCTATCGCTCTGCGGTGAGCATTCCCTATCAGCGCTCCCGGACCTCCGCCTACCATTCCATATTTTAACTTCGCCATCTTTACCTCTTACCAGGGAGCTTTTGTCTCCCAAACCTCTTCGTAGTTGCTCTTGTCAACCAGCTCATAACCGGTATCAATGTAATGGGTCTCGTCTCCCAGGTCAACATCTTCGCCCTGAATCAGCTTATACAGAGTCTCCACACCCAGAGCGCCCATTTCCGGATAATTCTGACCGATGAGCAGGTCCACCATATCCATACCTACATATTGCATCATCGGCTCACAGGTGTCAATAGAAATAATGTGTCCGCCGTTCTCCATGAACTTCTGAACCTCCGGCAGAGCGTCCGGATCTGCAAAATAGGGCCAGCCGCCTACGAAGAACCATGCTGCCAAATCACTGTTTGCCGCCGTGTACTGTCCTACTACATCCACAGAGGTCTGTACATCGTCATTTCCGGTCTGTATGGGCATTACCTCAATATTAGATCCCTCTACGGTCTCCTTGAAGCCGCGAATTCTCTCCTCCAGGTTTGGAGCTCCCAGAACGCCTGTGAGAATTGCAACCTTTCCGCCGTCCGGAATGGTTTCCTGCATTTTCTCTGCCGCCAGCTTACCAATGGCATAATTATCGGTTCCACAGTAGAAAGAACGGGCAGATTCCGGTGAATCCGAGTCAAAGCAGGCCACTACAATGCCGGCGTCCACAGCCCGGTCAATAACATCCTTCAAAGCATCCGCATCGTTACAGCTAATCAGAATACCGTCCACCTGCTTCTCAATAAGTCCCTCTACAACGGTAACCTGCTGTCCTGCATCCGATGTGGTGGGTCCTACCCACTGAAGGTTGATGCCCAGCTCCTCGGCCTTTGCCTCTGCCGCCGTCTGGGTATCCAGGAAAATAGCATTGTCCAGAGACTTGGGCACTACGGCAATGGTAATATCCCCGTCGCTCTTCGCTTCCGTCGCAGGCTCTTCTGCTGCAGGCTCCTCGCTCTCCCCGGTCTCTTCGGGCGTTTCATCCGTGGCCGCCTGTGCAGGCTCCTCTTTCTTTCCCTCCATAGTGCAGGCTGTCAGTCCCAAAAGCATAGACGCAGTCAGCAAAGCTACTACTAGTTTTTTCATGTTTCATCCTCCTTATTTTTATTGTTAAACCCTCCGCGCCCGCAGTCGTTTTTTACCGGGGCCCAGGGCCTAATCACATGTTACTTCTTCTTCAAATGGCGCAGGTTATCCAACGTAACCGCAAGAATGATCACGATGCCGATAACGGTCTGCTGCCAGTAAGCCGAAACATCCAGAAGCACCAGCCCGTTGCGGAGCACTCCCATAATGGCCGCGCCGATGATAGCCCCCAAAATGCTTCCGGAACCACCGGATAAGCTGGCTCCTCCGATTACCGTAGCCGCAATGGCATCCATCTCATAGCTGAGTCCGGAGGTGGACTGTCCCACTCCCAGTCTTGCCGCCATGGCAATTCCGGAAATTGCCGCCATCAGTCCGGACAGCGCATAGACCAGCCGCTTGATCTGATTTACCGGAACTCCGGACAGCCTTGCGCCCTCCTCATTTCCTCCAATGGCATAAATCCAGCGGCCTATGACAGTTTTCTGCAAAAACAGAGTAGCCAGCACAGCCAGAACAACCATCAGAACAATGGGCGTGGGAATTCCCGCAATGTACCCAAGCCCCAAAAACTTAAAGGAATCCGGAAGGGACCCAATGGGGTATCCGCCTGTTACCGTATAAGCGACGCCTCTGGCAATGGACATGGTGCCCAAAGTGGCAATCATAGGCGGCAGCTTCAAAATCGTTACGCAGAATCCGTTGAAATAGCCTACTACCAGTCCTACGGCCATTCCGATCAGCACGCTTACAAATACGGGAAGATTCCACTTTGTAATGGCAATGCAGGCCAGAACTCCGGCCAGAGCAAATACCGAACCTACGGACAAATCAATTCCCGCCGTGATAATCACCATACACATACCGATGGCAAGGATGCCATAGAAGGAAAACTGTCGGATGACGGAAACAATATTGCTTCCCGACAGGAATTTATCCCTCACTGCGAGGGTCAAAAGCAAACACATTGCCAGCAAAATAATAAAAATACCAAAGGAATTTGACTTTGTAATTCGACGAAGAATTCCCGAAGCATCCTGCTTCTTTTCCACCTGATTATTCATTGCTTCTTCCAACCTTTCTATATATTCCGTATCTTCTCATCTCACTCGGCAGCTTCCAGAATCAGTCCCATAATGTGCTCCTGATTCGCTTCCTCGCGGCTTAATTCTCCGCAAATCCGACCTCCGTGCATGACAATCACCCGATCGCTCATCCCCAGTACCTCCGGCATTTCGGAGGAAATCATGATAATCCCCACGCCCGTGGCGGCCAATCGGCTCATAAGCTCGTGAATCTCCTTTTTGGCTCCCACGTCAATTCCACGGGTAGGCTCATCCAAAATCAGAATCTTGGGATGTGTTGCCAGCCATTTTCCGATAACCACCTTCTGCTGATTGCCTCCGGAAAGATTCAAAACCTTCTGCTCCTGACCCGGGGTCTTGATTCCCAGCTGTTCGATATACTGCTGTGTAATCTCCTCTTCCCGGCTTTCCTTTAGAACTCCTTTTTGCATTTCCTCTCTTAAGCAGGCCAGGGTAACATTCTCCCGCACACTCATATCCAGAATCAGCCCCAGCAGCTTCCGATCCTCCGGCACCAGACCAAGGCCCGCCCGGATGGCATCCGCCGGCGAACGAAGGGTAAGCCTCTGGCCGTCCACATATATCTCGCCGCTCTCCAGCCGGTCCACTCCGAAGATGGCCCGCATGACCTCACTGCGTCCGGCCCCTACCAGGCCCGCAAAGCCAAGAATCTCACCTTTTCGAAGCTGAAAGCTTACATCCTGCACCATGGCTCCTGCCTGCAGATGTCTGGCCTCCAGAACCACCTCGCCAATCTTTGTATCAAACTTGGGATAAATATCCTCCAGGGAACGTCCCACCATCATGGCAATCAGCCGTTCCTCACTGCAGTCCTTCACCTCAACGGTTCCCACGCTTTCCCCGTCCCGCAGGACAGAGATGCGGTCAGCAATCTCAAACAACTCGCTGAGACGATGAGAGATAAAAACCACTGTCACGCCGCTGTCACGAAGCTTTCGGACAACATTCAGCAAAATCTCCGTCTCCCGATCCGTCAGGGAAGAAGTGGGCTCATCCATTACAATCAGCTTAGCATGCATGGACAAAGCCTTCGCAACCTCCACCATCTGTCTCTGGGCAATGGAAAGATCCTGCACCAGCGTATGTACATCCAGGTTAAGCCCCACCATGTCCGCATAACCCCTGGCCTCCTGGGCGGCCTTTTTGAAATCCATAAGAAATCTTGCCTTTTTGTACTCCCTGCCCAGAAAAATATTCTCCAGTATGCTCATATTGGGCATCAGGTTCAATTCCTGATAAATAATACTGATTCCCATGTCCGCCGCTTCTGTGGTGGAGTGGATCTTTGTCTCCTTCCCCTCCCAGAAGATCTGGCCACTGTCCGCCTGATAGACCCCGCTTAGAATCTTCATTAAGGTGGATTTTCCGGCTCCGTTTTCACCGATTAATGCACGTACCTCGCCCCGCTGTAAAGACAGTGAAACATCCTTCAGTGCCCGGACACCCGGAAAGGATTTGTTGATATTCTTCATTACCAGTAATTCTTGCTCCATAGATCCTCCCGTTTTTCTCTGTCAAATACTCCTGCGTCCGCTTTCATTTTCTTAAAATTTCTTTGAAACTCTTAAATTAATCCTGTCATATTTACCCCTGTCCGACAAGGCTAAATTTATCTTTTTCCACCGATTAATTTGCTCTTTACTATAAGAAAAGAAACGCAAAAAAGAGCTGTCGAAAATAAGCCTAACGCTTTTCTCAACAGCCCCGTCATATTTCATATAATACCGTGTTTCTCTTTTACTCCTGCAGGCGAAAATCTCCCGTATCCTTTGACTTCACATTCATCTGAATGGAGCAGTCCGCCAGATACTCGTCATTCACATCCAGGGAATAGCTCACCTGAACGTCAATGTCCGTATCACTCTCTTCAATCTGAATCCGGTGAGCCATAATCCCCACCGTCAGATTCCCGAAGGGCGTGGCATAACAGGTGAGATTTTTCTTATTCTTCTCAAAGACCATGTGCACATTGGAAATGCCCTTCTTAATTACCTCCAGGCTTTCCTCGCCAATTTTCACCGTATTGTGAATGTGCCCCGAACAGCCCTCAACCACTTCATCATACAGAATATAATGCTTCCCGTTCCGAAGGTAATAATTTCCCGCAGTTACAACCTCCACCGGCATTTCCTGATCCCCGTCTATCAGCTGCAGGCCGGCGATGGTAAGCAGTACCTCATTTGTCATATGCTAAAACTCCTCTATCTGGATTTGCCGTGTACTTGTGATATCAAAAGGTAAAATGGAATTGGCAAAGGCCTTAAACCGCTCCGCCGCATCACTGACAAAAAACTCATAGGGATTCTCTCCCGTCTTATTGTGGCCCTGATTGTCTATCTGCTCCTCCCTTAAAAGCTCCCGCAAGCTGACAGCCGTCTCATAGGCAGGATTCACCAGATTGACCTCCTCCCCGATTACCTTGCGTAAAGTAGAACGCAAAAGCGGATAATGGGTACAGCCAAGAATCAAGGTATCCACCTTAAGCTCCTTCATTTCCTGAAGGTAACGCCTGGCTACCGCCTCTGTAATGGGATCCTTCCACCAGCCCTCCTCCGCCAGAGATACAAAAAGAGGACAGGCCTTCTCAAACACCCGAATCCCGGGCCTCAGGCTTTGTATGTAATCACGGTAAATATGGCTCCCCACCGTAGCCTCCGTTCCAATCACGCCGATATTGCCCCCACTGGTCTCTCTGGCCGCCACCCGGGCCCCAGGCTTCACCACGCCGATAATCGGAAGATCAATCTCCTGCTTCAAGGCCTCCAGAGCATAGGCGCTGGCCGTATTGCAGGCAATTACAATGGCCTTCACCTGCCGGGTCTTCAGGAAACGTACAATCTGCCTGGAATATCTAAGAACCGTATCTCTGGACTTTGTTCCGTAGGGAACCCGGGCCGTATCCCCAAAATACACGATCCGCTCCTTAGGAATCTGGCGCATAATCTCCCGCACCACCGTCAGCCCCCCCACACCAGAGTCAAAAACCCCGATGGGGGCTTCCCTTAAATCATTCATACGTTTCCTCCATTCCAGTTCCGTACCACCCTTCCAGCACCCCACATTAAGAACCATTTCCAGTCACGAAAACATGTGCCTGTAAATGCTTCTGGCACTGTTCAGGGCGCTACTGTTTCCAGTTCCGTACCGCACTTTCACCCATTCAAAAATGTCAAATATTTAAACCGCACCCGCACCTGAATCTCGCTTTCTTCCTCTTGCAGATCCTCCTCTTCCTCCTCCACAGCCTCCATGGCTCCGGGCAGGCAGTATTCCGGATAGACGCCGCCCCACCAGGCCATATGGGCCATAGGCGCCGGGCTGCAGACCGGAAGCCGCTCTGCAAACAGAAAGGTCCCTGCGGCTCCCAGGATTGCGGACAAGGTTAAAAGCAACAGCTGCATACGAATTCTATCTCTCATCATTCTCCTCCTTGGATTTACATCTGTCATCCTCCGGAGGATTCCCATATTTTCCCTCTTTTATGCCTGCGGCTCCCGAATTCCTGCCAGAATTGCAGCCTCCTGGTTATCAATATGCACGCAGACCGCTTTTCCTACCACACTCTTGTCCCCGTTTTTAATCCCGTTATAAATCTCCCGATGCTCCTGGTGAAGCCTTTCATGGCTCCCCTTATCCTTCAGATATTCCAGCCGATAGCGATACATCTGCTCCCGCAGATTATTCAAAATATGAATCAGCCTGGCATTCCCCGTAGCCTCATAAATAATCTCATGAAACCGCACATCCGCCTCCGCCAGCCGATTCGCATCCTCCGTCTCCTTCAGGCGGCCAAACTCCTCCCCCGCACTCTTAAGCTCCATAAGAAGCTCCGGCGTAATCCGCTCACAAGCCACCTCGCCGGCCAGAATCTCCAGCGTGCGCCGCACCTCCAGCACATCCTTCAGATCCTTCTCCGTAATACTGGCCACCACAGCCCCCCTCCGGGGAATCATCACCACCAGCCCCTCCAGCTCCAGCTTGCGGATCGCTTCCCTGATAGGCGTCCGGCTCACCCCCAAACGCTCCGCCAGGTGAATCTCCATCAAACGCTCCCCAGGCTTCAACTCCCCATGAAGGATTGCCTGCCGAAGGGTCTGAAACACAACATCCCGCAGAGGAAGATACTCATTGATTGTTGTATGAATTTCCTTACCCATATCCACTCCTATTTCTATTCCAGTTCCGTAGGATTTTGTCCGTGTACCCGGATTTAAATCAATTTCCAGTCACCAAAAGCATGTGCCTGTAAATCGATTTGTACACGGACTAAATCCTACTGTTTCCAGTTCCGTAGGATTTTGTCCATGCATCCGGATTAAGTCAATGATTATTATATGGCGTCGTCAAAAAAATCTGCTTCGCCAGATGCCCCCGTTTCAGAACACCGTAAGCCCGCTTCGCCGCCTGCCTGCTCTCAAAGATCCCAAACACCGTAGGCCCGCTCCCGCTCATAAGGGCCCCCAAAGCCCCCGCACGAAGCATCGTATCCTTAAGCTTTTGAATCACCGGATACGCCGGAATCGTCACCGTCTCCAGCACATTCCCGCCATCCATTCCTCTTGCAAGCCCCCGCAAATCCTGATTCCCCAGAGCCTCCACCATCCCGTCAATATCCGGATGCCGCTCAAGCTCATTCGCCTTCAAATTTTCAAAAACAAACCGGGTAGAAACCCCAATTCCCGGCTTCGCCACAAGAATCGCACAGGGAGGCATAGGAGGCAGCGGACTCAAAACCTCACCGATTCCCTCCGCCAAAGCCGTCCCCCTCATAATACAATAGGGCACATCCGCTCCAATCCGCACCCCCCTCTCCATAAGCCCCTCCGTGGAAAGCCCCAGATCATACATCCGATTCATCCCAAACAAAACCGCCGCCGCATCCGAGCTCCCCCCGGCCATCCCGGCCGCCACCGGAATATACTTCTTAAGCTCAATGGAAATCCCCCCAGGCAGATCAAACTCCTCCCACAAAAGCTTCGCCGCCTTATAAACCAGATTATTCTCATTCTCCGGCAGATAATAAAGGTTTGTCCGAACCCGAATCCCCTCCTCCTGCCTCTTCTCCAGCAAAAGCTGATCAAAAATATGTACTGTCTGCATAATCATCCGGACCTCATGATACCCGTCCTCCCTGCGCCGAAGCACATCCAGCCCCAAATTAATCTTCGCCAAAGCCCGCAGCTGCATCCTATCCATACACACCATCCTCAGTCTCTACCAAATTCCACTCACTTGTATTTTCATTGTTTTTTGTATACACAAAAGTATATCAAATTTGCCATACACATGCAACCTCAAACCCCTTATAATTAATCCAAAAATCCCCCTACATAAAAATAACACCCTCTACCAAAATATAAAAACACCACCACCCCCAAAGTCAGGTACAGGCAGAAACTAAGACCGCCGGTTTTTCCGATATCCAGTGTCCGGCTGTTCGCGAACACACTGTATGATATGGACGAACATTGCCCAAGAAAACCGTAAGCCCAAACAAGCCTAAAAAGGGTAATGTGCGTACAGAGCATACAACGTGTACGCGAACCGTCCGAACACCGGATATGGAAAAGCCGGCGGTCTTAATTTCTGCCTGTACCGTCCGTCCCTCCTACAAATTCTCCATCTGCTTAACCACCAAAATCTTCTGCCCCTGCCGAACCTGCTCCCCGCTCAGCTCATTCAACTGGCAAATCCAATCCACCGTCGTATGATAAGCCTTCGCAATATCCCACAAGGTATCCGCCGGCTGCACCGTATAGATCAAAAATCCCGGCAGCCCCTTCACCACATCCATATCAAGAGGATGCTCCTCCACCTCAGAAATCCGCTCCATACGCACCCGGTTCAGCACCAAAGCATTGACTTGAACAACCGCCTTCACCTCCAGCTCCCCGCTGTTCACCATGGTAACCCCAAGCTGCTCCAAAGAAGTCTGAAGATAATAAACACTGTCCTTCCCAATCCCGGCCGCCTCAATCAAATGCTCAAAGGGAACCACTCCCTTAAGGCACAGGAAGGGATGATTATCATCCGAAGTCACGTAAAGAACCTGAATGGAAATCACGCCCTCTACCAGAAGTCCCTCCGGCGTAACCGAGCACTCATCCACCTTCACATCCCCCCGGCTATGGCAAATCTGCAAAATCTGCACCTCCGGGCTGCCCGTCTTCATCCGATCCGCCACTCTGCACTTGGAAGCGTTGCTCACCAAAATACTCTCATAAACGGCAGGAGCCGTAACCAGCCGAAGCTCCCTTACCGGACTGTACAGGTCACAGATCATACTCAAATGCTCTTCCTCATAAAGCTGAATATCCAGCTCCAGAACCGCATCCAGATTCAGCACCCGAAGCTCCCCGTCATAATCCGGCTTCAGCTCCAGATCACTGTGAGCCAAGGCAATCCCCAGATTTCCAAGCATCCCTTCCTGACAGCCGCTCACGTCCACATGACTGCTAAAGGGAATCACCTGCTCCATCCAGTAAGCCTTCCCGCTCTCTTCCTCGCCCTCATACAGGACAAACACCACCAGCTCACCCTTCACCAGGATCTCGCCCTCGCCAATGCGAAGCTCCGTCCCCTGCATGGAAATATCCTGCCAAAGCAGCTTATGGATATTCGGCTTATTTGCCGGCAGAATAATCTCATCCTTAATCCGGCAGGTATCCTTCTTGCGAACCGCCAGCCCTGCGGTGGACACATGGCACGTCTTTACCTGAACCGTATCCGAGTCCTCTGTCTCCACCGGCACCTCCGCATCAAAGATCTCCTCCACAGAAAGCTCCAGAGTCACAATGGTCTTGATACTCAGCTTCCTGGAATTAATCAGCGACGACGACACATCCTCCAGCATCCATTTCAGCTGCAGACTGTCCCCGTCCTTTGCATCCTCCACATTCATCATTTCCTCAAAAGGAATCTGTCCCTGTACACTATGTAGCCCGCTCTCCGGTCCCTCCTCCATATAAAGCACGGAAAAATTCAGGGCTCCCTTCACCTTCACCCGTCCGGCTTCCACCCGAGCCTCTCCAATCTCAATACTTCCTTTTTCCTGAATAATCATACCGGCATCCGGCATGTTGTCCGGAATATTATAGTCATCATCCAGCGTCATCTGGCTGACTGCTTTTCCCTTTTGCCGGTTCATATGTATATTTCTGCGAACTAGCTCCACAACATACACCTGCTTTCCCATTTCTTTTCTACCAATCTATGCACAGATCCCTACTGAAATACCACCGGTTTATCCACATATTCCGTTTGCACCACCAGACAGGGATAGCTTGGCGTCTCGGCCACCTGCTCCTCCTTGCTGGGGCCGATGAGACTGGTATCAAAATAAATAGCATTTTCCGACAGATACAGCTCATTGACCGCAATGCTGTAACCGCTTGTCTTCTGTTCCCCGTACCCAATGCACAGATAGAGCTGTCCCTCCTCCTCATAAGTCAGCTTGAATTCCTCCTTCCGTTTTTCCTCCAGGATCCCTTGAAGCCCCTCCGGAGTCTTTCCCTCCTCCACAATGGTATACTCCAGGTCCTTAAGCTTCTCCTGTTCATTTGTCTGAATGCTGCATCCGGAAAGAAAGATCAGGATGCTGCCAATCAAAAGAACTCGTTTCCACATATTCATCACCTCACTTATATTTACGTGGAAAAAGCTTGTATTATCCTTGTTTTTTAACGACAACTTGATTATAATGAGGAAAGAAGAAGCTGGTGGGACGGCGGTAAAACAAGCCATCAGCCATTTCCATATCCCCAGCAATAAGGAATCCTCCTACCTTGTGGGTCCCTCCTTATCACAACAGTTCGGATGGTTCACGCACACTGGATATCGGAAAAGTCTGCTGCCTTGTTTTACCGCCGTCCCACCGCGAAAGGAGAAGTAATATGCACTTTAAGACATCTGCCGATGACCATGTAAATCACAGGTACAGCGGCATTCTGGTACATCCCACTTCCTTTCCCTCCCCCTACGGGATCGGGGATTTCGGAAAGGGCGCCTACGACTTTATCGATTTTCTGGAAGCCTCCGGGCAGCATCTCTGGCAAATCCTTCCTCTGGTTCCCATCACTCCCTACGGCAATTCTCCCTATCAGGGCTATTCCGTGTTTGCAGGGGAGCCGCTGCTGATAAGCCCTGAGCTTTTGAAGGAAAAGGAGCTTTTGACCGAGGCCGATCTCCGGAACATTCCCGACTTTGACCCCGTACGGGTAGATTACGAGAAGGTGCGCATCTACAAGTATGGTCTCTATAAAAAAGCCTATGAGGCTTTTCGCCACACTGCGGACAAAAACTTTTTGGAGGAATACCATTCCTTCTGTGAGGCAAATAAATTCTGGCTGTCCGACTATTGCCTGTTTATGGCAATTCGGGAGGATCAGGAGGAGGTCTCCTGGACCGAGTGGCCAAAGGAGCTGCGCAACCTCACCAAGGAAAATCGGATTCTGTGGGAGAAAAAGCTGAAAGACGGCATCGCCTACCAGCGCTTCCTGCAGTATCTCTTCTATATTCAGTGGTATGCTCTGAAGCAGTACGCCAATGACAAGGGAATCGCCATCATTGGGGATATCCCCATCTTCGTGTCCCCGGAAGGCGCCGACGTGTGGGCCAACCGCAAGCTGTTCCGGGTCAATGAGGAAGGTTATCCGGATAAGGTGGCAGGAGTGCCTCCCGACTATTTCAGCGCCACCGGCCAGAAGTGGAACAATCCCCTCTATGACTGGGCGGCTCACAAGGAGGAGGGCTACCAGTGGTGGATTGCCCGTATCCGCAATCAGATTGATCAGGTAGACTATCTGCGCATCGATCATTTCCGCGGCTTTGAGGCTTACTGGGAGGTGGACGCCCAGGAGGAGACGGCCATCAACGGCACTTGGAAAAAGGGACCGGGAGAAGCCCTATTCCGGGCTATCCAAAAGGAGCTGGGGGAGGATCTCCCCATTTTTGCAGAGGATCTGGGCCTGATTACTCCGGAGGTGGAGCACCTTCGGGATGCCTTAGGCTTTCCCGGTATGCGGATTCTGCAGTTTGCCTTTGAGGGTGGGGAAAGCACCTTCCTGCCGCACCAGCTGAATACCCGCAACTGTATCTGCTATACAGGCACCCACGACAACGATACCAGTACCGGATGGTATCAGAATACCTCCGAATATGCCCGGGATAAGGTCCGCCGCTATATGAATACGGACGCCTCCAGCATTAGCTGGGATTTTATACGAATCTGCCTGGGAACCATTGCCCGCTATGCCATCTTTCCTCTTCAGGATGTCTTAAAGCTTGGCAGCGAGGCCCGGATGAACACTCCCGGAACAGCCCTTGGGAACTGGGAGTGGCGCTATCGTAAGGAGGATTTGAATTCCGGCATGGCTTCCGGACTGCGGCAGATGACAGAGCTCTTCGGCAGATAGGAGGCATCCATGATAAGATTCATTATAATTGCCCTGATGCTCTTTCTCTATCTGCTTCTGGGCATCCCGGTTCTCTTGGTGGAATGGGTCATCGGGAAGTTCAACCAGAGGGCAAAGGATTATAGCTGCCTGCGTATGGTACAGACAGCCTTTAGGCTGATGCTGAAGGTAGCCGGTGTGAGACTGACGGTAATCGGGGAGGAAAATGTCCCCAAGGATCAGGCTGTCCTCTATATCGGAAACCATCGAAGCTATTTTGATATCCTCCTTACCTACTCCCGCTGCCCCGGTCTTACGGGCTATGTGGCAAAGGTGGAGATGCTCCGCTACTGGCTGCTGCGGGACTGGATGAAGGCCCTCTACTGCTTATTTTTGGACCGGGAGGATATTAAGGCCGGATTAAAAACCATCCTGCAGGGAATTGAATATATTAAAAGAGGAATTTCCATCTGCATTTTTCCGGAAGGTACCAGAAATCGTACGGACGAGATGCTTCCCTTTAAGGAGGGAAGCATGAAGATCGCGGAAAAAACAGGCTGCCCCATTATTCCCATGGCGATTACCAATTCTGCGGAGATATTCGAAAATCACCTTCCCTTTATCCGCCCCTGCCATGTGATTCTGGAATACGGCACTCCCATTCTTCCCGGGGAGCTGTCCAGGGAGGAAAAGAAATTTCTGGGCTCCTATACCCAAAACCGAATTCAGGAAATGCTGGATAAAAATAAGGACCTGCTAGAATAGGCCACACGAGTATTATGAGGAGTGAATCATTATGAAAATTGTAGTTTTGGCCGGAGGCACCAGCTCGGAGCGAGATGTTTCCCTAAGCTCCGGAAGCCGGATTTATGACGCCTTAAAATCCAGAGGGCATCAGGCGATCCTTCTGGATGTGTACCTGGGCCTTAAAACGGATGAGCCTGTGACGGAGCAGATTTTTGAGGCTCCCATTGACTGGACAAAGGATATCCAGGCGATTTCCGAATCTCATCCGGATCTGTCCCGCTTAAAAGAGCAGCGAAAGGACGGAGGCCGGAGTATGTTCGGTCCCAATGTACTGACCCTCTGTGAAATGGCCGATATTGTATTTCTGGGCCTTCACGGGGCCAATGGGGAGGACGGCCGGATCCAGGCCGCCTTTGATCTTATGGGAATCCGCTACACGGGAACAGGGTATCTAAGCAGCGCTTTGGCTATGGACAAGGGATTGTCCAAGCAGCTCTTTTTGGAGGCGGGAATTCCCACGCCCAAGGGCTTTACTCTGAAGAACGGACAGACGGCGGATCCTTCTTCCATCCCCTATCCCTGTATGGTAAAGACCATCTGCGGAGGCTCCAGCGTGGGTACCTATCGGGTAAACAACCCGGAAGATCTTCCCGGGGTCCTTGCGGATGCCTACGCCTTCGGGGAGGATGTGATTGTGGAGCAGTTTATTGACGGGCGGGAATTTTCCGTAGGCATCATCGAGGGGAAAGCCCTCCCTATAATTGAAATTGCACCTCTTGAGGGATTTTATGATTATAAGAACAAGTATCAGCCCGGCAGTACTATCGAGACCTGTCCCGCGGATCTGAGTGAGGCTCTGACCTTGAAGCTCCAGGGCTATGCAGAGCAGGTCTTCGAAGCCCTGAAGCTGACCTCCTATGCCCGGATTGATTTTATGATGGATCGGTTGGATGAGTCCTTTTACTGCCTGGAAGCCAATACCCTTCCGGGCATGACTCCTACCAGCCTGCTGCCCCAAGAGGCTGCTGCCGTAGGTATCTCCTTTGAGGATCTCTGCGAAAAGCTGATCGAGGTGTCCCTGGCCCGCTATAGGGAACCGTAGATTTAACTGTTAAAAGAGGGAAACAGACTATGAAAGAAATGTCATTACAGCAGATTGCCCGCGCCTGCGGCGGAAGCTACACAGGCGAGGATTCCCAAAAAAACCGGGAGGTCCTTGGCGTTGTCATTGACAGCCGGAAGGTAGAGCCCGGCTATCTTTTCGTGGCCATAAAGGGGGAACGGGTAGACGGACACAGCTTTATTCCCGCCGTCTTTGCCAAAGGAGCTGCCTGTGTCCTCTGCGAGCGTGCTCCCGAGCATCCTGCAGGCCCCTACATTCTGGTGGATTCCTGTCTGAATGCTCTAAAAAGCCTGGCAGAATACTATCGCAGCACCCTGTCCATTCCCGTTGTTGGGATCACCGGCAGCGTGGGGAAAACCAGCACCAAGGAAATGATTGCGGCTGTCCTCGGACAGAAATACCGGGTCTTAAAGACCGAAGGAAACTTTAACAATGAGATTGGTCTTCCCCTCACCATTTTCCGCATCCGGGAGGAACATGAGGCTGCCGTGCTGGAGATGGGCATCAGTGACTTTGGAGAGATGACCCGCTTAAGCCGCATGGCAAAGCCCAATCTCTGCGTGATCACCAACATCGGTCTCTGTCACCTGGAAAATCTCAAGGATCGGGACGGTATTTTAAAGGCCAAAACCGAAATGTTTGGGGAAGCCCAGCCGGGAGCTCACATTCTATTAAATGGCGACGACGACAAGCTGGTAACCCTGCGGGAGAGCCGTACTCCCACTCCCTGCTTTTTTGGCCTTGATCCCTCCAACGATCTCTATGCGGAACAGATCGAAAATCTGGGCCTTGAGGGGACCCGCTGTACCTTTGTGACCAAAGCCGGAAGCTTTCAGGCTCATATTCCCATTCCCGGCCGCCATATGGTTTACAATGCACTGGCAGGAACGGCCGTGGGACTGGCTCTTGGCCTGTCTCCCGAAGAAATCAAGGCCGGTATCGAAAGCCTTACGCCTGTCAGCGGCCGCAACAATCTGATTCATACGGAGAAATGGGATATCCTGGACGATTGCTACAACGCCAATCCCGTTTCCATGTGCGCCTCCCTGGACGTCTTGAGCTGTGCCTTGGGAAGAAAGGTAGCCATCCTGGGAGATATGGGCGAATTAGGTGAGCATGAGAAGCTGCTTCACTACAATGTAGGCTGTCATGCAGCGGATGCCGGCATTGACGCGGTCTTTCTGGTGGGAGAGCTTTCAAGAGAAACTGCCCGGGGCATTGAGGCCAAGAATCCCGATCTCACCTTTCGCCATTTTGACACCAAGCAGGAGCTCATAGAGGCGCTGCCTCTCCTCCTCTCCAATGGGGACTCCATTTTAGTAAAAGCCTCTCATTTTATGGAATTTGAGGATCTGGTCGCTTATCTCAGAGAGGCCGGTACTGCCTGATTACAGCCGGCCTTTCCGCCTAAACAAAACAGCATCGCCAAAACGTCCAATCCCTAAAAGGAGCTTTCATGAATAAACTACGTTTCGGAATTTTAAGTACCTCCTCCATTGCCCCACGCTTTATCAAAGGGCTTCAGGCCACAAAATGCTGTGAAGCCTCTGCTCTGGCCTCCCGCAGTTTCGACAAAGCCCGGGAAAAGGCAGCCCAATGGCAGGTGCCAAAGGCATACGGAAGCTATGAAGAGCTTCTTGCCTCTGATGAAATCGATGTGGCCTATGTCGCCATGATCAACAGTGAGCATTACCATTATGCCAAATTGGCTCTGGAGTGCGGAAAGCATGTGCTCTGCGAGAAGCCCTTTACCCTAAGTCCCGAAGAATCCCGGGAGCTCTTTGCCCTGGCAAGGGAAAGGGGACTTTTCATTATGGAGGCTCAGAAGGTTCTCTTCCTTCCTGTGGTGGAGAAGCTGCGGGAACTTATCCGATCCGGCGCATTGGGGAAAATTTATATGGCAGATTTTTCCAGTTCCTTTGATCCGGGCTACAACACCTGGTTTTTGGATCCGGAAAAGGGTGGCGGTCCCCTCTACGGAAATGCCATTTACAGCCTTCAGCTGATGCAGTATCTCTTTGACTGTCCGGTAAGCCGCTTTACGGGTCTCTGCACGAAAAGCTCCACCGGCGTGGAGAGCCAGTTTTCAGTCGTTATGGAGCTTAAGAACGGCCTCCTCTTTACCAACAAGACAAGCACTTGCGTAACAACCTCCCATGTGGGATATCTGTATGGGGAAAAAGGCTATGTGGAACTTCCTGACTATTGGAAGGCCCGCAAGGCTGTTCTCCATTTTCCGGACCAAAAGCCTGTGATTCTCCATTATCCCTGTGAGCATGAGCTCATGTACGAGGCTCTACATGTGAAGGAATGCATTCGAAAAAAACTGACGGAAAGCCCCGTGATGACAGAGACCATGACCGTAAATGCCATCCAGGTATTAAACGCCATCCACCAAGATTGGTTTTCATAATAGGCAGGACAGCCCAGACAGCAAAAGGGTTACGGATCATTCAAAAAATTCCATAAAATTCCATTATTTGTGCTTGACATTTAGTCCTCGATAGGCTAATATGGATGGTGCATTGAAGTATATTTTTGATGAAGTTGATTCACATGTTTTGTAGGTCATCATTCTATGCATGATGCTTACAGGACATGTTTTTTTATCTCGGAGAAGATATGCGACATAGTACTTAAATAGGAGGTATCTTTTAATGAACAAAGGTACAGTTAAATGGTTCAACGGCACAAAAGGATATGGTTTCATTACCAACTCCGAAACTGGCGAGGACGTATTCGTACACTTCTCTGGCATTGTAGCCGAAGGATTCAAGACACTGGAAGAGGGACAGTCCGTGACCTTCGATATCACAGAGGGCAACCGTGGTCCCCAGGCAACCAATGTAGTGGTTGTGGCGTAAGCGTTTCAAAAAGAAAAGGGCATCCCCATTGTCGCAAAGACATTCGGATGCCCTTTCTTTGTTCTGCCGCTTTCCCTACTCCAGCTGTATTAAAGCTCCATTTTCTCCCCTGGCATAATGCCGCAAAAAGTCCCAGGCCACAAAGGCTTTCTGCTGGGTAAGCTCATGCTTGCCTCCCTCAATCATTACCAGCTGTCCAAGAGGCACGGAATAATCCTCCTTATAGTAATTGCTGAAGGTCCAGGTGGTTCCCTCAATGGTGCTCGTCTCCACCTCATCCGGTTCATAGCCCCAGTACTCTGTCTTGTCAAAATCCTTAGCCTCGCCGGACTCCAGCAGATCGTTAAACCGCATCAGCGACTCAATTCCCCATACCTCATCGTCAATCACCCGCATAGCGCCCGAATCCATTTCCAGTGTCAGGTCCTCGCTCCCCTGGATGATCTGAAAGGGTACCTCATAGGGGGAGCTCAGATGCTTCAAGGGCATCATCCAGCTCATAAAGCAGATGCCTGCAAAGAGTCCGGGATAGTCATTGGTCATTGCGCCCACCGCGCCTCCTCCGTTGGAAAAGCCCGTGGCATAGATGCGGGTGGTATCCACCGGATAATGCTCGATGGCATAATCCAGAATCTCTTTGATGCGCTCTGTCTGGCTGTAGCTCTCTGTCGTTTTGTACTCAGGAACCAGCAGCAAAAGCCCAGCCTCCTGTGCCTGCTGAATCCAGCCTGCACTTTGAAGCTTTTCCACCGGGTGCCCGCCAAAGGCACAGGTTACCATTACCAGAGGCCGTTTTTCCTCCGGATTCTCCTCCACGGCATCCGGAAGGTACATCCAGCCCTCTTCTCCTCCTTCTGTCGTATAATTTTCCTCCCTCATCCCCAATTCCTTTTTCCCGGAATGTGAACACCCACACAGGCTTAAAAACACCAGGACGAAAATCAAAATCATACTCCACAGCCGTTTCATCTGTTGATCGCTCCTCTCACAGCGTCTTCCAACAATCCTGACGCCCAAACTGTTATTTTCAATAATATGTTAAACCATCTCTAAAGAAGACGGGATATCTGTTTTTAACGGGAGGCCTCCCCTGCTTCCTCTCCGGTTCCCTCCCCCGCCAGCTTCAGCAGATCCTCAATCTCCTCCACAGGCATATTCATGTACACAGCCAGCTCATCCACGGAAACCTGACGCTCCAGCTCATCCGTAAGCTTTCGGATCTGATCGCTCAGCTCGTTGAACCTCTGTGCCAGATGGCTTCCCGCTTCCTTTTCCGTGCAGTGATCCTCCACGGCCTGAGAAATGGCCTTGCAGATCTCCTCTCTTAAATAGGAAAGGGCGCTGCTCCCGGCCGGCCGCATTCCCAGAGTCTCCAGAGCAAGCAGCAAGCCGATGTTTCCCTCCTGGACCAGGTCCCCAAGCTGCACCTCTCTTCCGCGAAATTCATCTGCCAGCCTTAAGACCTCCGGCAGAAGCTGCTCCGTAAGCCGGGCCTTTAAAAGGTCGTCGCCGGTCTCCTCCACCTGGCGGCACAGCTCCAAAAGCTCTGCCTCCTCCAAAAGCTCCAGGCGGTCAAGATCCTTCTGATAGCTTCTCAAAAAGCTCTCTTCCTCTGGCGTAAGCGGTACCTGGGCCTGCCTCTCCTCCTCCTGCTTTTTGGCCGGCACATAGCCCTCCACAACCACCTGCCTGGAAGCCAGATAGGCAAATATCAGCTCATACTGCTCCTCCGACAACTCCAGGGCATCAAAAAAGTCCCTCACCTGCCGGTTGGTCAATCGTTTTTCATTCTTAGCCGCCAGAGCGCCAAGCTCTGCGAGCTTTTTTTGGAATTCCTCTTTCTCCATGGATCTCTCCTCATACTTTCTATTATAACATAATCCAATTTTCCAAAATGCTGTTCTTTTATATAGAAGAAATAATTATGCTCTACAAAAATATATCTATAATCACATTCAACATCATATTGTTCCGAAGCCTTTACACCCAATTCCGGAAAGCAGACACACAACTTCAACATATTTACCGTTATCCAAACTAAATCACATACCTTTTTATTTCTTATCTGTCTTTTGTTCCAATAGTTTTATAGAGTTCAAATAATCTTCTTCTACATCACTGATGGTTCTTGCCTTATATTTTTTATATTCATCTGTTGCCTTATCAACAGCTTGCTTATGAGAAATATTACCATTTCCCTGTAACAACTGTTCCCCACTCATTGTAAGTATGCGATCCAGATGTTTTGCCCAGTCTTTCATAGTCATTGTCTGTTCACGTTCCGCCTGACGCTCTGCAAAATCCAAATATCCAGACACAAGCTGACCCATTGCCCGAAGTTCCTTTTCACTTAGATAATTTTTAGCAATAACAGCTTCTTTTAAGGTTGGTTGATTTCCCACAAATGTTGTAAGCCCCATAAACTCTTTTTCAGCATCTGCCCTTGTGTAAATAACCTCAGCTGCCGTCTGACCATGAATGGCATAATGAATTTTGTTCTGCACCTTTTTAAAGAAAAGGATAGATATTACTCCGGCGGTTAAATATCGACGTTTTTACTTGCTTAAATTTCCAAAACTTGTCTGTAAAATACTTTTTCAGAAGCACGTATGTCTCTGATTCGTTCGAGTAATTCTTTAAAGTAACCACCGCCACCCAGATTTTTCAATCGTTCATCATCTAGCACAAAC
>JAAVZL010000016.1 GCA_022791635.1 Lachnospiraceae bacterium
AAAAATGAAGTAATGGTTATACTATTAATAGAAAAAGTAATCGACAATAAAATGTTCCCAAAATCGACAGCAGGATTATACATATCAGACTCTTATCAGAGGAATTTTATTTCCCATAGACACAGAATTTTTTACGGCCTCCGGCCCAGTATTCAACAGCCTGCTTCAAAAATTCCGCACAGCCCTGCACCTCGCTGTCGTAATACTGCCGGAACCGTTCGTCTGCCACATACATAGCCGCAACACCCTTGTGGGCCTCAACCGAATACTTCGGCCATGTCATAGAGAGCCAGTTCTTATGCAGAGTCACCAATGCTCCCGCTTCTTCACTGTCATAATTCATTTTAGCCAACACACAAGCACGCAGCTTCTCTAAGATCTCTTTCTCCAATGTCTGAAACTGTTCCCACACCTCCCTGGACATACCTTTTAGTTTTTGATTGGATTCATCCACAGAAGAATCGCCGTACTTCTCCCGGATTTCCGTACCATACTGTACCTCATTCTCTTTTATGGCCCTCTCCTTTAAAGCCTCAAACTTTTCCTTATCTCTCATTTCGTATTCCCCTTTCTTTGACAAAAGCGTCAGCTTCACTGTCCGAATCAACGCATTCAGATGCTCTCTTCTGGCTTCCAGCTCCGACAGATGTTCCTTAAGAGCCTGTTCCACATCAAAATCTTCACTCTTCAAAAGCTCCCGAATCTGCTTCAAGCCAAAACCTCTCTCACGGTAAAACAGGATTTGCTGCAATAATTCCGCTTCCTCTTCTCCATAAAACCGGTATCCGGACTCGCTCACATACAACGGTTTTAAAAGATCGATCTCATCATAGTAACGAAGTGTGCGTGCACTTACACCTGCAAGCTCTGATAATTCACGGATTCCATACCTCATATCTTTCTGCCTCCTATTCCAGTCCCGTAATATCCCATATAGTACACGGCATAGAGATCAATTTCCAGCCGCTAAAAACATGCGTCTGTAAATCGATCTGTGTACTATACGGGATATTACTGTTTCCAGTCCCGTAATATCCAGCCAGTACACCTCCGCCGTCCGGACAAATACAGCATACCCGTTGACGCAGCGTCAAAGTCAAGAGTCATTTTCAATTATTTTTTCTTATTCACCGCCATCCAGATCTCAAAGCGGTAATCCTCCCGGTCAGAAAATCTCCTTCTACTATATTACAACGGTTCGAAAAAGTCTGCTTTCCTATTTTGCGCCAGTCCCGGCAAGTCCTATTTATGAAAATGCAGGCATTCCACTGGACAGGCCTGTATGCATTTTCCACAGCGGATGCATTCAGGGGAACGGGAAATCTCCAGAAGGGAAAGGCCTACGGGACAGGCTTTCTCGCAGGACAGGCAGGAAATGCAGCGGTCCTCCTCCCAGTGAATCTGTACCAGGCTAAAGCGGTTAAACCAGCCATAAATAGCGCCCAGAGGACAGAGGTACTGGCAGAAAGGACGGTAGATTTTTACAGAGAGAAGCAGAAGCAGGGTCAGGATCCCAAGCTTCCAGAAGAACAGACCTCCTGCCTGACTGCGAAGCAGGGCGTTTCTTGTAAGCAGAGGCAGGGCCCCAAAGAATGTTCCGGAGGGGCACAGATATTTGCAGAAGGCCGGAACCTTTGCAAAGCCTCCGAACAGGAACAGAGAGCCCATGCACACCAGGAGAATGAGAACCAGATATTTTCCGTATTTGAGTATGGAATGAAAGGGGAGACGTTTTTTCTTCTGAAACAGAGGAATTCGGTGAAGCAGATCCTGCACCAGGCCGAAGGGACAGAGCCAGCCGCACACGAAGCGTCCCAAAAGGCTTCCGAATACAAAGAGAAATCCAAGGACTCCGAAGGGAACGGAGGCATTTCGCTGATTCAGCACTGCCTGGAGGGCTCCTATGGGGCAGGAGCCGATAGCTCCCGGGCAGGAATAGCAGTTCAGACCGGGGACGCAGGCGTATTTGAGATTCCCCTGGTAAATTTTCCCATTTAAAAAGCCGAAAACGTATCCGTTGGTCAGAATGGTAAATACTATCTGTACCTTTAGCCGCAGATTTTTTCTCATCTCTTCACCCGATTCCAATGCATTCCAGACAGATCATCACTGCCTTTTTCCAGACGATCTCCAACTGTCCTTGGGCGGCCCCAAGCCCCAGAAATGCGATTCCAAGGGCTGTCCCCAAAAGCCAGGCTTTTTGCTTACAGATCTTCCAAAAGCCCATCGATCTTCTCCTTCCAACGGGATTTGTCCATAGCGCCTACCACCACGTCCAGGATCTCTCCCTCTTTGTTCAGGAAAAATGTGGTGGGAACGGCAGACACATCCTGAAGCATTCCCTTGTAAAGGGATTCGTTTAAAAGCAGATGGGGATAGTCTGCTTCTGTCTCCTCCACCAGATCGGCCGCGTATGCAAGCATCTCTTCGTCTTCTTCCTCCAGCACGTCGCTGACGATGCCTAGAAGCTGAAAATCCTCGGCCTTGTATTCCTTTGCCAGCTCTCCAAGCTCCGGCATCTCGCTTAAGCAGGGATTGCAGTAGGTGGCCCAGACATTGATCATGGTAAGCCTGGAATCGGCGCAAATCTCGGAAGTAACCGCATTTCCCTCCAGATCCATGGCCTCAAAGGTTATGGTCTCAGCGCTCTCCTCCTTGGGCGCCGGCGCAGTCTCTTCTTTTGAGGTGTCTCCGGCACAGCCGCTAAGGAACACCGCGCACAGGATACAGAGCAAAAGCCATTGTTTGGTCTTTATTTTCATGGTGATACCTTCCTCTCTCTGTAAAAATTTGATAAGAATACCGGCTCTTGTCTCCTCGACAAAGAATAACCGGCGAATATCTTTATTCTACCAGAGAACAACGGAATGTCAACCAGGCAATTCCTTTCGCCTTGCCCTCTCTCCCTGGCCGTAGTATAATCAAGCTGTCGGCGGTTCTTAAGGAAACCGCATCGTTTCCCGGCAGCTTCCTTTCGGAAAGGTTGGGGAAAGAAGAAAGGTTGTATCATGTCTGACTATCAGGAGCTTATCAAAAATTTCGAGCGGATTCGGGATTATATGCGTCAATTCTTTCTCTATGGCTTTAAGGTCCGCAGAGAATTCGGAGAGAAAAGCGGACGCACCTATGATAATGAGCGGCGTCGGATTGAGAGCTATCTCTCCGGATATATTCATGCAGATTATACCTCCCGGGGAAAGCAGGTTTCCGTCCATATGGACAGTAAGCAGATTTCCACCAATCCGCTTTACGCTGCCTGGAAGTCCAAGAGTTTTACGGACAATGATCTGCTCCTTCATTTCTTTCTTCTGGATCTCCTTGGGAAGGGAAGGGCCCTTACCGCCTCCGCCCTCTGCGATCTGCTGGCTGAACACATGGAGTCTGTCCCGGATCTCCAGACGGTGCGGAATAAATGCCGGGAATATGAGTCTTTGGGAATTCTGAAATCGGAAAAAATGGGAAAGGCCTATGCCTACCGTCTTGCGCCTCCATTCGAGCTGGAGTTGTCTCCTCTCTATGGAGATTTGCTGGAAGCCGTGAAGTTCTGCTCGGAAGCCATGCCCTTTGGGATTGTGGGAAGCACGCTTCTGGACCGGGAATTTCTCTGCAATGATCTTTTTTGCTGGAAGCATTATTTTCTGGTACATACGCTGGAGGATCAGGTGCTGCTTCACATTTTGGAGGCCATGAGGGAACAACGGCTCATTACCTTCGAGAATCATAGCGTCCGCTCCGGGAACCGGACGCAGATGACCGGGCTTCCTCTTAAGATTTTCGTCAGCACCCAGACCGGGCGGCGTTATCTCTGTCTCTATTTTTTCCCGAGACGGCGGTTTAACTGCCTGCGTTTGGACTGTATTTCTCAGGTAAAGCCTCTGGAGGTTTGCCCGGAGTATGCACTATATAAGGATAAATTAGAGAAAAACCTGTCCGCCTGCTGGGGCGTTTCCTTTGGAGGACGCAGCAGGATGGAAACGCTGTGTATGAAGCTTTACATAGAGGAAGACAGGGAAGATTACATTTTAAATCGACTGAAACGGGAGGGACGGAGCGGTGAAATTCTCAGGGTACGGGAGAATGTGTTTCTGTATACAGGCGTATTTTTTGACACCAATGAAATGCTCTCCTGGGTGAAGTCCTTTACCGGAAGAATCCTGGATCTGCAGTGCACCAATGAGGCGGCGTTAAAAAAGGTTACACGGGATTTGGAGCTGATGTATGACATGTATCTGAAAGCAGAGTCGGAGGAATAGACAAGTGGAATTATTTGAAGAAATATACGGTTCTTATTTTCAGGCAGTCCGAAGGGTCCTTATGGACGCAAAAAGAACGCCCCTCACCCAAAAAGAGCTGGAGGAGGAGATCCGAAACGCCTCTTCCCTGGAAAGCTCTCTGGTGATCCTTCCCAAGCTTCTTGCCGGGGCCTGGAGCCCTCTTCTTCTCAGGGAGGAAACGGGCTGCTTTTCCTGTGCGCTTGACAGAGAGGGGACCGCGGATATGGAGGGCTTTTTAAAGCTTCCCTTAACAAAGCTTCAGAAGTCCTGGATTAAAGCCCTGCTTCCGGATCCCCGCTTTCGAATCTTTTTTTCGGAGGAGGCTCTGGCAACGCTTACAAAGGCCCTTGAAGATATTCCGGCTCTCTATGACCTTGCAGATTTTCACTATTTTGATCGCTATACAGACGGGGACCCCTATGAGGATCCGCTTTATCGGGAATGCTTTCAGACGGCTCTAAAGGCGATGGCGGGACATAAGCCTTTGCTTGTGGCCTATGAAAGCCGCAAAGGCACTCCTCTTACCAGGGAGGTTCTGCCCTGCCGTTTTCAGTACTCTCCAAAGGATGACAAATTCCGGATTCTCAGCGTGTCTCTCTCCCATGGCCGGCCAAAGCAGTTTCATGTACTGAATATGGCCCGCATCCGTGGCTGCCATATTTCAAAAACGCCGGTTCCAAAAAACTTTGACTGGGATGTTTCCCGCTTTCAAAGTCAGGCTCGGGAGCCTGTGCAAATCCGCATCTACCATGAGCGCAATGCCCTGGAGCGGTGCATGCTGCGCTTTGCCCACTACGAGAAGCAGACCACCTATGAGCCGAAAAGCGACACCTGGCTCTGCTCCATCTACTACGATCCGGCAGACGAGACAGAGCTTTTGATTGAGCTTCTGTCCTTTGGGCCTGTGATTCGGATTCTGGGACCGGAGGCCTTTCTTTTGGAGGTCCGCAGGCGGGTGAAGCGGCAGCATGAGCTGTTTTATTCTTATGTGGAGTGAAGGGGCGTCCTTATAGCTTTAAAATAAAAAGTGTAAAGTCCCACAACAATTTGGTGGACTTTACACTTTAATCTGCAGATTATGTGATGGCTGCCTATAGGGTTATATCTTCAACATTTACTCCCAGAGATGATAGCTTGGCAATTGCACGAAATATGTCAATAAACTGCGACAATTTTCAAATCTGCTTATCCATTCCCCTCAGGAACCACCAGCCCCGCAAGCTGCTCCAGAAGATTCCCGCCGCCGTTTACCGAGATGGAGCCTACCTTGTCGCAAATGCGCTCCAGATATTCCAGCTCCTTTAGGCGGTACAGCACCGGATTCTCCTCCATGAGCTTTGCCGTGTTCATTAGGCTTCTGGTGGAAGCCACCTCCTCCCGGCGCATAATCACATTGGCCTGGGCCTTCTTCTCTGCCACCAGAACCGTATTCATAATATCCCGAATCTCTCCCGGCAGAATAATATCCTTGATTCCAACCTCCAGCACTTCCACACAGTAGGCCTTTTGCACCTCCAAAAGCCGTTCCTTAAGCACCGTTCCAATGGCTTCCTTATCAGCCAGAAGCTCATCCAGGCGGAACTGCCCCACATACTCTCTGGCGGCGAGTTGAACCCGTGTATACAGAAGCTTGGAGGCTCCCTCCAGCTTCTTTACCAGCTCCAGAGGATTGGTAATGCGATAGGTGCACAGAATATTAAGCCGGATTCCCACCTTATCCGCCGTCAAAATCTCCTGGCCGGAGATATCCAGCTGCTGTACCTTCAGATTGAAGACCTTACAGGATACCTCATGGGCATAATTCCAGTAAAAATACGTCCCACAGGAAAGCTCCCTGTCAAAATGGCCGTCTATGTACAGAAGCCCCGTCTCGCCCTCGCCGATAACCACTCTCTTGTAAAACCGGGTAGGAATCAGGTGACGGTACATGCCGGGCACCTGCTCCTCTGTCATCTGGATACCGGTCACATCCACCAGACGAATTTCGTTCTCCTCAAATACATTCCAGTAAAGGGCCTCCCCATCCATCAGGATCTCCTTGTAAATACCGTCTACCAGGTGAATACCGATGCAGTGATCCGGAATGCGCACCCGCACCACTCTTTTGGCAAACTCCGGCTGCTCCATGAGAAGCTTTGCAGGAAGTTTCTTTGTGTCCACCTTTCCCACCATAGATACAATCCGAAGCTCATATCCAAGAAAAGAGTGGATCGTATGCTTTCCGGCAAACAACAGGCCCTGTAACATTCCGTTCTTCAATAAATATCCGCATTCCTGCTCTTTGATAAAATACTTCATCTCTTTTCCCTCCTAATTATAGTCGCTGCGCGACAGCACAAAAGGGTAAAGTCCCTTCGGCACACTTCATGAGAGAAACTTTCATTCGAAAGGGCACTCATGAAAGTTCCTCTCGTGCACCTTCGCGACTTACCGTCCAGCAAAAAAATTTCTGAAATGATGTTTGTTGTGGAAGTGCGCCTGCTTTTCCCACCGCCGAAATGGGGACGGCTTCTTGAGAAGACATTTCCGGGAGAGGACCTGCATCTTTTGAAAGATGGGGCTGTCTCCAAGGTCCGCCATCGGTATCCGAAGCCATACTGCCTTTCTGCGGCTTAGAGCCCTGCTCCGCAAAAGAAAAGGAATGCTCCAGTTCTTCTTGTGTCACAAGCTCCCGGGGAAAAGCAAAACACAGACTCCCGTCCTTTGGATTTGCAATGGAAGTTGCAAATAGTCCTTACGATTGCTATACCACTTAGCTACCCAGTCCTTGTATTGGGGGAGGATTCGAACCTCCGTATGATCGTCTTTCGCGTCCGCTCCGGAATGCCATCGGCTTAGAAAGCCGCCGCACCGCCCAGGCAAAAGCCTGAAGCCTATAACACAGAATGCTCATGCATTGGCTGTGGGGGATACGGACCCGCTATATCTAACCGGCTCTTTGACCGGAAGATATCTTATTATCCTTTTACTACGCCGATGGTGCTAAGGCGCTTCACGGGGGTCACCAGATCCTGCTGATTTGCCATCACTGTATTAATATCCTTATAAGCAAACCGGCTCTCCTCTGCCACATCCCGTTTATTCTTCTTTCCCAGAACCACGCCCTGATCCTTCAGATCCACCAGCACCTCTTCACAGGTGAAAGCGGCCATGGCTCCCTTGCGGGAGTAAGCCCGGCCTGCTCCGTGGGAGGAGGAGCAGAAGCTCTCCGTATTTCCAAGCCCCATCACCACATAGCTGTAGGAGCCCATAGCGCCGGGAATCACCGTCAGCTCTCCGTTTCCGGCCCGGACGGCGCCCTTTCGATGTACCCACACATCCTCGCTAAAGTGATGCTCCAGAGCCGCATAATTGTGATGACAGTTGATCTCATCCTGGTATTCCAGCGTCAGATCCGTGTATCTGCCGATCCATTTCTCCATCACCGCCTTTACGGCCAGCATCATTTTCTCCCGGTTTTCCCGGGCAAAGGCCATAGATAAATTCATCCAGTTAAGATAAGCGCGGCCTTCCTCTGTCTCCACAGGCAGGAAGGCCAGACGGTATTCGTCGGGCACCCGGCTGTACCAGCGCTGATTGAGATTTCTAGCCTTCTGATGAAAATAGTCGCAGACGGACTTTCCAAAATGCCGGCTTCCGGAGTGAATCATCACCGACAAAAAGCCCTTGTCATCCTCCTGAAGCTCAATAAAATGATTGCCGCCGCCCAGGGTTCCTATCTGAAAATAGCCTGCCTCCAGCTGTCCCAAGAGCTCTTCATCCTTCTCATATTTCTCAAGCTCCTCCATGGCTGCGTCCAAGGTATAGCAGGGCATGGGGTTCTTGTGATGTGCAAAGCCTACGGGAATATTCCGCAGGATGTCTCCCACCATTCCCTGAACCAGATTTCCACTTCCGGTCATGGTTTCCTTCAACACACAGGCGGGAATGTTGGTCCCCACATAGGCCATGCCACAGCCGATATCTACGCCTACTGCATTTGGGATCACCACATCCTTTGCGGCAATCACGCCGCCGATTGGCATTCCCATGCCTGCGTGGGTATCCGGCATCAGGCAGACCCACTTATGTAGAAAAGGAAGCTGCATCAAATGACTGGCCTGCTCCATACAGGTTGCCTCCAAATCCTTTTCGCTGTTAAGCCACACCTTTAAGGGATAATTCCCAGACTCTCTTTGTAACACGAACATTTATGCACACCTCCTGTTCCAAGACAAGCCCCTTTTCTCCGCTGCCTAGCGGGCTGTCGTTTTTTGTTTATGCTTTCCTGTTACAACCATATCATACAAAAAAAGGAAGCCCGCATCATGTAAAAAAAGTTGCGAACTTCCAAAAAGGAAATAAAATTGCTTTGCTTCAGACCGTAAAGTCTCTGCCCTGCTTCACTCGTTATACTCGCAAATATATCCAACCCGCCCTGCAAAAGAGGGAGCCGCCTCCAGGATATCGTCAGGCACGTCGTTCAAATAGCATCTTTCTTCCGAAGACCGGTAAATCAAAGACACGCAAGTCTCCCGAACCTCCTCTCCCTCCTCGGTCAGCCCCGTGTAGCTTGGTTCCCCCTCCAGCCAGAAGCCAGAGAACAAAGCATTATACAAATCCAGTATATAATACCCTTCCAAAACGCCCGGTTCCAGCCAGCGAAAGCCCCAGTTTGGCTCCTGATTGGCCGCTCCCACGAAGAAGGTGACGGCAGTCTTTTCCTCCGCAAGGATCTGAGCCTGCACACGCTCAAATTCCTCCTGTGAGGTGAGGGTTGCCAGATAGCCGCCTCTTTCCACACAGGCCTTCCGGGCTTGTGTCCAGGTGAGATCCTCCACAATCAGCTCATAGCGATGATCCACAGAGGTAACTTCCCCTGTTTTCAGAAGAGAGCACATTTCATCCTTAATATAATAGAGCTTTGGTCTGCCGGCCTCATTTTCCGGATAAATGGCATGGAATCTCTCTTGATATTCCTCTTCCTCCACCGGCTCTTTCAGCCAGTAATACTCGTAAATAAAATCATCATTCTCATCCAGCTGAGGCCCGGATTCCGGATCGTGGTATTCTCCGCCCCCAAAGAAGGACCACTGCCCGTCCTCAATGGTATACACGCTGTCATAATAATAGCCCATAAGCCCGTCGGAATTGCAGAGCAGGTTCTTTTTCTCAATATAAGTAAAATTCAGGCGATAGGTTTGAAGAATATCCAAGACTCCTTCATGCCAGGTCAGAATCTCACAGCCCCCGGCCTCAACGCCCGTGTCTTTTACCAGCTCCGGAATCTCATCCTCATCCACATAGATCAGGCTGTAGGTATAGGAACCTGCATATTCCAGAGAAGTGATATATTCCAGATAAGCCTGCTCCCAAGCCTCCATGGTTCGCTCCTCTGCTTTCCCGTTCTCTGACTCCTGAGACTCTTTATTCTCGGAGCTTTTGAAATCTTCCTCCGTTTTCTTCCGGTCATTCCAGGGCTTTTCTTTTTCTATGGGATTGCCTGGTATCTCTGCTTTGGAGTTGCTTTTGGCACATGACATCAGAAGAAGAAACACCATTGCCCACAGAAGCAACATCATTCGTTTTTTCATGGACAGTCCTCCTGTCAATATTTGGTAGTGTCAAATTCAAAAATCTCTCTCATCTCTGAACTTCTCATTTTCTGTTTCATAAAAGCTTACAATTTCCTGCTCCAGCTCCTTTCGGGACATTCGATACGATCGGAACGATTATCCCTGCAAACTTTTTTAATCATCCAGTTTCGATGAATCACAAAGGATAGAAACATCTGGTTCTATATAATTGGCATTATCATCATTTAAGAATACAGCAAATGGAGCAATATTAACCTCGCAATCCCTATTCTTATCATGGATCGCAAAAATGCCTCAATAAAACAATTTCGTATACTGTGTCTGCGTATCAGCGATATGATAAATATAAACCACTTCTCCAATCTTCCTATAAACAGCAACATGCTTTTTACAAATAGTCATCCGATATCCTTGCTGATACAGCCATTCATCTGGTGTAAGAGAGCCAGAGTCTGGAAACTGCGCCAACCGTTCAATCACATCAAGGATATGATTACTTACTTTTAGCGCAGATTCCACATCAAATTGTACTGCATACCAATCCTCAATCCGTTTCAAATCTTCCCACACCGTAGGAAGAATCTCAACATTATAAATCATGGGCTCTCTCCCTTAACTGCTCTCTCGCCTCTGAAATACTAAGCGTTTTCAAACCATCCAAGCGCTCCTGTTCTGCCTGCAATACTTTTGCACGAAGCTTTAGCACCTGCTCACGTTTTTCAAAAGCATCAATACTCATCAGGACCAGATCACCTTCCCCATTTTTTGTTATATAAATGGGCTCATTTGTTGTTTTTGCTATATTAGAAATAGTTGCATAATCATTTCTTAAAGCTGCGGACGCCTTTATAATCATATTTCATGCCTCCATATCTTTATTATGATATAGTTATATCTTAAATTTTGTACTTGGTAAAGCATTTCTTTCATATAAATATTAAATATTAATTTTTCATGAAAAAAGTGGTAAAAGGCCATAAGAAAAGTTTCTTACCATATTTACCTGGTCAGCCTTATCATGATTTACTGCTGGATGCACAATGTACCTCTTTATGTGTTCTCTGTCAAGCCGCAGCTTCTCCTGGTATTCCCGCGCCTCCCCTTTGCTCCACCCGCCCATAAAACATTCCCACCTGGGATGCTGCTCTCCTATACAGCCACTGACAGACAGGATCTGCCTGCTGATCCCCTGCAGCCTCGCAGGATTATCGTTTATTCCGCATATATAATATCCGATTACCTTAAAACAGTCTTTCTTTCTTTCTTTTTACCCTTTCCGATGATACCCTGGAAAGCTGCCATTGCAGTAGACACAAAGCGTGCCGTCAGTTCCTCCGGGGCGCAGTCCAGACTTT
>JAAVZL010000017.1 GCA_022791635.1 Lachnospiraceae bacterium
CACATGGATTCCATGCCGCTCATAGTAGCGCCGTCCCGGTTCATCAGTAGATACAAAATACATATGGTAAACTCCTCTTTTTGCCATCTCAAGCTGTGCAAAATCAAGAAGAATACTTCCAAGCCCCTCATTTCTCATAGATTTGTCAATGCCGATGGGGCCGAACCGCATGGGGTTGCCGTCAATCATGCGCATACAGAAGCCGCAGATTCTCCCCTCGGGGCTTAACACCAGCAATATCAAATCCTCTGCTGTGCCGTTCTGCATGGCAATGAGGGCATTGCGCTTCCAGCCTCCGCCGAACTGCGTTTTGTTAAATTCCAGAAGCTCCAGGGCATAGTCGTAAGTGAAGTTGAGGAAGCGGTAGCCCTTTTTCTTCGCAGCCTCCATCTTCGCCTTTGCTTCCGGGCTCATCTGGTAGCCGTGGAGATCCTTGCACATGGAATAATCCTTTTTGCCGGGAACGTATCCAAGCTTTTTAAAAAATGCCGCCGCCTCCGGATAGTTCTCCTCATCCACGCCAGGGAAAAAGTAGCCGGGGCTGTAGGCGCTTAAGGTAATATTCTTGGCACCGGCGTTCTTCATGTCCTCCTCTGCCCGACGGGCCAGGGCAGTGCCGATGCCTCTTCTTTGGCACTCCTTGGCCACAAACATGACGACGAGCCATCCCCGGTCCGGCTCCAGTCCCCGCTCCATATAGGGAAACTTCCTGCGCATTCCCAGGCAAAAGCCTACCGGCCTCTCCTCTTCAAGAGCCACATAGCAGAGGGAGGGATCGAAGTTATCATCAAACAATGCCTGTTTTCGAAACTTTTTCACGGTGAGCGGATCTGCATGGAGGGTCTCGTTCCACAACTCCACAATCTCCCTCTCATACCTCTGCTCGTAATTTACAATATTCATTTCTCTCTCCTGACTTAATATGTTAACATGTTGCATTTTATGTTTATATAATATATTAAGTTGTGAGTAATTGCAATAGGGAAAATTAAAAAAGGCAAAACCACCAAATTGGCAGCTCTGCCTTTGTCTATTTTGTCCAACGATGCAGCTCAAATTCTGCAAATCACACGTCTTTGTCATAGCTTGATTGTCACATTCACGGAATACCAGTCCTTGTGGAAATACGTTTCCGAATACTCCACCACCCGATCCTCATCATTGTAAGCGGTCCGCTTGATAAAGAAGGCGGAGTTTCCCTTGGGAATTCCCATAAGCTCCGAGATATGGGCGTCTGTCACATCCCGGACCGAATAATTCTCCACCGCCCAGGTAGGCTTCTTCCCAATAGCCTTTAGCGTCTCATAAAAGGATTTCCGCTCATGAATCTCCTGGGCCTGCTTCAGGCTCAAAATTCTGCTGTCTATATAGGAAATATGGTATGCCACCGGCTCTTCGTTGGCCATCCGCACCCGCTTAACCCGAATCACGGACTGTTCGGAGGGAATATCGAGCTCCTTGGCGATTTGCGGATCTATAACCTCCTCAATGGCGTCCACAAAAAGGTCGATCACGTATTTCTGCTCTAACAGCTCTTCGCTGAAGCTTAAGGAGGTGAGAGCTCTTATCATCTGCTTTTTGGCCACAAAGGTCCCCACTCCCTGGACGCCGTTTAAATATCCCTGGTTGATCAAATCGGAAAATGCCTTTCGCACGGTAATGGTGGATACGCCGTATCGCTGCTTTAAGACAGACTCACTGTCTATCCGATCCCCCGGGCGCAGCCTCCCGTCCCTGATGGCTTCTATGATGTCTTCCTCGATCTTGCGGTACTTCACGTCTCTTGCACACATATGAACCTCCGGATTTTCTCTTTTATTAATATGTTAACATGCGTTTCTCGTTTGTCAAGAGAAAAATAGGAATTCTTCCTTCTCATATTCCCCGACAAGGACGCACACAACGAGAAACCGGTTATGAGGCGCACCCCCGATGCAGGTAGACAGAGTAAGAATGGGTCTGCCAAAGGGCGCCTCCATCCCCTCCCTTACATGGCCCGGGGAATTTTGCACATCCTCGATAAAGGCTTCGAAGGATTCCTGCTCCTCAAAATCATAGATAGCGGGAAGATAGTCGTCGGAAAACCGCACGGCCGCAAAAATCTCATACAGCAGCGTCCGATCCGGAAGGTGGATATACACATAGGGCTGCTCCTCGAAAAATGCGGCCTTGTCATAGCGGTGAAGGCTTCCGAACATAGTGCCGTTTTTCATGTTGTGGCCGTAAAGGATGGTCTGGGGAGCTGAGAAGTCCCTGGGATGTATGGGCTCCGAATAAATGCTTCCCGGCAGACCCGACACATGGTCTATGGTGCGGTTCAGATAATACTCATCCTTGGTAGGATGCTGGAGAACCGGGTAATCCACCTTGGTATCGGGAATTGTAATCCAGGCATAGACATCCTTGTTCTGCTTTTTGAGGGCCGTAAAATCCACCGTATTTTCAAGACGCAGGGCCGGGTCCACCTCCATGGACGATTCCTCCAGAGCCTTCTCCTCCTCCGCGGCCCGGGCGGCTGCGGCGATTTTGGCCTTCTCATACCTGGTCAGCTCCCCCACCTGGGGAGATGCCCCTGCTTTAAGGCTCCTGCCCCTCTCTCCTGTAAGCTCCCTAAGAAGCTCCTCTGCCTGGCCGCTTCTCACGCTGCCGAGAGCGGCCAAAACCAGGGACACCGCAAGCACGAGCCCCAAAATCATGGCGATCCGCCCTCTCACTCTCTTTGCTTTTTGCCTGGTCCGTTTGCTCATATCCGTCACACTGCCTTTGGGAAACGTTGTCGGGATGCTTTGCTTTCATTATAGGGGGGATAAAAGAACTTTTCAACAGAATTTTGGTAGGGAAAACCGCCTGCGCTGTAAGATGACACAGGAGTTTGTTTCCGAGGCCTTAGGCGTCAGCCGGCAGGCAGTCTCCAAGTGGGAGAACGGAACCTCGGATCCCAGCACCTCCAATCTTCTGGCCCTGGGAAAGCTCTATGGAATTTCCACAGAGGAATTGCTTTTGCATGTCAGCGACAGCCAGAATCCGTAGCGCTCCGCATTTCTCTGTCTCAATGCCATCCCAATTAACCGATCTGTCTGGTCTGCCATAAACAAAGGAATATTCAGAACATCCTCATCCAGCTTCAAATTGTTCAGAGAGAAACGAAGGCGGAGCTTAACCTGATCCGGAAACAGCTCCCCAAATTTTTTCAGGCTCTTGCCGGCGGTGTTGGCTTCGGATTTGACTTCTACAGGGAAAATATCGTTTTCCCGCTGAATGAGGAAATCCACTTCGTAAGAAGGATTGCTCTGGCTCCAGTACCGGGGAACCACTTCAAACTGCGTAAGCAATGTCTGCAGGACAAAATTCTCGGTCAATGCCCCCTTAAACTCTGTGAACAGGCGGTTGCCTTCCCCGAAGGCCGTAGGGGCCAGCTGGGCCAGCCGGCGAAGCAACCCCACATCCGCCAGATAAATCTTAAAGGCGGAAAGGTCATCGTAGGCAGCCACCGGCAGACGGGGCGCCCGACTTCGGTATATCTTATGCACCAGCCTGGCATCCACCAGCCACTGCAAAGCGTCCTCGTATTCACGGGCCCGCGCGCCCTCCTTTACCACCCTGTAGAGGAATTTCTTATTCTCCCTTGCCAGCTGAGACGGTATGGACTTCCAGATCATAGAGATCTTCGGGAACTCGCTGACACCGGGGTGCTTGGCAAAGTCGCGCTCATAAGCGGCAATAATCCCGGACAGAGCTTCCTGCATGGCAGAAACATCCCGGGCCTCCGTCCACATGAGCACCGGTTCCGGCATACCGCCGGTAACATAATACATCTTTAATTTCTCACAGAGCGGATTGAAGAAGGCATCAGGAATCGGTTCTATGGTATCCGCACCTTCCAGATACCTGGCAAGATTTTCGTCGCCGTTGGCAAGCAGAAATTCCGTGAAGGTCATTGGATCGATCTGCATGAAATTGACCTTGCCCACCGGGAAGGAGGACGGTTTTGCCAAAGCTATCCCCAATAGAGAACCGGCGCAGGCAATATGATACTGCGGCGCATTCTCACAGAAATACTTCATCGCGTTGATAACCTTGGGACAGTCTTGTATCTCGTCAAAAATGATAAGCGTCTTTTGCGGAAGAATCCTCTGCCCGCTGGCCAGCATCAGATTTTGTAAAATGCGATCTACATCCTTGGTGGTCTCAAAAAACTGCTTATATTCCTCGTTCTCATCAAAGTTAAAGTAGGCCGTATTTTCATAACAGCGTCTGCCGAACTCCTTGAGGAGCCAGGTCTTGCCTACCTGGCGTACCCCCTTTAAAATCAGCGGTTTGCGATAGGGCGAATCCTTCCAGTCCAGCAGCTTATCCAGAGCCAATCGTTCCATCTATGCTCTCCTTCACATAATTATATGGAATTTTGTGTTTTTGATCACATTTTTATTATATCCAAAAGAAATAAAAAGTACAACAGATGGAACGAAATTCTTTACAATTTCGAAGGAATTGTGGGATGGGGCTGTCGCAAAATAAGACAGCCCCCAATGTCGTGATGTTAAGCCCTGAAAGGCTTACGAAGGCTCCGGGCAAGAACCGCCACCCCTAATCGGGGCGGCCCTCCTCCCCTGCGCCGGTAATCTTTGCAGGCTTAACTGAATGGCACTGTTTTTGCAGCACCCCCTGTTTTCAATCCGATTCAGGAATATACCACCTTAACGTCAACCACCTCGCCGTCCACAACGGTGATATAGTAGCCCGGCGGGGAATCCCAGCCTATCTCGCCGAACATCTCAAAGTCAGTGGCATAGAGATCCATATCGGCTTCAATCTGTGCCTTCATGTCCTCGTAATCGCTCTCCTGGTAGGGATAAGTCTCCCCTGCATTGTAATATCCCCAGGAGCAGTCTTCCGCCACAGGGAAGCTGTGGGAGAAGGCCTTTGGATGTTCGGCTCCATACCTGGCCGCACCGTCCGAGGAGAAGGTTAGAACGCCGTCCGACATCGAAAACTCCGTAAACTCGTAGGCTAAAATCTGGTAGGTGGTGGTTCTGAGGGCATCGTAGGCAGATAATATAGAGGTTTCTGCCTCTTTGCTATCAATCTTAATTTCAAATCCAAAAGAATCTATATACGCCTCTATTTCACCTTCCTGTACTTCAGAATCGTTTAACTCATAATAATAATCTTCCCAATCGTTATCCTGCCATGCCGTCCCAATCTTATGAAAGTCAGAATCAAGCTCTGCTACAACCCAATCTTCCGCTGAACGAAGTCCCAGCACAGTATCTGCGCAAAACTTGCCTTTTCTAGGGGTATATGAAAAGCTTACTTGAAATTGATAAGCAGAGTCCGGATCAAACATCTGCACAGCTCCATTATTGTAGCTTAAAATATATACTGCACCATGGACTGTTGGATCAGGATTATATGAATTTGACCATACCAGGCATTCTGGCACTTCATCGTCATTAAGGTAAATTAACGTGTATCTAACATACGGTTCTTCTTCAATATAAGGCAATTTAGGTACAAAATTCTGATACGCAATCAGCGCATCCACCACCTCTTTCTCAATCACCTTCCCGGAGGAGGTATCATAGCCGTAGCTCTGCATAAACCAGAGACGCTTTTCCGTATCGCTCTCAAAGCCCTTCCCGGTTCCCAGTTTATAATTTTGCTCTGCCAGATACAGGGCTTTATCCAGATCGCTCTCAAAGTATTTTGCATCCCTGGAATTATAGCCAAACTCCACCGCACAGTAAATGTCGCTGGAATTCCGGTAATTCGACAGATCTACCAGAGAGCGTTTCTCCACATCCCAGTTAAAGCTTCGGACATACCAAAGCCTCTCCTCCTCCTTTGTCTTAAGAAAGGTGCCTGAAGCCATATCAAAGCCATGCTTCTCCAGCATGTACAGCTTGGTATAAAACTCTTTTTCCAGCTCCTCCCGGGAATCCGGATTCTCCCGTACGCGCTCCTTGAGATATCCTCTCACAAGACGCTCGTCCACGGAATCCTGGAATTTCTCCAGATCCATCTCCTTCCCGGAAATTGCGTCATGTCCGTAGCGGGCCTGCAGTATGGTAAACTGATTTTTCTCCATAAGATAATAGTTCACATCAATGAGGCAGCTTCGCTGCACATAATCCTCGTCCAGCTGATAAGCCGCTTCCTCCGCATAATAGTCAAGGCTTTCCCGGGTATATCTCACAGTGACAAATTTATAAACCCCATACTCCTTCTGTTCCAGGTCATACGCATCCGCATTTTCCACATAAGCATCCAGGTAATGCTCCAAGCCATTTGCAGATACCTCTACCGGGTATACAACCTCGTCGTATCCGGAATCCTTATCCGACATGACCGCCGCATTCTTGATCACACGCTTACCCAGATAATCCTCCAGGCTGTCCTTAAAGTCCTTAAAGTCATCCGTGGACCGAAATCCCACGGCAAAGCCGAGCGCAGGTCTGGAGGAATCATGCAAAAATATGGCGTCACCCTCAAGAAAGGGCTCTGCCGTCACGGTTTCAAATCCCGGGTTGTCATAATCCTCCTCATAAAAAATATCGGCCTCATCCAGCATGTCCCTCATATCCTCAAGCGAAAGCTCTGAAAACTCCTCCCAGGACATGGCAAACAGCTCCTCCGGTACGGATTTCATTTTATGGCCGCCGAAAAGCTTCACGGCGCCGAAGCCCACCGCCGCAACGGCCAGCAAGGCCAGGACTGTCCCCCACACCTTTTTGTTTCCAAAGAGTCCCGGCAGGGCTAAGGTCTGTACCAGGCTCTTTCTTCCGCCTGCCCCGCCCTCTGCTTCTGTCACCGGCGCGTCCGTCTCCTGCCCACAGAAAGGGCAGAAGGTACTGTCATCCTCTATCTGTTTCCCGCATCTGGCACAATACACTGCTTCATCCCTCCCTTTTCTTTTACTCCATCCGCCGGTAGCCTTCCGCTTCCAGAGCTTCCCCGGTAGCCTTAAGGGAAAGCTTAGAGCCGTCTCCCTCAATCTGCAAAAGCCCCTGATCCGCCAGCGTCTCTACCGCATCGCCCGTTGCATCGATGGCGATCGTGATGGTATATGCATTTGGTCCCACAGTTCCGGTACATTCCACCCCGTCAACAGCTCCATACTGCTCAACCAGATCGTCGTAGGCCGCCTTCATCTGTCTCTGTGTTGCCTGGTCAAAATAGGACATATCCATCTGAATCACCTCTCTGATCGCCACGACTCTGTCTCCTCTTGCCCTCAAGAACATGTCATCCACCATACGAAGACCGCTCTCCTCTTGCTCAGAGCGATAGGCAACCGTTGTTTCCACAAACTCCTGGTTCTCCATATCATATCCGAAATTTTCAATATACCACTCCTGCTTTTCTTCCTCGTTTAAATAAGGGCTCCAATCTTCGTCTGTTCTATAAGAACCGATTCCGTCAAGAACTGATAGCATATCAAAATTGTGTTTCTCCATCAGATACAGCATAGTATAAGTTGTTTTTTCATATAGCTTACGAGACTCCGAATCTTCGGACTCCGCTTCTATTATCTGATTGATAAAGTCTACAAATTCCCTGTTCAGTGATTTTTTAAATGCTGTTATGTCAATTTCCTTTCCGGATATGACATCCTGGCCACACATGGCCTGAATGGCTATAAATTCACTCTTTTCTACAAATTGATACCCTGCATAAATCAGACAGCTTCGTCCGATATAATCCCCATCCAGAGAAAAAGCGGCTTCTTCTGCATAGTTTTCAAGGCCCTGCTTCGTGTATTCTACACCAATCAACTTATAAACCCCGTATTCCTTCCCCTCAATATCAAGTGCGTCCATGCCCTCAACATAGGTATCTACAAAGGTTTCCAGTTCTTCGGCGGATATTTCTATGAGATACAGATCGCCATGGAATCCCATGTCCTCTGACCAAAATTCTCCAAAATTCTTCTCGCTCATTACCACGGTGTTTTCAATCATCCGCTTATCTAAATACTCTTCCAGACCTTTCTTAAATTCCTTAAAATCGTCCGTAGATGAAAACCCTACGGCAAACGTAAATTCCGGCTCCAAAGCATCATATTCAAAAAGGCACTCCCCCTCAAAAAAAGGCTCCGGTATAACAGTCTCAATCCCCGTATCATTCTCGTCATAGAGGATACCCGCATCATCCAGCAGATCCTCCATATCCTCCAGGGAAAGCTGTGAAAGCTCCTCCCAGGACAGGGCAAACAGCTCCTCCGGCAGGGATCTCTTCCCGCTTCCCAATCCGCCGATCACCTTCACCGCCCCAAAAATCACAAGAACGGCCACCGCCAGAGACAGCGCAATCCCCAGGAACTTCCGGCTGCTTAAGCCTCCCGGCAGGGGATGGGGCTTCTTCGGGCCCTGGGCGAAAGCAGCCTCAGCCTCATCCCCCTCCACCGGCGCATCTGCCGGCTGTCCGCAAAAGGGACAAAAAACACTGTCGTCCTCTATTTCCTTCCCACACTTCGCACAAAACATAACCCTGCTCCTCCTTCGTACCCCGATTCCGCTACTGCGGGAATTCCCCCGGGTGCTCAAAGGCCTCTTCCAGGGTGAACCATCCGCAGTTTTCCGTGAATGTCAGCGTGTTCTCGTAGACCTCCAAATCAAAATGGTCAAAATGCTCCTCATCATAGTAGATCCTTCCGCTTGCATCCCATACCATATAGTTATACTCGCTGTCTTTGCCGGCACGGTAGTTCTGCCTGCTGCCATTTTTTAAAAATTCATGGTCCTTGTACACAAAGAAGCTCTCCTGCAGGCTGTCATAAAAGCTTGGTCCCGTCACCCTTTGGGGAACTCCCACACTAAAGCTCCGCACCATCAGATCTTTCCCGTCTGACGAATAGCAAAACTCCATCACGCCGCCCTCCGGATCCTCCTCCGTATTTTTTCTGGAGTATATACATGCATCCATTACCAAAACCGCATCGCAATGCTGAGACGCGCTGATATTGACAATGCCCACATTCAAATACAGATCCTGTATGGCTGCCGTTTGGTCCTGGTATCCTATCTGAAAGACCTCCGGAAAGCCGTCCCCGTCAATGTCCTGCACATAATAGGAGTATTTCGTTCCCTTTACTTCCATACTATACATAAGGCGGTCCATATCCTCTTGATACTCCTGCAGACGGAGTTCCTCCTCGTCGGGCTCCTCTTCCTCCTCTGCCGGCTCCTCCTCGGGGACCTCCTCTTTTTCTTCCTCTTCCTTCGGCTCTTCCTCAGGTACAGGCTCCTCCTCCTTCGGATCGGCCGCCGGCTCTTCTGCCACTACAACCTCCTTGGGAGGCTCGTTCTCCTCTTTCTTCCCGCAGCCGGGAAGTAAGAGCATCCCGGCCAGGAAACATAAAACAATCCTTTTCATTCTTTTCCTCCAACCATCTAACCTGGTAATGTACAGCATGCTGCAATAAATGCTATCACGGCACAGATAATCACTCTCAGCCTTAAATTAAAAAAGTAAAGATCCGCACCCATCAAGCGCATAAATGCGCTAACAATGGCATGCAGAATAATTGCACTCAAAATAAACGCAAGCAAAAAAACAGTCACAAACATTATCAATAACCTCCCGTTATGTAATCTCCGAATCTTCTAAAATATCATATGGATGCATTTATCTGCAGGAAGAATAACAGGTATCCTTTACGAAGTGCAGGGTCTTGTCAAAAGCCCTCACCTCCTTCAAGCCGTAGGAGGAGGCTTTGATGGAGAGGCTTCCCCCGGCAAAGGTGATGGTATACATGGTCTGCTTGATCAGGCAGTAGGCTGCCACAAGAGCCGCCCCCAGAACGCCGAAGCAAACGGTCCAGCCGTAGTTGGGATGCCTCAGCTCACTTTCCACCAAAAAGTTGATCACTGCCAGGGCAAGGGGAATCACCGACAGGGCAAGCACCCACAGATATCTCGTGTAAGTAAAGCCGGAGGAGGAAATATCCTGTATCTCCACCGTATAGTCCTCATCCGTCTTGATATAGCGACCGCCGATCTTATAGTAGCATTTCCCTCTGTAATAAAGCCTGCGGTTTGTCAGAACCCCGAAGCCCTTGCGCAGGACTCCGGAATCCAAAAGGCCGTTCAGATAGCCCTCGCCAACCACTGCCTTTTGCTCCTCGTCCGCATTGACGTACATCTCATGGACATCCCGAATCTGCCTGCTGGCCCTCTCCTCCACCTGGGCCTGCTTGAAATCCTGCACCTGCTCCTGAATTCCGTCCGACACCTGCTGTACCTTCTGGCCCGCATAGTTCTTCACATCGGAGAAGTCAACCTCCTTCGCAACCCGTGTCCCGCACTGGGGACAAACCTGCGCTCCCTCCGGAAGCTGGCGCCCACAATTGCCACAAAACATACTCAAATCCTCCTTTGTATTTTTCGTCAAAAAAAGAGACTGCGATTGCATCATAAAAGAATCGCAGTCTCACGACTTCGATTTCCCACCGGGAGTATCCAGGGGCGGATTGCTCCGCCGCTATTTGATACCCCGTGAGAAATCAAGAGAGGTGCAGCAGTATACGTCCACACTTCTACACCTCACATCTATCTCAAGGTCCCGACTTCACCTGCGCAGGCACACAAAAAGATTGTAATTTTACATAACGTACTGTATAATTACTTTTGTGTGTATCGCAGATTCGTCTGTATTGTGTGGTACCCCTGATACCATCCTTGCCACAGGGAGCGCCAACTCCCTGTGGTGGTACACCATACGTCTCTTGATTTTCTCAACGTCTATTCTAGCATATGGAGCATTTTTCGGCAAGCCCTATCTTACAATGCTCCCGGAAGTAATATGCAGCCACCCCACTCAACCAAAGCCCTTCCCTCATGAGAGACCGGCTCGAAATCGGGAATCCGGTATTCCTCTGCCGTATCTGCCTCCGCAAACACAAACCACAGCCTGGAATAGCTGTCAAAGGATATTCCGTCGATTTCCAAAGGCATGACGGTGTCCGCAAACTTTGTAAGCTGGGGATACATGACGTAATTCTTTTCCTCAAGCTCTCCCTCCCAGGCCCGGACAAAATCGTCGATCTCCTTTTCCAGGAAGCCATAGCCCTCTAAAATCCTTCTGAGAGTCTCCTCCCGCCGTTCGTATTCCACAGGAAAGCCCTCCTCCCGCTGAAATGACCTGGCGGCAGTCTGGCACTCGTAATACACATACTCACAGCCGGCAATCCCGTTCACGGTGAGCCCTCCGCCGGGCTCTGCCTGAATCCGATACCCGCCCGAATACGCCGGCCTGGCATCTGTCAGCAGCTCCGGCCTGGTAAACCGAAGGGTCAGCTCCTCTCCCGCATCCACATAAATATAAAGATAGGGCTCCCGAAGGGCCACGCCGTCCGCAGGGGTGTCCTCATTGGCCAGGCCAAGCTGTAAATCCTCCAGATTGGAAAGATAATCCCCTATCTCGCTTAAGTCCATTCCCATTCCGAAGGCTTCCGACAAGGCTTCTCCGATTCCTCCAAAGCCTCCCAGGAAGTCCCCAAAGGCATCGGGAATGATGCTGTCCGTCACCTCGTTAAAAAAAACCTCTCTTAAGAATTCCGTGATATTCTCTCTCCCTGTGGCAAGCCCTCTCACATGGTCACCCAGGTTGTCTATTCCATAAAAGGGGCCGATTTTATTGGCAAAATCCGTGACCTGCTTTGTGCCGTCCTGACTGCCAAGGCCGGGACCTGCTTTCCCGGAGGAATCTCCTCCCTTACGGTAATCGGACCAAATCAAATCCATAAAATTCCCCAGCTCCGGCTCCTCGGCCTCCTCCTCCCTGATGTAATCAAACTCCTCTATGCCGGCCGCATAGGCTGTCTTTTTGCCGGCACACAATAAGAGTATCCCTAAGACAAATCCCCATCGATACACGCCTGCTCCTCCTCAATCCACTGTAATAAGCGCTCCACAGAATCCAGCATTTCTTCCTCCGTACCCAGCTCCTTTGCTTTTGTCAAATAAAACTCTGCCATGGCAAGGTCGCGGATTTTTGTATTCACCGCCCCCAGGGCACAGAGATTTCCCACATCCTCCGGCTCCAGCTCATAGGCGCGGCTAAAATAATATCTGGCGCCCAGATAGTCTTTCTCCTGCAGCTTTAAAAATCCCGCATCCCGCTGGGCCTCAAAGCTGTGGGGCCTTGCATCCGCATTTTCCAGGATCCAGATATCCTCCTTCCCGCTGCCATCGTAATAGACGCTGACGGCTCTGCGCAGAATATAATAGAGCTCCCGCTCCTTATCCGCCGTATTGTTTAAGCAGGCATTGGCCTCCTGGTACTGCCCGTTCTCATAATCATACAGGGCCTGAACGTAAAGAAGGGCGTCCGTGGGACCGTAATGCTCTTCAAGCTCTGCTGCCCTTTCAAGGGCCCCGTCAAAGTCCCCCTTCTCGATGGCTCTGTCAATGCGCTCCATTTCACCAAGGATCTCCCGCTTCAGATCCTTTGTCTCTGCAAACAGACTCAGACCACCTGCGAGAAATAGACTTATCCCCACAAGGGACCTGCGCTTTTTTCTCCACAGGATCCCGGACAGGGCTGCTCCCGCCGACAGACAGGAAAGCAAAAGGCTACTCTGAAACATCAGAACCCCCAATCCCGCCAAAACAAGGAACGCCGCACCAAACACAATCATTGCAGTTCACCCAGCTCCTTTCTCAGATCCTCCGCAATCCAATCCGCATTGATCAGAAGGCCGTAGGGATCATAAAATAAGGAAATCCTGTGCTCCCGGTTTATGTAGTCAAAATACATGAGAGCCAGCTCCTCCTTTCCCATGGACCGGTACAGGTTGGCCAGGGAATAATAGAACGGCATTGTATCAAGCCCCAGCTGCCGGGCCGTTTTGTAGTTGACGAGAGCCTCCTCATATTCTCCCATGGTATAAAAAAGATTCCCCCGCAAAAACCAGGCCAGGGGCAGCTTCTCATTACAGGCGATGATTTTGTCCATGTAGCCCTTTCCGGTTTCATAAATCTCATGCTTGCCCTCTGCCTGATAATAGTGATACATTCCCATCATATAATTCCAGAGCATTTCATAGGATTTTGCCTTCTCAATCTGCTCCTCCGTCATTCTCTCCACTCCGGCGTATTTCAGCTCCCCTACCACAAAGCCGTCTCCATGTAGGGAGGCATCTCTCTGGCTCAGATAGTGGGCCAGGGTATACACATACCGCTCACAGTCCGGATCTCCGGATTTAAGCCGCTCACTCAGCTCTCCGGCCGTTTCAATGGCGGAATCCGTATCCTCCATGCAAATATACGCGCAGGCCTTCAAAAATTCTGCCGGAATATTTTCTCTATCTGTCTCGAGAACACGGCCGCACCACCTAAGGCAGTCGTCGTATCTTTCCAGCTTGATGTTCAGATACGCGCAGCACAGTGCATTCACGGTCTCCTCCGAGGCCGCGTCCTCGAAGTATCCCAGCGCCTTCTCGTAGTCGTTTGCCAGCAGCATGGCACAGCCCATCTGCTGCTTTCTTTTGCCTAAGTCCTCCGCCAGTACTCCCGCCTCCGGGAGAAGTCTGTCAAACCGCTCCACACAGTCTGATATTTGCTGCAGAACATCGCGGGACACCAGATCCGTCACATATCTGGTTCCGGCAGTCAGTCCCATCCACTGCAGCCAGGCATTGTCCGGATATTCCTCGGCATCCTCAAGGATACCCAAAATCAAATCATTCTGAAAATCTCCGTAATAGGCGTACTCCTTATAAATCCTTGGCTCCCAGTAAAAGGCCCTGTTCCCGTAGGGCTCCACCGCCTTGCTTATTTTGTCCTCTACCCCATATAAATCCTCTGCAAGCAATATGTCAGGCCTCGTAAACTGTCTTCTGCCAATACACTCCAGCAGCAGGGTGTCCCGCAGGGCTTCCTGTTCCTCTGTCAGAGCCCTCTCTCCCTCATAAAGCCTAAGAAGGGCATAGGCAAAGTCATCCTCCAGGAAATGCTCCCTCACATGATATTCCAGATCCCTTGGATCCTCCGTGGCGGAGGCATATAAGGCTGCAATCACCGGATCGGCTTTGTTCTGGGCATATAAATGGCCCAGCTCTGAGGCGTCGGCGTTCCTGGCGACGCAAAGAAAATATTCTCCCCTTGCAAACAGAAGATCCATGGCATCCATTGCCTGGTCCCAGTATTCCGCCTCCATGTAAGCTACGGCAGACGCAAGAGGCTCCTCCAGCCGTTCCTTTGCCTTATGCTCCGGACTAGGAGAAAAAGGAAGCGCATTCAAGGAAAGCAGCCCGAGAAGTAAAACCGCCGCCCCTTTGGCAACGATTCTTTTTTTGTCCGGAGGGTCTCCGGGTATACTAAGCTCATATCCTTTTGCCGGGAGGCCTTTCTGCACGGTCTTTGTAAAGAGATAGGCAAGAAACGCCCACACAACGCCAAGGCCGAAGACCTGGAGCACCGAAGCTGCCCCTCTCCCGTAAAGAAGCTGAAAGGCAGCATACGCCAGCGGACGTATAAGCAACACTCCTGCCAGGTAAAGCCATCCCCTTCCCCGCTCCTTCCATTGCTGCGATGTCCGGGACTTCTTTAACAGCCGGTGGAGGCAGACCAAGGCAAGGATCCCTGACAGCATCATTCCCGCAGCCGCTATTCCCGGCCTCGTGGCCGTAAGACCCACGCAGGCAAAAAAAGCAAGATCAAAGCAGGTCAATATACCTGTCACCGATAGCAGGCCGGACATTGCCTCCCATACATGCTCTTTTGCCAGGGCCATATCCTTCTGCAGGCAAAGCCAGACCGTCAGCAGGCCAAACCCCAGCAGCAGGCCCAGGGCCGTAATTGCAGCATAGGTAAAATCAGACAGCAAATGCCCCGTCATTCTGATTACCATTGCACTGACGACTGCGGAAAACAGCTGAAGCACCAGCATGGCCGCAGCCAGAATGTGATCCTCAAATCGTTTCATTTACCGCATCCCCTGATCCTTTTCATATTGGACGATGAGATCCCGGTTTGCCTTCTCATAGTCATTCAGCACAGACTCGTCAAAATCCTCCGGCTCAATCGTCCCCTGATACCAGTCGCAGGCGTCAAAATATGCCTGCAAATTTTCGTCCTGGAATATTCGTCCATGTCTTGCATACAGCTCATTTCTTGCCAGTCTGCACTCCGCCTCTGAAAAGCCTTTCAAATCAGACATGGTCAGATACCGCGAATCGCTGTCCGGCAATACGTACTGACCGGCCGGCTCCTCGGGCTGCTCCAAAGGCTCCTCTATAGCGGGAGCTTCCGCTGCGGGCTCCTTCGACACGGCCTCTTCCGGCGGGGCTTTTGCTTCCTCCGGCTGCCAGGAATCCTCCTCCCAGTCATCTCTCATGTCCATGTCCTCTATGTCTTCCTCCCGCCTCCAGGAGTCCTCATCCTCCTTTTTCCGGGCGCTGCCCGACCAGATGGCGTAGACAAGGGCCGCTGCCGCCAAAAGCAATACGCCGATCACAAGGGCGTACAGGAGGGGCTTTGGAATGCCCGTATTTTCCCGTCTTACGGGAACAGGCTCCGCTGCCTTTCTCTGTCTCTGAGGCGCTGCCGCCTTTGCTCCGCAGTAGGTGCAGAAAAGCGTGCCGTCCTTTATCTCTTTTCCGCATTGTTTACAAAACATACTCTTCACCGCCTTTCCTGATCCTGCCTTTTAATCGTCATACTCGCAGATATACCCGATGGTGCCTGCGTAGGAGCTCACAACCGCAAGGATATCTTCCGGAACATCGTTCCACACGAAGCGCTCCTCCCTGCTCATGTAAAACATATTCATATACATTTCCGGGTTATCCGGCGTTTCCCCCTCATAGCTGGGCTCTCCGCTCAGCCAGTAAGAGGTGTATTTGCCGTCCTGATTCAGAATCTCCTCCCCGTAGCTTCCGTCCTCATAAACCCAGCGGTATTCCCGAGAGTCGGCGGACGCTCTCCTGCCGCCCAGCCAAAATTTGATATTCTGTTTCTCCTCCTCACGGATCTTCTGCAGGATTGCCTGGTATTCCTCCTCGGAATTGATCCTTACCAGATGCCCGCCTCTCATAAGGCAGTCCTCATAAGCCTCCTGCCAGGTCACGTCGCTGACAATAAGCTCATAGGTATGGATCCCCTCCTCCTCTGCCCTCTCTTCGACCGCCGGTTCCTCGGCCTCGGGCTCCTTCGGGGGTTCCTCCTCTGTCTCCTCCTGCTTTGCCGGCTCCTCCCCGCTGTCCTGCAGGTCCTCCTCCGGCAAGTCCTCTTCCTCCTCCCGGACGGCAGAGCTGTCCCTTTCCTCTTCCCTCCAATTCCCGGAATCCTTTGTCCGCAGAAAATACACCAGAACCAGGGCTATGATCACAACCGCCAGAATTCCTATGATGAGAATCGGAAGCCTGCTTCCGGAAGCTTCGCTCCCCTCCCACTCCTGTACGGGGATTTTTGCCAACCTAGCTTTTTCCTTCGGCTTTTCCGCTCTTCCTTCCTGAGACGGACCCGGCGTGACCACCTTCTCTCCGCAGTAGGTACAGAAAAGAACACCGTCTTTTAATTGCTTTCCACACTTTTTGCAAAACATTTTCTGCTCCTTGCCTGCCTGGGGCCCTTCACAGCGGTCCCTGGGGCAGACTTACTCCTCTCTCCGTATTCTTAAAGCTCAGATTTCATCGCCTGAATCTTGTCCAAAGGCAAGCCGATTCCCGTAACCATTTCATCAGACAGACAGCCAAAGTCATACAGGTAAGTCCAGGCCAGCCTCTCATGCTCTCCTGTCATCTCCCAGTATTCCGGAGGATAGCCTCCCATATTTATCAGCTCATTCGGTGTGGCGGATACCATGAACTGAAACAAGGCGTCCATCACGTAGTAATCTACCTCGTAACCGTATTCCTCCAGGATTTTGTAACCGATGTCAAAGGGATTGAACTCTACGCCCTCCCCGAACACAAGCTCTCCCATCGTTTTGGAACCGTCGCCGGGTTCATGACCCTTCAGGGTACGATCGCTCTTTGCCGCATCTGATATCCAGGCCGTAATAGAGGAGCTCACTTCTCCCCCTTCCGCCGTTCCGAAATCCGAAAGTCCGCCTGCTTCCGCCTCTTCCGGCTGGCTGACCACAGGCTCCTCATCACGAACATACAGCTCTCCCGGATCAAAGCCTTCCTCCTCCGTTGCCGCAGCTGCCGTGTCAGTAACCTCATCGGGCACTGTCACCGGTTCCGGATTGCTCTCAATGGAATCAACCTCCACGTGAATCTTGGTAACGGTCCCACCACTCTGCCCGGCCTGGTCTGCCAGATCATAGGTTATGGTTTGTAAGGTATCTGTTTTCTTATCATACACTGCCGTAAAATCCAGCATTAGGCCGGAAATATCCACAAGCTTGTCCAGCGCCTCGGTTCCCGGTATTCCAAGTGCGCTCAGGGAAATTTTTCCTGTCACCGTATAGACAGCAGAGCCCTTTTCTGCTTCCTGTACCGTGGCATCCCGCACCCCGGACAGGTCAAGCTTTATCAAGTCGGCTGCCGCTTCCGCCCGAGAGTATGTCCAGACATTCGTTTCCGTATGGAATTGATACATGGTCCAATTGCCTGACGCATCCTTCACCCCGTAGGATTTCACAGGAATCTCAACACGGCTTTCTCCCGCTTCCACCGACATTGTGCCGTCCAGGAACTGCAGCTCCTCAGAGAGCAGCACACTCACGGATGTCTTCACACTCATGGAGGTATCCTCCTGTGCTGGCGTGGCTTCTAACTCAATGGAATACTTGGCGCTCACGGTTATGCCCTTCTCTTCGCCCATGGGAGCGGCCAGAGCCTCCTCCGCTGTCGGCACCTTTTTCCCGCATGCCCCCGCCAGCACTGCCAAAGCTATGACACACAGAAGCCCGGACAGTCTCTTTTCTTTTCTCATACGAAATTTCCCTCCTTAAGATACTTTTCCGTCAAAAAAAGACCGCAAAAGAATCGCAGTCTTCCGACTCCGATTTCTCACCGGGAGTATCTAGGGGCGGATTGCTCCGCCGCTATTTGATACCCCGTGAGAAATCAAGAGAGGTGCAAAAGTATGCGTCCACACTTCTACACCTCACATCTATCTCAAGGCCTGACTTCACCTGCGCAGGCACACAAAAGGATTGTAATTTTACATAGCGTACTGTATAATTATTTTTGTGTGTATCGCAGACTCGTCTGTATTGTGTGGTACCCCTGATACCATCCTTACCACAGGGAGCGCCAACTCCTTGTGGTGGTACACCATACGTCTCTTGATTTTCTCAAGGTTTATTTTATCATACTCACCTTCTTTCGGCAAGTCTCGATTTGTTGGGTTTTCCGGACTCTGCCGCAAAAAAGAGATGGTATTTTTTGTATAGGCGTGCTATAATGGAAAATCATAAAAGCCACACAAAAGGAGGAGTTCACGTGGTACAATACATGGAGTTTACAGATGATCTGGTAACAGGAAACACCCTGATCGACGGCCAGCATCAGGAGCTGATCGGAAAGATCAATGATCTGCTTCGGGCCTGTGAGACGGGAGACGGCAAGAAGAAAGCCTTAAGTACCCTGGATTATCTGGAAGAGTACACGAATTTTCATTTTTCTCAGGAAGAAGCGCTGCAGGAGGAGATTGAATATCCCGGGCTTAAGGAGCATCGGGCAAAGCATCAGGAGTTTGTGGAAAGTATCAAGGAACTTTACGAGATGCTGGAGGAGCAGGAGGGCCCCACGGATGCCTTTGTGCAGCAGGTGAATAAAAATGTGGTGGACTGGTTTGTCAATCATATTCAGGGCTTTGACCGTTCCGTGGCAGAGTATAAAAATCTGAAGAATAATCCGGATCTTCTGTAGTGTAAAAAATGTGCCCCTGTAAGAAATCAAGAGGGGGTGCCGCAAAGTAGAACGGCAGACTTTTCCAATATCCGGTGTCCGGCTGTTCTCGTACATCCTGTCCGCACAGAGCAGACAGGATATACGAGAACCATCCGAACAACGGATATGAAAAAGTCTGCCGTCCTATTTTGAACCCACCTTTACTTCGAGGTCCTCCCCTCATCTGCAAAAGCAAAACAAAAATCGCCGCTCAGCATCTAATTACTGCTCCTGTCGATATCGCAATCGTCTCATTACCGTAAACATTTTTTGAATATCTACCGGCTTTGCCAAATGCTCATTCATTCCGGCGTCCTTTGCCATTGCAATGTCCTCATCAAATGCGTTAGCCGACAATGCTATAATGGGAACGGTTTTCGCGTCTTCACGTTCCAGACCGCGAATCACACGGGCCGCCTCATATCCGCTCATAACCGGCATCATCAAATCCATAAGCACACAATCAAAAGTTCCCGGTTCGGATGCCGAAAAGGCATCCACAGCAGATTTTCCGTCATTCGCAGTCACAACCTCTGCGCCCGCCTCCTTAAGCATAAATTCCACAATCTCGCAGTTAATCTCATTATCCTCCACCAAAAGGACACGCATCCCTGCAATATCTCCCCGTACATTCCGTTCCTCATCCACAGGCTGCTCACCCCACGCCTCATCAACTTGAATGGGCAGGATGATCCGAAACACGCTCCCTTTATGGATCTGACTTTCTATCTCAATGCTCCCGTTCATCTGATCTACCAGCTTCTTTGCAATGGACATGCCAAGCCCGACGCCGTCATAGTGGGTCCTTGCGCTTTGATGCTCCTGCGTAAACGGCTCAAAAATATGCTTTTTAAAGTCCTCTCCAATCCCAATTCCGGTATCTTCAATCACGAACTGGTAGATTGCAGTTCTGCCTTGGAAAGCGGTTTCCTTTGCCTGAACAAATACGGAACCCTTGGGACGGTTAAATTTAATGGCGTTGTCAATGATATTCATCAGGATTTGCTTTACATACAGTGAATTTCCAATCAGCCGGCTATGCTGTAAGTCCACATCCTCCATCACCAGCCGGATCCCTTTCTCTTCCGCCTGGGCAGACAAGATCATGAAGCTGTTTTCCAGTATATCACGAAGATCAAAGGGCTCCTCTATCATCATTGACCGTCCGCTCTCCAGCTTGCTGACCTGAAGAACATCATTTACCAGGGACAATAAATGCTCTGTCGACACACGGATTTTCTTCTGGCACTCTCTTAGCCTCTCAGGCGCATCCTGGCTTCTCTCCATGATGGCCAGCATTCCCAAAATCCCGTTGATAGGTGTTCGGAGATCGTGAGACATACGGGAAAGAAATTCGCTTTTTGCTGAATTTGCCCGTCTAACCTTCTCCAGCAGCTCCATAATGGCTTGCTCCTGTTTTCTCCTGGTCACCATGGTATCCGTGATGTCTTGATGGTATCCATTCAGACTGACACCCGGTTTTTTGAAGGTTTTGTCCGGTACGCCGCCGCAGCGGACATAAATTTTTCCAAGCTCCGGATGATTCCAGGGATAAATCACCTCGGAACGCCCGGTTTTCAGCATCTCCTGCACCGCTTCCTGAACCATCTCTACATAATCCGGCTCAATGTTTTTGAACCAGTGCTGATAACACTCCTCCGGCTCGATCTCCTCAGGCACTCCCAGAAGGATCCGCATGGTCCGATCCGCATACATTCTCGGCTGACAGCACTCCTCCATCTCAATCGTCCAAATACCGGTTCGCGCTCCCTCCAGAATGTCTTCCAGACTCTGCCTTGCCTCCAGCTTATACTTTTCCTCCTGCTCCACCACAGCATTGACGTCCCGCTGGGCAAAAATCGCGCAATTCTCGCCCGCTGTCTTCTCTGTCGCAGAGAAATGAATCTCCAAATGCTTTAATCCCTGGGAACGATCCTTCACTTGGTACCGGACATAGAATTTCTTCCTGGTCCGAAGCTGTGCAAGGACATAGTCTTTTTTCGTCACAGCGCGAAGCCGTTCCTGATCCCGGGGTACCACATACTGAGAAATATACCGCTCCATAGCCGTCTGATAGCCGTCCTGAAAATTGATAGCCCAATCCATGCTCATCCGTTCGCTGTCCCGGTATGTCTCGCACTGCCCCGTATCGAAATTCACTTCATAGATGCCCAGGTAGTCTACGCTAAGCGCGTGAAGAACATTATAGCTGCGCTTTTGAAGCTCCCGGACCAAATCGCGCCGTTTTAAAGAGGATACAATAAAATATGCCGCAGTCTGAAGCATATTCGATGCATACTCCAGCGACTTCACAGGCGGATTGTCCACGCCGTAAAACCCGATGATCTTTTTACCGTCATAAAGAGGAACTACTACAAGAGAATGGATATTCTGGCGTTTCAGATTCTCGTACTGAAGGGAATCTGTCTCCCGGATATCTTCCAGATTCTCAATAACAATATGCTTGCCAATACTGAAATTCCGATACCAGCTGGCACACACCTCTGGGGGAACATTTTGCAGGTTCTCCTTTTCCGGTTCCACCCCGCTGGCCACCCATTCATAGGTATTGTCATCGCCGCCGGATTCGTTTCGCTCAAATATGTAGGTCCGTTCACCATTCAGGGCTTTTCCCAGATGCTTAAGAAGCACCTCCAATGATTGGTCCGGAGTCTTTTCCAGCAGGGCTACACGAAGGCCCTCGTTGATGATAGCCTCCAGATTCTGGACACTTTGCATACCATTGTTCTGCTGTCTGCCTCCAACAGCGTGCGCACCCACAATGTCTTGTTCAAAAAGCCCCCTTGAATAATCCATAAACATGCCCTCCATATATAGAAACTACTGCTTTTATTGCAAAGGCTTGCAGACAAAAAATGGGGGCCGGCCAAATCGCACGGTGATTTGACCAGCCCTTATATTACAGGTCTATCTTAGAACTTCCCAGCCTTCGCCGCTTCCTCGATGGAAACAGCCACAGCCACCGTCATACCAACCATAGGATTGTTGCCTGCGCCGATGAGTCCCATCATCTCCACGTGAGCTGGTACGGAAGAGGAGCCTGCAAACTGCGCGTCAGAGTGCATACGTCCCAGGGTATCAGTCATGCCGTAGGAAGCCGGTCCTGCTGCCATGTTGTCGGGATGAAGAGTACGGCCTGTGCCGCCGCCGGACGCAACGGAGAAATACTTCTTGCCTGCCTCCAGTCTCTCCTTCTTATAGGTACCTGCCACCGGATGCTGGAAACGGGTGGGATTGGTGGAGTTACCGGTGATGGATACGTCCACATTCTCCTTCCACATAATAGCAACACCCTCGGGAACACTGTTGGCGCCGTAGCAGTTTACCTTTGCCCGAAGTCCCTCGGAGTAAGCCTTGCGGAATACTTCCTTTACCTCGTTGGTGTAGGGATCGTACTCGGTCTCCACATATGTAAATCCGTTGATTCTGGCGATGATCTGAGCAGCATCCTTTCCAAGACCGTTTAAGATCACGCGCAGCGGCTTCTGGCGAACCTTGTTGGCCTTCTCTGCGATACCGATAGCGCCCTCAGCAGCTGCGAAGGACTCATGGCCTGCCAGGAATGCAAAGCACTCGGTCTCCTCTTCCAGAAGCATCTTGCCAAGATTTCCATGTCCTAAGCCCACCTTACGGGTATCTGCAACAGATCCGGGAATACAAAAAGACTGCAGTCCCTCACCGATGGCTGCCGCTGCGTCCGCAGCCTTTCTACAGCCCTTCTTGATTGCGATAGCGGCACCTACGGTGTAAGCCCAGCATGCATTCTCAAAGCAAATAGGCTGAATGCCTTTGATCTGATTGTATACGTCAAGGCCGGCATCCTTGGTGATCTTCTCTGCTTCTTCCAGGGAAGCGATGCCGTAGCTGCCTAATACCTCATTGATTTTATCAATACGTCTTTCATAGGATTCAAATAAAGCCATTTTTCGCTACCTCCTCTTATTCTTTTCTGGGATCGATGATCTTCACAGCGTCCGCAACACGTCCGTACTGTCCTTTTGCCTTCTCATATGCGGTATTCGGATCATCACCCTTCTTGATGAAGTCGGTCATCTTGCCCAGG
>JAAVZL010000018.1 GCA_022791635.1 Lachnospiraceae bacterium
CGTATGCCCCAACACATAATCCTTGATTTCTTCATAAGTGGCTTTACTCTCTGCAGCCGTCAAATCCATCTCGCTCATTTCCAATTCCACTTCTATACTCTGCTTTGCATGAAGTTTGGAAAGCAAACAGATAACTTCCACCCCAGCCGTCTGCGGAAACATATCCACCGGCCGCACCCTCTTTAGCTCATAGCCTCCCTCACACAGGATCTTCAAATCCCGGGCCAAGGTGGCCGAATCGCAGCTCACATAGACAATGCGCTTCGGTGCCATGGAAAGCATGGTATCAAGGCAGGCCCGGTCACAGCCCTTCCGGGGCGGGTCCACCACAATCACGTCCGCCTTGACTTTGTTCCTCTTATAGTGCTCTGGCAAAACCTCCTCTGCCCTCCCCAGATAAAACTCTGCATTGGAGATTCCATTGAGTCTTGCATTCTCCCTCGCATCTTCCACAGCCTGTGGAACCACCTCCACCCCATAGACCCTTCCTGCCTTCTTTGCCAGGAACAGGGAAATGGTGCCAATGCCGCAGTACAGATCCCAGACGGTCTCTGTGCCCGTAAGATCCGCATAGGCAAGGGCCGTCTCATAAAGCCGCTTCGTCTGCACCGGATTCACCTGATAAAAGGACAGGGGAGAAATCCGGTATTGAACCTCACCGATCCGATCCATAATAAAGGTCCGCCCCCGTACAGGCAAGATCCTCTCGCCTAGAATCACATTGGTATTCCTCTGATTCACGTTTAGCGTCAGGCTGGTCATACCCGGAAGCGAAAAAAGCTCGTCCGCCAGCCGTTTCGCACCGGGAAGCTCTTCCCCATTGATCACCACGCAGACCATCAGCTCTCCTGTGGCAAAGCCCTTGCGAATCAGCACATGACGCACAAGGCCCTCACCCGAAGCCTCATCGTAGGCCGCAATTCCTTCCCTCTCCATAAAGTCTGCAATGATTTCCAGAATCCGCTGATTCTCCGGCACTCCCAGCAGGCAATCCCTGTTGGGCACAATGTGATGAGTCCGGGAAGCATAAAAGCCGGTAACAATTCTCCCCTCCCGGTCCTGCCCAAAGGGAAACTGGGCTTTATTCCGATAGCGAAACGGGTCCTCCATGCCGAGAACCGACAGCACCGGCGGCTCCTCAAAACCTCCGATTCGAACCAGATGATTTTTCACCTTATCCCGCTTATATTCAAGCTGCTTCTCATAGGAAAGAGCCTGAAGCTGACAGCCCCCGCAGGCCCGATGCACGGGACAGGCCGGCTCAACCCTGTCCAAAGAGGGCGTCAATATCTCCGCCAGCCGGGCATATCCATAGGTCTTCTTTACCTTCATCACCTTTGCCTGAACCACATCTCCCGGCACAACATCCTTAATAAACAAAGGAAAGCCATCTGCCTTTCCGATGCCTTCCCCCTCGTTTCCCATTCCTGTTATCTTCAATGTAAGTAAATCATTCTTTTTCATGCTACGCTCCAGTCTCCAGCTCACTGCTGTCCCCCCGGCCCAAGACCGAACTGAGTGCTTCTGCGAATGTTGGATTCAAAGAGACGGTTATAGCCAAGCCACTCCTGGCCGGTCCCTGCGGACTTAAAAAGCTCCTTCAGAGTCTCCATCTTGGCATCCGTATTGTCTGCCATATTGAGAGCTACCGCCTCCATAAGGGCCGGCTTTTTGGGAGAACCATATTCCAGCTCACCATGATGGGCAAGAATACAGTGCTTCAGCTCATTTTCAAGCCGCTTCGGAAATCCGGGAATCCTGCGGGCCCGCTCACCCACCATCTCGCTTCCCATAGCAATATGCCCCAGAAGCTGTCCCTCGTCCGTATAATCATTTTCCGGAAAATCAGACAGCTCATAGACCTTGCCGATATCGTGGCACATGGCGGCCGTATACAGCAGATCCCGATTCAGAATCGGATACGCCTCCACATAATATCGACAAAGCTTGCACACACTTAGGGTGTGCTCCAGAAGACCGCCCACAAAGCTGTGGTGAACGCTCTTGGCCGCGGAATGAAGCTTAAAGGCCTTGGCAAAGTCAGGATCCTTCACAAAAAATTCCTCCAGAAGCGCCTTAAGATGAGGCTCCTCCACCTCCCTGGCAAATCCCATCAGCTCCCGATACATCACCTCAATATCCTTGTCACTCACCGGAAGATAATCCGAGGCCCGGTATTCACTCTCCCGGGCTTTTCTGGCGCGCTTGATATTGAGCTGCAGAGTTCCCTGAAAGCTGGTGACCTCTGCCATAATATCCACATAATCCAGAACCTCAAAGTCCTCGATCCCCTGAGAATTGGGATCCCAGATCTTGGAATCAATAGTGCCTGTCTTATCCTGCATAACCACATTCTCATAAGTCTTACCGTTCTTCGTCACTGCCGACTGCTTGTACTTACACAGATACACCCCTGAAATCCGGTCACCCTCACGAAAGCTCTCAATATATTTCATAACTCCTCCTCATATTCCCTCAAAGCAACAGTAGGAACGCCAAAGCTACAGCCGATCCAGCGTAACGCTGCAGGGAATCTCCTTGTAGCCCTCTTTTCCAAGACGCATCACAAGGACCTGAATCACCTGCTCCCTGGAGAACTTCAGCAGCATCTTTTGAATCTCGGAAATACTGGTGATAGCCTGTCCGCTGATCTCCACAATCACATCTCCCTGCTGAATTCCCGCATCCATAGCCGGAGAATTCATTTCCACGCCTGTAATATATACTCCCACAGGGAGAGACTGCGCCTCCGCCCTCTCCTGGGTTACGTCCGCTCCCGTAATTCCGATGTACACCAGATCCTGGCTGTTGGAAAGATGCTCAATCACATCCTTTACGCCGGAAATTCCATAGGCCGTCAGCGTATCACGGCTTCCGGCTCCCTGATAGCCCTGCTCCAAAAGCCCCACAATCTCACCCTCCAGATTCACCAGCACACCGCTGCTCTCGGAGGCCTTGGGCATATCCGTCAGCAAAAGCTCATATTCCCCGTCAATCACACTCACCGTATGACCGGAAGCCACAAGATTGCCATACAGCACAGAGCCCGCCACTCCCGCAGGGCTTCCTGCTGCAATCACCAAATCCCCGGCCCGCATGTTCCGGGAGCCTCCCAGATTCGCCATCTGAATCTGATCCATGGTGCCCTCAGGCAGATCTGCCAGATTCACGCTTAAGATAGCCAGATCCGTTACCGTATCGTAATTTTTCAAAACAGCGTCTACGCTGGAGTGATTCACCAGCGTCACCTGGAGCTGATCCGCTGACTGAACTCTGGAATAAACGGTGAGAATCAAAAGCTCCACTCCGTTATTTCCCACCAGAAGCCCGCTTGTCTGCTCCCGGCTTTCGTAGGTCTCGTTGAACCAGTCCGTGTCATTGCTGGCAGCCGTCACGGTCACCAGACTCTTGGCACACTCCTCAGCCACACCCTTAAGCTTCCCGTAAAGCTTCCGGTAATCCTCCAGCTCCAGCTCTACAGATTCCGTAATGACAATCTGCTCCTTTGGCGGCTCCGGTTCCTCCGGAACCACTGCCGGTTCTTCCTCTTCCTTCTCTTCTTCCTTTTCCTCTTCCCGGGGAAGGCTTATTTCCTGGCGCTCATCCTTCTGAAAGCGCTCCTCCATCCACGGACGGGACACCACAAAGGCAAGGCAGGCAACGACTCCGCACACCACTGCCAGGGCAAGCTGAAATATCACCCTGCGAAAGGTTTTATTCTGGTAAAAACGCTGACGCTTGATCTTCTCCTTCACAAAGGAAAATTCCTCTTCCTGACGCTTTTCTTCTGCCATAAGCTTTCTCCACTTCACAGCAGCCCCGACAAGAGAACCGCTGTTCCACTCCTGACAAATCCACTGACCCGTACACTAATCCTTATTTTAATACATTTTGCCGAATCTGTCCAGATGGGGATGTGGCAAAATAGGACGGCAGGCTTTTCCAATATCCGATGTCCGGCTTGGAAAAACCCCTTTCTTTTCCGGCAAAAGTAGGGTAAAATAGAGTACATGAACGAGAAAGCATTAAAAACATTGGAATTCGACAAAATCATAGACCAGCTGGCTCTCCATGCCGGAAGCGCAGGAGGACGAAAACGCTGCCTTTCCCTGACGCCCGGATGCCGGCTCGACGAGATTCTTAAAGCACAGCAGGAGACCGACGACGCCCTGAAGCGCTTATATCGAAGCGGCGGCGTGTCCTTCCTGGGCGTCCAGGACGTGCGGGGCTCCCTGAAGCGTTTGGAGATCGGAGGCTCCTTAAATACGGCGGAGCTTCTTTCGGTATGCAGCCTTTTGGAGGCAGCCGGACGCGCCAGGCGGTACGCCCGCAGCGCCGACATAGAGGAGGAGACCCTGGACAGCCTGGAGCCCCTCTTTACGGCTCTTGAGCCCTGCTCGCCCCTGTCTGTGGAGATCCGCCGCTGTATTCTGTCCGAGGAGGAGATAAGCGACGACGCCAGCCCCGGCCTTCGCCAGGTGCGCCGGGGGATTCAGACCGCCAACGGGCGAATTCATTCTGCCCTGACCGGACTCTTGAACGGCTCCTCCCGCAGCTATCTCCAGGATGCGGTGATTACCCAGAGAAACGGCCGCTACTGTGTGCCTGTCCGGGCGGAATACCGGAGTCAGATTCCCGGTATGATCCACGATCAATCCTCCACCGGCTCCACCCTCTTTGTGGAGCCTATGGCTGTAGTGAAATTGAACAATGACTTAAAAGAGCTCTATTTAAAGGAACAGGAGGAAATCGAGCATGTCCTGGAACGCTTAAGCGAGGAGACAACCGCTTCCATGGAAGCCATTCTCCAGGACTATGAGCTTTTGACGGAGCTTGACTTTATCTTTGCCAAGGCTTCTCTTGCCAGAGATATGAAGGCCACCCGCCCCGCCTTCAATACAAAGGGGCAGGTACGCATCCGGGAAGCCCGTCACCCTCTTCTGGATGCCAAAAAAGTCGTTCCTGTGACCATTGAGCTGGGAAAAGACTTTGATCTGCTCATCGTCACCGGCCCCAACACGGGAGGAAAAACCGTATCTCTGAAAACCGTAGGCCTTCTAACCCTTATGGGGCAGGCCGGACTTCAGATTCCTGCCGCTCCCCACTCGGAGCTGGCCCTGTTTGAGGAGGTCTATGCGGATATCGGGGACGAGCAGAGCATTGAGCAGTCCCTAAGCACCTTCTCCTCCCATATGACCAACATCATCCGGATCCTGAAGGAGGCTTCCCTCCATTCCCTGGTGCTCTTTGACGAGCTCTGTGCGGGAACGGATCCCACAGAAGGGGCGGCCCTGGCTATCTCCATTCTCTCCCATCTGCACAAGCTGGGAATCCGGACCATGGCTACCACCCACTACAGTGAGCTGAAGGTATACGCCCTCTCCACGCCCCGGGTGGAAAATGCCTCCTGTGAATTCAATGTGGACACCCTAAGTCCCACCTACCGGCTGCTCATCGGTATCCCCGGCAAGAGCAATGCCTTTGCCATCTCCTCCAAGCTGGGACTTCCCTCCTTCCTCATCGAGGAGGCCAAATCCCATTTAAGCGAGCAGAGCGAGAGCTTCGAGGATCTGCTGGCAGATCTGGAGATCAGCCGCAGGACCAGCATACAGGAGCAGGAGGAGATCCGCCTTCACAAGGAAGAGATTGCCCGCCTGCGCTCTGCCCTGGAAAAGAAGCAGGAAAAGCTGGAGGACCAGAGAGACCGCATTCTCCGGGAGGCCAATGAAAAGGCGCGCAAGATTCTTCAGGAAGCCAAGGCTTATGCGGATCAGACCATGAAGGACTTCCACAAATTCGGCAAGTCCAATATCTCCGTCAGCGAGATGGAGGCTGAGCGTGCCCGCCTGCGGGAGCGCATCCAAAAGACGGAGGAAAGCCTCTCCCTCAAAAAGGAGCAGGCTCCCAAAAAGCAGATAAAGCCCTCCTCCCTGCACTTGGGAGATGCGGTACGGGTTCTGAGCCTCAATCTCACAGGCTCCGTCTCCTCCCTGCCTGACGCAAAAGGTAATCTCTTTGTACAGATGGGCATTCTGCGATCCCAGGTGAACATCTCGGATCTGGAGCTTGTGGATGAGCCCGTGATTACCGGCAAGAATTTTAGCAAAAGCGGCGCCGGCAAAATTAAGATGGGCAAATCCGCAAGTGTCAGCACGGAGATCAATCTCATCGGCATGACCGTGGACGAGGCCCTGGCTCATCTGGACAAATATCTGGACGACGCCTCCTTGGCCCACCTGCCCTCGGTGCGCATTGTCCACGGAAAGGGGACGGGCGCCTTAAGAAAGGCAGTTCACAATCATCTGAAACGCTGCAAATATGTGAAATCATTCCGCTTAGGGGAATTCGGGGAAGGAGACGCCGGCGTCACCATTGCGGAATTTAAATAAGGAGAATGACGGATTATGGTAGCAAAACAGAAAATTCTTATTGTAGACGATGACACGAATATTGCGGAGCTTATTTCTCTGTACCTGACAAAGGAGTGCTTCGAGACTATGATGGTTCATGACGGGGAGGAAGCTCTTCGGGTCTTTGATACCTTTATGCCCAATCTCATCCTACTGGACCTGATGCTTCCAGGCATTGACGGCTATCAGGTATGCCGGGAGATTCGGGCCAAATCTGCTACACCCATCATTATGCTCTCGGCCAAGGGAGAGGTCTTTGACAAGGTCCTGGGTCTGGAGCTGGGAGCCGATGATTATATCATCAAGCCCTTTGACTCCAAGGAGCTGGTGGCCCGGGTCAAGGCCGTGCTGCGCCGGTATCAGCCTGTCAAGCAGGAGCCTCCCAAGTCCTCGGCCAAGGTTGTGGAGTATCCCGAGCTTGTGATCAACCAGACCAACTACTCCGTCCTCTATCGGGGGGAGCCGGTGGATATGCCTCCCAAGGAGCTGGAGCTTCTCTATTTCCTGGCCTCCTCGCCCAATCAGGTATTTACCAGGGAGCAGCTTCTGGATCACATCTGGGGCTATGAGTATATCGGAGACACCCGCACCGTGGATGTACATATCAAGCGTCTTCGGGAAAAGATCAAGGATCATCCCAGCTGGAGCCTCTCCACCGTATGGGGCATTGGCTACAAATTCGAAGCCAGAGGATAAACGCACATGAAGCATTCCCTCTATTTAAAGTTCATATTAACCTATGTGGTGTTTGGCTTCTTAAGCTTCTTTATCATTGCCACCTTCAGCTCCCAGATGATGCTGAATCACCTGACCTCCCAGAGAGCGGAAAGCCTCTACAAGGAGGCCCACTACATCTCCACCAATTTTGTCCGAAGCTACTACTCCCAGAGCCAGGATGCAGACTCCCTGCGGGCCCTTCACTCTCAGTTTCAGGCATTGGACACGTATCTAGGCGCCTCCATCTGGCTTCTCAATTCCGACGGAACCATTCTGGTAGACTCGGAAGGCAGCTTCACGGAAGCCTCTTCTCCGATGAGCAGCCCCTTTGACCCAACGGATATGGGAAGCAGCTACTATATGATCGGCAGCTTCTACGACTTTTTTTCCGAGGAGACCCTCTCCGTGGCTGCCCCCATCACCTACAATTTCCGAACCCGGGGCTATGTGCTGATCCATACCCCCCTCTCCTCCATTGAAAAGGAGCGGGATCGCCTTCTGAACATTACGTATCTGACCGTGCTTCTGGTTTTTCTTCTCTCTCTTTTGGTGCTGGCTGTGTTTACCTTTACCGTGTATCGGCCTCTGATGAAAATCACCGAGGCAGCCAGGCAGTATGCCCAGGGAAATTTCAAGTTCACCCTGGAAATCTACGAGGAGGATGAGATCGGTCAGCTGGCGAACACGCTCAATTACATGGCCCACGAGCTGGGAGAGATGGACGATTATCAGAAAAAGTTTGTGGCAAATATTTCCCACGATTTCCGGTCTCCCCTCACCTCCATCAAGGGCTATCTGGAGGCCATGCTGGACGGTACCATTCTGCCGGAAATGCAGGAAAAATATTTAAATATTGTTCTCATGGAGACGGAGCGCCTGAATAAGCTGACCACCGGGCTGTTAGCCCTAAATTCCCTGGACACCAAGCGGAATATGCTGGATATCACGAATTTTGACATCAACGGCCTTATCAAAAATACGGTTTCCTCCTTTGAGGGGCAATGCCGGGATCGCCGGATTACCATTGAATTGCTCTTTGACGCCAAACAGCAGTATGTGGCTGCCGATATGGGCAAGATTCAGCAGGTCATGTACAACCTTCTGGACAACGCTATCAAGTTCAGCTCCAATGATTCGGAGATTGTCATTGAGACCACCCTGCGCCACGAGAAAGTCTTTATCTCCGTGAAGGATGAGGGCATGGGCATTCCCAGGGACAGCATGAAAAAGATCTGGGAGCGGTTCTACAAGACAGATGCCTCCCGTGGCAAGGACAAGCGGGGAACCGGCCTGGGCCTTTCCATTGTCAAGGAGATCATCACCTCTCATGGGGAGCATATCAACGCCATTTCCACAGAGGGTGTGGGAACGGAATTTATCTTCACCCTTCCCCATATTCCGGAGCCAGACCAGACGTAAGGGGATTGCTAAAATTACTTTCACAAGAAGGGAGCTCTTTTACCCATGAATGCAAAGAAAAGAAATCGTTGCTTTGTCAGGCGCTTTATGGCCCTGGCTCTTATCCTTTCTCTTTTGGCCTCTGTAAGCGCCTGCAAGCCGAAAAAGACGGCCGAACAAGAGCAGGAGCTTTTTGACGCCTTTACCAATGAGCTTTTTGCTTCCGATATCACGGAAAATATTATCAACCTTCACTGGACCCTCGCTTTTCCTGAGAATTATGGAATTGAGGACTATGAAATCTCTTTTGGGGATTTATCGGAAGAATATGAGGAGGAGACTTTCGAAGAGCTTCGGAATGTCTTAAAGGAGCTTAATGACTTTGACTATGAGCTGTTAAGCAAGGAGCAGAAGCTGACCTTCGATATTCTGAAGACCTATGCGGAAGATAATCTCAAGACAGAGGGCTTCCGTCTCTATTACGATTACCTCTCTCCCACCAACGGGGTGCAGTCCTATCTTCCCACCCTGCTGGCAGAGTACAAGTTTTACAAGGAGCAGGATGTGAAGGATTATCTGGATTCCTTACGCCTGTTTCCGGATTATTTTGCCAATGTCATGGCCTTTGAGCAGGAGCAGGCGGACGCAGGCTTTTTCATGCCCGACTTTGAGGCCGACAAGGTCATCGATCAGTGTCAGCAGTTTATGGAGGATCCGGAACATCACTATCTCATTGACAGCTTTAACCTGCGCCTGGAGGAAACGGATTTTCTTGAGGAGGCGGACAAGGAGAGCTACCGGGAAGAGAACCGGCAGTTGATTCAGGATACGGTGATTCCCGCCTACGGCTATCTGGTGGAGGAGCTTTCCAAGCTCAAGGGCTCTGCCACCAATGACGCCGGGCTCTATTACTTTGAAAACGGGAGAGAATTTTACCGCCTGCTTGTACGGGACTCCACCGGATCGGATAAGTCTGTGGAAGAGCTCGAGGACACGATTTTAGATAACATGCAAAGGGCTCTGGAGACAATCTGGACCATGGATCTGGATGGCGATGTCTTTGACCGGATGCTGGAATGTCCGGTGGATTTGAGTGATCCCTATGAGGTACTGGAGCTTTTGAAGGAAGGAATTGCCCAGGATTTTCCTGTGCCCGGTGATCTGCCCTTTGAGGTGAATTATGTTCCTGCCTCCATGGAGGAATATATGAATCCTGCTTATTACATCCTCCCTCCCATCGATTATCTGGAAAATAATGTGATTTACATCAACAATTCCCTCTCCAGCGATGATATCGAGCAGTTTGTCACCCTGGCTCATGAGGGCTTTCCGGGACACCTGTTTCAGACCACCTATTTCTATGGCCGGCAGCCCTCCCGGATCCGCAAGCTCTTTGGCTTCTCGGGATATTCGGAAGGCTGGGGCACCTACGCGGAAATCTATGCCTATCAGCTGTCGGGCATTGACGACGACCTGCTCCTTTTAAATGCGCTGAATAAAACTTATACGTTGTCTCTCTACTGCCTGGCAGATATCGGCATCAACTATGAGGGCTGGACGCTGGAGGACACCCAGGATTTCCTGGGTATCGATGAGGATACCTCCCGGGAAATCTATGAAATCCTGGTGGAGGAGCCCGCCCTCTACCTGGCCTATTACGGAGGATACCTGGAATTTATGGAGCTTCGGGAGAAGGCGGAGGAGACCCTGGGGGAAAAATTTAATCTGAAGGATTTCCATACCTTCCTTCTGGATGTAGGGCCTGCTCAGTTTGAGATTATTGAAGAGCAGATGGAGGCCTGGATGGAAGAGCAAGCCTAGGCATCCTTATGGCGCACTGTGCTCAGCCCGTTTTAGCGTCTGTTTCTTTTCCCGCTTTACAAGCTCTGCCATAATACAGGCTCCAAGCAGCACCGGCACTATCATGGCCAAAAAGCCGTATGGGTAGCCTCCAAAGGCTCCTGCCGCCGTGCTGCACAAAACCGGCCCCAGGCCGTTGCCGCCGTCCAGGCCGATATTAAAGGTTCCGCTTGCTCTTCCCCGTTCCTGCGGTCTGGCCGAGCGGAGCCCCATGCTTTGCAGCAGCGGCTGCAGTCCTCCGTATCCGATACCGTAGAGGATCGCCGCCAGATACAGATGCCAGGCCCGATTTGCCGCGAAGAGCAAAACCATAGAGGCAATGATAAGGCCGTCGCAGGGAAATACCAGATATTGAGGCTGCCATTCGTCGGCAAGGCCTCCCAGAAGCGGCCTTGAGGCCACAATCACCACCGCATACACCGTGAAAAACATTCCTGCGTTTGCGAATCCCTTTTCTGCCGCATACAGCAGGATAAAGCTCACAACGGCTCCGTTGGTAAACGCGTTAAAAAAAGCAATGCCGGAGGCCGGAAGCGCTTCTCTGGAAAAAAGGCCGGACAGGGAAAAGGATCGTTTCTCCCCTTGTCTCTCCTCTTCCTTTTTCCGGTCATTCATGCGGATTGACAGGGATACCAGAAATGCAAGGCCATAGAGTGCTGCCGCACATAAAAACATATTTCGATATCCCGCCCGCTTGCTTAAGGCCAGACCGATTTCGGGTCCCACCGCACTCATAAACGTATAGCACAGTCCATAATATCCCAACCCCTGAGCCAGCTTCTTTTCCGGTACCAAATCAGCCACCATGGTTAGATTTACCGTTGTACAAAGACAAAAAAATACGCCGTGAAGCATACGAACCAGCAGCAGCATCCATACATGCTCGGAGAAAGCATATCCGACAAAAACCAGGCTCAAGCCGGCAAAAGAAAAGACAAGGATATGCTTTCGCTTACATAAATCACTGATTATGCCGGAAAAGGGCCTGCAGCACAAGGCTGCTATGGACATCAGCCCCGGAATCACCCCCAGCAGTACCCCGTCAATCTGCAGGCTGGCCGCATAAGGGGCAATGTTTGACATGACCATGGTGTATCCCAGGTAAGCAATCAGATTCCCAAGTAATACCATACAGTAATTGTAATTAAATAATTTTTCTTCCTGCTGCATATGTACTCCCACTCCGCCTCTCACTGTAAAATCCGCTCCTTTTTCAGAGGGAACCACTTTTCCTCAAAGGCTTTTCTTAATATAAGGTCCCAAAAATCCCATTCATGGCCATACCCCGGCACAATCTCATAGTGAGTGGAATATCCCAGTTGCGTTATATATTCATAAGCTTCATCCACAACATCCTTATTGATGTCTAAGTCTCCGACGGCAAAATAAAAGTTCGGTTTTGGCCCTTGTCGTTCTATATTCACTCTGGCATAATGCCATGCATCGTGAATGCTTCCCTTAAATTTGTCCAGATCTCCCCAAAGCGCCTCCGCGTCCGGTACAGGCATGGAATCAGGCCCCTCTTTCTCGGCTTCTATGGGGCGCCGGATGCTTTTAATCTTATCCGGGTTAAAAGCGGCTCCCGACATACACAGTATGGTATGGTATTTTTCCGGATGCATGGCCCCCAGCTTCATCGCTCCCTGCGCTCCCATGGAAAGCCCGGCCGCAAAGGTATCCTCCCGCGCGCCGGAAATCGGGAACATAGACCGGCACACGGCCGGAAGCTCTTCCGATATATACTGAAAATACCGAGGCCCAAACCCGGCGTCCGTATATCTGGAATTGCATCCGCAGGGCATCACCACACATAACCTGTGCTCCTCTGCGTATCTCACAATATTAGAGAATTTTATATAGTCCTCATAATCTCCGCTTCCCCCATGAAGAAGATAGAGGACCTGATATTTCATTCCCGACTGATAATAGTTTTTCACACCGGCCGATATATCCTTCATTGTCAGGGTGGGCAGGATTACCGAGATGTTTGTCTGAAAACCCAGTGCCTTTGACAAAAAATTCATTTTTATAACTGCCATAAGCTCCTCCTTAAAGAAAATGGGAACTGTTCGTTTTTGGTGTTCCAGATCACAGTTCCCATATTTCTGCATATTTCCATACTTTTGCTTTTTTACTTATATGCTAATTTTGTAAAATCCGGAAAATAAAGAATCTTACATTCAATATCATTCAGACTGTCCGCTCTTCCGTACATAGCACTCGTCTCGCACAAACCATAGATAGGAACCTCTTCGTTAATCAATCCCATCAGCTCATTTGTCAGAGCAATGCGCTCCTTGGTATCCGTAACACTGACGCCTTCGCTGATCCTGGACGAAATATCCTCATAAAGCTCTCCGTCCAGATGCACCAAATTCATAGCCACAATAAACGTATTCATACAGGCCAGGGCCGAATTTACAAGGGAACCGTAAATCTGGAACGAAATATCCCAGTCTGTTTCCGCCATCATTTTCTGGACCGGCTGAGAGCTCGTATAGGTAAGCTGTACCGTCTGTCCTGTCAGGCCTGAGCTCTGCGCCAGCTCCTTTGCCTTATCCAGATTATATCCATAATAATCATCCAGCTCTTTTGCTTTCTCCGTCCACTGATCGCTGTAATCGTTGAAATCCGTCGTGGCGGCTGAAATACATTCCTTTCCCATCCCTTCCATGGCAGTGGCAAGAAGGGCCTCTTTATTCACCGCATAAGCCACTGCCTGCCGTGCTTCTTTACTGTGAAAAACGGAATCGGCAGAACAATTAAACATCATTCCATACAGCATATAGTTCGGAACCTCCTGTACACTCACATGATCCAGGCTGTCCAGATAAGTCGGGTTGCTTCCCGCCCCTTCCAGACACAGCTTCATGGAAAACAGTACATCCGAAGCCTTCATATTGTTGCCAAGCTCATCATACACGTCATCTCTCAGCTCGACCAGAATATGCGTGTCATCTTCATATTCCACGGATTTTGCAGCTTCCATCACATAATCACTTCCGTCCACATACAAAAGCCGGGTATAGGCATTGTATGTAATCGGACAGGAGCCTACCGTTGACGCACTAACGGGACTGACATTGGCCGGATCTGTTGAAACAGCCATCACCACCGTATCCTTTGCTTCTGTTACCTCAGCCTCTTTCGTCCCCCCGCTTTCTCCCTGCAGCTCCTCATATGCCGCAGAGGGCCCGCTGCCGGCAATCATGCTGACAGCCGCCAGGATCGCTGCCGCTCTTTTTTCTTATTTATTTCATTATTGTTTCATATGTATTGATTTCTATATTTCCATAAAAGGTGGTGATTCCTATGAAAAATAATATAACCATGCGCAATATCGCGAAGGCTGCCGGGGTATCTCTGGCAACTGTTTCCAGAGCCATGCATAATACCGGATATGTAACGGAGGAAAAACGCAGGCTGATTTTTGATACTGCTCAGAAAGAGAATCTCAATATTTTAACCTTTCCGGTTGATGAATTGACAAACCAGACCTTGCTCCAGACCATTCCCATCGCCAGAAAGGCGAATCCTGTGGGCATTATTATCATCGGCTCTATGGACGAGGAGCCCGATCCGCAGTTGAACGCATTGCTTCATGATTCTCCCATTCCTATCATCTGTATTGGCCATACAAGCAATTACTATAATTTCAATCGGATTATCGTTGACAACACCAAAGGGGTTTATCTCGCCACACAGCATTTACTGAAACGAGGTCACAAATCCCTTCTCTATGTGAGCAGTCTTTCTCTGGGCCAGTTTGTCATGCAGGAACGCCTGAACGGCTTCACAGCCGCTCTCTCCTCCTCTTCCGATCCTGACGTCAGACACCAAATCCTGCAATTATCCGAGTCCAACACGGAGGTTTTCGACGCTCCGCATATCTACCAGTCCTTTAAAAGGATCTTCGAAAAAAATCCGGATATTACAGGAATCGTCAATTGGTCTGACGGATTGGCTGCCATTGAGCTGCAATGCCTCTATGACATGAAGATTCCCGTTCCAAAGCAGGTAGAGATTATCGGCTTTGACGACATTCTGACGCCTTATCTGGCGCCTCCTTTGAGCAGCATTCAGATGCCTTACAATGAAATGGCGGATTCCGCTCTTCAGATTGTGGCAGACTGCCGAAGGTCGTCCTCTCTGCCTCTGACGAAAACCATTGTATTAATTCCCAAGCTGATGATACGTTAGCAGGGATGAAAGGAGCTTTTATGCCTCAATTATCATTTACCTTGTATTCCCAGGCGCTGCTGAGCAATACAAGAGTCACTGTGATTCTTCCTATCTGGAATGAATATGACAGCTATATTTCCTCCGAGGACCGCTTTCAGGTGCTCTGGCTCTTACACGGCGGCACCGGAAGCTATACGGACTGGACGGAAAAAACAAACATCAATTGGCTTTCCCAAAAGCATCGTTTTGCCGTTGTAATTCCCGATACGGGAACCAACCATTACAACGATGTTCCCGGCGGCCCTAAATATTTTACCTATCTTACCGAAGAGCTGCCCGCTCTGCTTGGCAAATATCTCCCCCTTTCCTCCAGACGTGAGGACAATTTCATCGCAGGGCTTTCTATGGGAGGCTTCGGCGCTGCAAAATGTGCGTTTTGTTATCCGGAGAAATACGGGGCTGCCGGCTTTTTCTCCACCGGACCGCAAAACGGACTTCAGCTCCGCCATTCCGGAATGGGGATGGAAACGCCCGGATACGACAGGTACGATCGCATTTTCGGAGGAAAGGATAAGATTCCAAATTCCATAAACGATCCCTGGTACATCCTTAAAAAGGCTGTAAATGCCGGGAAGGAGCTCCCGCTTATTTACAATTGCTGCGGAACAGAGGATCCCGCTTATCCAAGCTTTCGGGCATTTGAAGAGTATGCCGCCTCCCTCGGCGTAAAAACCGTGTCTCACGAGGCTTTCGGATGGCACGCATGGGATTACTGGAATCTGGAGCTGGAACGCTTCATCGACTGGCTTCCCCTTTTAAAGACCAGAGATTATCTGGAGCATCTGCAGCGGCAAATCGGCGGAATCATTGTTCCTCAAAAGACAGCGGAATTACCTGAAAAAATAGAACAGCTTAAAAATATCTATTTTGAGCATGCGCTTCCGGATTCGCCTTAAAGCACAAAAAGGGGCTGCCCGCCCGGCTATACACTTAGCCGGCAGGGCAGCCCCTTTTATCTGCTTTTGAATCTTTGTCACTATCCTCTGTAGTAATTAATCAGGCATCCCTTCAAAATAATCTCCCGCTCATCATCCGTGAGCGCTCCCAGGCGAAGGGTAATCTCCCGGTCCTTTTCCCCGTTCACATAGGCCTTTACCTCACTTCGGTTCTCCTCAATGGCCTTGCGAACCTCCGGAAGAAACAGGTAGTCATCCTTGCCAAAGGGCAGCTCGCCCTCGTCAATCAGGAAGGGCAGCATGCCCCAGTTAATGAGGTTGGAACGGTAACGCTTGGTAGCGTAGGAATTGGCAATATTGGCCCAGCCTCCCAGTACTTTCTGGCAGGAGGCCGCCTGCTCTCTGGCAGAGCCGTCGCCGGGCTTTACGGCAAAGATTGTGCTTCCCACACCCAGATTGGTTTTGCCCACACCCGGATACCAGGAATTCAAAGCGCCAAAGATTCCTTTGAGCTCCGGAACCGCCTCCGCCGGACACCGGCCGGCCTCAATGGCTTTTTGAGCCGCCTGGATCTCCTTGGCCTTCCCCACGTAGGCCGGGTCCTTTCTGGAGAGGGTAAACTCCGCAAGCCCCAGAGGATTGGAGCGGTAGGAGGAGGTCTCACCGGAGGGGATCAGCTCATCCGTGGTCGTCACCGGATCGTGAATCTCCGAAACCACCTTCAAAATCATATGCTCCGGCAGGGAAGACATGGCCGGCCAGTCCTTGATGTTGGGACCAAACTTAATCTCCACCTCCGGGTCTGCAACGCCCTTGCTGTCAAATACCCGGTTCTCATAAATCTTACTGTCAAAGAAGTATCTTGGATTGGTATACTTCACATCGATCTCCGTAGCCGCCGTCAGGTACCCCTTGTTGGCAGCCGTAGCTGCAATGGAGCGGGCGTCCATCAAGGCCACGGAGGCAATCTGGCCGCTCTGGAGCTTGGAGCCTTCCCGGTTGGGGAAGTTCCTGGTGGAATGCCGGATACTGAAGCCGTTGTTGGAAGGCGTGTCGCCGGCGCCGAAGCAGGGACCGCAGAAGGCCGTCTTCATCACTGCCCCGGTCTCCATCAGCGCTGCCGCCGCTCCGTTTTTCACCAGCTCCATATAGACGGGCATACTGGCCGGATATACGCTTAAGGTAAACTCGTCCGGTCCGATGCTGGCTCCCTTCAAAATGTCGGCCGCCGCACAGATATTTTCAAAGCCGCCCCCTGCACAGCCGGCAATGATTCCCTGATCCACATACAGCTTTCCGTCGCGGATCTTATCCGTCAAGCGAAAATCCACGGCATCGCCCAGGCTTACCAGCGCCTTTTTCTCCACGTCCCGGAGAATATCGCCCAGATTCGCCTTTACCTCCTCGATGGTATAGGTGTTGCTGGGATGGAAGGGCATGGCGATCATGGGCTTCACAGCGCTCAGGTCCACATAAATCATGCCGTCATAGTAGACAACGGCTCCAGGATTCAGCTCCCGGTAGTCCTCGCTTCTTCCGTGGATCTCGTAAAACTCCCGGATCACGTCATCTGTCTTCCAGATGGAGGACAGGCAGGTGGTCTCCGTAGTCATCACGTCAATGCCGATGCGGAAGTCTGCGCTCAGATTCTCCACACCGTCTCCGATAAACTCCATCACCTTGTTGTTCACATAGCCCTTTTCAAATACGGCTCCGATAATGGCCAGGGCCACATCCTGAGGTCCTACGCCCTTCTGGGGCTTTCCGGTGAGATATACGCCCACCACTCCCGGCATGGGAATGTCGTAGGTCTTGTTAAGAAGCTGCTTTACCAGCTCCGGACCGCCCTCTCCCATGGCCATGGTTCCCAGAGCTCCGTAGCGGGTATGGCTGTCGGAGCCGAGAATCATCTTTCCGCCTGCCGCCAGCATCTCCCGGGCATACTGATGGATAACCGCCTGATGGGGGGGCACATAGACGCCGCCGTACTTCTTGGCGCAGGTGAGGCCGTACATGTGATCGTCCTCATTGATGGTTCCGCCCACGGCGCAGAGACTGTTGTGGCAGTTGGTCAGCACATAGGGGATGGGAAACCGCTCCAGTCCCGAGGCCCGAGCCGTCTGAATGATACCCACAAAGGTGATGTCGTGGGAAGTTAGCTTGTCGAACTTGATCTCCAGCTTTTCCATATTGCCGGATGTATTGTGTGCCTCCAGGATTCCATAGGCAATGGTCTGCTTTTTGGCCTCCTCCTTGGAGGGGGCATGCCCAAGCCTGCTCTCCAGGACGCTTACCGCATCCTTACTGTCCGGAATAATCTCCGCTCCGTTCAGCACGTAGGCTCCGCCTTCAAATATTTGAATCATATCATTCCTCCTATTAAAAATTGCTGCGCAATGGCACTAAAGGGTAAAGTCGTTTCCAGTTCCGTTAAATTGCCGGCCAAGGGCAGTACGCCTTGTCCGGCAACACTAAGCTTATTATAAATAGCGCCAGCAAAGATTGCAAGTTTATTCTGTGAGAATTTCCTCCTGGGAAAGTAAGCTTCCGGAGCCTTCCCCTGCCGGGCTCTCCTTTGCCGCCTCCGGGAAGATAATCGTCACCTTGAACAGATCCCCGTCCAGATAAATATCAAAGCTTCCCTTCTGCAATTCTGTCAGCGTCTTGGTGATGGACAGCCCCAAGCCGCTGCCCTCGGTGCTTCTGGCCACATCTCCCCGGATAAAGCGCTCCGTCAGCTCTCCCGCCTCGATATTCAAAGGCTGCTCGGAAATGTTCTTAATATGAAACCGCACCATATGCCCCACTACGGTAAGCTCCACATATACCCGCGTCCGGGGCATGGCATACTTGGCCACATTGCCGTACAAATTCTCAATAATCCGCCAGAGCCTGCGCCCGTCAGCCTCAATGATCACCGGCTCCTTGGGCATATTGACCACCAGCTGCAGCTCCCGTTCCTCAAACTTCTCGCTGAATTCCCCGTTGGTCTGGTTAATCAGCTCCTGGAAATTAATCCGCACAAGCTCCAGCTTCACATTTCCGGAGCTGATCTTGGAGGCCTCCACCAAATCATCCGTCAAATGCTTCAGGCGCTGAGACTTATCCTCCAGAATGGCAATATAATTTCTTGCCCGCTCATTCTGTATATCCTCCCGCTTCAAAAGATCCACGTAGTTGATAATGGAGGTGAGAGGCGTCTTAATATCATGGGACACATTGGTAATGAGATCAGTCTTCAAACGCTCATCCTTCACACTCTGTTCCACTGCCGTGGAAAGCCCCTCGCCAATGCGGTTCATAGCCTCTGCCATCAAAAGGCTGTCACCGGACAGATTTTCTATGGGAATCTGATAATTTAAATCCCCCTCTGAAATCTTCCGGATTCCATCCAGAATCTGCCTGCGCTGCTGCGCCTGCCGCAGCAGAAGCACCCCAGTCAATATATCAAAAGCTACTGCCAGCAAAAGCCCAAAGCTTCCAAAGCAGAGCAGCAGCCCATTTGCCGCCAGAAACAACACGTAGGAAAGCATCACCTTTGTGGTAACCTTCCAGTTGCCCACCACCCGGCCGCAGCTCTGCAAAACCACATAAAGCACACTATTATTCCACAGAGTCCTGGTCTTAATACGCCTCACCAGACTCAGATAGCCACAGAGAAACAGAAAGTTCAGGGAAAAGGTAAACACTCCTCCGAACAAGCCGGCCTCCCCGATGCCGTTTACTCTGCCATACAGCAGTGCCCCCGCAAGCATTACCAGCCCGGTAGGAATCAGAAGAAGGAACACAGCCCCCTCCGTGCAGATCCGGTCGAATCTGGTAAGGGAAACGCTCCTATCCTCCTCCTCGATTCCCCGTCCCGTGGCCAGAGTCAGATAAACCAGGGTCAGAAGATACAGAATGCCGCCCAGAATCACTCCGTACACGGACAACCGGCTGATAGGGCGAATCTCCTCATAATGCTGCTTGTAAGCCTGGAGATTATCACTTGCCACATAGCTGGGATCAATGGCAATCGCCAGAACATAATTTCCCTCCACAGACATAGGAAAATCCCTCAGATAGCTGCTGAATTCACTCAGAGAAACCGGCATATGACTGGCCTCAAAGCTCATATCCGAGCTGTCAAAAATCAGATAATCCCCATGTCCCCGAATGTAATCCAGAAGGCTGTTCCTATCCACAAGCTCTGTCTTGCCAAAACTCTTGATGTTGGTAATGGTTTTTTCGTTGTAGTCCTCCTTGGTCACCCGGTTTACGCTCTCCGGCAGCACCAGATAACGCATATTCGTCATACTTGGACTAAAGAGCTCCAGGTTTTCCTTATAGGAATAATAGTCATTGTATATATTATTCAAAACCTGCTCCAGAGCCGCATAAATCTCCTGCAGCTCCTGGGTAGAGAGCTTCTGAGCTTCCGCATAGGAAACAATATCTCCATACTCCGCAGGCGCATAGCGCTCCTCAATCGCCTGGATTTCCTCCACATTCTGAATCACAGCCTGGCCGAAAATCCCCTCTCCAAACAAATCCGGCTCCCCCACCTCCTCCATGGGCACAAAGCTCTCCTCCACCTTCGGATCATCCGGCCCCTCCTCCATGGATTCCTCTATAAAGGACAGAGCCGCGTCATAGGAAATAGAGACAGAAGCCACTGCCGTTCCGTCATCATAAATTGCCTGTTCCGTATAATCCTTGGAGCTTTTGGAGATATAGCCCACTCTTCCGTCATCATAGGTGATTTTCAAGAGGGTATTATACGTGCACCCATCCAAAGACCAGTTCAGCAGATCCGTCAGCTTGTAGCAGAGCCCGCCGTCCTCCGGCTTTGTGTGCAGAATCTGATTCTCCGAGGCATACTCCTGAATATTCAACACCAGCGACGCATCGTACACGCCATTCTTCTCAAACCGGCTCTCCCGACTGGCCGCCCGGACACACCGAAAAATCTGCTCCCGCGCCTCCCGCTGAAAATAGGCCGTGTTCTCAAAGACATCATCCTCCCGGAACAGACGAAACCCGTTATTTCCCACGGAAGTCATACACACGGCAATGGACAGCACCAACACTACCGCACAGACCTGATTCAAAATAAGAGCCAGAGCCTTCCAGCCCCTGGAATATTCCCATCGTTTCATTCCTACAGCTTCTCCACTTTATATCCGATTCCCCACACCACCTTCAGGTAACGGGGTTCCTTCGCATTGATCTCAATCTTCTCCCGAATGTGACGAATATGCACCGCCACCGTATTATCCGCTCCGATGGCGTCCTCATTCCAAATACTCTCATAAATCTGATTAATAGAAAATACCTTTCCCTGATTTTTCACCAAAAGAAGCAGAATATTGTACTCAATAGGCGTCAGCTTCACCGGCTCCCCATCCACGGTAACCTCTTTCAAATCATCATTCATCACCAGACCGCCGGTCTGATACACCTTCTGATTCTCCTCCGCTGCATTCCCCAGCTTCGTATAACGCCGAAGCTGCGACTTCACCCGAGCCACCAGCTCCAAAGGATTAAAAGGCTTCGTCACATAATCGTCAGCCCCAATATTCAAGCCCAAAATCTTATCCGCGTCCTCAGACTTGGCCGACAAAATAATAATGGGAATACTGCTCTTCTCCCGGATTTTCAAGGTCGCCCGAAGCCCGTCCAGTTTCGGCATCATAATATCAATGATCAGAAGCTGAACCTCATGCTTCTCCATCATGCTCACCGCCTGGAGACCGTCATAGGCCTTCAGAATCTGATACCCCTCCTGTGACAAATAAATCTCAATAGCATCCACAATTTCCTTATCATCATCACACACTAAAATAGTATTTGTATTCATCCTTCATCACCTCCGCTCCCATTTTACCGATTTTCCTTCATTATAACAAGGCTTTTTTAATTTTGAAGTTGGGATTTCTTAAGAATTTGTTACTATTCTTACATCTTTCACCCAAAGCCAAAGCCATCCGATAGAAATGCCGCAAAATAAGCCGCCAGCCTTTTCCGATATCCAGTGTCCGGCTGTTCACGCACATTCTGTCTGATATGGACGGACATTGCCCAAAGTATCTTACATTATTACAAAGACATTCATAGGGTAATGTCCGTCCAGAGCAGACAAAATGTACGCAAACCGTCCGAACACAGGATATGGAAAAGGCTGGCGGCTTATTTTGCGGTACCTCCATAGCCACTACTTCAAATACCCCGCATACTTCTCTTCACTAGCGCTCAAAAATACAATTCCAATGATCCCCGGCCCCGTATGCGCCCCAATCGCGCACCCCACCTGAGATTCTATAATCCTCTTACAGTGATATTTCTCCTCCAGCATCTCCTTTACCCTGGCGCAGGTCTCCGGATCATTGCCATGAACAATCCCAATCTCCTGCTTTTCCAGATCCACGCCCCGCTCCCCCACAAGCTCCACACAGCGCTTCAGAGATTTCATCCGCCCTCTCACCTTCTCAAAGGCCACCAGAGCCCCGTCATCATTGACCTCAATAATCGGCTTAATATCCAGCACCCCTCCCACTACCGCAGAGGTTCTGCTCAACCGTCCTCCCTTGTAGAGATACTCCAGCGTATCCACCGTCACAATATGCTCCATATTGTCAAAGAAAAATCTTGCCGCCTCCACAATCAGTTCCTTAGGCGCGCCGTTTTCCTGCATCTTAAGAAGCTTGATAACGCCCAGGCCAAACCCCATAGAAGCACATTTGGAATCCACAATCGTTATTTTAAAATCCGGGTACTCCTCCAGAAGCTCCTCCCTGGCCAGGTTTGCCGCATTGAAAGTCCCGGCAATCCCTGTGGAAAAGCATAGATAGAGCACCTCGTCCCCCGCCTTTGCATAAGGCTCAAAATTCTCCCGGAACATGTGCTGATTGATGTGATAGGTCTTGATCTCCGCACCCTCCGCCTGAATGCGATAGAAATCCCCCGGGAAAATGGTCTTCCCGTCAAAGTAGTCCGTTCCATTGATAGTAACAGGCGTAGGAATCACATGAAGCCGATACTCCTCAATAATCTCCTTCGGCAAATCCGTTGCCGAATCCGTAATAATTTTAAAAGCCATATTTGCCTCCATTCCGGTACGAATCCCGGTTCCTTTATAACTCTTCTAATTCCTTCAGCCAAATATCCCCGCAGGCATCGCTTGGCATCCTAAGATCGCCTCTGGGCGACACGGCCACGGATCCTACTTTAGGACCGTCCGGCAGGCAGGAGCGTTTAAACTGCTGTGCAAAAAACCGCTTGTAAAAGGTGCGGAGCCATTTTAAAATCACTGCATCCTCATAAGTCCCCTCAAAGGCCAGCCTGGCCAGCCGGTAGATCTTGGAGGGTGAAAAGCCGAACCGCAGCACATAGTACAGGAAGAAATCGTGAAGCTCATAGGGCCCCACCAGATCCTCGGTTTTCTGGGAAATGCCTCCGTCCTTGGGCGGCAGAAGCTCCGGACTCACCGGCGTATCCAACACATCCAGAAGCACCTCCGAGAGCTCCTTGTCCCCGCAGGCATCCGCATAGTAACGCACCAGATGGCGCACCAGTGTCTTGGGCACACCGGCGTTTACCCCATACATGGACATATGATCCCCATTGTAGGTAGCCCATCCAAGGGCAAGCTCGGACATGTCGCCCGTTCCCACCACCAGGCCGCCGGTCTGATTGGCGATCCCCATCAGCACCTGAGTCCGCTCTCTGGCCTGAGCATTCTCATAAGTGATATCGTGGTTTTCCGGGTCCTGCCCGATATCCCAGAAATGGGCGTTCACGGACTCGCGGATATCCACTTCCCGGAAGGTTGCTCCCAGCTTCTTTATGAGCTTACAGGCATTGTCATAGGTACGGCCTGTGGTGCCAAAGCAGGGCATGGTCACACCGATGATCTGCTCTCTGGGAAGAGACAGAAGGTCAAAGGCCTTGGCTGTCACCAGCAGAGCCAGCGTGGAATCCAGACCGCCGGAGATTCCCACAACCGCAGACCAGCATCCCGTATGCTCCAGACGCTTTTTAAGTCCCATGGCCTGTATGGAAAGGATTTCTTCGCACCGAAGCTCCCGATCTGTCTTGTCCTCCGGGACAAAGGGATGGGGATCCATCCGGCGCATAAGCTTCGTATCCTCCTGTGTCAGGTGGAAGCCCACCTCCGTGTAGGTATCATCATTTTCCACCAAAAAGGTATTCATTCTCCTGCGTTCCCCCGCAAGGCGGTGTACATCTATATCCCCATAGGTAATTCCGTTTTGAAAGCGGCGGGAGCGTCCGAGAATCGTTCCGTTCTCCGCAATGAGGTTCTCTCCTCCGAAAACCAGATCCTGGGTGGATTCTCCCTCCCCTGCGTTGGCGTACACGTAGCCGCATACCAGCCTTGCGGACTGGCTTCCAATCAGCTCCTGCCGATACCGGCTCTTTCCGATGGTCTCGTCGCTGGCAGAGCAGTTGACAATCACCGTAGCCCCTGTCAGCGCATGGCGTACACCGGGAGCCTTTGGCACCCACAGATCCTCGCAAATCTCCGCAGCCACCACAAGCTCCGGCAGCTCCGCGCAGGCAAATACCATATCGGTTCCGAAGAGAACGTATTCCTCCCCTTCGGTTCCTCTGCCAAGCCACACATATTCCGCCTCCCGGTTCCCCGGCGCAAAATGGCGCAGCTCGTAAAACTCTCCATAATTGGGCAGATTTGTTTTGGGCACCATGCCCAGAATCTCACCGCGGTTCAGCACAGCCGCCACATTGTAGAGCTTCCCCTGCTTTTCCCAGGGCAGGCCCACAAAGATCAAAGCGTCCAAATCCTTTGTGGCATCCGCAATGACAAATAAAGTCTCTCTGGCCTGTCTGATGAGGGTCTGCTGTAAAAACAGATCCCCGCAGGTATAACCGGTAATGCAAAGCTCCGGGAACACAATCAGCTTTGCGCCGTTTCCGGCCGCCTCCTTTGCCAGTCGAATGATTTCCGTTCCGTTAAATTCCGGCTGGGCCACCCGGATCTTCGGCGTAATGGCCGCTGTCTTTACAAATCCATGCTTCATAAAACATCTCCTCCTATTATAGTCGCTGCGCGACTTTACCGCTTTGCCTTTTCTAATATTTTCTTAAGCTCTTCTATATCGAAGGTATAGGCCTCGTTGCAAAAATGGCACTTTACCTCAATGGGCTTTCCGTCCCGTATCATCTCCCGGATTTCCTTGCTGCCAATGCTGATGATAGCCTTCTCCACCCGCTCCTTGGAGCAGTTACAGGAAAATGCGGTAGGGATTGTATCGTTGACCGTAAGGCTCAGATCTCCCAAAAGCTCCTTAAGAATCCCCTCCGGCATCAGTCCCCGGTTTAGCAAATCCGTCACCGACGTCATGCCGGCCAGGCGCTTTTCCAGCGCGTCAATCACTTTTTCATCCGTATAGGGCATGAGCTGGAGGATAAAGCCTCCGGCCTGGCACACGGTATTGTCGCGGTTCAGTAAAACCCCCAGCCCCACGGAGGAGGGAATCTGCTCGGAGGTGGCAAAATAGTAGGTTAAATCCTCTGCAATCTCCCCTGTCTGAAGCTCCGTCTGGCCTACATAGGGCTCCTTCATGCCCAGATCGCGAATCACCTGCAGCATCCCCTTGCCGATGGCTCCCGACACGTCCAGCTTTCCCTTTGCATTGGCCGGAATCAGCACTGCCGGCTCATTGACATAGCCCTTCACCTGCGCCCTGGAATCCGCCGTAACGGTAATTCCTCCCAAGGGACCGTCCCCGCGGATCTGGAGGGTCAAAAGATCCTCCTCTCCCTTCATCATGGAGCCCATCATCGCCCCTGCGCTTAAGGATCGCCCCAGGGCCGCTGTTGCCACCGGGCTGGTATTGTGAATCTGCCTGGCCTTCTCCACCATTTCCCTGGAGGTGACGGCAAAGGCCCGAATCTGATTGTCCGCCGCCGTTGCCCTTACAATATAATCTGCCATTGCTTTGCTTCTCCTATTCCAATTCTGTACACTGCCGTTTCCAGCCTGACTGTAAATCAGGCAGTGCTATTCTTTCCCATGCTCTCTTGCAATCACATGGATTCTTTCCGCATCTTCCCCCGGCTCCTGCCCTGTTTGGGCATCCCAGACCTTCAAAACCTCCATGCCTGCCTCCTCCACCAAGCGCCGGATCTGTTCTACCGAGTAGGCACGCTGAAAGTGCGTCTCCTCGTATTTTCGGTAAAGTCCGTCCTCCTGCCGGATAAACAGGGTTAAATCGTATTCGTTCAGCCTTTCCTTTGGATCGTAATAATTCTCCCAGATAAAGCTTCCTTCCTCCCGATTTTCCGCAATGATATTCTCTCCCAAAAGGGTCTCATATTTATAAACGGTATTGATATCAAAAAGGAAGATCCCTCCCGGATCCAGATAATTATTTACCAGGCGGAACACCTGCAGCAAATCCGCCTCCTCCGTGATATAGTTCACGGAATCGCAGACGCTGATAACTGCCCGCACCGTGCCATAGAGCTCAAACTCCCGCATGTCCTGGAGCAGATACAGGATATCATGCCCGGACCGGGCTTTCTTTTCCGCCGCCAGCTCCAGCATTTCCTCTGAGGCATCCACGCCAATCATATCATAGCCGGATTCGGCCAAAAGCTCTGTCAATGTGCCGGTTCCGCAGCCCAGATCAAGCACCAGGCCTTCCTCTATGCCGTATTCTTTTAATACTTCCACTATCCTTTGGCGCCATTCCCCATAGGGAACATCATCCATGAACAAGTCATAGACCGCCGCAAATCCTGCATATACGTCCAAGGCCTTCTCCTGTTCCCGGCTTATTGCCTCTAAGAATCATAACCTTCGTCTCATCATATCAAATTTCTTCCAAAAAAACAAGACAGCCTCCAACTGAAATCAGAATCAGAGACTGTCCGTTTGCTTGTTACTTACTGCTCAAAAACTTCTCTATATTGGCCATGGCTTCCTCCTCGTCCTCGCCGCTGGCCGAGACGGTTACCGTCTCTCCTGCGTAAAGTCCGAGGGTCATCATCCCCATAATGCTTTTGGCGTTTACCTTTTTGTTATCACTTTCCACATAAATCTCACTGCCATACTGACTTGCCACCTGTACCAGCAGCGCCACCGGTCGTGCTTCCAGACCGTTCGGAATCTGAATCGTGATTTCTTGCTTAATCATAATAAACTTTCCTCCTTGTGCTCCCTTAGCTCCTCTGCAATGAGACTCAGTTTCCTCAGCCTGTGGTTCACACCCGACTTTCCCACAGAAGGCGTCAGCATCTGTCCTAACTCCTTCAATGTGGCCTCCGGCTGTTCCAGGCGAAGCTCCGCTATCTCGGTCAAACCCTCCGGAAGCTGGTCAAACCCGATTGTTGCTTTGATATATTGTATATCTTCAATCTGCTTTACCGCTGCAGAAACGGTCTTGTTTAAGTTGGCAGTCTCACAGTTCACCTGCCTGTTCACAGAATTGCGCATATCCTTTAATATGCGGATATTTTCAAAATTCATAAGGGCCACATGGGCCTCCATAACATTTAAAGCGTCCACAATTTGTGCGCCCTCTTTGATGTATACAACCTGATTCTTCTTACGCTTTGTCACCCTGGCCTCAATGCCAAAGCTTCCAATCATCTCACAGAGCTTATCCGCTTTCTCAAGACTGTTACAGACAATCTCAAAATGATAACCCTTCTCCGGATCGCTGACAGACCCGGAAGCCAGAAAGGCTCCACGGATAAACGCCCGCTTACAGCAAAGATTCTGAATCAGCACATGTCTTACAGCAGAAAGATCCCCATAAGAAACGACCTCAAAGCTGCGTCCTCCCTTTAAGCTCTTATTCTGCCTCACAGACACGTCCAGTCTTATATTAAAGGTTTTTTTCAACAATGTAAAGTACTTTCTTGCAACTGCCAGATTTTCCGTGTGCATCCGAAGAGCCAAAGGGCCATCCTCTCCCTCTGTCACACGGCTGCAAAAACCCAAAATTGCCGCGATCTCCGCCAGCTGGCAATGCCGGGCCCCGGGAATCTGCCTGGACAATTCTTCCTTGATTTCACTGGAAAAAGACATCTGTTACCTCATATCATTTATCATTACTCAGACAGCGGGACTGTTATTAGCTTCTGCCGTTTAATGAGCTTTTACAATGGCATCTTTTTCAATATCCCGATGCTCGCACCGGACTACGTAATCTCCATTTTCTTTCAGACGCTCATACAAACGATTCGCCAGGGTCACGGAGCGGTGCTTTCCTCCCGTACAGCCCACGGCAATGACCAGCTGATTCTTCCCTTCCTGCACATAGTTGGGAAGGAGGAAGCGTATCATGTCCTCCAGCTTATCCAGGAAGCAGTGAGCCGACTCAAAGCCCATGACATAGTCCTGTACCTCCTTATCATTTCCGTTGAGCCTGCGCAGCTCCTCAATGTAGTAAGGATTGGGAAGAAAACGCACGTCGAACACCAGGTCCGCATCGTTGGGAATCCCGAATTTAAATCCAAAGGAAAGAACAGAGATCACAAGATTTCTGAATTCTCTGTTTTGTACAAATATTTTGTCCAGCTCCACCCGAAGCTCTCTTGTGAGAAGGCTGCTGGTATCGATAATGTAATCCGCCTGCTTCTTCAAAAAGGTCAGCCGCTCCCGCTCCTTCTCAATTCCCTGAGCAATGCGCCCGTCCCCTGCCAAAGGATGATTTCTCCGGGTCTCTTTGTACCGCTTTATGAGTACATGATCGGCGGCGTCCAGAAAAAGGATCTCATAGGTGTAGCCGGCCATCGCCAGCTCCTCCAGGGCGTGCTGCAGATCGCTTAACGCCTGTCCGTTCCGCACGTCAATGCCCAGGGCTACCTTGGCAATCTCGCTGGTGCCGGAATAGACAAGCTCTGAGAACTTCCCCATCAGAGAGATCGGGAGATTATCCACACAAAAATAGCCCGCATCCTCCAGCATCCGAAGGGAGGTCCCCCTTCCCGCCCCGGACATACCCGTTACAATCACAAAGCGCACACCATCACCTCTATTTCAGTTCCGTAATGTCTCTTCCAGCGCCCTTAGACTAGAACAATTTCCAGCCATAAAAACGTATGTCTGTAAATTGTTCTGGCACTGTCGAGACATTACTGATTCCAGTTCCGTAATGTCTCTTCCAGCGCCCTTAGACTAGAACAATTTCCAGCCATAAAAACATATGTCTGTAAATTGTTCTGGCACTGTCGAGACATTACTGATTCCAGTTCCGTAATGTCTCTTCTTTCTAAAATCCTAGCAGCTTCACTTCCAGCTCTAAGTCCACTCCGAATTTCCTGCGGACTTCCTGCTGCACGTGGGACACCAGGTCCCGCACGTCCTGAGCGGTGGCCTCGCCCCGGTTGATCACAAAGCCGCAATGCTTCTCCGAAATCTGGGCGTCTCCTACCCGGAAGCCCCGAAGCCCTGCGTCCATAATGAGCTTTCCTGCAAAATAGCCCTCCGGCCTCTTAAAGGTGCTGCCGGCGCTCGGGTATTCCAGAGGCTGCTTTCCCGTCCGCGCCTCCTTGAGCTCCAGCATCCTGGCTTCAATCGCTTCCTTATCTCCCTCAGCCAGGTCCAATACGGCCTCCAGAACAATATAATGCTCCCTGGCCACACTGCTGGTCCGGTAGCCAAGCTCCAGCTCTTCCCTTGAAAGCCTCAGCTGCTCTCCGTTTTCCGTTAAAACAAGAGCCTCCCGCACCACATCCTTCATCTCGCCGCCGTAGGCGCCTGCATTCATCACAAGGGCGCCACCCACGGTTCCCGGGATTCCGGAAGCAAATTCCAGTCCGGTAAGCCCCTCCTTTGCGACCATGTGAGCCGCCTTCACCAGCAAGGCGCCGGAACAGGCATACAGGGTCCGGCCCTCTATACGAATCTCGTTCCAATTCTGAAACAGCTGAATGATTACTCCGTTGTAGCCCTCATCACTGACTAAAACATTGCTTCCGTTTCCGAGAATGTAATAGTCCTCTCCAAATGCATGGCAGGCTTTAAGTATCGCTGCAAGCTGTTCCTGCGTTCTCGGAAGGCAGAAGTATTTTGCCGGTCCCCCGATCCGAAAGGTGGTATGCTTTTTCAGTGGTTCCTCTGTCAGTACCTGGCCTTCTTCCCCAAGGATCTCACGTAGTCTTTCACAAAACTCCTGCTTCATGCGGCTCTCCTGCTCTAAGTAATTCTTGTCATTTTCTCAAATTCAGCTCTGTTTTAATCTAAGTATATGCCAAAACATCGGAAAGTACAACCCCTTTCCGATGCTCTGCCTACCATTCACTTTTGTCTTGTTGTATTTAAATACTTCTTCAAATACTGTCCCGTATAGGAAACCGACTGCCCGGCAACCTCTTCTGGGGTCCCTGTGGCAATCACGGTTCCGCCCCGGTCTCCTCCTTCCGGACCCATATCAATGATATAATCTGCCGTTTTGATCACGTCCAGATTATGCTCAATCACTACAACCGTATTTCCGCCCTCTGCCAACCGCTTAAGAATCTCCGTCAGCTTATGCACATCCGCAAAATGCAGACCTGTGGTGGGCTCGTCCAGAATATAAATGGTCTTTCCCGTACTTCGGCGGCTCAGCTCCGTGGCCAGCTTAATCCGCTGGGCCTCTCCTCCGGAGAGGGTAGTGGAGGGCTGTCCCAGCTTAATGTAGGACAGACCCACGTCATAGAGGGTCTCTATTTTCCGCTTGACGGATGGCACATGCTCGAAAAAGCTTAAGGCTTCCTCCACGGTCATATCCAACACATCAAAAATGCTCTTGCCCTTATATTTCACATCCAAGGTCTCCCGGTTATAGCGCTTTCCCTGACAAACCTCACAGGGCACATACACATCCGGAAGGAAATGCATCTCAATCTTGATGATTCCGTCTCCGGAGCAGGCCTCGCAGCGGCCGCCCTTCACGTTGAAGCTAAAGCGTCCTTTTTTGTAGCCCTTGCTCTTGGCATCGGCTGTGGCCGCAAAGAGATCCCGAATCTGATCAAAGACGCCGGTGTAGGTGGCCGGATTGGAACGGGGCGTCCGTCCGATAGGGGACTGGTCAATAGCGATCACCTTATCAAGCTGCTCCGCCCCCAGAATTCCTTTGTTCTTTCCGGGAATGGTTCTGGCCCGATTCAGCTTCTTGGCCAGGGTTTTGTACAAAATCTCATTTACCAGAGAGCTTTTCCCGGAACCGGACACGCCGGTGACGCAGGTCATGACTCCAAGAGGGAACTCCACGTCAATCTTTTTCAGATTGTTTTCCTGGGCGCCTTTTACCGTCAGCCAGCCGGTCGGAGTCCGGCGGCTTTCGGGCACGGGAATCTGAAGCCTGCCGCTTAAGTAGGCTCCCGTAATGGATTCCGGACAAGCCTTGATCTCCTCCGCAGTTCCGGCTGCCACCACTTTTCCACCGTGCTCTCCTGCTCCCGGTCCGATATCCACAATGTAATCCGCCGCATACATGGTATCCTCATCATGCTCCACCACCACCAGGGTATTCCCCAGATCCCGAAGGCGCTTCAAGGTAGCCAGAAGCTTGTCATTGTCCCGCTGGTGAAGGCCGATGCTGGGCTCGTCCAGAATGTAGGCCACTCCCACCAGGCCGGAGCCAATCTGGGTAGCCAGGCGGATTCTCTGTGCCTCACCTCCGGAAAGACTTCCGGTGGCCCTTGCCAGGGTCAAATATTCCAGGCCCACATCAATCAGAAAGCCAATGCGCGCCCGAATTTCCTTGAGAATCTGAGCGCCAATCAGCTCCTGCTGAGGCGTCAGCTTCAAATTCTGCAAAAACTCGTGGAGCTTCAGCACGGACATGGCCGTAAGCTCATAGATATTTTTATCGGCAATGGTCACAGCCAGAGAGGTATTCTTAAGCCTCTGTCCCCCACAGCTTTTACAGGGTGTGATGCGCATAAAGCTCTCGTACTCCTGCCGCATAATCTCGGAGCCGGTCTCCCGATAACGGCGCTCCACATTTTTGATGAGCCCTTCAAAGGTGACATCATAGACGCCCTCGCCCCGCTGGCCCTTGTAGTGTACCTTCATGTGCTTTCCGCCGGTTCCGTGTATGAGGGCCTGCTGAACCTTTGGATCCAGATCCTCATAAGGGGTATTCAGATCAAAACGGTACTCCTCCGCCATTGCCTTTAAAATGGCATAGGTAAAGCTGGAGGGATCCGTACAGGACTGCCATCCGGTCACCGCGATCGCTCCCTGAGCAATGCTTAAGGATTTGTCCGGTATCATCAGATCCTCGTCAAATTCCATCTTATATCCAAGTCCAAAGCAGTCCGGACAGGCGCCGAAGGGATTGTTGAAGGAAAAGCTTCTGGGCTCCACCTCCTCCATACTGATGCCGCAGTCCGGGCAGGCATAGCTGGAGCTGAAGGTCAGCACCTCGCCGTCGATCACATCCACCACCAGAAGACCGTCCGAGAGATTCATCACCGTCTCAATGGAATCTGCCAGACGGCGCTCAATCCCCTCCTTTACCACCAGGCGGTCCACCACAATTTCAATCAGATGCTTGACATTCTTGTCCAGCTTGATTTCCTCGGAAAGCTCATAGAGATTGCCGTCAATTTTCACCCGGACAAAGCCGCTTTTTCTGGCCTGCTCCAGCACCTTTACATGCTCTCCTTTACGTCCCTTGACCACCGGAGCAAGAAGCTGAATCCGAGTGCGCTCCGGCAAGGCCATAATCTGGTCTACCATCTGATCCACGCTCTGCTTTTTAATCTCCTTGCCGCATTTGGGACAGTGGGGAATTCCCACCCTTGCAAACAGGAGACGAAAATAGTCATAAACTTCCGTCACGGTTCCCACAGTGGAACGGGGATTCCGATTGGTGGACTTCTGGTCTATGGAGATAGCCGGTGACAGACCCTCAATGCTTTCCACGTCCGGCTTCTCCATCTGTCCCAAGAACTGCCTTGCATAGGAGGACAGGGACTCCATATAGCGGCGCTGTCCCTCTGCGTAAATGGTATCAAAGGCTAAAGATGATTTTCCGGAACCACTTAAGCCGGTCAGCACCACGAATTCCTCTCTGGGGATATCGATACTCAAATCCTGTAAGTTGTGCTCGTTTGCTCCTCGAATTTTGATATAATTTTTCATATTGCTCCTCTTTTTTCTCGTATATGGTTCAGTATGATGTATCTTTCGCTTTTTGATACTTCGATTGACTGCCTGGACCTGCTTCAATATTGCTTTGTACGCTTAGGCATCAAAAGCGTATTCCATCATGTCAACTCTTTTTACATTTCATGAATTTGCTTTTTCAGCTCGATCATACGATCACGCAGCTCTGCAGCCGTCTCGAAATCCAGCTCCGCCGCAGCCTTTTTCATCTTCTTCTCGATATCCGCCACCAGCTTCTCCAGCTCCTTCTTGCTCATGGATTCCGGATCCTTCTCGAATTGCAGATCCTTCTGAGCAATTTCCTTGGAAATACTGATGAGATCCCGGACAGATTTTTGGATGGTCTGCGGGGTAATTCCGTGCTCCTGATTGTATTTTTCCTGAATCTCCCGGCGGCGTTCCGTCTCGTCAATGGCCAAATGCATGGAGTCCGTGATGGTATCCGCATACATAATCACGCGGCCTTCGGAATTTCTGGCTGCACGGCCAATGGTCTGAATCAGGGAAACCTCGGACCTCAGAAAGCCTTCCTTATCTGCATCCAGGATGGCCACCAGGGTAATCTCCGGTATATCCAGACCCTCACGAAGCAGATTGATTCCCACCAGCACGTCAAAGACGTCCAGACGCATATCCCGGATAATCTGAGTCCGCTCCAGGGTATCTATATCTGAGTGGAGGTATTTCACACGGATTCCCAGCTCCCGCATATAATCGGTCAAATCCTCTGCCATCCGCTTGGTGAGGGTGGTGATCAGAATCTTATGGCCTGCCGCCGTCTCCTTGTTAACCTCCCCGATCAGATCATCAATCTGGCCTTCCACAGGGCGCACCTCCACTTTAGGATCCAAAAGTCCCGTGGGGCGGATAATCTGCTCTGCCCGGAGAAACTCATGATCCTCCTCATAGGGTCCGGGGGTGGCGGACACAAAGAGAATCTGATCTATTTTACTTTCAAATTCTCCAAAATTCAAGGGGCGATTGTCCTTGGCGGAGGGCAGACGAAAGCCGTAGTCCACCAAGGTATTTTTCCTGGACTGGTCTCCTGCATACATGCCGCGGATCTGGGGTATGGTTTTGTGGGACTCGTCGATGATGATCAAAAAATCCTCCGGGAAATAGTCCATCAGGGTGTTGGGAGGCACTCCCGGAGCCAGTCCCGCCAAATGCCGGGAATAATTCTCTATACCGGAGCAGAAGCCCGTTTCCTTAAGCATCTCAATGTCAAAATTGGTCCGCTCGGCAATCCGCTGCGCCTCCAAAAGCTTGTCCTCGCCCTTAAAATAGCGGATGCGCTCTTCCAGCTCCTCCTCAATGGCCTTGGCCGCCCTTCGGATCTGATCTGCCGGAACCACATAGTGGGAGGCCGGAAATATGGCCACGTGCTGCCGGGAGCCTTTGATCTCTCCGGTCAGCACGTCAATCTCGGTAATACGGTCAATCTCGTCCCCGAAAAATTCCACCCGGATGGCGGTATCCATCTCACTGGCCGGTATAATCTCCAGAACATCTCCTCTCACCCGGAAGGTTCCCCGTTTGAAATCCATGTCATTGCGGTCATATTGGATGTCCACCAGCTGCCGCAGGACCTCGTCCCGATCTTTTTGCATGCCCGGCCGGAGGGATACCATCATTTTCTCAAAGTTCTCCGGCTCACCCAGACCATAGATGCAGGACACGGAGGAGACTACGATAACGTCCCGGCGCTCGATGAGCGCCGCCGTGGCGGACAGGCGGAGCTTATCGATCTCGTCGTTGACGGAGGAGTCCTTGGCGATGTAGGTGTCGCTGGAGGGGACGTAGGCTTCGGGTTGGTAGTAGTCGTAGTAGGAGACAAAATACTCTACTGCGTTATCAGGGAACATCTCCTTGAATTCTCCGTACAACTGAGCAGCAAGCGTTTTATTATGTGCTATAACGAGAGTGGGCTTCTGCAA
>JAAVZL010000019.1 GCA_022791635.1 Lachnospiraceae bacterium
CCCGCCACTCACCTCCACGTGTTGTGTAGTGTGTCAGCCTTACAACGATAATATATCAGGAAAATTTGAAGAGTGAAAGCCACAAATGAGTTTCATAACCCCATTGGTGCCTTTCGCAGAAAGGTGGATTATAACCATGAATTTGGCAGAAGCAAAAGAGTATGCAAAACAGAACATTCACAACAGACCAAAGACAACCGGACGTCTGGCGGGAAAGATTGCGGTTGTCACCGGCGGTGCACAGGGATTTGGACTTGGAATTGCGACAGAAATGTATAAAGAGGGAGCCAGCGTGGTACTGGCAGACTTAAACGAGGCTCAGGCCGTGGAGGCAGCCAAGGCACTGGGAGAGCGCGCCATCGGCTTAAAGGTGGATGTGTCAAATGCAGAGTCCATGGAGGCCATGGTATGCGGCGCCGTAGAGCATTTCGGCGGACTTGATATTTTTGTTTCCAATGCAGGTGTTTTAAAGGCCGGAAGTCTGGAGGATATGGAGCCCTCCGCTTTTGAGTTCGTGACAAAGGTGAATTACATCGGATACTTTAACGCGGCAAAATACGCTTCTGCGATTATGAAGGCACAGCATGAGGCAGATGACAGCCTCTGGTTTGATATCATTCAGATTAATTCCAAATCAGGTCTGGAGGGCTCTAAGAACAACAGCGCCTACGCAGGCGGCAAGTTCGGCGGCATCGGCCTGACCCAGAGCTTTGCATTGGAGCTGGTGGCATGGCAGATTAAGGTAAATTCCATCTGCCCGGGCAACTTCTACGACGGTCCTCTGTGGTCTGATCCGGAGAGAGGACTCTTCGTACAGTACTTAAATGCCGGCAAGGTACCGGGAGCAAAGACCGTACAGGATGTGAAGGACTATTATTTGTCCAAATCCCCCATTCACCGGGGCTGCACGCCGGTGGACGTGTCTAAGGCATTGTTCTATTGCGTGGAGCAGAACTTTGAGACCGGACAGGCCGTGCCTGTTACCGGCGGACAAAATATGTTAAACTAGGAGGCATTTTATGGATAAATTCGTAGAACGGCAGGAAGCCCTGAAGCTTTTGAATGTCTCCACGGCAGAGGAACGTCTGGCAAACCTGGCCATCCTCCTTGGAGGCGAAAAGGAGAAGCCGGAGGTAAAGCCGCAGTTTGCCAATAATCATATACATACCATATACTCCTTCTCTCCCTATTCTCCCACAGCGGCCATTTACTGTGCCCGGGATGAGGGGCTGGAGACAGCGGGAATCATGGATCATGACAGTATTGCCGGCGCGGTGGAATTCCGTAAAGCAGGAAAGATTGCCGGGATCGGCACCACCTGCGGCATGGAATGCCGTGCAAGCTTAGAGGGTACCCGCATGGCGGGGAGAAAGCTCAACAATCCGGATCAGGCGGGCGTTGCCTACATGGCGATTCACAGCGTTCCCGACTCCGGCTTTGCAAGGCTTCAGGAGGTGTTTGCTCCCTTAAGAGAGAAGAGAAATGAGCGGAACCGGAAGATGGTTGCCAATATCAATGCCCTGATGGAGCCAAAGGGAATTACCCTGGATTTTGAAAAGGACGTGCTTCCCCTTTCCCAGTATGTAAACGGCGGCTCCGTTACCGAGCGCCATCTTTTGTGCGCCTTGAGTGAGAAAATCATTGCCAAGGCCGGAAAGGAGCACTGCGGGGACTTTGTGGAGAGTCAGCTTGGAATCGGACTTTCCGAGAAGCAAAAGGGGCAGCTCTCGGATCCTGGGAATCCGCATTTTGTATACGATCTTCTGGGAGTTATGAAGGCGGAGCTGGTGGAGAAGATTTACGTTCCTGCTACGGAGGAGTGCATTTCCTTCAAGGAGCTGGTGAAGCTGGCGGACGAGGTGGGAGCCATTTTGTGCTATCCCTATCTGGGGGACATTACGGATTCCGTAACCGGGGACAAGAAAGCGGCCAAGTTTGAGGACGAGTTCCTGGATGAGCTTTTCGAGATGCTGAAGGAAGAGGGTGTTCACGGCGTTACCTATATGCCTGCCCGGAATACCAGAGAGCAGATGACCAGGCTTCAGAAGCTTTGCCGGGAGTACGGCATGACCGAGATCTCCGGCGAGGATGTGAACAGCTCTCGTCAGAGTATGATCTGCAAGCAGCTTGAGGATCCCCAGTTTAAGCATCTGGTGGATGCCACCTGGAAGCTGATTGAGAGGGAAAAGGTGAGTGAGTAGCATGCAGATAGATAAGGATGCCATCCGGGAGATTCTGCTGGTGGCAAAGCGCCTGGACGAGAAGCAGCTTTTAAATGCGGTGGAGGGAAATATTTCCATCAAGCGGGACGGGCTCATTTATGTGACTCCAAGTGCGAAGAATAAGGCGTTTCTTACAGAGGACATGATAGCCATCACCGATTTGGACGGCAACCAGGTGGGAGGAAGCTTAAAGGCTACCTCAGAGCTTCGGCTTCATGTGCTGACCTATCGGATGCGGGAGGATATCGGCGGGATCGTCCATGCACATCCCCCTTATCTTACGGCCCATGCGGTGTGCGGCATGCCGGTGGAGACGAGAGCTTACCCGGAAATGATGTTTAAGTACGGGCGCATTGAGGTGGCAGGCTACGGGAGGCCTGGAACGGATGATATCTGCCGGGATCTGGGCCCTATCCTGGAGCACAGCAATGTGGCGCTTCTGGAAAATCACGGAGCCATTGCCCTGGGACCGGATGCCATAGAGGCTATGAACAATATCGAGGCGGCCGAGGCTATTGCCAAGGTGCTGACCATCGCCAGGCAGGTGGGAAAAGAGAAGGAGCTTCCCATGGAGGAATGCCGGCATCTGCTTTCCCTGCATGAGGAGCAGCAGATCACCTTTCGATAAGAGAAAAGTAAAAAATGAAGGCTTATAAGCCGAAAAGGAGAGAAAATATGAAAACAAAGGCACTGAGACTGTATGGAAAAGAAGATTTGCGTTTGGAGGAGTTTGAGCTTCCGGAGCTTAAGGATGACGAGATCCTGGCAAAGGTGGTATCCGACAGTATCTGTATGTCCTCCTACAAGGCGGCCATCCAGGGTGCAGATCACAAGCGTGTACCCAATGATGTGGCAGAGAATCCCACCATCATCGGCCATGAGTTCTGCGGTGAGCTGGTAAAGGTAGGCTCCAAGTGGGCCCATGAGTTTAAGGAGGGAGAGAAATTCTCCATTCAGCCGGCATTGAACTACAAGGGAAGCCTGGACGCTCCGGGATATTCCTTCCGTTACATTGGCGGAGACGCCACCTATGTGGTGATTCCCAATGAGGTGATGGAGATGGGATGCCTCCTTCACTTTGACAGCGAGAATTATTTCGGCGGCTCTCTGGCAGAGCCTCTGTCCTGTGTGGCAGGAACCTTCCATGCCATGTACCATGTGACCAGAGGAAAATACGAGCATGACATGGGCATCGTAGAGGGCGGCAAGATGGCGATTCTGGCAGGCGTAGGCCCCATGGGTCTGGCAGCCATTGACTATATCATTCACTGTGATCGGAATCCCTCTCTCTTGATTGTGACGGATATTGATGACGCCCGTCTGGCCCGGGCGGAGAAGATCCTTTCTCCCGAGGAGGCGGCAAAGAAGGGAATCAAGCTTGTGTATGTGAATACGGGCAAGGTTGAGGATCAGAAGAGCTATATGATGGACTTTACGGAGGGAACCGGCTATGACGATGTACTCTGCTTCGCTCCCGTAGCGCCCGTGGTAGAGCTGGCCGACAGCATTCTGGGACAGGACGGCTGTCTGAACTTCTTTGCAGGCCCCTCCAATCCGGAATTCTCCGCCAAGTTTAACTTCTACAATGTACACTACTCCGGAACTCATGTGGTGGGAACCTCCGGCGGAAATACGGATGATATGAAGGAGTGTCTGGCTATGATGGGACAGGGCAAGCTGGATCCGGCGATCCTGGTTACCCATATCGGCGGCCTTGATGTGGCAAGAGAGACCACCCTCAACCTGCCCAAGGTGCCCGGCGGCAAGAAGCTCATCTACACCCACATTTCTCTGCCCCTTACTGCCATTGCGGACTTTGAGGAGAAGGGAAAGACGGATCCCATGTTTGCGGAGCTTCACAAGCTGGTTTCCAAGACCAACGGACTGTGGAATACCGAGGCGGAGAAGTATCTTCTGGAGCATGCACCGGCCATCTAATAAAGGCCGTATCGTTAAAATAAGATAAGAAGACACCTTGAGCATCTGAAAAGTCAGGAGCTCAAGGTGTTTTTTTATGCACAGGCCCGCATATGTAGGCTTGCAGCTGACGGATCATGCGAGCCGCGAGTTGTAAAAAATTACTGCCTGGAGGTCTCTTTTGCAGCCTCCCAAAAATAAACCACATTGGGAATCAGCCACATCAAGCCCACGCACAGAAAAGGCAGGAAGCTGATGTGAAAGAAGGGAACCATTAGGATAAGCAAGATATAAAAAACGAAAAAGAGAATGCTTAAGCTGGAAAAAGCCTTGTAGGAGGCGGCATAGATGGCAAGTCGTTCCTGCTCATCGGAGCTTTCCAGCCATTTTTTACGAAAATGCAGCTCTAAGGCATCTCCTCTCTTTTCCGGATTCAGAATGCGGAGCTGTTCAATGGCTTTTCGCTGCAAAAAGGACAGAAAAATGATAGTGAAGAGAGAGCATAAGGTGCAGAGAAAAAACAGATACACATGGATACTCTTTTTTAAGGCAGCGATGGTGATTAGTGCAAAGGTCATAAACAGCACAATCGTCCCCAGATTGGCAGCCCCCAGGGAGAAGCCTAAGAGGCGCTCTGTTTTCCTGTAAAATGCATCCTCCGCCTCTTCCTTTAAGCCCTCGCGATGGGCAATCATCTTTTTGGCTCGGTTCAGCCACACACAAGTCAGAAACAGCGTGGCCAGACAGAAGGATATAAAGATCCAGGGAGAACACACAAGAAGAGCCGTATAAAAATCAGAAAGCAGCCGGACAAGCGATGTTCCCAGCACAGCGGCTCCAATACTTAAGCAGGCTCCTAAAAATCCGCCTCCCAGGATATACAGAAAAAACCGGACCGTTATTTTATTCTTACTCATTTAACATTCCTCCTTATACTCAAACAAAGCTTCTACAGATACCTCACAGACCTTGGCGATTTTTAGGGCCAGTGTGACGGAAGGAGAGTAGTCTCCCCGTTCAATCAGGCTGATGGTCTGCCTGGAGGCGCCTACCAGACTTCCCAGCTGCTGCTGGTTTAAGCCAAGCCTGGCCCGGTGCTCTTTCAGATGGTTGTAAAGCGGCATAGGCATGCTCCTTTCTATCATGCGTTTCCATTTCTTTTTTGCATATGACATAAAATATAGTCAAAATGACAAAAATTATTGTCATAAAAGAGTATACATATGACAATAATTTTTGTCAAGAGGAAAATGATAAAAAATGCAAAGGGAATATCGCAAAAGTATTTTCTATCCGGGTGTGTCCGGATTACTTCATAGAATCTACGATATCTTTCATTGTATCACAGGAAACGCGTCCCGTTAAGGTATATCGGATGCCGTCCGCTACAAAAACGGCCGCCTTTTCCGATACATAAGCCTCCGGTGGCTCCACGTCAATGGTATCCTCTACAAGGTTTACCCGATACCCCTGGGCGGACACATACTGTTCTACGAACCGGTACATTCCGAGATAATCCGTATCCCATCCAAGGGCCAGCTGCTCCTCCCCTAAGATGAGCTCAGCCTTTAAGGAAACGGGTGAAAAATAGACCTCTCCATGCTCATAGGAATAGCTGTTTACGTCCTCCATATATTGGTAATGACGGGTGTCCCCCAGAATAAAATTGTCTATCCGCAGAATGGCATAGCTTTCCGGATCCGTCTGTAAATGGCACAGCATATAAGGATGCTCCCCGGACAGCTCACTGTCCAGAAGCTTTGTTCCAAGCTCCCTCTTAAGGTCGGAGTAATCGCGATAATCCTTCTTCAGAATTCCGAATTCATTTTCTGCTCCCTTTGGCGCATTCATTTCTACAATCATCATAGAATCGAGCTCCGGCAATACCTCCTCATTTACCTGAATGCGGTTCAGCATATGATACCCTGCAAAAACCGTCGTCCCTCCCAGAATCAGAACTGCGGCACAAGCCATGAAAGCCTTCCATGTCTGGCTTGATTTCCGATAAAAGGCCCTGTTTCGAAGTCTTTCTTTCAGCTCATGGCTTAACCGTACATCTTTTAGCTCCTGGTCCAAAATGTTTTTTACTTCAGATCTCTCCATATCCGACCTCCGTTAATATTTTTTTTAATCTGCCTCTTGCTCTGTTCAGACGCTGTATGACGGCATTTTCCGTGCGGCCAATGATCCGGGCAATCTCCCGAACGGACAGCTCCTGATAGTAATAGAGCACAAGAACCTGCCGATCTCCCGGATTTAGCTTCATAATGGCTGTTGAGATGCACTCTTTCTCTAAAAAATCGTCCATTGGATTCGCGCCTGTCTCCTCCGGCAGATGCTCCGGATTGACGCGGATGATTCCAAACCAGCGATTCCGCATGATATTTTTACAGCAATTGACGGCAATCCGGGTAAGCCAGGTTTTTTCACTTGCCTTGTGCTCAAAGGATCCATAGGCTTTCATAGCCTTGAGAAATGTCTCCTGGACAGCGTCCTGCGCAAGATAGTAGTCCTTCAGATACAAATAGCACATACGCAGAAGCATATCGCCATATTCCTTCATAAGTCTCTCTAAAAATGATTCTGCCGGCATGCTGAACCTCCTTTCACTTATTAGACACTGTCTCCTCCTAAAATATTACCTGATAAGAAAAAGAATGGAAAGGCTGCTACGGATAACCGGTGTGCAAATTAATTTTGAAAAAATACTTGCATAGAAATAGAAAATGTGATAAGCTTTTAAAGGTGGTTAGAAAAAGCTAACCATTTTTAAAAGGACACAGGTTAGCCTATGCTAACATAGAAAGGGTGTGAAATATGAGTGTGGTCATTATCGGCGGACACGATCGCATGATTCGTCAGTATCAGGATGTCTGCAAAGCCTATCGCTGTAAGGCAAAGGTATTTACCCAAATGACGGGGGACTTGAAAAAGCAGATCGGAAGGCCGGATCTCTGTGTTCTGTTCACAAATACGGTTTCCCATAAGATGGTAAAATGTGCCATGGAGGAGGCGAAAAGGAATCATACGCAGGTGGTGAGAAGCCACACCAGCAGCAAGGCAGCTCTGGAGGGGATTCTTGGGAGCTATTGCTGCATCGGCTTGGAAAATATTCCGTAGACGTCCCTTAAGAGAGAAAAATAGGTACAAATTTAAGAAATATCTTACGGATATCTCTTTATGTACAAATAAGAAAGGAGTGTTCGATATGGCATTGGCCATGATGGAGATTGGAGAGACCAGATTGATTCAGGATTTTCATGGAAAGGAAGAGGTGAAGCGCCATTTACAGGATCTCGGCTTTGTAAAAGGTGAGCGTGTTCAGGTGATTGGCGAGAATCCAAGCGGCCTGATTTTGCTGGTAAAAGGCGTTCGGATTGCTCTGAACCGGGGATTGGCGTCGCAGATTATGGTAGCTTGATGAAGCAGTAAAAATGCTGCCGGCTGTATAGGGAACAGGAATGAAAAACAGAAGGAGAGGAATTCATATGACATTAAAGGAAATGAAGCCCGGGCAGTCCGGGCAGGTACAGTCTATTGGCGAGAGCGGTCCGTTAAAGCGCAGAATCATGGACATGGGCATTACGCCGGGGGTGTCAGTAAAGGTAATCAAGGTAGCGCCTTTGGGGGATCCTGTGGAAATTCATGTGCGCGGTTATGAGCTGAGTCTGCGAAAGGAAGAGGCTGCACGGATAGAGGTACAGACATAGAAGTACCCTTTTCAGCATCTGTTAGTTTGTCTGACGAAAGGGACACAGATTGGCTTTTTATGCAGAATTATTTTTTTAATAAAGAGTTAGTTAATAATAACTTCTGAAAAGCAAGAGGTTGGTTAGCGAAAACTAATAAAAGGGAGAGCATGAAGAGCCGAAAAATACAGAAAAAACGAGTGGAGGAGTAAAAAGATGTCATACACCATTGCGCTGGCAGGCAATCCAAACTGCGGCAAAACAACGTTATTCAACGATCTGACCGGTTCCAGGCAGCGGGTAGGAAACTGGCCGGGGGTAACTGTGGACAAGAAAGAAGGTACCTATCGAAAAGATAGAGAAATCAGTATTCTGGATCTTCCCGGCACCTATTCTCTGTCGCCCTATTCCGCAGAGGAGATTATTGCGAGAGATTACATTGTAAAGGAAAAGCCTCAGGCAGTCATTGATATTGTGGACGGAACCAGTATGGAGCGAAATCTGTATCTGACCTTGCAGCTTCTGGAAACCGGCGTCCCCACAGTTATCGCCTTAAATATGATGGATGAGGTAGAGGCAAGAGGCGACAAGATTCAGGCGGAAAAGCTTTCCGAAATCCTTGGCGTTCCAGTGGTGCCGATCGTAGCCCGAAGCGGCAAGGGTATTCCGGAGCTGATGGCAAAGGCCGCGGAGGTAGCAAAGGAGGCAAAGAGCCCGAAAAAACTGTTGATTTTCGATGAAAAGCTTCAGGGAGCCGTAGACGAGATTGCAAAGGCTCTGGAGGCAGGCGGCGAGTCCGACTGTACCTGGAAGGCAGTCAAGCTTTTGGAAAATGATGAGAATGTTGCTTCCCAGGTATCCGATAATCTCAGAGATCAGGCGGGAAAAATCGCAGAGAAAGCTTATGGATCCAATACGGATTTGGAGGCTGCCGTGGCGGATCAGCGCTACCGGTATATTGCGAAGGTGGTAAAGGAGACGGTAAAGAAAGGTACCGTGGGCCATGTGGAAACCAAATCCGATAAGCTGGACAAAATCCTCACCAATCGGATTCTGGCTTTGCCGGTGTTTGCGGTAATCATGTATTTGCTGTTTGCCTGCACCAACAGCGAAAATTTTCTGTTCTTGGGAATCCCAAGTCCCGGTATCTGGCTTGCAGGCGTGGTGGAGTCTTTGTGGGGCGGACTGACCGGACTCCTAGAGGGATTGCTTGGCAATGCTTCTCCCTGGGTTTATTCTCTGGTGATTGACGGCATTATGGCGGGACTTGGGGCGATCCTTGGCTTTATTCCCCTGGTGCTGGTGCTTTATCTTTTGATTTCCTTTCTGGAGGATTGCGGATACATGGCAAGAATCGCCTTTGTGCTGGATCGGATTTTCCGCCGCTTTGGCTTGTCCGGGCGTTCCTTTATTCCGCTGCTTCAGGGATTTGGATGCAGCGTTCCCGCGGTTATGGCCACCCGTACCCTGGAATCGGAGAAAGATCGCAAGATTACCACGATTCTGGCAGGTTTTATGCCCTGCGGCGCAAAGCTTCCCATTTTTGCTTTGTTTGTGTCTACCCTGTTTGCGGACAGCAATCAGACGCTAGTGACCTACTCCGTGTATATTTTCAGTATTGTGATGGCGATTCTTGTGTCCCTGCTGTTAAATCAATTTGTCTATAAGGACGGAGCCTCCAATTTTATTATGGAGCTTCCCCAGTATCGCGTGCCCACCTTAAAAAGTGTGCTGATTCATGGCTGGGAGAAGGTGAAGGGCTTTGCTGTGAAGGCCGGAACGGTGATTTTTGTATCTACGGTTCTCATTTGGTTCCTGTCCGGATTTAACCTGGATTCCTTTAATGGAAGGAATGCGGCCGAGAATGAAGACGGCAGCATTATGTGCGAGATGAATGATAGCTTTATGGCCTCCATCGGAAATGTGATTGCGCCTGTTTTCAAGCCTCTGGGTTTTGGGGAGTGGCGTCCGGCCGTTGGTGTGGTAACGGGATGGATTGCCAAGGAAAATGTGGTGGTTACCTTTGCACAGCTCTATGACGAGGATGTAAGTGAGGAATATTTGGCGGAATTCTTTTCCCAGTATGACGCTGAGGAGCTGGAGGAGCTTGGGTTTGAGGGCGGTACTTACGATCCGGAGGCAGCAGGGGATATTTACTCGGAAGGGGTTCTTTTTGAGGGAGGAGATGAAAATGCGCTTCCTACCATGAAGGACGATATCAAAACTAAGGCGGCGGCCTATGCTTACATGGTGTTTAATCTGTTGTGCATGCCCTGCTTTGCGGCCGTGGGAGCTATGAAGCGGGAGCTTAAGACCTGGAAGGAGACCGGAAAGGCTGTGGCTGTACAGATGGGAACGGCTTATATTGCGGCGTTTTTGGTAAATGCTGTAGGCGGATTGTTTTTGTGAAAAGAATGTGTTAAGCTGAGAATGTGAAAGGAGGCTTTGAGATGGCAGATGTGATTGTGCTTGTGATCATAGGTGTTTGTTTGGCCTGCAGTGTCGGGTATTCCATACGGAATAAGAAACGGGGAGGGTCCTCCTGCGGGTGTGGATGCTCTGGGTGTGGGGGTGCCTCCTGTTGTGGGAAAGAAAAGAACGGCCCGGTTTGAGGTTTGTGCTGGGGATGTGACAGAATAAGCCCGCAGACTTTTCCATATCCGTGTTCGGACGGTTCTCGTACACCGGTCTGCTCTTGTCGGACAGTATAGTCCGCCAATATCAGACAGGCGTACGCGAACAGCCGGACACTGGATATTGGAAAAGTCTGCGGGCTTATTCTGTCACATCTCCTTTGGAGGTTTTGGTGGAAAATTCTGGAGTTTTTTGAACGGGTTTTGTTTGATGTGGGTTTAGAGATAGTTTCCAGATTTCTATGGTATCATCCTGACAGAATAAGAAGCAGCGTGACGAAAGGGCTGCGAAGTCAGGAGGAAGGAATATGAGAAACAGGAAAAATGTCAACAGGAGGAGAGCGGCTTTGCTGCTCTGTGTGTGCGGGATGCTGTGTCTGGCTGTGGCGGGATGCAAAGGGAAATCGTCCTGGTCTACGCTGGATCCGGATACGGCTAAGGCTATTGATGCGGATTTCAGGGGGAAGGTTTGGAAGCTCCAGGATGGCGATTTGTATGTGGTGAAATGTAAGGTGAAGGTTCAGGAGGACGGTTCTTTAGAGAGCAGCAGTCCTTCGTCTAAGGCAAGGCTTAAGGATTCGGATCTGATACCGGTTATTTATACGGAGGATACGAAATTTTATGTGAGAACCGTTTCCGGCGACGGAGGGGAGAGTGAGGATACGGAAGGGGGTCCTGAGGATCTGGAGCTTTACATGACCTTGGATATGAAGGGTGATTTTGGAAGCGACGGTTTTCACCCCTCGGAAATCCGTATGCTGCGTTTTTCCTGAGAGGGAATCATAGTTATAAATCTTATCTTTGGAGAATACAATAAAAGGAAATCAGGTACAGGTTGGTTCGGCCGTGAAAAAATTATATTCGATTCTGCTTTTCCTTGGATTCCTTTTCTGCCTTTCTTTTAAGGCCTATGGGCAGGAAACAGAACAGCCGGAGGGACAAACAGAGCTTCCTTCGGAGCTAAGACAGCTATACGCCCAGTCGGCGGTATTGATGGACGCCGACTCCGGGCGTGTTTTGTTTGAAAAAAACGGTTATGAGCAAAGGCCTATGGCAAGCACCACCAAAATCATGACCTTAATCGTCACCCTGGAAAATGCCAACCTGGATGAGATTGTCACCGTATCCCAGTATGCTGCCGGTATGCCGGACGTTCAGCTTGGAATCCGTGCGGGAGAGCAGTATCGCTTGGGGGACCTTCTCTACTCTTTGATGCTGGAATCTCACAATGACTCTGCCGTAGCCATTGCAGAGCACGTAGGCGGCTCTGTGGAGGGCTTTGCCGAAATGATGAATGCCAAGGCCAGAGACATCGGCTGCTTTCATACCTATTACATCACGCCAAACGGCCTGGATGCCACGGACGAGGGCGGAATTCATTCTACCACTGCGGAGGATCTGGCCCGGACCATGCGCTACTGCATCATGCAGTCTCCCAAGCGGGAGGAATTTCTTACCATCACCCGCGCCTCCTCCTACAGCTTCGGGGATACTGAGGGCTTAAGGAGCTTTACCGTTGGTAACAAGAACGCCTTTTTAACGATGATGGAGGGAGCCCTCTCCGGCAAAACCGGCTTTACCAACAACGCCGGCTACTGCTATGTGGGAGCTCTCAGGCGGGAGGAGAGGACCTTTATCGTGGCTCTTTTAGCCTGCGGCTGGCCCAATAACCGCAGCTACAAATGGAGCGACACCAGAAAGCTGATGAGCTATGGCCTGGAGCACTATACCTACCGGGAGATCTGGGAGGAGCCGGCCCTTAGCACGCTTCCTGTAAGGGGAGGAATCCCAAAAAGCGGCAGCCTGGATGATGTGGCTTACACCCGCACAGAGCTTGCCGCCGGAGCCACGGCAGGGCATTTGAGTCTGCTTTTGTCTCAGGAAGAGCAGGTTACGGTGGAGGCAAATCTTCCGGACAGTCTTACGGCTCCCGTAGAGCCCGGAACCATTATAGGAAGCGTCCGCTATTACTTAGACGGGGAAATTGTACAGATTTATCCCATTACGGCAGTGGATCGGGTGGAGCCGGTAGCCCTCCCCTGGTGCGTGAAGCGCATAGCGGGAAAGTATTTTCTGTAAAACCCATTGACTTCTTTAAAAAATTGCACTATAATCAAAACCAGTTTAGGATTACTGGAAAAGGAGAGCGCCATGAGAGAGACCAGCATTCGTACCATGTGTTCCATGGAGATGTACATGTGCCCCATGTGCATGCTTTGTGCTGCTGATTTCCAACGTGCTTTCTGTCTGTAAAGGAGCGGACCGGTTCCATAAGAGGCCGCACTCAAGCTTGATTGAGAAGGGAAGCTTTGTTGGAGGCTTCCCTTTTTCTTATGCACGGGCTCCGCATATAGAGGCCTGATTCTAAAACTAAAACTCAAAAAGGAGAATACATTATGAAAAAGCATGTAAAGACACTCGTCACCTTAGCCGCAGTGTTGACCTTTGCACTCTCTGTGTCAGCCTGCAAGAAAAGCGGAGGCTTAACCATTGCAGTGCCCAACGACACTACCAATGAGGCAAGAGCGCTTTTGCTTTTGCAGGAACAGGGCTATATCACGCTGAAGGACGGCGCCGGTATCACTGCAACCATTCAGGATATAGAGGACAACCCTTACAACATTACCTTTAAGGAGGTAGAGGCGGCTCAGCTTCCCAATGTGCTGCAGGATGTGGACTACGCAGTGATCAATTCCAACTATGCCATTGAGGCGGATTTGAATCCTATGTCGGATGCTTTGGCTATTGAAGGCTCTTCTTCCGCTTACAGCAATATTCTGGCGGTCAAGGAGGGAAATGAGACCTCGGATGCCATCAAAGCTCTGGTAGCTGCTCTGGAGAGCCAGAAGGTGGCAGATTTTATTACGGAAAAATATGAGGGCGCCGTGGTCAGCACTGTAGATGCGCCTACGGACGGCTTTGACGCTTCTTTGGATTACGCCGCTTTGGCCGGAACCACCATTTCCGTGGCGGCTTCCCCCACGCCCCATGCGGAGATTTTGAAGGTGGCGCAGGAGATTCTGGCGGAGAAGGATATTACACTCAATATTATTGAGTATACGGATTATGTGCAGCCCAACAATGTGGTAGAGAGCGGTGAGGTGGATGCCAACTACTTCCAGCACACCCCCTATCTGGATGATTTTAATGCGGAAAACGGAACCCATCTGGTATCTGCTTCTGTCGTTCATGTAGAGCCTATCGGTCTTTACGGCGGAAAGCAGACCAGCCTGGATGCCATTAAATAAATACATAAGAAGGGGAAGATGCCGGTAAATTTTTGCCGGCTATTTCCCTTGTCCGGAGGTTTTATGATTGAGATAAAAAATCTTTCCAAAGAATTTGAGACAGCAGACGGAAAAGTGGAGGCTTTAAAGCATGTGAATCTGACCATAAAGGATGGGGATATCTACGGCATCATCGGTATGAGCGGTGCGGGAAAGAGTACCCTGGTCCGCTGCATCAATATGCTGGAGCGTCCCACGGAGGGAACGGTGGTCATTGACGGCTGCGATATGGGCAGTCTTTCCAAGGAGGAGCTTCGAAGGGTGCGTCGGGAGGTGACTATGATCTTTCAGGGTTTTAACCTTCTGATGCAGCGCACCTGTCTTAAAAATATCTGCTTTCCTCTGGAGCTTGCCGGGGTAGACAAGGCAGAGGCCAAAAAGCGCGCCCTGGAGCTTTTGGAGATCGTAGGCTTACCGGACAAGGCGAATGCTTACCCGGCTCAGCTTTCCGGCGGGCAGCAGCAGCGGATTGCCATTGCCCGTGCTTTGGCTACGGAGCCCAAGGTGCTGCTCTGTGACGAGGCTACCAGTGCTCTCGATCCCAAGACTACCCATTCCATTCTGGAGTTGATCCGGGATATCAATGCCCGGCTTGGCATTACGGTGATTATCATTACCCATCAGATGAGCGTGGTGGAGGAGATCTGCAGCCATGTTGCCATTCTCGATGACGGGAAAGTCGTGGAGGAGGGGGCTGTGAGTACTGTATTCTCCAGTCCCAAATCGGCGGCAGCCAGGCGTCTGGTATTTCCGGACGGGGCGGATGAGATTATGACGGAGACGCCGGGAGAACGGCGGATCCGGGTGGTGTTCAGCGGGGCTCTTGCGGCTAAGACGCCGCTGATTGCCCGGATGGCTATGGAGGAGCAGGTAGTGGCGAGTATTTTGGGAGCTTCTACCAGGAGTATTGGGGATAAGGCCTATGGAAATATGCTTCTTGGGATTACGGGGGGCGATGAGATGGTGCAGAGAGCTATGGAGTATTTGAGCGGTATTGAGGATGTGCTGGTGGAGGAGGTGACAGATCGTGCTTGAGAAGCTGTTTTCGGCGGAGGTTTTGGAGGAGACGCTGTGGATTTTGCAAAATGAAATCCCTTTGGCGGTGTGGGAGACGATCTATGTGACCGTATTGGCTACGGCCTTTGCCATTTTGCTGGGGCTGCCTTTGGGCGTGCTCTTGGTGGTGGGGGAGAAGGAGGGAGTGCTGCCTCTTCCCAAGGGTGTGATGCATGTGCTGAATATTTTTATCAATTTGCTGCGGTCTGTGCCGTTTTTGATTTTGATGATTATGGTGTTTCCGGTTACGAGGCTGATTGTGGGAACGGCTGTGGGGACTACGGCTTCGATTGTGCCTTTGGTGATTGCGGCTTTTCCTTTTGTGGCGCGGCTGGTGGAGAGCAGCCTTCGGGAGGTGAATCCCAATATTATTGAGATGGCTCAGAGTATGGGGGCTTCTCCCTTTCAGATTATTGTGAAGGTATTGATTCCGGAGAGTGTGCCTTCTTTGATGTCGAATTTTACGATTGCGATTACGACGATCTTGGGGTACTCGGCTATGAGTGGGATCATTGGCGGCGGAGGGCTTGGGAAGATTGCCATTAATTATGGGTATTATCGGTATAAGTATTTGGTGATGCTGATTGCGGTGATTTTGCTGATTATATTGGTGCAGATTTTCCAGAGTGTGGGGACGCGGATTTCGGTGAGGTCGGATAAGCGGTTGAAGTAACATTGTGAGGGGACGGACGGGGATGCTGGTTGTGAATGGAATGCTGGATGCAATTGGATGAAAAGAAGATGACGGTATGAGTTTACAGAAGAGAGAGTTTCGTTGCATTTTGCGTTGGTTGAGTTTTGTGGTGTTTGTGGTGGTTCCTCTGTTGGTTTTGCCGGGGATGCTTCGGGAATTGAAGTTTCAGAGGCTGCTTCGGGAGGAGCGGCTGGAGGGGTGTGTCAGTTTTGGGTATGAGGGGAATCATTGGGTGACTTGTTATACGCCGGGGGCGGATGGTCAGGGGACTGGCTATGTGTTTTTGCCTTCTTTTGCGGATTTGGATGCTATTCGGGTGGAGACGGAGGCTTTCCGGGTGGAGTTTGAGCAAGGGGGGCAGATGTTTTCTGTGTCGGGCGGGGAGGAGGCCTCCTGCAGCTTTTTGGAGCAAGTGTCTTATACGGTGCGGTTTTATGATTTCCTTGGAAGGGAGGCCGGGACGAAGTCCATGGTTTTCCTGAAGTCCGGGGGGCTTCCTACTTTGTATGTGAATACGGAGTCGGGGAGTATGGAGAGGCTTGACGCGGATAAGAGGTATAAGGAGGGAGCCAGCGGGGAGCTTGTGGGCCCAGACGGAGGGGTTCTTTTTTGCGATGTGCTTAAAAATATTTCCGGCAGAGGAAATCATACCTTTGAGTTTGAAAAGAAGTCTTATCAGATAAAGCTTCGGACGCCGGAGGATCTGCTGGGGATGGGAGCTTCGGATACCTGGATTTTGTTGAGTAATGTGTATGATCGATCTTATATTCGTAATAAGCTGACTTATGATATGGCTTTGGAGGCGGGGATGGCGGGGAGCCCCCAGTCGAGGTACATAGATGTGTATTTGAATGGGGTTTACAATGGGATGTATCTTCTCTGTGAGAAGGTGGAGATTGGAGATAATCGTCTGGAGCTTTCGGATTTGGAGAAGCAGAACAAGGAGGTAAACGGCGGAAATCTGGAGGAGGCTTATCGCTTTCTTTCCGATGATGAGAAGCGAAAAGGGACGGCGCTTTTGCGCAATCCGGAGGATATTACCGGGGGGTATCTTGTGGAGCATGATTATGGTCCCAAGTATGCGGAGGAAATCAGTGGATTTATTACGGAGGGCGGGGAGGAGTTTGTGCTTAAGAGCCCGCAGCATGCCTCTGTGGAGGAGGTTGACTATATTGCAGGGCTGATGCAGCAGCTTGAGGATGCGATTCGTTCGGAGGACGGGTGTAATCCCGTGACGGGGGAGTATTATTCCCAGTATCTGGATTCTAAGTCCTGGGCGGATAAGTATTTGGTGGAGGAGATTAGCCGCAATAATGGGGGAGGCCTTAGCAGTTCTTATTTCTACAAGCCGGAGGATGCTGTCAGTACCAGGGTGTTTGGAGGGCCGGTGTGGGATTATGATAAGGCCTATGCCCGCGTTCCGGGCTGCAGTGCGAATGCCCGGGATTTAGGGTTTTTGACTATGCACAATGGGAAAAATACTCGCTGGTTTTCCTGCTTGTATCAGCAGGAAGACTTCCGCTTGATGATAAAGAAGGAGTATCAGGAGACGTTTCGTGAGCTTCTCTCTTATATGGTTGAGGTAAAAATACCGGAATATCTCAATGAGATTGAGGCATCTGCCATTCTCGATAAGGTCAGGTTTGGTCCTGTGTATCTGGATTATGCGGGGGAGATGGATTATCGGGCTGAGGCGGGGAGGGTTGCAGATTTCATTTTGAGGCGGAGGCAGTTTTTGGACGAGGTCTGGCTTTCGGATGCACCCATCTGTCGGGTTCATTTTCTGACGGAGGAAGGAAAGGAGTGGCATTGCCACGGGGTGATTGCCGGGGAGTGTATGGAGGAGCTTCCCTGTGAGGACAGCACGGAGGAAGTTGAGTTTTTGGGATGGAAGCTGGAAGGAACGGATACTTATTTTACCAACCAGACGCCTGTGACGGAGGATTTGACGGTTGTGGGGGTGTGGAAGGAATGTGAACAGTAACTGTGAACCAAAGGAATAAAGAAAAAGGATTTGACAAAATATGGAAAAGCTGTTATAGTGTGCTGTAACAGCTTTAATTTTATTTTCTGCTGTTTTCAATCTGCACAATTCTGTGTAGGAATTCCAAAGAACGAGACAAAAAAGAATGAGGAGGACCGTGTGTGTTTGGCTTTGAGGCCATAAAAGAGGGTGTGGCGGGGATTCTTTTTCTTGGGGCAGCCTGGACGGATATGCGAAAAATGCGGATTCCAAATCGGCTGATTGGCTGGGCTTGGCTTTTTCGAGTGTTGCTTTTTTGGATGGAGGAGAAGCTTCTTGGGCGGGAGGCGCTTCTTCAGGGAAAAAGGGAGCTTCTGGGAAGCCTTGCCCTCATGGGAGGTCTGACGCTTTTTGCGGCGCTTAGCGCCCGCGGGCTTGGCTTTGGGGATGTGAAGCTTCTCGGGGCGGCGGCGCTGTATCTGGGGCTTGAGCGGACGCTTTTTTGCCTGCTGCACGGCCTTCTTTTGGCAGGAGGTTTGGCTCTATCGCTGATCCTGGTTGGGAAAATCGGGCGCAGGAGCAGGCTTCCCCTGGCCCCCTTTCTTTTGGTGGGATACCTCTCTGCTCTCTTTTGGGAGGGCTGTTGAGGAAGCGGGCCTGCGATTGATTTTTGGGAAAAGGGAGGTGGTTGGCTCTGCTTGAGGCAGGTATGGTTATTGACGGCAAATATAAGATTCTAAAGAAAATCGGCCAGGGCGGTATGAGCATGGTCTATCTGGCTATCAATGAGAAGGCCAATAAGACCTGGGCCGTCAAGGAGATCCGTAAGGGAACGGAGCTTGGGGCAGAGCTTGTTCAGGAGCGTCTGAGAAGAGAGACGGAGCTTTTGAAGCGCCTGCGGCATCCGAGACTGCCGGCCATTGCGGATGTGATTGAGGAGCAGGGGGGTCTTCTGATTGTAATGGATTATATTGAGGGAAGCTCACTTTCGGAGCTTCTGGAGCAGGAGGGCCCCCAGCCGGAGAAGCAGGTGATTACATGGGGAAAGCAGCTTTGTGAGGTTCTGGAATACCTTCACCGGCAGGATCCGCCGGTGATTTACCAGGATTTGAAGCCCTCCAATGTGATGCTGGAGCCGGACGGAGGGGTGAAGCTCATTGACTTTGGAACGGCCCGGGAGGTGCGGGATTTGGGTTCTAGGGAGGAGACTGTCTGCCTGGGAACGCCGGGCTATGCAGCGCCGGAGCAGTGGGAGGGACTGGGAAGGGTTGACGGGAGGACGGATATTTACTGTCTGGGAGCTCTTTTATACCAGCTGGTGACAGGACAGGATCCGGGGCATGAGCCTTATGGCATCTACCCCATCCGCCGATGGAATCCGGATCTGTCCGCGGGATTGGAGGCCATCCTGGAGACCTGTACCAGGGCGAATCCAAAGGAACGATACGAAAGCTGCCGGGAGCTTGCCCTGGTGCTGGAGCATTATGAGGAAATGGATCTGAGCGTAAGAAGAAGGCAGAGGAAGGAGCTTTTTCGTTTTCTCTTTACGGTGCTTTTGACCGCTGTCTGTCTTGTGGCTGCTCTTTTTGTCCGGTATCGGGAGAAGTGTCTGACCCTTCAAGTCTATGAGGCTTTTCGGGAGAGAGCTTCCTCGGCCCTTAAGCCGGAGGAGAAGCTTAAGTCCTATGAGGAGGCCATCGGCCTTTTGCCCGGCAGGGAGGAGGCTTATCTGGAGCTTCTTGAGCAGGTGTTCCTGACGGTGGAGGCGGACGGTATGGTTTCCTTTACCAGGGAAGAAGATGAACGGCTGCGGGAGATCCTCAGCCGAAGAGCGGCGGACGGCAGGAGCTTTGAGCTTCATCTTAAGGAAAATCAGGAGGGCTATGAGCGTTTGGCCTATTGGCTGGGGCTTGCCTATTACTACGACTATGAGGCAGGAGGAGGAAAGAGCTTGGGGGTAAAATGGCTTCAGATTGCCGCGGACTCCGAGACATTGCCGAAAGCCAGCCGAGAGCGGGCTTTGCGCCTTGGAACCATCGGGGCCTATTACAGCCGGATAGGCCAGGTGAATCGATCCGGGGATGCCGGGGTGTCCTATGGGGATTACTGGAAGGACTTGACTGCCCTGTCGGAGGGGAATCTGGTTCAGCTTGACAATGCGGTGACTGCTCTCCGCATGTATCAGGAGCTGGCGGCGCAGATTCACGGCCGGGCTCTGGAATTTCGTCAGGCAGGGATTGGAAAGGCGGAGCTTAAGGATGAGCTTGCTTCCATTCGGGAGCATTTGCGGACAGATTTCTCAGAGGAGGACTGGGACAAGCCCGGGCTTAAGGAGATGCGTACAAGGCTTACCTACTTACTTACCGAGGCCGGGCGCCAGGTGGAGCTGGCCTATGAGGAGAGAGTGAGGTAAAAATGAGTAAAAAAAGAAAGGATTTCCTGTCAGGCAGCACAAAGCTGGCAGGGAGGGAAAGGAGAGAGCCATGGAGCATACAGAACAATTGTTGGAAATATATCATAAGCTATGGATTTTTTTTGGAACAGCAGCAGTGGTACTGGCGGCGTCGTCTCTGGTGATGTTTCTACATTTTCGCGTTCCCCGGATTTTGAGGAGAAGGCGGTGGATTCTGGTTCTGGCCTGTGTACTGCTCTGGCAGGGGGGCACGGGAAGCCGTCTGTCTGTGAGAGCACAGGAGGGAATCAGAAAAGAGGCGGAGACTGAGGGTGAGACAAAAGAACCGGAGGAATCAGAAGCGTCTAAGGAGCCGGAAGAGCCCAAGGAGCCAGAAGAACCAGAAGAGCCAGAAGAGCCGGAGGATACCAGGGCACCGGAGGCTGAGGTCCGGTGGAAGGACGAGCAGGGAAGGGAATTGGAAGAGGAGTCTTATTATCAGACGGGAGAGGAGCTGACCGTAGAGCTTGTGCTTTTGGAGGAGCAGCTTGACGAGGAGGAAGCAAAGCTGTACCTTAAGGCCCTGGACGCATCCGGCGCCTTGCTGGACATCCCGGAGGTTCGCCAGGTCCATGAAAAATCCTGGCGGCAGCTTAGGGAAGGGGCCATACAGGCGGCCCTTAAGGGAGAGGAGCTTTCTTACGAGCTCTGGGAGGAGCCGGGGAGCTTTTTCCTTCGGCTTCACCTGAGATCGGAGGCCAACTATCGGGTGTTTGCACAGATCCGGGATGAGGCCGGAAATATTCCGGAAAACAGCAAGGAGGGCTTTCTGGATCTTGGGAGCTTTTGTCTTGACCGAAGTGCGCCGGTGATACAGGGGCAGGGAGGTATCACTCTGGAAGCGGAGCATCAGACTCTCGTGAAAAAGCTGCTCCACCAGGCTGCCTTCGGCTATTTTAGCCAGCCGGATTTAAGGGTTCGGATTGAGGCTCATGATCTGGTAAGCGGCGTGGAAGGCATTACCTATATCTGTGAGGGAATCGGAGGGGAGGAGGAGACAAAGCCTCTGAAGCTTACCGGAACAGCCAGAGCAGGAAGCGGACTTGTCTGTGAGGAGAAAGGAACGGACGCCAGTGTGGTATTTACCCTGCCCATGTCCTTCCAGGGAACCATCCGGGCGCAGGCCTGGGATCGGGCGGGAAGAATCATGGAGGAGTGGACAGAGACCGACGGCATCCTTCTTGAATCAAAAAACCAGCATCAGAAAGCGTCCCGGGCAAAGGTTCTGATAGAGGGAGAATCACAGGGAAGAGGGGACTTTTACCGGGGAGACGTGCAGGTAAGATTTGTGATGGAGGACAGCTTTTCCGGAATCCGGGCCCTGTTTCTTCTGGCCGGGAATCAGGAGCGACGCCTAAGCTTTTCCAGGGAGGGCGAGGAGGTACAGGAGAAGGTAGAGCAGATCCTGACCATACCGGCAGCGGAAAATAATCGGAATCAGGTGCCCGTTTTTGCCAACCTCATAGATTTTGCAGGCCATACCACAGAACTTCAGGAGATTCCTACCATCCACATTGATACAAAGCCGCCTAAGGTACAGGTGGAGTGGCTGAATCAGGACGTGAGAAATGAGCGGTATTACAGGGCGGATCAGACTGCCCGCATCACCGTCCAGGAGCGAAATTTTGTGCCGGAACAGGTACAGCTTTCTCTGACCGGCAGAAAGCCGGAGGCCCTGCTGTGGGCGCACCGGGGAGGAAAGGGCTGCAAAGGCTCCTCCTCTTACAAAGATTTGAATCACAGGGATGACTGTACCTGGACTGCAGAGCTCGTCTTTGATAAGGATGGAGTCTATACCTTTGGCTTTTCCTGCCAGGATGCCGCCGGAAACCAGGGAAACTACGAAAGGACTGACACCTTTGTCATTGACAAAACCCCGCCGGTTGTAAAGGTCCACTGGGATGATTCTAAAGCTGTGAACGGGCATTATTATTCAAAGGGGCGTGCCGCCGTTGTGGAGATAACAGAGCGAAATCTTAGTCCGGAGGATGTAAAGGTTATGACGGAAGCCTTCCGAGAGCAAGAAGCCGTTTCCGGTCCGGAGATGGGACAGCTTCGCCGGTGGGAGGAAAATAGCTGGAGGGCCGGAATTGCCTTTGAGAAGGACGGCAGATACCGACTTAAGGCTTCCTGTGTGGATTTAGCCGGAAATGAAGCCGTACTCTATCAGTCAGAGGAATTTGTCATCGACGGAACACCCCCGGAGCTTTCCTTTGAGGGAGTGAAGGACGGCTCGGCCAACCGGGGAACCGTGACGCCGGGGCTTCATGTAACAGATGCCAATCTTGACCCGGAGCAGGCAAAGGTAAGCCTTACAGGAAGCAGCGGAACAGGAACCCTTCCCTCCTGGACCAAGCGCAGAGAGGAGAACGGCTTTTCCCTTGTCTGGGAAGATTTTGAGCGGATTCCCGAAAACGATGATCTGTACCGCATAGAGGCCAGAGCAGTGGATCTGGCCGGAAACGTATCTAAGAAGGAGCTTGTCTTCTCAGTGAACCGCTTTGGTTCCGTCTATGAGCTTGAAAAGACCACAAAGAAGCTTGCAGGCCCCGGCGGCGCGCGCTATACTAGGGTGGAGCCGGAACTTTCGATTACGGAATACAATCCCGACTTCCTGGACTACTACCAGATAACCGTAAGCCTGGAGGGAGAGATCACAGAGCTTTTGGAGGGGCGGGATTACCAGGTGGAGGAGTCCGGAAGAGCCGATACCTGGAAAACCTACCGCTATCGGATTGGAAAGGAAAATTTCCAGAAGGAGGGCATTTACCTGGTAACCCTCTATTCAGAGGATCGGGCAAGAAATGCCTCCAACAACCGCATCAAGAAGAAAAGCCTTGAATTCATCGTAGACAAAACAGGTCCCAGCATTGTGGTGACCGGAGCAAGAGATCGGCAGCGCATTCAGGGAAAAGAGCTTGTGATGGAAGTGGACGTGCAGGACGCTTTTTCCCTTGCCCGTGCAGAGCTCTATCTCAACGGACAGCGAAAGAAAGTTTACGACAGAGAGAAGCTTGAAGAGCTTGGCGGAATGCTCAGCTATCGGATTCCCGGCGCAAAGGCATGGCAGACCTTTGCCGTAAAAGCCTTTGATGAAGCCGGAAATGTCACCGAGACAGAGCCCATCCGGTTTCTGGTTACAGAGGAGGTGCGCTTCCGCTTTCTGGGAGACGACGATCCCAGACAGGTAAGGATGGTGCTTGCCTCGGGATTGCTGCTGTTTACAGCGGGAATAGGTTTAGCTGCGGCCGGCCGGATCCGCAGAAGACTTGCCAAGGAAAAGGAAACATGATATGTTTGAGGAGAGTTTATAAGCAGAAAGAGGATGTTCCATGAAAAGACAAAGCCTGTTTTGGAAGACTGCCGCGGTTTTTCTTGCTCTTGTGCTTCTCTTAGGAGGCTGTGGGGAAAAACCTCCCGCCGAGACTCAGGATCCGCTTAAGATTACCTTCTTTGACGTGGGAAAGGGAGATGCCATTCTGATTGAGACAGAAAAAGCCTGTATGCTGATCGACACAGGCTATGATGACACCGCCCAAGTGATTTTGGATTATCTGAGACAGCAGGGCAGGGAGCGCCTGGATTATCTGGTCCTGACCCATTTTGACAAGGATCATGTGGGAGGAGCGGATCAAATTTTGGGGGCAGTGGAGACCGAGCGGATCCTGCAGCCAGACTACGCCTCAGACAGCCAACAGTACCTGGAATATGAGTCAACTCTTAAGGAGACAGACCGACAGCCGGAGCTTGTGACAAAGCCCCTAAAGTTCTCCCTTGAGGAGGCAGAGTGCCTGATTTATCCGCCAGAGCAGCAGGAATATGAGGAGGAGGACAATGATTTCTCCCTTGTGATCAGCATGACCTACAAGGAGCGGCGGTTCCTATTTGCCGGCGACAGTGAGCGAGAACGCCTGGAGGAGCTTTTAAATCAGACGGAATTCGACTTACGCCACGATCTTTTGAAAGTGCCCCACCACGGCAGAAAGGAAAAGAATTCAGAGGAATTTTTAAAGGCCGTGTCCCCGGAGATAGCCGTTATTACCTGTTCTTCGGAGCGCCCTGCAGACGACAAGGTGCTGAACATCTTAAAAAGCCTTGACACCAACACCTACCTTACCTCTGAAGGTACCATTACCTGCTTAAGTGACGGTAAAGAGCTTAAGATTTGGCAAGAGTAGCAGCATGCTTCGTTGACAGATGCCTTTCCAAAGCTTAAAATATAAAAAGAACATGTAGAGTGAAAAATGTCATGAAGTTAAGCCTGCAAGAACAGCATGCGCAGGGGAGAAGAGGCCGTCGCAAAATGAGACAACAGGCATTTCCAATATCCAGTGTCCGGCTGTTCGCGTACAAGCTGTCTGATGTGGGCGGATATTGCTTTGGCAATGTCCGTACAGAGCAGACAGCTTGTACGCGAACCGTCCGAACACAGGATATGGAAATGACTGTTGGATTATTTTGCAGCAATGGCGTTTCTTGCCCGGAGCCCTGATAAACTTTTAGAGGCTTAACTTCATGACATCGATAGAGTGGAGGGTCAGTGTATGGCAGATTGTATAGAAAAATATCAGATATTTGATTTAGAGCTTTCCGGAACCAAAAGCGGGAATCCCTTTACGGAGATTACGGTGACGGCAAAGTTCTCGAACCACGCCCAGAGCATAGAGACAAAGGGCTTTTATAAAGGGAACGGAATCTATGGCATTCGGTTTATGCCTCAGGAAGAGGGAAGCTGGAGCTATCAGGTGCACAGCAATGATCCCTCCCTAAACGGCGTCACAGGCACCTTTCTCTGTACACCGCCCCAGCCCGGAAACCACGGAAGAGTTTGTTTAAAGAAAGACGTGAGTCCCAAAGAGGAAGCACATTTTTACGAGACCGAGGAGGACTTTCATTTCTGCTATGAGGACGGCACAAGGTTTCAGCCCTTTGGAACCACCTGCTATGCCTGGATCAATCAGGTAGAAGAGGTACAGGAAAGGACCCTTAGAACCCTCGCAAAAGCGCCCTTCAATAAAATACGCATGTGCATTTTCCCAAAATTCTATACCTACAACACCACAGATCCAGAGCGCTATGTGTTTCCCGGAAATCCCAGAGACGGCTTTGACTTTACCAGATTTGATCCGATATTTTTCGAAAATCTGGAAAAGCGGATCCGAGAGCTTGATGCCCTCGGAATCGAGGCGGATATCATTTTGCTGCACCCCTATGATCGGTGGGGCTTTTCCAAAATGACCAGAGAGCAGGATATCTTTTACCTAACCTATGTAGTCCGCCGGCTGTGCCACTTTAAAAATGTCTGGTGGTCTCTGGCAAATGAGTACGATCTGCTTCCCCATAAGACGGTGGAGGACTGGGAAGCCTATGCCCGGGTGATTATGGGAAATGATCCCTACGGCCACCTGCGCTCCATCCACAACTGCATCCCACTCTACGACCATAACCGCTCCTGGATCACCCATGTAAGTGTACAGCGGGTGGACGTATACAAGACGGCGGAAATGGTGACAGACTGGAGAAGCCAATACCGCAAGCCGGTGATTGTGGACGAGGCAGGGTATGAGGGAAATATCGACTTCGGATGGGGAAATCTGACGGGCCAGGAGCTGACCAGAAGGTTCTGGGAGGGCTGTATGCGGGGCGGCTATGTAAGCCACGGAGAGACCTACATCGACCGGAGCGAAACGATCTGGTGGTCCCACGGCGGAGAGCTTCATGGAGACAGCGTGGCGCGGATTGGCTTCCTAAAAGAGATTCTGGGAGAGCTTCCGGAAGAGATTGAGCCCCTTAGGCTTACGGCAAAGAACCACGAAGAGAACTGGGACAGCGTGTGCCTTCACAAGGAGGACGAATACTATCTGTACTACTACGGATTTTCAAGACCCCTGTACCGAAATTATACGCTTCCGGACAAGAAGAAATATAAGCTGGAGCTTATTGATACCTGGAATATGACCATCCGGGAGCTGCCGGAGGTTTACGAGGGAAAGATCCGCATCAAAATGGGCGCCAGACAGTATATGGCGGTGCGGATGAAGGAGATAAGCGGGCCCCTTGAAATTTAGCAGGAATCTGATTAGAATAGAGAAGGATAAAACGACGGCATCAGAAGTAGAATTTAAATAAAGGAGAAATGACGATGGTGAAGCAAGTAGTAGGAGAGAGCCTTGCGTAGGCGAATGCTTCTTCCCTGCCTGATCTTGTCGGCAGTACTGTGCGGCTGCGGCGCAGGGGAGAAAACAGGAGAGGTGTCCGTTCCCCAGGTACGGCAGGCAAATGAGTCAGAGCAGGCAGAGGAAAATAAGACGGAAAGCGTCCCGGAAGAAGGCGAGCCGGCTCCCGGGTTAACGGGATTCGAACCCGGAGCATTTCTGGGAGAGGAGGAGGTCATCCTTATGGAGGAGGGTGAGCCGGTCAGCGTCTCCTATCGCAGAATACAGGGCATAGACGGCTTTACCATAGCCTACGATCCGGCAGCCTTTACCTTGGAGGCCGGGGAAGAAGAGCTGTGCTTTTATGCATCTTCTCACGGACCCGATTCAAAGACACCTGTGTTTGTAAAAATATGGGGAACAGAAGGAGCATCCACGGAGGCACTGGCCGATCAGTATGTGGCCGACAGCAATGAAGAATGCACCGTGGAGGAGGTTACCATAGGGGAAGGGGAATACCCGGCCACCTGGATCAGCTATGCGGAGGGAACCGAAGGCGACAGCCGTACCTGCGATCTCTATATTTTCCGCTACAACGAGAAGCTTTACACGGTTTGGATGGACTGCTTTGTGGAAGCCTACGAGGGACTGGGATCCGCACAGGAGAGCATTCTGTCTACCTTACGCTTTGACGAAGGTTAAAAAACAGGATAAGGAATCAACTCACATGAATGCACGACAGATAAGACAATCTTTCATATTACTGTTAACCGCCATAATCTGGGGAGTGGCCTTCGTAGCCCAGAGTGTAGGCATGGACTACGTGGGCCCCTTCACCTTTATCTGTGTCCGCTCCCTCATCGGCGGTCTGGTGCTGCTTCCGTGTATCACCCTGCTTGGCCGCTTAAACGTGCAGCAGGAGCAGTCCCTTCCCACAGACAGAAAAAGCGGCCAGACGCCCCGCAAAAAAGCCGATGCAAAAAAGCTGGCCTTAGGCGGCGTTTGCTGCGGACTGGCCCTCTGCGCGGCAAGCTGCTTTCAGCAGTTTGGAATCCTTTACACCAGCGTGGGAAAGGCAGGCTTTCTCACCGCCTTCTATATTATAATTGTACCCATTCTGGGCCTCTTTTTTGGCAAAAAATGCGGTCCCTTTGTCTGGATAGGCGTAGCTCTGGCCCTGGCAGGCCTCTATTTTCTCTGCATGACCGAGAGCCTGCGTCTTGGGATTGGCGATATTCTGGTATTTATCTGCGCCTGTCTTTTTTCGGTTCATATTTTGGTGATTGACTATTTCACCCAATATGTAGACGGCGTTAAGATGTCCTGTATCCAATTTTTTGTCTGCGGAGCCGCCTCCGGCATTGCTATGCTGATCTTCGAAAAGCCGGAGCTTACACAGCTGTTTGCCGCCTGGAAGCCCATCCTCTACGCAGGCGTTCTCTCAAGTGGAGCCGGTTATACCTTGCAGATTGTGGGTCAAAAAGACATGAACCCTACCGTGGCTTCCCTTATCATGAGCCTGGAATCCGTGGTGTCCGTCCTGGCCGGTATGCTGCTTTTAAATCAGCGCCTGACCAACAGGGAGCTTTTAGGCTGCGTGCTTATGTTCACCGCCATTGTTCTGGCTCAGCTGCCACAGAAAAGAGTGGGAAAGCAGGGTTTCGCTGATAGCTCTGGTTGAATTTTCCAGCCTGATCTACTATAATAATATGTGACGAAATGAAAGGGACAATCCCCATGACGAAATTACTATTTATATCCCTTGGCTGTGACAAGAACCTGGTAGACTCGGAACAAATGCTGGGGCTTTTGGAGGAGAAGGGCTATGCTTTTACCGATGACGAAGCGGAAGCGGAAGTGATTGTAATCAATACCTGCTGCTTTATCAACGACGCCAAGGAGGAAAGCATCAACACCATCCTTAAGATGGCGGAATACCGAAAGTCCGGTCCCTGCAAAGCTCTCATTGTCGCCGGGTGCCTGGCACAGCGCTACCATCAGGAGATCCAGGAAGAGATTCCGGAGGTGGACGCTGTTTTGGGCACCACTGCTTACGACGCCCTCCCGGAGATTCTCGACCATGTGAGAAACGGCGCAAGAGAACAGAGGCTTGCGGATCTAAACCGCCTGGTAAGACCAAAGACAAAGCGCCAGCTTACCACCGGCGGCCATTACGCCTACCTGAAAATCGCCGAGGGCTGCGACAAGCACTGCACCTATTGCATCATCCCCAAGGTACGGGGCTCCTACCGAAGCGTTCCTATGGAACAGCTTTTGGAGGAAGCGGCAGGCCTGGCGGAGCAGGGGGTAAAGGAGCTCATTCTGGTAGCTCAGGAGACGACTCTTTACGGCCTCGATCTTTACGGAGAAAAGCGTCTTCCTGCGCTTCTTAAGGGGCTGTGCAAAATCAGAGGCTTACGCTGGATACGCCTTCAGTACTGCTACCCGGAGGAGATGACAAGGGAGCTGATAGAGGTCATAAAAGAAGAACCGAAGATCTGCCATTACCTGGATCTGCCCATTCAGCATGCCTCCGACCGTATGTTAAAGCGCATGGGAAGAAAAACCACCAGGGAGCATTTGGAGGGGATCCTGAGGGACATAAGAGCCGCCATTCCGGATATCTGCCTGCGCACCACGCTTATCACCGGCTTTCCGGGAGAGACGGAGGAAGACCACGAAGAGCTGATGGCCTTCATAGATGCCTGGGAATTTGACCGGCTGGGCGTCTTTACCTACTCCCAGGAGGAGGACACTTTGGCAGCCGAGATGCCGGATCAGGTTCCCGAGGAGGTAAAAGAGGATCGCAAGGCCCGGCTTATGGAGCTTCAGCAGGAGATTGCCTTTGACAAGGCCGAAGCCATGACGGGCCGGGAGCTTAGGGTGCTGATTGAAGGACAGGTATCCGGAGAGAACGTCTATGTAGGCCGCACCTACCGGGACGCCCCGGATGTGGACGGATATATTTTTATCAATACAGAGGAAACCCTGGTGAGCGGGGACTTTGCCAGAGTCCGTGTCACAGGCGCTTACGAATATGATTTAATAGGAGAGCTATTATGAATCTGCCAAACAAACTAACCGTCCTGCGGGTGATTTTGATCCCGTTTTTCGTCCTGTTTATGCTCACGAATCTGGGAGGTGAGCAGGGAAAGTACTATGCGCTGGCTATTTTTATTCTTGCAAGCCTCACGGATCTGCTGGACGGGAAAATCGCCCGAAAGTACAACCTGGTCACAAACTTCGGAAAATTTATGGATCCTCTGGCCGACAAGCTTCTGGTCTGTTCTGCCATGATTTGTCTTGTGGAGCAAAAGAGACTGGCCGCCTGGATTGTTATCATCATTATTGCCCGTGAATTCATTATCAGCGGTTTTCGTCTGGTTGCCTCGGATAATGGAGTGGTGATTGCGGCAAGCTATTGGGGGAAGTTTAAAACCACCTTTCAGATGCTGATGATCATTTTGCTGATTCTGGATCTTGGAGGAAGCTTTGCGGTGATAGAAACCGTCGTAACCTGGATTGCCCTCATTTTGACGGTGATTTCCCTGGTGGATTACCTGGTGAAAAATAAGGGCGTATTACTGGAAGGAGATATCTGACATGATTGTAGAACTGATTTCCGTGGGGACCGAGATCCTGCTGGGAAACATTGTGAACACCAACGCGGCGTACCTCTCGGAGAAGTGTGCCCAGCTTGGCCTTTCCCTCTATTATCAGACCGTGGTGGGGGACAATCCGGATCGTCTGGAGGAAACCTTAAGGCTGGCTCTTGGACGCTCCGATGTGGTGATTCTGGGAGGGGGCTTAGGACCCACCCAGGACGACCTGACAAAGGAAGTGGCTGCCAGGGTTCTTGGAAAAAAGCTTGTGGAGGATCCCCACAGCCGGGAGCTGATTCAGAGGTTCTTCGATACCAGAGGCATGAAAGAGATCACGGAGAACAACTGGAAGCAGGCGCTTGTTCCGGAGGGAGCCATTGTAGTGGATAATGACAACGGAACGGCTCCCGGGCTGATTCTGGAGGAGGGAGAGAAGATTGTGATTCTCCTGCCGGGACCGCCGGGAGAGATGAAGCCCATGTTTGAAAAGGATATTTTTCCCTATCTCAACAAGAAGCAGCCGGAGGTCATTGTGTCGGAAATGATCAAGATCTGCGGCATGGGAGAGAGCAAGGTGGAGTCCATGATAAGGGATCTCATTGAAAAGCAGAGCAATCCCACCATTGCCACCTACGCCAAGATTGGAGAGGTTCATCTTAGGCTTACCGCCAAGGCGGCGGATGAGGCGGCGGCCAAAAAGCTGATGAAGCCTGTGATCCGGGAGCTTAAGGTGCGCTTCGGCGGTCACATCTACACCACCGACGAGATGGTGACTCTGGAGGAATCCGTGGTTGGCCTTTTAAAGGAGCAGCAGCTAACCTTAACCACGGTGGAATCCTGTACGGGCGGTCTTTTTACCGGACGTCTGGTGAATGTACAGGGAGCCTCCGAGGTCTTAAAGCAGGGCTTTATCACCTATTCCAACAAGGCCAAGCGCAAGCTTATCGGCGTCAAGAAGCTGACCCTGAAGGAATTCGGAGCCGTCAGCGATAAGACGGCCAAGGAGATGGCAAAGGGAGCCATTCTGACCACCGGATCCGATGTGGCCGTATCCATCACCGGGATTGCCGGACCAGACGGGGGAACAAAGGAAAAGCCTGTGGGATTGGTATATATTGCCGTGTCGGTGAAGGGAGCTATGCAGGTGGAGGAGTATCATTTTACCGGAAACCGTATGAAGATCCGGGAGAGCGCCGTGACGGCGGCTTTGACCCTTCTTCGCACCAGTATTTTAGAGACCATCAAATTTTAAGGAGCAGACAGCCATGCCGGAACAGAAGAAAACCATACGGATTAAATATTTTACGGATAAAATTGAGCATCTGGCCTATATCGGAGGAAAATCCGATTGGATCGATCTAAGGGCCGCAGAGGATGTCACCATGAAGGCGGGAGAATTCCGTCTGATTCCCTTAGGCGTCGCAATGGAGCTTCCCAAGGGCTATGAGGCCCATGTGGTCCCCAGAAGCAGTACCTTTAAAAATTTCGGAATTATCCAGACCAACAGTATGGGGGTCATAGACGAGACCTACTGCGGCGACAACGATCAGTGGTTTATGCCGGCCTACGCACTTCGGGACACCCAGATTCATACAAACGATCGGATCTGCCAGTTCCGAATCATGGAGCATCAGCCGGAGCTTTCCTTTGAGGAGACGGATGCCCTTCTGCACGGAGATCGGGGAGGCTTTGGCAGTACCGGAAAGGCGTGAGAATATGCAGATAATAACCTTTGCAGCAATTGATATCGGTTCCTACGAGGTGGGAATGAAGATTTTAGAATTGGTACCCAAGACAGGCATCCGGGAGGTGGACCATATCCGCCACGGCATTGAGCTTGGCCGGGACGCCTATAGCAGGGGAAAAATCGGCAATGAGATGCTGGAGGAGCTTTGCCGGGTTCTGGAGGATTTTACCCGGATTATGAAGGAGTACCAGGTGGACGATTACCGGGCCTGCGCCACCAGCGCCATCCGGGAGACCAGTAACTGTCTTTTGATTCTGGACAAGATCCGGGTGCGCACAGGTCTTGAGGTAGAGATCTTAAGCAACTCCGAGCAGCGGTTTCTGGGTTACAAGTCCATTGCCTCCAACGAGGAATCCTTCCAGAAAATCATCCAGAAGGGAACTGCCATCGTAGACGTGGGAGGGGGAAGCATCCAGATTTCCCTCTTTGACAAGGACGCTCTTGTTTCCACCCAAAATATGCGTCTGGGCACCATGCGTATCCGGGAGCGTCTGGCAGAGGTGGAGAGCCGCACCAATCATTTCGGAGACATCATTGAGGAAATGATCAACAATGAGCTGAAAAGCTACAAGCGGCTGTACTTAAAGGACCGTGAGATTAAAAATATGATTTTGGTGGGAGACTATATTACCCAGTTTATGCAGCATAGCTCTATGGAGCACAGCCTGATGCTGAGCCGGGAGGAGTACATGCAGCTCTACCAGGAGATTATGACCCGGACTCCCCAGGCCATGGTACAGCGTCTGGGACTGGTATCGGAAAATGTGTCCCTCATTATGCCGGCCCTGATTATCTATAAGCGTCTGATTGAGGAGACGGGGGCGGAGACCATCTGGATTCCGGGCCTCAACCTAAGCGACGGTCTGGCCTACGATTATGCGGAGCGCAAAAAGATTTTTAAGTCCTCCCACAACTTTGAAAATGACATCGTGGAGGCGGCCAAGAACATTGCCAAGCGCTACCAGAGCAACAAGACTCACCTGGCGGGGACGGAATATCTGGCCCTGACCATCTTTGATAAAATGAAGCGGATCCACGGCATGGGAAGACGGGAACGCCTGCTGCTTCAGATTGCGGTGCTCCTTCACGACTGCGGCAAGTATATCAGCATGAACCGCACGGCAGAGTGTTCCTATGAGATTGTGATGTCCACGGAGATCATCGGACTTTCCCACCGGGAGCGGGAGATTATTGCCAGCGCTATCCGCTTTAACACGGAGGAATTTGCCTCCTTTGAGGAGTTTTCCATTGGCTCCAGTCTGGATCGGCAGGATTATCTTCTGACCGCCAAGCTAAGCGCTATCCTTCGGGTGGCCAACTCCATGGACCGAAGCCACAATCAGAAGTTCAAGAATGTGAAGGTCACCTTAAAGGAGCGGGAGCTTCTGGTGGTGGTGGACACGGTGGAGGATATTACCCTGGAGCAGGGACTTTTCTCCCACAAGGCGGAATTTTTTGAGACGATTTTCAGTATCCGGCCCGTAATCAGGCAGAAAAGGCAGGTGTAGAAAATGGAAAAGAAGGATTATACCAGAAGCGAATACTATCGAAACAGGGAGCTTTCCTGGCTGGCATTTAATGAACGTGTTTTAGGCGAGGCCAGAGATAAGAGTATTCCCCTCTTTGAGCGGCTGAAATTCTTAAGCATTACGGCCTCCAACTTGGATGAGTTTTTTATGATCCGCGTCGCCTCCTTAAAGGACATGGTTCACGCAAAGTATACGAAGAAGGACATTGCAGGGCTTTCCCCCCAGGAGCAGCTTTTTGAAATCACAAAGGCCACCCGGGAAATGGTGAGCACCCAGTATTCCACCTATTCCCGATCCCTTTTGCCCCTGCTGCGTCAGCATGGGCTGACGGTGATTCAGGAGCACGAGGATTTAAATGAGGAGCAGGCCCGGTATGTGGATCGCTATTTCCGGGAGAATGTTTACCCGGTGCTTACGCCTATGGCTGTGGACTCCTCCCGCCCCTTCCCCCTGATCCGCAATAAGTCTCTGAATATCGGAGCCCTTCTTTCCAGGAAAAACGAGAAGACGGAGGAGCTTGAATTTGCCACCGTACAGGTGCCCTCGGTGCTTCCCAGGATTGTGCGTCTTCCCGATACCAAGGATGGCGACAAGGTTGTGATTCTTCTGGAGGAGATCATTGAGCGGAACATGCAGCAGCTCTTCCTAAGCTACAACATTATCTGCGCCCATCCCTATCGCCTCATGCGCAATGCGGATCTGACCATTGATGAGGATGACGCCTCAGATCTCTTAAAGGAGATTCAAAAGCAGCTGAAAAAGCGTCAGTGGGGAGAGGCCATCCGTCTGGAGGTGGAGGACAAGATGGATAAGCGCCTCCTTAAGCTTCTGCGCAAGGAGCTTAGTATCAAGGAGGATTCCATCTATAAGATTGTAGGTCCTTTGGATTTGACCTTTCTGATGAAAATGTACGGGATGGACGGCTTTGATGCCCTCCGGTATCCAAAGCATATACCGGCGGCCGTAAAGGAGCTTTTGGCAGACTGTGATATCTTTGAGGAGCTCCGAAAAGGCGACGTACTTCTTCATCACCCTTACCAGACCTTTGATCCGGTGGTGAAGCTTGTGCGGGACGCCTCTGTGGATCCGAAGGTTCTGGCTATCAAGCAGACCCTCTACCGGGTCAGCGGCAACTCGCCTATCATTGCGGCTCTGGCCCAGGCGGCGGAGAACGGGAAGCAGGTGTCCGTGCTGGTAGAGCTGAAGGCGCGGTTTGACGAGGAGAACAACATTCTCTGGGCCAAGATGCTGGAGAAGGCAGGCTGCCACGTGATTTACGGACTGGTGGGTTTAAAGACCCACAGCAAGATCACCCTGGTGGTGCGCCGGGAGGATGACGGCATCCGCCGGTATGTGCACCTGGGCACCGGAAATTACAACGATTCCACGGCCAAGCTTTACACGGACCTGGGACTTATGACCTGTTCGGCGCCCATCGGGGAGGATGCCACGGCTGTGTTCAATATGCTGTCCGGGTATTCCGAGCCCGCAGGCTGGAACAAGCTTTCTCTTGCGCCCATCTGGCTAAAGGACCGTTTCCTGACCCTCATCCGGCGGGAGCAGGAGCATGCGGAAAACGGCGGCGAAGGGCACATTATGGCGAAGATGAATTCTCTGTGCGATCCCGATGTGATTGCGGCTCTCTACGAAGCCTCCGCATCCGGAGTAAAGATCGATCTTTTGATCCGGGGAATCTGCTGTCTTAAGGTGGGAATTCCCGGAGTCAGCGAGCACATTTCGGTCCGCTCCATTGTGGGGAATTTTCTGGAACACAGCCGGATCTTCTATTTCCACAACGGCGGCCAGGAGGAGGTCTACTGTGCCAGTGCGGACTGGATGCCAAGAAACCTGGAAAAACGTGTGGAGATTCTCTTCCCCATTGAGCAGGAGAATCTGAAGCGAGAGGTGATTCATATTCTGGAGATCGAATTCCAGGACAATGTGAAGGCTCATCTCTTACAGCCCGACGATACCTATGTGAAGGCAGATCGGAGAGGCAAGCCTTCCGTAAACTCCCAGGATTACTTTGTGGAGGAGGCCAGGGAGAAGATCCGGGCAGAAAGCCATGGCTTTACGGGGCGGGTCTTTATTCCGGAGGAGCCGGCGGAGTAGGTATGTTCAAATCAAAAATAAATGCTGTTGTATAACCAGATACTCATGGGGCCGTCCTGTTGCAAAATAGGACAGCCCTGTTTTCCGTTTGAAAAAGCCTGCCAAAATAGAATTCTGGGGGAAGATGCATAAGATGGAGTGAGGGGAAAATCCCTTTCATTATGGTAGGAAAAGGAGAACCAGCATGAGTAAAAAGGTTTTATATGAGGGACCGGATTTGTCCGCCAACAACGGAATTGTAAATATAAAGCAGATTCGCGACAGCGGCTACGGGCATATTGGCCTGCGGGCCGGCTATGGCAAGAACAATGTGGACCAGAGGTATGCGTCCAATGCCCAGGCCTGCTTTAACCTGAAAATACCCGTACTGCTTTATTGGTTCAGCTATGCCTATACGGTGGAAATGGCGGCCGCAGAGGCGGGCTATGCAGTGGCCCAGGCGGCCAAGTATTGGGAGCGGTGTCCCATTGCCTACGATTTCGAATACGAGTCGCTTAACTATGCCCGGAAAAAGGGAGTGACCGTTACAAAGGCTCTGTGCACCGATATGGCCATTGCCTTCCTTCGGGGCGTGCGGGCCGCCGGATACACTCCGATTCTCTATGCCGGCAGAGATTACCTCAACCGCTATTTTGACCGAAATCGAATCCGCGGGGAGCTGGGAACCGTGTATCTGTGGTACGCCAGATACAATTATGCCCTTTCTATGGGGGAAATGGAGGAAGCCAGTATCTGGCAGTATACCTCCGACGGGAGAATTCCCGGCGTGCCAAAGCAGGTGGATCTCAATCGATTTTTTATGGATATCGGACCTCTGGTTTTGGCGGATCGAAGCCCGGTGCCCAACATCAATATTTTGAATTTCCAGAAGGCGGCCAATGCAGACGGATATCGGGACGCCGAAGGCCGAAAGCTTGCGGAGGACGGTCTGGACGGACCGAGAACCCGCTATGTCTGCCGGCAGATTCATCTGAAGGCCAGGAGGGTTGGGCCTCTCTGGCGGGTGGGCTCCATCGGAGAGGTGGTAAGGTGGCACCAAATACGCTGTAACGAAATCCTGGGTACCGATGAGGAGGAGGACGGCCAGTTCGGCAAGCGGACACGAAGCGAGACCATACAGCTCCAGAAAAAGCTGGGGCTTAAGGCAGACGGTGTGGCAGGGTACAATACACTGCAGGCGGAATTTTATCACTAAAGATTTGTTGAAAGCGGTGGGAGTGTCGCAAAATGGGAGAACAGGCTTTTCCATATCCTGTTCTCCCATTTTGCGACACCTCCGTGGTTTTTAGCCATCCAAGGAACATAATCTGGCTCTTTCCGGTTAGGAGGAGGCTTTTGCATACTTATATTTAGATTCCCTTGTATACTGAGGGTATCTTTAAGAGAATCAAATCTTTTATGATGTGGTAGTTCAGAGATATCCTTTAGATACTTTGAAGTATTTATTGGAAGCGGGTGAATGGTGGTATAACGAAAGAAATCAGAGAGATCTTTACCCGGATATTCCGGTTTATGAGGATGTGGTTTACTATGCCTGCGCTCCTGCCGCCCGTCTGAGCTGTTACAAAAATTAATGAATTTTTAATAAACAGAGCGAAAAATATACTAGACATAAAGAAAAAACAAGAGTATAATCTTTTATTGGTACGTAACATTATTTTGGATTCGTACTACAATATTATTACCTGATAGAGAGGGGAAAGGAAAAATGAAAAAGATTGTAAGTGTAGTAATGGTTCTTTGCATGACTCTGGCACTCGCAGCATGCGGCGGCAAGGAGCAGACGGTTACTTATCGTTCCGAGCAGGAGCAGAGTGGACTGAAGATGGTTGATACCATGACCCTGGATGCAAAGGGAGACAAGGTTGTGAAGATCACCGAGGTGATCGAGATGGATATGACCGGCTTTGACGAGGCTACACAGGAGCAGATGAATGCGGCTTACGACGCACTTGCTGAGCAGTATGCGGCCGTGGAGGGCGTAGAGTGTACCGGTACGGCCGGATCAGGCACTTATACCATTTCCATCACCATCGACGCTACAGGCGATGCAGTGGAGACACTGGCAGAGCAGCAGCTTCTTCAGATCGAGGGCAACGGCAACAAGCTTTCTCTGAAGGCCACAGGCGAGGCTCTGGAATCCGGCGGATACTCCAAGGTTGAGTAATCTGTTACATAAGAACAAATGACAAAAGAAAGGGAACGCGCGAAGCGTTCCCTTTTTGTATGCACAGGCCCGCATATGGAAATTTGCTGAAGACGCAGCGAGCAGGTGAAACCTTCCCTACTCGATTCCCCTGGACATTACAGCATAAATTTCTCAATGATCTCCGCGATGCCTGAGTGATTGTTGTCCCGTTTGGTGATATAGGCGCCGTAAGAGTACATATCCGGCCGGGAATTTTTCATGACACAGGGGAGTTTTACGGCCTTCAGCATGGAGATGTCATTTTCCGCATCCCCGGCGGCAAGGGTGTGCTCGTAAGGGATGTTCAGATATTCGCTGATAAAACGAACGCCGCTTCCCTTGTTGACGCCCTCAGGGAGAAATTCCAGATATTCGTCGCAGGAGAAAAAGATGTCCAGGTGATTCTTTTTGGCCCAGGGCTCCATATGCTGACGAAAAGCCTCCAGATGGCTCCGATCTTTGAGATCAATAAAGAGAAGCTTGATGGGATCCCCATCCAGATGCTTTGTTACATCGGAAACGACCTCATAGGGCAGGAGGGTAGAGGTGGAATAATATTTCATTTCCTCTGTATCATACTCACACAGGGCGCCTGCCTGATTGTAGGTCTGGGCATGCAGATGGAACTTGTAGGCCTCCTCGAAGGCCTCTCGGATACAGTCTTGATGTACGCCCTGGTAGAAAATGGTTTCCCTGGTGTGTGCATTGTAGATGAGGGCGCCGTTGGAGGTGATGGCATAACAGCCGGGGGTGGTAAGCCCCAGCTTTTCCACCTGTCTGGCCGTGCTGATGAGAGGCCGGCCGGTGCAGACTACAATGGCATGCCCGAGGGCGGTTGCCTTTTGGATGGCTGCCATATTTTCCGGAGTAATTTCCTTGTTGTCTGTCAGCAAAGTTCCGTCTAAATCCAGAAATAAAATCTTTTTTTTCATTTTTTAACTCCTCTTTTTATTCACAAGTATTCTTTTCCAAAGCCCTTAAAAACCGATCCCGAAGAATATCATCCGGGTATTGGCCTAACAGAACCTCCTGCTCTCTTCGAACCATCCCTCCTGCCATTTCCTGATGTCCGCCGCCGTCTCCAATCCCTGTGAGGGCATCGCGGATCAGGTATCCTGCATGAACCTGGGGGACTTCCGAGCGAACGGAGAGCTTGATGCCGTCCCCCCGGTGACACAGAACCACGGAAACGAGCACCTCCTCCAGGGAGAGAAGGAAATCCGACAGGGCTGCAATCAGACCGTCCGGGCAGGGAAAGGGAATGGAGGCAAAGCCCATGGTATCGTAGAGGGTGATGGTGTTGATGGCCTCGCTGTAGGCCCTTAGATCCGTAAGCTCAATGTTGTTGCGCTCCAGCTCCAGCATTTTTTGTGTGTCACTTAAGGGAAAGAGATAGGAAAACATCTCAATATCCAGGGAAGTGACGCCCCGGGAAAACTGAAGGGTGTCCATGCGGATTCCATAGAGCAGTGCGGTGGCCGCATTTACGTCGGGGGCCATGCCCAATCTCTGAAAATACTGTGCAATCAGAGAGGCGCAGGCGCCTGTGATGCGGACATCCCGGTAGAGATACTCCGTCTGCACGAAGGTGGGATGGTGGTCAATGCAGGCAATCTCATCCCCCACAAAGTCCGTAATGTTTCCGCTGTTTTTCTGACTGTCCACGCAGATAATGGGATCCTGCTCCTGCATATGCTCCCGCAGCTCCTCATAGGAAACCATTTGAATTCCGAAGGCGGTCAGCATCTTGGAGGAGCTCAGCTTGTCGATGCGTCCGGCGTAGCACAGGGTGCTTGTTACTCCAAAGTGTGCAAGCAGGCGCTGCAGGCCGAAGGCAGAGGCAATGGCGTCGGGATCCGGAAAATTGTGAGTTTGTATGTAGACGTTTTTCCCCTGACAGAGCTTCACCAGCCGATTAAAATCTTCCATAATATAAAACTTCCTTTCCGGCAGGTATATGATTTTCAAAGTTGTCCCTTTTCCTGAATGATTATAGCAGAAATTTTCGGGGAAGTATAGTTTTTCCCGATATTTCTAATACTATAAAAAATACAAATCAGGAGGTGCCAGAACTATGGGAATCAGGCTTTCCGAGCATTTGGACGAAAATGTGTCGAACTTGAATGAAATTTTAAATCTGGACAGCAATTTTGATATTATCCGCAAGGGAATTACCATAGCAGGGAAGGATGCCTGCATTTATTTTATTGACGGCTTTCTGGAGGAGGCCATTATGGAAAAGCTTTTGGAGTTTTTCTATAAACTGAAACCAGAGGAAATGCCTATGACGGCAAAGCAGATGATTGATCATGTGGTGCCCTATGTGGAGGTTACGGCCATTGAGGAGGAGGATCTGCTGATTCAGAGCCTGCTTTCCGGCATTACCTGTCTTTTGATTGACGGATACGATACCTGTATTGGCTTAGACTGCCGTTCCTACCCTATGCGGGGGGTGGACGAGCCCTCCAAGGACAAGGCTCTGCGGGGCTCTAAAGACGGCTTTGTGGAGACGGTGGTGTTCAATACGGCCCTGATTCGCCGGAGAATCCGTAGCCCCAAGCTTTCTATGGAGATTCTTACGGCCGGTAAGACTTCCCGGACGGATATTGTGCTGTGTTATATGCAGGATCGGGTGGATCGGAAGCTTCTTAGGGAGATTCGGGGGCGGATCAATGCCATTAAGGTGGATGCCCTGACTATGAATCAGGAGAGTCTGGCGGAGTGTATTTATGAGCGGAAATGGTTTAATCCCTTTCCCAAGTTTAAGTTTACTGAGCGTCCGGATGCGGCTTCTGCGGCGATTTTGGAGGGAAATATTGTCGTTTTGGTGGATAATTCTCCCCAGGCTATGATTGTACCTACGTCCATCTTTGATATTGTGGAGGAGGCGGATGATTATTATTTTCCGCCGGTGACGGGCTCTTATCTGAGACTGACCCGGTTTTTGATTGCCCTGATTACTCTTCTTTTGACTCCGGTGTTTTTGCTGCTGTTTCAGAATCCTCAGTGGGTTCCTCCATGGCTTTCCTTTATTCAGATTAAGGATGCCATCAATGTACCCATTGTCTGGCAGTTTTTTATGCTGGAGCTTGCCATTGACGGACTGCGTCTTGCGGCTATCAATACGCCTAGTATGCTTAGTACGCCGCTCAGTGTGGTGGCCGGTATTGTGTTGGGGCAGTTTACGGTGGATTCCGGGTGGTTTAATGCGGAGATTATGATGTATATGGCTTTTGTTGCGATTGCGAATTATACACAGTCTAGTTATGAGCTTAGTTATGCGCTTAAGTTTATGCGGTTGATTTTGCTGGTGCTTACGGCGATATTTAATCTTTGGGGATTTTTGGCAGGGATTTTGATTACGGTTGTGGCGATTGTGGGGAATAAGACGATTGCGGGGAAGAGTTATATTTATCCGCTGCTGCCCCTTAATTTGACGCAGCTTAAGAAGCGGTTTTTGAGGCTTAGGTTGAAGGAGTAGAGGTTGAGGGGACGGATAAGGGCCTGCCGACCTGCAGGTCCTTATCCTGAGCTTGGGGGGAATGTCAGGTCAATGTCATTCAGTTAAACCTGCAGGGGCTATTCACAAGCAGTGCCTTTTGTGCTATACTAAAAAATAGTGTAAACAAATGCGCGAAAGGATGATATCAATGGACGAGACCATTAGCTTTTCCATACTGGAAATTGAAAGGACAAAGGATAAACAGGCGATTCAGGATGCTTACCGCCGTCTGCTGGTGAAGGTGAATCCTGAGGATGATCCGGAAGGGTTTAAGCGTCTTCGGGAGGCTTACGAGGCGGCAAATGCTTATGCGGATCGGCCGGAGGAGCTTAAGAAAGCGCCGGAAACGCCGGTGGAGCGCTGGATAGGGCGGGTGCGGGAGGTCTATTTTTCGCTTTCCAGGCGACTTGATCTTGCCTGCTGGGAGGAGCTTTTGCGGGATGAGATCTGCCTGGATTTGGATACCTGTGTGGAGGCTAGGGATGCCCTCCTTGATTTTTTGGCGGATAATTATCGGATTAAGACGGATATCTGGAAGCTTCTGGATCGGGTGTTTGATCTGCAGCAGGAGCGGGCGGAGCTTTTGGAAAGATTCCATCCGAATTTTATTGATTTTGTGATGCATCAGTGTCAGAGCGATGATGATTTCCCTTATGAGGAGTTTCAGGGAGCGGATGACGGGGATTATGATACCTTTTTGTACCATTATTATGAGCTTTGCCGCAAAAATGACAGTGGGGATACGGAAGGGGCCGAGAGTATTCTGGATACCTTAAAGCATCTGCCTGTCTCCCATCCTTATCTGATGCTGGAGGAAGCACGTCTGGAGCGTGGTAAGCAGGACCTTAAGGCGGCATCTGAGCTGATTCATGGCCTTTTGGTCCTCATGGGGGATGATATGCGAAGTCTTGCCTACGGAGGCGAGATTTATTGGGAGAACGGGGAGAAGGAGGAGGCAAGGGAGTGCTTTGAGAAGATCCTCAAGGATTGTCCCACCCACTATATGGCCAATAAGTATCTGGCCAAATATTACCAGGAACAGAAGGATCCGGAGAAGGCGAAAGAATACTGTGTGGAGGCTCTTCGTATCAGCTCTCAGGAGGAGGCCCTTCTGGAGATTATGCGGGATATTAATCAGAGCCTGATGACTCTTTATGAGGAGCGGATTGGAAGCGGCGAGGCCTCGGATGACGATGTGATGGAGCTGGGCTGGTGCTATCTGCAAAATGATCTTTCCGAAAAGGGCGTTAAGCTTCTGGAGGGACGCATGGTGGGAGAGAGCCGGAGGGCGGAATATTATAGTCTCCTTTCCAAGTGCTATCTGATGGAGCAGCAGTGTCAGAAGGCTGTGGATGCCGCCCGGGCCTGCATTCCCTGTATTGAGGCAGAAGCCCAGGCAAGGGAGGTGGAGGCCAAGGAGGAGGATAAGGGCAAGCAGCTGGAGCGGATTCCCGGCCGCATTGCCGGCGCCTGCGAGATCATTGCCAAGGCCATGCACATGATGGCCAGGGAGGAGGGTCTGTCAAAGGAGGAGGCAGGCGTCCGCTATGAGGAGGCCCTTAAGGCCATTGACGAGGCGTTAAAGCAGGAGCCGGGGACTCGGAATTATCGCATTGAAAAGGCGCAGATTTTCATGGATCAGGAGGATTATCAGAAGGCCATCGATGTGTGTGACGAGATGGTGGAGACGGATCGGAATGATTTCTATGCCTATGTCTTACGCCAGAAATGCTGCTATGAGATGCACAACGGTCAGGGTGTGGTGGACAATTTTTACAGTGCCAAGGATATCTATGCAGGCTATCCTCAGATTTACGAGCTGGCGGCAGACGTCTTTATCCGCTACAGTCAGTATGACGATGCGAGGGGAATTTTAAAGCAGGCGGAGGAGGCGGAGGTGGGAAGCCCCAAGCTTGATCTGCTGCATTTGACCATTGCCAGAGAGACCGCAGAGAAAGATGAGGAGTTCAAGGCGGCCTACGAGGAAGGCAAGAAGCTGGAGGAAAAGTTTAAGGAGCATAAGGAGAGCGTGTCCGAGGAGCAAAGGGCAGAGCTTTACTATGAGCTTGCCCGCTGCTGCAGGGGCCTTGACCGCCAAAGAGATGCCTTAAAGTACATAGAAAAGGCCTGCCACATTCATCAGGATAAGCTTTATCTGTGGATACGGGCCAATACCCTGGCGGATCTCAAGGAGCATGATCGGGCCATGGCGGACTATCAGATCTGCGAGAAGGAGTACGGGGAAAATGAGCTTGTCTACGAAAATATGGCCCGCTGTTATGCAAGTATGGGGAAGCGGGGACAGGCCATTATTTACTATCGCAAGGTCATTAAGATCAATCCGGAAAACCCCAGGGCTTACAGCCGCATGGTAGATCTCTATACGGATCTTTTGAAGGATACGGGAGCCATGAAATATTATCACGAGGCGGTGCCCTTTGCGGATAAGCAGGTGGAGCTGGACCCTTGCGCTTACTACTATATTGAGCGGGGACTTTTGCACCTGGAAGCCGGCGTCTGGGATAAGGCGGAGGAGGATTTCTTAAAGGCAGCGGAGCTGGAGCCCAACAATACCTATGCCTATAACAACCGGGGCTGTATTTATAAGTATACGGAGCGCTATGAGAAGGCCATCGAGCTCTTCTTAAAATCCATTGAGGTGATGGAGGAAAAGGAAACCATCATCGCCTACAGCAACTTAGGAGGCACCTATGAGCGGATGGGAGATTATCAGAAAGCTTTGGAATGGTACCTGAAGGGGAGCAGGGAATTTCCGCAGAACCGCGGGATCCGAAAGGATATCATCCGCGTATACAAGAAAATGCACCTTCTCGAGAAGGCCATGGAGGAGATCAAAAGCTTCTACGGGGAGGACACCGTTGCCTGCTATCTGGAAATAGGTGAGGTTTATGTGCAGATGAAACGCTATGGAAAGGCATTGTCCCTGTACCAGACGGCCCGCAAAAAGGCCGGGGCAGAGGGGGCGGACGCATTGACTCACATCGCGGACGTATATCTGTACTATAAGAAAAATCCCAAGAAGGCTTTGGAGCTTTATAAGACAGCCTTAGGCCTTATGAAGCCCAGTGCTTACGGCTATGACCGGTGCTGCCGCAGCATTATGGAGTGCTATTATGAGCTGGGAACGCCTGGAGAAGGGCTTCCCTATCAGAAAATGGCATTGGAATCCATTGAGACAAGGTATACGAATCTTGACAATTATCTGAATGATTTTTATTATAGAAGGAGCCGCCTTTATAACATAGGCGCCCTGTATTACTATATCGGCGATCTGGAGACGGCGAGAACCTATTTTGATCAGATTGACAAGGCAGCCAAGTGCCGCCACTGTAACTTCAAGGAGTGCGAGGATTACTGGGAGGCCATGGGCTTTCTCCGGGAGGAGGAAGGAGATCTTGCGGAGGCTTTGAATTGCTATGACAAGGCCTGCCGGGAGTCTGTGAGCAATAACTTAAGCATTGCCAAGGTGGAGAGGCTCACAAAGAAGCTTAAGAAACGGTAAGAAGGCAGTAGAAAGACGTATTTGAGAGACTAGAGGAAGGCAGTATGATTATTGGAATTGATTTAGGAACGACAAACAGTCTGGCCGCATACTTTACGGAGGAGGGCCCTAAGATAATTCCCAACCGTCTGGGAAAGAATCTGACCCCTTCGATCGTGAGTGTGGACGAGAATGACCAGATCTACGTAGGAGAGACGGCCCGTGAGCGGGGGCTTTTGTACCCGGGCACCACGGCATCAGTCTTTAAGCGTAGTATGGGAAGCACCAAAAAGTTTGATCTGGGACACAAGCAGTTTACGGCGGAGGAGCTCTCCTCCTTTGTGCTGCGCTCTTTAAAGGAGGATGCAGAAGCATACCTCAAGGAAGAGGTGACAGAGGCCGTGATCAGTGTTCCGGCCTACTTTGACGACAAGAGGCGAAAGGCCACCAAGCGCGCCGGGGAGCTGGCGGGCTTAAAGGTGGAGCGCATCATCAGCGAGCCTACGGCGGCCGCCATTGCTTACGGCCTCTATGAGAAGACCAAGAATACCAAGTTTTTGGTCTTTGACCTGGGAGGCGGTACCTTTGACGTATCCATTTTGGAGCTCTTTCAGAATATTTTGGAGGTCCGGGCCGTGGCCGGGGATAACTACCTGGGAGGCGAGGACTTTACGGACGTATTGGAGAAGCTGTTTCTCCAGAAAAAGAAGATTGACCTGGACAGCCTTGACGCCAAGACCAGAGGAATGGTTCACAAGGCAGCGGAGGAATGTAAGCTGGGCTTTGCGGACAGCGTGAAGTCGAAGCTAAGCTGCATCATAGACGGAAATATGGAGGAGCTGGAGATTACTCAGAAGGAGTATGAGGAGCAGTGCGAGCCGCTTCTGGACAAAATCCGGAAGCCGGTACAGCGAAGCCTTTCAGACGCCCACATTAAGCTGTCGGATATTGACGTGGTGGTACTGGTGGGCGGAGCAACCAGACTCCAGGTGGTAAAAAACTTTATTATCAAGCTTTTCCGGAAGTTTCCGGATACTTCGGTACATCCGGACGAGGCAGTGGCTCTGGGCGCCGCCATTCAGGCGGCCATGAAGGAGCGTAACCAGGCCGTGAAGGAAGTGATCCTAACGGATGTGTGCTCCTTTACCCTGGGCACGGAGGTGACGGTAAACAGAGGAAACGGGCGCTACGAGTCCGGGCATTACTGTCCGATTATTGAGCGCAACACGGTGATCCCGGCCAGCCGGACGGAGCGGTTTTATACCCTTCACGACGATCAGAGCAAGATTACCATCAATATTCTTCAGGGGGAGAGCCGCTTTGCGGCCAACAACCTGCTCTTGGGAGAGCTGACGGTCAATGTGCCCAAGAACCGCGCCGGAGAGGAGTCTGTGGATGTGACCTACACCTACGACATCAACTCCATTCTGGAGGTGGAGGTGAAGGTGCTTTCCACCGGAGAGGTGCGCAAGCAGATCATCAAGAGTCAGGAAAATGAGATGACGGAGGAAGAGATTCAGGAGCGTATGGAGGAGCTGGCTTACCTGAAGATTCATCCCAGGGATCAGGAGGAGAATAAGCTTCTGCTTCTGCGCTGTGAGCGCCTCTATGAGGAGAGCATGGGGGATATGAGACGCATCATTGATATGGAGATCCGAAAGTTCGAGGAGGTCTTAAACACCCGCGACCGGGGCAAGATTGAGGAGGCCCGGGAGGAATTGAAGCAGGCTCTTAAGGAGATTGAGGAGGAGTTATAACATGTCTATCGAGATCGTAAGAACGTATTTTTCATCCCTGGGAATGGAGGACCGGATTCTGGAATTTCCGGTCTCCAGCGCCACGGTGGAGCTGGCGGCCCAGGCTGTGGGCTGTATTCCCGCCCGGATTGCAAAAACCCTGTCCTTTAAGCTGGAGGAGGAGCCCATTCTTATTGTGGCGGCAGGAGACGCCAAGATTGACAACCGGAAATACAAGGATAAGTTCCATAAGAAGGCTGTCATGTTGTCCCAGGAGGAGGTGGCGGAGAAAATCGGCCATGCCGTGGGCGGCGTATGCCCCTTTGGAATCCCGGACTCGGTGAATGTTTATCTGGATGAATCCTTAAAGCGCTTCAAGACCGTATTTCCGGCAGCAGGAAGCTCCAACAGCGCCATTGAGCTTAGCATGGGGGAGCTTATGGAGTATTCCCATGCAAAGGAATGGGTTGATGTGTGCAAGGGCTGGCAGGACCAGGAGGTATGAGCCGGTATTTTCCTCTGTTCGTAAATCTGGAAGGAAAACAGGTGTTTGTCTACGGAGCCGGGAAGATCGGAACCCGAAGAATCCTGGCCCTCCTCCAGTTTGGCTGTAAGCTTACGGTAATTGCGCCAAAGGCTACAAAGGAGGTAAAAGGGCTTTCCAAGGCGGGAAGCCTTACGTGGAGACAGGAAGCCTACCGGCCGGGACAAATTCCGGCGGATGCCTGCCTGGTTCTGGCCGCAACAAACGCACAAGAGGTGAATGCACAGATTGGGGCGGAATGCCGGGAAAAGAAGCTTTTGGTAAACGTAAGCAGCGACAAGAAGCTCTGCGATTTTTATTTTCCCGGGCTTGCCGTGAAGGAAGACCTGGTAGCAGGCGTAACCGCAGGGGGAGAGGATCATAAAAAAGCCCGCAGAGCTGCAGAAGAGCTGCGGGCTTTGGTGGAAACATTGTGACCTCTTTCTCTTTCCTGTTTTTAGTCTTTTATTTTGTCGATTTGTGTGAGATTCACCCCTAAGCTTGTCAATGTTACCTTTAGTTCAATATATCTGTCATGCATAGAATTGTAAGTTTCAGGAGCCACCTCTTTGATTGCCAGCATCCAATTTTGCAGTCTTGAAAATTCGCTCACATAATCTTTAATAATATCAGCGCCACTTGGCATAGAAACACCTACTTTCTAAAGCGTGGTTTACATGTGTTTAAGTACTTTTATTATAACAACCAATGTCTGGGGTGTAAAGCCTTTGTTCAGCTTTAAAAGCAGCATTGCACCTGCCACGCAATGTATGCTATACTTTTAGCAGATTCAGGAAGCCCCTTGGGCCCTCCTGTTCTGCACAGAAAGCCTGAGCAGAAGAAAGAAACATCATAGGAAAAGAGGTTATTAAAATGGAAATGAACATAAGGCCCCGCCGTCTGCGGACAGGTAGTATTCTTCGAAAAATGGTTCGGGAGACCCGAATGGACAAAAGCTCTTTGATTTACCCCATGTTTATCAAGGAGGGAGCCAAAATCCAGGAAGAAATCCCAACCATGCCCGGCCAGTACCGCTACAGCGTGGACCGGATGCCCTTTGCCCTGGAGAAGCTTTTGAAGGCAGGAGTGGGAAGCGTCATGTTCTTCGGAATCACGGAGCACAAGGATGCCTGCGGAAGCGGCGCCTATGGGGAGGACGGCATTGTACAAAAAGCCTTCCGGGCGGCCAAAAGAGAGTTCCCGGATCTCTACTGCATCGGCGACGTATGCATGTGCGAGTACACCTCCCACGGCCACTGCGGGATCTTGAAGGGAGAATATGTGGACAATGACAAGACCCTGGATTATCTGGCTCGAATCGCCCTCTCCCAGGTCCAGGCCGGTGCGGATATGGTAGCGCCTTCGGATATGATGGACGGACGGGTAGGAGCCATCCGGCGTATCCTTGACAAAAATGACTTTTTGGAAACGCCCATTATGTCCTATGCCGTAAAATACGCCTCCGCCTTCTACGGCCCCTTTCGGGATGCGGCAGGCAGCGCCCCGGCCTTCGGAGACCGCAGGTCCTATCAGATGGACTACCATAACAGCCGGGAAGCCGTAAAGGAAGCCCGCTTGGATGTGGAGGAGGGGGCGGACATTATCATGGTAAAGCCTGCCATGAGCTATCTGGACGTGGTTACAAGGGTAAAGGAGGAAATCCATCTTCCTGTAGCCGCCTACAGCGTCAGCGGAGAGTACGCCATGATAAAGGCGGCCGCCTCCTTAGGTTATGTGGACGAGGCATCGATTATCTGTGAGACAGCCGCATGTGCCTACCGGGCAGGGGTAGATCTGTATCTTACCTATTTTGCGCCGGAAATCGCAGGCTTTATGGATGAGGGGAGAATCGGATAATGACAAAATCAGAAATGCTTTTTGAGCGGGCGGTAAAGTACATCCCGGGAGGAGTCAATTCCCCGGTCCGGGCCTTCGGTTCCGTGGGGGAGACACCGCGGTTTCTCGTATCCGCAAAAGGGTCTCACCTGACCGATGCGGACGGAAATACCTACCTGGACTATGTGGGCTCCTGGGGACCCATGATTCTGGGCCACAGCCATCCGGTCGTACTGGAGGCTGTGAGTGAGGCCTGTAAAAAGGGATTGAGCTTCGGCGCAGCCACCGAGGCAGAGGTGGAGATGGCCGAGCTTATCTCAAGTATTGTGCCTTCCGTGGAGATGGTGCGCATGGTCAACTCCGGAACCGAGGCGGTCATGAGCGCCATCCGGGCGGCCAGAGGCTTTACAGGCAGAAATAAGATCCTAAAGTTTGCAGGCTGCTACCACGGACATTCCGATGCCATGCTGGTAAAGGCGGGCTCCGGCGTCATGACGGCTGGCGTTCCCGACAGCGCAGGCGTACCCGCCGGCTGTACGGAGGATACGCTCACAGCCTCCTACAACGATTTGGAAAGCGTGGAGAAGCTTTTTGATGCCTGGGGCTATGAGATCGCGGCTGTCATCGTAGAGCCCGTAGGAGCCAATATGGGCGTTGTTCTTCCAAAGGAAGGCTTCCTTGAGGGCCTGCGCCGCATCTGCACAAAGCATGGAAGTCTCCTGATTTTCGACGAGGTCATCACCGGATTTCGCCTCAGCCTTTCCGGCGCCCAGGGCTATTACGGCATAAAGCCGGATCTTACCACCTTTGGCAAAATCATCGGCGGCGGCATGCCCGTAGGCGCCTACGGTGGACGCAAGGATGTGATGGAGATGGTAGCTCCCAAAGGTCCCGTTTACCAGGCAGGCACCTTAAGCGGCAATCCGGTAGCCATGGCCGCAGGACTTGCACAGATTCGCCTTCTGAGAGACACTCCCGGCTTTTACCAGGAGCTTCACAGAAAATCCCACCGCCTGTTTACCGGCATGGAGGAAATCCTAAAAGAGGCCGAAAGCCCCTATCAGCTGAACCATATAGGCTCTCTTGGCTGCCTGTTCTTTACAGAGCAGCCGGTAGATGACTATGCATCGGCCAAAACCTCGGATACCGAGGCTTTTGCCCGCTATTTTTCCCATATGCTACGGGAAGGCATTTACCTGGCCCCCTCCCAGTTTGAGGCCATGTTCGTGTCCGCGGCCATAACAGAGGAGGAGATAGAAGAGACCTTACAGGCAGTGCGCAGATACTTTATATCGCAATAAAAAGGAGGAGAAAGTGATGGACGAGAAAAAATACGTAGCCTATGTAGGAACCTACACCCACGGAAGCAGTGAGGGAATCCATCTGTTTGATCTGAATGTAGAGGAGGGAACCATGACCGAACGCAAGGTCATTCCCATCAATAACCCTTCCTACATCAAGCTGTCCCACGACGGAAAGCACCTGTATTCCATCTCCGATGAGGGCGTGCGCTCCTTTATCATACAGCCGGACGGGGACCTTGAGCCCTTAAACTGTCACAGCGTAGACGGAATGCGTGGCTGCTACCTTTCCACAGATCAGGACGACAACTATTTATTTGTAGGCGGCTGGCACGACGGAAAGGTAACGGTGCTTCGCTTAAACGAGGACGGAAGCGTAGGAGACATCACAGCCGGCATTTTCCACAAGGGTTTGGGCAGTGTGGCTGAGCGGAACTTCCGCCCCCATGTAAACTGCGTCAACCTGACCCCCGACGGCAAATACCTCTGTGCCGTGGATTTAGGCACCGACCAGATCAAAATCTACAAATTCGACTACCGTACCGGAAAGATCTCCCTGGTAGATCTCTTAATGTGTGAACTCAACTCCGCCCCCCGAATTATCAAATTCAGCAAGGACGGAAAATTCGCCTATGTCATCAGCGAGCTGAAAAACTACATCACAGTCTATAAATACGATGGAAGCGGAAAGAGTCCCTCCTTTGAGCTGATTCAGACCGTCTCCACCCTCAACGACTACCATTCCGCCACCAGCGCCGCCAGTGCCCTGCGCTTTTCCAAGGACGGCACCAAGGTGCTGTGTACCAACGCCGGCGACAACACCGCCGGAATCTTCCACGTGGACAAGGAAACAGGCCTCCTGGAGAAGATCTGCATCCTCCCGATAAGCGGCGACTACCCCAAAGCCGGCGACTTCTTCCCGGACAACCGCCGCATCATGTCCCTGAACCATGAAAGCAACAGCATCACCATCTTCGACATCAACTACGAGAAAAAATACTTCTCCATGAAAGGAAAACCCATCCCCATAGAGACCCCCAACTGCATCTTGGTCTCCGAAATTTAAGCAGAGATGCACCAATGTCATGAAGTTAAGCCCTGAAAGGCTTAGAAAGGCTCCGGGCAAGAACCGCCACCCCTGCGCCGCTAATCTTTGCAGGCTTAACCTCACGACATTGGAGATACGCCCCCAAAAACCAGGTGAGAAAGCAGGACAGCCCGGAAGGCTTTTCCGATATCCGGTGTCCGCCTGTTCGCGTACATGCTGTCTGATAGGAGCGAACATTACCCCGCAAATCCGGAACAACTCTGAAAAAGCAGAAAGGGTAATGTCCGTTCCGAGCAGACAGCGTGTACGAGAACCGTGCGAACACGGATATGGAAAAGCCTTCCGGGCTGTCCTGCTTTCTCACCGTCCGTCTCCACCTAACTTTGTACCACGAAAAGTACAAATATTTCCCCCCCAGGACTTGAAAAACCCCAAAAAAGCGAATAAAATAGAGAATAGAATCGCGCACTGCGATATGGGTGACGGAACAAGCCTTCCGCCACTGCGACATACCAAAACAGAAAAGGAGAATGAACCATGAATTTCGTAGTTGAAACATCCGCACGCCACGTGCACGTAACCCAGGAGGATCTGGAGACCTTATTCGGCAAAGGCTATGAGCTGACCAAGAAAAAAGATCTCTCCCAGCCCGGCCAGTTCGCCTGCAACGAAAAAGTAACCATCGTAGGTCCCAAGAAAGAGATGGCAGCCTCCATCCTCGGCCCCGTAAGACCCGAGACCCAGATCGAGCTGTCCCTCACAGACGCCCGCTCCATCGGCGTAACAGCTCCCGTTCGTGAATCCGGCGACGTAGCAGGCAGCGGCGCCTGCAAGCTGGTAGGACCTGCCGGCGAGGTAGAGCTCAAGGAAGGCGTTATCGCAGCAAAGCGCCATGTCCATGCAACTCCCGAGGATGCCGAGAAGCTTGGCGTAAAAGACAAGGACATCGTATCCGTCAAGATCGACACCGACGGCAGAAGCCTGGTATTCGGCGACGTAGTTGTCCGCGTAAGCCCCAAGTACGCACTGGCCATGCACATTGATACCGACGAATCCAACGCAGCCGGCTGTGCAGGAACCGTATACGGCGAGATTGTAAAGTAAATTTTTGAAAAGGGAGAATACATAATCATGAAAATTTTAGTATTAAACTGCGGAAGCTCCTCCTTGAAATATCAGCTCATCGATATGGAGAATGAGAGCGTAATGGCAAAGGGTCTTTGCGAGAGAATCGGAATCGAGGGCTCCAAGCTGACGCATAAGGCAAACGACAAAGAGATGGTAGTAGAGCAGCCCATGCCCAAGCACACAGAGGCCATTTCTCTCGTTATGAAAGCTCTTGTAGATCCGGAGTACGGCGTATTAAAAGACACCAGCGAAATCTCCGCAGTGGGACACCGCGTCCTCCACGGCGGCATGAAATTCACCGAGTCCATCGTGGTAAACGAAGATGTAAAGAACGTGATCCGTGAGTGCTTTGACTTAGGACCTCTTCATAATCCTGCAAACCTCATGGGCATCGAGGCCTGCGAGGAGGCCATGCCCGGCGTACCCAACGTAGCCGTATTCGACACCACCTTCGGTATGGCAATGGAAGAGAAGGCTTATCTCTACGCCATTCCCCATGAGTACTTTGAGAAATACAGCATCCGCCGTTACGGCTTCCACGGAACCAGCCATATGTTCGTATCCGGCGAGGCCATCAAATTCGCAGGCCTTGATCCCGAAAAGGGCAAAGTGATTGTGTGCCACTTAGGCAACGGCGCCAGTATTTCCGCTTCCGTAGGCGGCAAGTGCGTGGATACCTCCATGGGCTTAACCCCATTGGAAGGCCTGATTATGGGAACCCGAAGCGGCGACGTAGATCCGGCCGTGCTCCAGTTCATCTGCAACAAAGAGGGCAAGGATATCAACGAGATGCTGAACATTCTGAACAAGAAGTCCGGCGTGCTCGGCATGAGCGGCGGCGTATCCAGCGACTTCCGTGATATCGAGAAGGCGAAATCCGAGGGCAATCACCTGGCAGAGGTAGCTCTGGAAGCCTTCATCTATCGGGTCGTAAAATACATCGGCGCTTACACGGCAGCCATGAACGGCGTAGACGCCATTGCATTTACCGCGGGAGTAGGCGAGAACGATATGAAGACCCGCAAGGCCATCTGCAGCTACTTAGGCTACCTGGGCGTAGAGATTGACGACGAGGCCAATAACTGCCGCGGAAAGAATCAGATGATCTCCACTGCCGATTCCAAGGTAAAGGTCATGATCCTGCCCACCAACGAGGAGCTGGCAATCGCAAGAGAGACCCTTCGCCTGACAAAATAGGTTTGGAAAAAATAGGCTTGACAAACTCCTGTTCAAAGGATATACTATCCTAGTATGTGTTAGGAGAGTACTATGCTCATTCATTTAAATGATGTTTTATCCTGTGAAGAGAAGACAATTTCCAGAACGGTAGATCTGGAAATGCATTCCTTTGACTCCGGCCTGGGAAGCTTTCCCCTTGTGAAAAAGGAGCCCGTAAAGCTTACCGTCACCAATCTGGGAGAGGAAAAGCTGAAGCTCGAGGCAAAAGTCGATCTTACGGTGGCTATCCCCTGTGATCGATGTCTTGAGGAGGTGGAGACACCTTTTACGCTTGCCATCTTAAGAGAGGTGGACATGAAGCAGACGGCAGAGGGGCGGATCGCGGATTTGGATGAGACAGATTTTATCATTGGATACAACCTGGATGTAGACAAGCTTGTCTACAGTGAGATTTTGGTGAACTGGCCCATGAAGACTTTGTGCAGAGAAGACTGTAAAGGTATCTGCAAAAAGTGCGGGACCAATCTCAATCACGGCTCGTGCGGCTGTGATACAGCGGAACTGGATCCAAGAATGGCCGTAATAGCCGAGATATTTAAGAACAGTAATTAGAGGAGGTGTAACCGATGTCTATTTGTCCCAAGAATAAATCTTCCAAAGGAAGAAGAGATAAGAGAAGAGCAAACTGGAAGATGAG
>JAAVZL010000020.1 GCA_022791635.1 Lachnospiraceae bacterium
CAAACCGGAAGACTATATCAGCGACTTGGTTCCATGGTCAGATAAGTTACCAAAAAGCTGTAAAAAACGAAGCAAGTGATTGAACAGCCGCTCGGAAGAGCGGCAATTTTTAACCGTAGGACAAGTGGTTTACCATTTACTTTCAGACAGTCAAAAAGCCTTTACGTCATGCTTATAACAAAGACAGAAACAAAGGTTTTCCAATGCCGGGGCATTGCAACATTAATAGAGATTGCAAGTTAAAACCAATAAGTAATTTTTATAAGAATATAAAAGGTGAAGCAATACAATATGTCGGTATAGCAATAGACGAAGAAAAGCGACTTGAGCGAATAAGAATATCAGATGTTCCGAAAATTTCTTTGCTTGAAAAGTACGGATATACGGAGAAGATGGCATTTGACCTTTGCAAGAAATATGATTTACTATCTCCAATTTATGATTTTGCTCCTAGGGGTGGCTGTTGGTTCTGCCCAAACGCAAGAGATTGCGAATTGCGACATTTAAGGAACAATCATAGGGTTTTATGGAACAATCTGTTGGCGTTGGAAAACACACCAAATCTCATAGGAGATAAGTGGAACACACTCACACAAACAAGCATACACGACAAAGAGGAACAATTCTTTTGGGAAGATAGGCAAATGACAATATTTGATTATTTGGAAACGAAAGTAATTAGGATTTAGGAGATGAGAAATATGCTTGAATTAATCAATATCTAATGTTTAGTAGTAAAAAGTTACTCCTGTATAAAAAATAATACAGGAGTAAAAGTAAAATGGTTATGAATTTTTTACGCACACATTAAAAAATAATTTTGATAGCTCGTTAATTTTTATATATCCTTCTACGTAAGTAATGGATTCGGATTCGAGAAGATTATTTTTGCATTCAATTACAGCTTGTTTAAATAAGGGATTATTTTTTACACTATTATAATTGTTTTTGTTAGTATATGATGCTACAAAAGGTATCTGTATCAATCCTAAACGTGAAAGATTATCAAAGGATGTACGGCATTCTGTTAAAGAAAAATTAGAAATCCATGAGCAATTTTCTGCAAAACTATGTGCACCACCTTTAGAAGATTTTACATTTATAGTTATTAGTGGACGAATCGGTGATGTAATTATTTTAGAAAAAATTATTGCATCATTAGGAGACATTTGTTTTATCATTTCAACAAATGAAGGATGTACACGATCTTTTGTGTCAGAATTCATAGCTTTTGCAAGCAAATTTGCATAAAGATTTCGCAATTCTTCACTATTCATAGAATAAGAAATTGCTTGGATTGCAGGAACAGCAACATATGCCTCAGGAGTTACGATTTTATCTTCTTCAACATGTTCTAATTTTTGGGCAAGCAATTTTTCTGTTTCAGCAAGTTTGTATTCACGTTCAGAGATCCATTGACGTAGTGGAATAAGGGCGGCATTAATTGCACGAGGTATTAAAGCAAGAGTTTTCCCAGATTCTTGTGTGGTTTGTTGCAAGGCATCTTCGTAAATGGTCGGAGCAGTTTTTAATGTATCTCCAATAGCGCCTGCAAGTTTATCGAGTCCTTCTGACATTAAAGTCACTACCTTTCGTTGAAAATTAAAAATATTATACTATAGGAACGAAAAAAATGGAAGAAAAAGGAGAAATATGTTCGGAATTTTATTTGTGTATTGTATAAATGAAAAAGTAAAGATGAGAGCAGTGGGTAAGACGCTTAGTTTATTAACTCTATTTGTATCAATTGGTAAATTTTTGGCAGAAAGAATCTCAAAAGAACAAGGGGTGAGTCCAGCAGAAGCGGAAAATATAGTAGTTGATTGTATTAAAGATGGAATAAAAACAGTTGTTAATTAAAAAGGATTTGCAAAATCCTATTCGGAATATAGGAATGGTAAAGCAACCTAAACTGAAAAATGAAAATTACTGTGTATTGCTACATAGGGAATGGAGGTTACATGGGAAGACCAAAGATTGAGGAATCAAAGAAATGCATCCGGAAGGACATAAGTATGGAGCCGGAGCAGTACCAGAGGTTATGCAGTTACTGCTTCCAGACAGAGCGCCCCTTGTCCTGGGTAATTCGTAAAGCACTGGATGAATACCTCGAAAGAGTAGCTTAATTATGTGTATTGTTACACATCAAAACTGAAATTTAGGAAGAGCTGGGAGCTATACACGGTTATCATGGTTATCCTGGTAAGGTGTTGTATTAGTGAACCCAGGGGGACAGGTGGGCGAATAAGAAAGGAGGCCGGAGCCGCTGGCCAGCGTAAAGGAGATCCTGGCTCCTTTCGGGAAAATGAGAGTATTAGTAGCATGTGAAGAAAGTCAGAGAGTATGTATAGAGTTTCGGAAGTTGGGGCATGAAGCGTATTCCTGCGACATTGAGGAATGTTCCGGCGGTCACCCGGAATGGCATTTGAAACAGGATGTTACGGAGCTTTTAAAGATTAAGTGGGATATGATTATAGCATTTCCGCCGTGTACACATTTGGCGGTATCTGGAGCCAGATACTTTGAAGAAAAAAGAAAAGATGGGAGACAGAAGCAGGGTATAGACTTTTTTATGAAGTTTGCTCGTGCGGACTGCGAAAAAATAGCCATTGAAAATCCCATTGGAATCATGTCCACACATTTTCGGAAGCCGGATCAAATAATACAGCCGTACGAATTTGGTCATGCGGAGCGAAAGAGCACCTGCTTATGGCTTAAAGGGTTACCTAAATTGCGTCCGACTAAGATTGTAGAGCCGGTCCTCCATATCTGCGGAAACGGGGTTGTAGACAGTAAATGGCACTATGATACATACAATCTTCCTCCGAAAGAGAGGGCAAAGGAACGGTCAAAGACATTTCTCGGGATAGCCAAGGCTATGGCAGAGCAGTGGGGTGGACTTGGATGAACTGAGAAATAGGGCTAAAGGTTGAAATTTTACGGGATGGAGGTATGAAAGCATGATGAACAAAGATATGAGGGAACAGGTTGTAAACAATATTATATGTGCTATGTCGCCGGTGATGGAAGCCATACACCTGCAGATGTTGGAAGGAGCTGTGAGAGGGGCTCTCCATGGAGTACAGTTGGTTGAGGGGTGTACGGAGCTGTCAACAGAAATGGATGACACAAGATATGTCTTGGAATGCTTTGCAGCAAATAAGAAGCTGGAGGGGTGTACGGAGCTGACACTTGACCAATATTTGAGGACGGCTCGTAGATTCTTTATGCAGGCCGCAAAAGGATACAAATATATTACCAAGGATGATGTTAAGTATTATTTAGCTCTTCGTTCCCAACAGGTGCGGCCAAATACATTAAATAATGAAAAGCGCAATCTGTCCAGCCTGTTTACATGGCTCCATGATGAGGGATTGATTGAAAAGAATCCGGTGAAGCCGATTAAGGGGATCCGGGGAGAAGACGTGGAAATAAAGTATTTTTCTATAGAGGAAGAAATAGCAATCAGGGATGCCCCTTGCAGCCTGCGTGACCGGGCGATAATAGCATTCCTATTTTCCACCGGGGTACGAGTTGGTGAACTATCTCAGATGGATCGGATAAATGTTGATATGATTAAAGGTTCCGTTGTGTTCCGGGGGGAGAAAAGCCGGAAAGGAAAATTTCGCACAGTGTACCTTGATACCAGAGCCAGGAGATATCTTTCCGAGTATCTGGCATCCAGGAAGGACGCTCATCCGGCTCTTTTCGTAACGGAGAGATTGTATGATGGACAGCCGAAACGTATCCAAAAAGCAGGCTATGAGACGATTACACACCGTGTTTGTGACCAGGCAGGAATACTGAGGGAAAAGGGAACGGTCCATGTGTTTCGCCGTACCTTTGCCACAAGGCTTGCAGACCGGAACTGTCCTATAGAGGTAATACAAGAACTTATGGGCCATTCTGATTCCGGCACAACCAGCCGTCACTATATAGCCAAGAGCAGCAGGAGGACACAGGCCGTTTGGGAACAGCATGTATTAAGTGCGTAATAGAAACAAGGAGTAAATAAAAGAAACTGTAAGAAATTAAGAGTAAATAAGAGATAGGAGGAAAGCGGTTGAATCGGATACAATTTATCATATTATCAAGTTTAGTGTCTGAGAATGCGAACAATAATGTAAATGCAATGTCAATCAAGGAGATTATAGAGAATCTGCGTTCATTGGAATATACCTATAATTCCTTCTACAAGCACACAGAGGCATTATTGGCAGCAGGATATGTAGCGGCGGGTCTTCCGGTAGGAAATTCCAAAACTTATTATATTACCGCAAATGGAAAAGAGGCATTGGAAATTGTGAAAAGGGGGAATTAAGCATGAAAAGGGAAATTGGATTTGTTGCGATTGGACAGGCAGGCGGGAACATCGGAAAGCTGTTTGAAAAGATGGGGTATACGGTCCTGTACATAAACACATCAGAGGAGGATTTAAAAACGCTTCCGGATGCTGCTCATAAATTCCATTTGGATGGGGGTGAAGGATGCAATAAGGATCGGGCAAAGGCCAAGAAGCTTCTGGCCCATAATATCGAAAAGGTTTTGGAGCAGGTACTAGGAAAGGTACCCCAAAAGTTAATATTTACGATTTTTTCAGCAGGAGGTGGGACAGGCTCCGGAATTGGCCCGATGCTTACGGATATATTGCAGCAGGAGGCCGGTAAGACGGTAGGGGCCATTACAATCCTTCCGGATGAAAAGGAGTCGGTAAAAGCCCACGTTAATGCCTGGGATTGTGTGAGGGAGTTGGCGGATATTTCGGAGATGGGAGCCTCCTTCTTTATAGATAACAATTCCGGGAAAGGAAAAATAAAGCTCAATGAGATATTTGCAGGCCTCCTCAATGATTTTGTTTGCATCCCAGAGAAAAAAGCCAGTGCCCTTGGAAATATTGACCGAGCGGAAATCAAGGAGGTATTGAGCACTAAAGGAGCGGCGATTATCAGCCGGACATCCAAGCAGGATACTACTACGGCCAGAGTAATTGAATATCTGCGCAAAGGGATATTTGCTGATTTAGACGAGGAGAAGGCAGTAAAGTATATGGCCGTATTGGCAGCAGGAGGCCAAGCGGTAATTAATATGCAGACTTTGCAGGCAGAATTTGGGACAGCATATGATATCTTTCAGGGATTTGAGGCAGAACAGACCATATGCTGCCTGAGTGGACTACGATTCCCCTTTTCTCGTATGGAAAAGATAAAGGAAAGGGCTATGGAAAATCAGGGGGACATTATAAAGAGCCTTAATGCGGTCAACATGAATCCTATGAGTGAGGGGTTGGATTTATTTGCATCAGTGAAGAAGCCGGAAAAGAAGAAAGGGAATTCCAGAGACTTATTGAAACAATTCTTATAGGAGTCAGATATGGCAGGAAGGCATAACAAAGTAGGTCTTGACTACTTTGAACTAGATTGCCTGCTGAATGATAAAATCAGATTGATACAAGCTGAATTTGGACTAAAAGGATTTGCAATAATTGTCAAGCTATACCAGAAAATATATGGTGGCAAAGGTTATTATTGTGAATGGAATGAAGATATACTGTTGCTGTTTTTGGTCGAAAATGGTCTGGATAGTGATAGTAAAAATTTAATCAATGAAATAGTGCAGGCTTGTATCAGAAGGGACATTTTTTCGGAAGCTCTCTATAAAAAATTTGGGATCTTAACGTCCTTTGGGGTGCAAAAAAGATACCTGAATGCTGTGTCCAAGCGTGAGAGGGTAGAGCTGAAAAAAGAGTACCTTTTATTAAATGCAGGCGAAAATAATAAAAATGTAGTAATAAATTCAATTTCAGAAGGAATAAATACAATTTCCGACGTCAGAAATGAACATAGTAGAGTAGAGAAGAGTAGAGAAGAGAATAAAAACATATTGTGCAAAACTGACGCAATTGCACTATTTGAACGCTTATGGAAACTGTATCCATGTAAACGTGGGAAAGGAAAAGTAACAGAGAAGAAGAAAATGGAGTTATTAGCTTTTGGTGAAGAGCAAATGGTTCGGTGTGTCGAACGATATAAGGCGGAGCTCAAAAAGGATGCTGCTTGGCGTAAGCCACAAAATGGAAGCACATTTTTTAATTCTGGATATGTTGATTATCTGGATGAGAATTTTGCTCCGACACCAGCTGTTAAGGATAAACAGTCAGCATTCCATAATTTTAAAGAACGTAGCTATGACTATAATGAGCTGCAAAGAAAATTAACAAATATATAATTTTATTGCAGAAGCTTAGAATATCTATCATTCATTTGGCAAAAAAGGAGGATAAGGATGAATAAAGTCATATTGATAGGAAGATTAACCAGAGATCCAGATGTACGCTATTCACAGGGAGAAACAGCTATGGCTATAGCAAAATATAATCTGGCTGTTGACCGTAGATTCCGTAGAGAGGGAGAGCAAAGTGCTGATTTTATCAGTTGCGTGGCTTTCGGGAAAAACGGCGAAGTTGCAGAGAGATATTTGCGTCAGGGGATTAAGATAGCAGTTACCGGAAGGATTCAGACTGGAAGCTATACTAACCGAGATGGACATAAGGTATATACAACGGATGTAGTTGTTGAATCACAGGAGTTTGTAGAGAGTAAGCGAGCGGTGGAGGAGCGTGAGGCAGCATATGATAGAGGACAGACTGAGCCTGATGCAGATGGCTTTATGAGTATACCGGATGGGATAGATGAGGAACTACCATTTCGGTGAAAGGAGTGAGTAAGTAGTGGGAAAAATACCAAGAGATAGCTGGGCCATTATAGAAAGGGTAATTCGTCGATATCCTGAATCAAAAACATAGAAGACTTTTGGGAAGTAAAAGGAGCAAGAACCGGAGAAGAAATTAGAGCAAAAAAAGAAAGGAGGGGGATATGACGAGCAAAGAGGTATTAATTCAGTATAGTGACATGGCAGAGGAAGTCAAAGACATTCGAAAGAGGATTTGGAAGTTCCAAAGAGAAATTGCCAGCCTTGAAATTGTGTCTGATTCCGTAAAGGGCACTAGAACAGATGGAACTTATGGAGGCATCAAGATTACCGGATATCCAACACCAAGGTACATCAGGAAAAAGGCGGCCTTGGAAAAGAATAAGGAATTGTTAGAAAGAAAAGAGACGGAGTTATTGGAATTGATGTTCCAAGCGGAGGAATACATAGAGTCCATACCAATGAGTGAGCTTCGTCTTATGTTCCGGCTCTATTACATTGATGGAAGGACCTGGATTCAAGTAGCATACCAGATGAATAAGATGTATCCAAATCGAAGGATTCCTTATACCGAGGACAACTGCAAGCAGAGGAATAAAAGATTTTTTGAAAATATTTAAAAATGTCACGCCATGTCACGGAGAAATGTGGTAATATGCTATTAGGTCAAAGCAGGACAAGAACTGCGAGATATCCCAAATACATTTTTAGAAAGGCATCCTGTAGAAACACAGGGTGTTTTTCTATGTCGAAATGTGGTATAATTTGGAAAAATGTATTTATGGGAGGAAAAGAAAATGAAAAATAGCGGAAAGAGCAGATCGGGATCAGGCTCACAGGGAACAAGAGGAAATTCTGTTACGAAAAGGAATGGAAGTAATGGGAGTTACCAACATTCTAATTCAAACGGAAGGACAACCACTACAAGCTCTGCAGGATCTCCGGGACACAAAAAGTAGGTGAAATATGAGTGCAGATGATATTTTGAAAATTATCCAGGGAATACCAGAATATATTAAATACATATATCCCGGGTATTTAACAGTGTATGCTTATTACTTTCTTAGGGGGAAAACGCTAAAAGACAGCAATTATATTTTAATAAAAGCAATAACAATCAGCTATCTTTATATTATCTTGATAGAGGGGATTGGAAATATTTCATGGATTTCTATTGCTGTGAACTGGATTTTTTCAAATGCGTCATATGAGATCAAATTGAATATGAGCCTATTGCTAGTCTCTATAATATTTGCTTATGTTGCTTATAGGCTCGTTGTTTCGAAAAAATTAAATAAGGTTCTAGGAAAACTGAAAATAAACACGACTTTTTATGAGAATGAGATGGAAGTATTGGCCGATTTTGACAAGGGGGCGTGGCTTTGCGTTTATTTGAAAGATGATGAAGTAGTCTATGAGGGATCTTTGGGATATAAAGAGTTAGATGAAGATAAAAGAAAATATATTTGTTTAAACGCATATTACAAATATTTTTTAGATAAAAACGGAAAGCCAAAGGAGCCTTATGTTGAAGATTATGAAAACGAGCAGGAGCAGACAGTTTTGATATTTTACGATAGTATAAAGCGAATAGAAAAAAGAGTTTAGGTTTATGAAAGGGATGTTTTAAGGCATCTCTTTTTATTTTGAAGTTTAGACAGAGCAGGAGTTCCCAAATGGAGAGCAAAGAGGATGTATTGGCAGCAGGACCCTAAGCACCCGCTGCCAGGGGACAGATGAGGTGATACAGATGTTTGACTATAAATCATCGCGCTGGAAGCGAAAACGTGAGCACATATTGAAAAGAGATAGCTATATCTGTCAATGGTGCAAAAGATATGGAAAGATTGTTGATGCATCTACGGTCCATCATGTTAAGCATGTGGATGAGTATCCAGAATTGGCTTTTGAAGATGATAATCTAATCAGTTTGTGTACAGGTTGTCATAATAAAGCTCATCCGGAAAAAGCAAAAAGCTTCTGGAGCAGATATTGATTTGGTTTTGGTGGAGGTTGATATGGTCACATTGATTATTGGATTACCGAGCACAGGAAAAACAAGCTATGCCAAGAATCATTTGAGAGGTGGTTTGTGCTATGATTTGGATTACCTTGCATCTGCCTTTAGATTGCGGAATCCTCATGATGAGCGGCATGATGCTGCAATAAGAATGGCAAATGATATTGCCTTTGGATTCTATCGTAATGCTAGAGAATATGCTGATAATATTATCATTATTCGGGCTGCGCCTAGTATTGAAGAGCTTGAGGAAATAAAGCCAGATAAAATAATAGTTATGCAACACGAATATCAAACTAAAAGAGTGGTAACTGTGCAGCATAAACGAACGAGATTGCTAGGAAAAATTTATGATGCGATGCAGTGGGCTTCAAGCAATAAGATTCCTTTAGAATACCCCCCTGGTTAGAAGCATCAAGACACTTCCCCGGGAGACCGGTGAATGGGAGACTTTTCTAAATACGCAGAAATTTTTGATAAAAGGGGGTAACCTGGAAGGGAGGCCATATGAAGAAATCATCTTGGGTGAAAAAAATTAAAAAAGCATGTGAAGAAGCCGGAACTTATCGTCCCTATTTTGACCATACGATTCTGACCTTGGCTGAAATCCTGGAAAAGCGAGATGATGCTGCTCAGGCATATAAAGATTATGGTTCCATCCCCTTGATTGAGTATACCAACAAAGGGGGAGCTACCAATCTGGTAAAAAATCCGGCGATTATACTGTGGGATGATTTGAACAAATCGGCCCTTGCCTACTGGCGCGATCTTGGCCTCACTCCTGCGGGATTGAAGAAAATAGATGAAAAGGCTATGAAGTCAAAAAAGCGGAGTGGACTGGAGGAGGCACTGGAAGGGCTTGGCGGCTAAAAGCTATAAAGAGGTGGCACTTGATTATGTGGATGAGGTGCTGTCCGGAAGAAAGAAAGTAGGCAAAGAGATTGTGCTGGCCTGCGCTAGATTCCGACGGGATTTGAAGCGCGAGGATTTGGAGCTGCGGACGAGGGAGCCGGATCTGGTAATTGGAATTATTGAAAAAACCATGGTTCATAAGCAGGGCGAAGATTTAGAGGGTCATCCCTTAATGAATACGCCATTACTTTTGCAAGACTGGCAGATATTTATTGTTTATAATTTGGTTGGATTTTATTATAAGGGAACGAATGAACGTCGTTACAAGGAGGCGTTTATTTTTATTCCCAGAAAAAACGGAAAGACAACCTTTATTGCAGGCTTGGCCTGGGGGCTGTCGATTTTGGAACGGAAATCCGGTGCAACGATTTATGTAGTAGCGGCCTCTCAGAAGCAAGCTTGCCAGTCTTTTGAGTTTATTCTGCACAGCTTAAGGGCAAAAGGAATGATAGAAGATTTCCGGGTGCTCAATAACAATGCGGAGCATTCGATCAGCTATCAGTTTACAGATGATGAAGGGAAGACTGTAGGAAGTATTCACATTGAAGCCTTGGCATCCAACCCGGACGCACAGGATTCTTTCAACTGCAATATTGCCATTGCAGATGAGATTCATGCGTTTAAAAAAGCATCCCAGTATAACCGATTTAAGGAGGCTATGAAAGCTTACACCAATAAGCTTATGATTGGCATTACTACGGCGGGGGACGAGATCAACAGCTTTTGTTATCGGCGCTTGGATTATGCAGTTAAAGTAGTATCCGGAATCGTAGAGGATGATTCACTTTTTTGCTTTATCTCTCGTGCGGATAAGGATAAAAACGGAAATGTAGATTACACCAATGCGGAGCAGCATGAAAAAGCTAATCCCTCTTATGGTAGGACAATCCGCCCTGCTGATATCATGCAGGAATCCCTCCAGGCACAAAACGATCCCCAACAGAGGAAGGATTTTTTGAGCCGTAGCCTGAACATTTATACTAGTGCCCTGAAGGCATATTTTGATTTGGATGAATTCAAGCGAAGCGATCAAAAGTATAACTGGACCCTGGAGCAGCTTGCCCGGATGAATATAGATTGGTTTGGCGGAGCGGATTTATCTAAACTCCATGATCTGACAGCCGCAGCACTGTATGGACATTATCAGGGAGTGGATATTGTAATAGCACACGCATTTTTCCCAATAGTTGCGGCTCATCGGAAAGCAGATGAGGACGGTATACCATTATTTGGATGGCAGGATGACGGGGTTTTAACCATGTGTAATTCACCCACGGTTAATGCTACAGATGTGGTTAACTGGTTTATTATGATGAGGAAAATGGGGTTCCGAATTAAGCAGGTTGGACACGATAGGAAATTCTGTCGGGAATATTATATTGCAATGAAAAACGCTAAATTTAATATTATCGATCAGCCGCAATACTTTTACCTTAAGTCAGAGGGCTTCAGGCATATCGAAAAGCAGGCGAAGGATGGAACTCTATATTATTTGCATAACCAGGCATATGAGTATTGCGTGGAAAATGTCAGGGCAGTTGAGAAAACTGATGATATGATCCAGTACGAAAAGACAGAAGAAGAGAACCGGATTGATGTATTTGATGCATCCGTTTTTGGGTGTGTCCGATACCTAGCAAATATGGAGAAAAGCAATAAAGCCAAAAAATGGTTTGGAGAAAACTAAAACGGAGGATTAAAAATGAGCAGGAAAAGAAAAAGAAGCATGGCACCGGCCAGAGCGGAACCTGGACAAAAGAGAAGTGTTGTCTTTGTAGGAGAAGACAAGTGGGAGGATCTCACATGTGCAGGCTATACAAGCCTGGCGCATAATCCGGAGATTTGCACAGGCGTGGATACCATTGCAAGACTTGTGGCCAGTATGACAATTCATTTAATGCAGAACACGGATGACGGCGACATTCGTGTTAAAAATGAATTAAGCCACAAAGTGGACATTAATCCAAACAGCAATATGACCCGGCGGAGCTTTGTGCATTGGATTGTAAAAACCCTGATTCTTGGCGGAAATGGAAACGCCGTGGTATGGCCGAAAACAGAAAGAGGCTATCTGCGTAATTTATATCCGGTTCCTTCAGGGCTGGCATCCTTTGTTCCCTCTGGAGTGTGGGATTATAAGGTGATTATAGCCGGAACGGAATATGATCCGGAGGATGTTCTGCATTTCGTGTTGAACCCAAGTGATTATTATCCGTGGATGGGAACGGGGTACAGGGTGGCGCTTGCTGATGTTGCCAATAATTTAAAACAGGCTTCGGCTACAGAAAAGGGCTTCATGTCTTCAAAGTGGAAGCCCTCAATTATTGTCAAGGTTGACGCTCTGACGGAAGAATTTGCCAGTCCGGAAGGACGGAAAAAACTCCTTGAGGAATATGGAGGTTCCGCAGAGGCGGGGGAACCCTGGCTGATTCCGGCAGAGCAGTTTTCCGTGGAGCAGGTGAAACCATTGAGTTTATCGGATCTGGCTCTGGCCGATTTTGTGAAGTTAGATAAAACCACGGTAGCCGCTATTCTTGGGGTTCCGCCTTTCGTCCTTGGTATAGGTGATTTCAAAAGGGATGCCTGGAATAACTTTATCAATTCAACCATTATGCCGATTGCACAGGGAATTGAGCAGGAAATGAGTAAGAAGCTGCTGTGCAGTCAGGATTTGTTTTTCCGTTTTAATTCCCGGAGTTTGTACAACTATGATTTAAAGGACATGGCAGCCGTGGCCGATGATCAATACATTCGTGGAATTATGACGGGGAATGAGGTGAGAGACTGGATAGGACTCTCTCCGCTTCCGGGGCTGAACGAATTGATAATTTTGGAGAATTACATACCCAGAGGAATGATAGGAGATCAAAAAAAGTTGAATGGAGGTGATGAGTGATGATATGTCAGAGGACGGCCGTACCTCTGGAGAATGGTTTTGAGACTAGGTCAGAGGATGGAAATCTGTATATTGAAGGACACTTTGCGGTTTTTGGGAGTAAATATTGGCTTTGGGATAATGCCTATGAAACCATTGAACCGGGAGCCTTTGATTTGACGGCGGATAAAGATGTCCGTGCATTGGTCAACCATGATACAACCCTTGTATTGGGCCGCACAACAGCAGAAACCCTGAATCTTAAAACGGATGAGATTGGATTGTGGGGCAGCGTGCTGATTAACCAGAAAGACCAGGACGCAATGAATTTGTATGAACGGGTGAGACGTGGAGACGTAACCCAGTGCTCTTTTGGGTTTGATATTCTGGACCAGGACGTGGAGTATAAGGATGGAGAGCCTACCATTTGGAGGCTTTTAAAGGTGAAGCTCTATGAGGTTACCGTGGCAACATTTCCGGCTTATGAAGATACATCCGTGGAGGCCAGGAAAAAAGATTATGAATCCATAAAGGAAAAAGAACTAAAACATTGGAGGAGCCAGATGATGGCTCGCCTGAAAGGAGAATAGAATGGCGCTTAGAGCATTAATGCTTGGCAAAAGCATTGAAGACAAAAAAAGACAGCTTGCACAGCTTAGGGAGAAGGACCAGGAGTTTGAAACCCGTGAAAAAGAACTGGAAACGGCCATAGGAGAGGCTGGAACGGACGAGGAGAAACAGGCCGTATCCGAAGAAGTCGAAAAGTTCGACACGGAAAAATCCGCTCATGACGAGGCAAAATCAACTCTGGAAACAGAGATTAATGATCTGGAACAGGAGCTGGCTGAAATTGAAAGAAAAAAACCGGAAGTGAAGACACCGGAGAAAACTGAAAGGAGAGATAGTAAAATGGCGGTTATCAATATTCGTTCCCTGCCAATGAATCAGAGGGCTTTTGATGCTCTTCCTATGGAGAGCCGGGTAAGTATTTTGGGACAGGAGGATGTAAAAACTTTCCTGGATCAGCTTCGCAGCTATAAGGGACAGCAAAGGGCGGCACAGGGGACAGAGTTTACGATTCCCATTGTTTTTCTGGAATTAATTTCTGAAAACATGTATCGTTATTCCAAGCTTTTAAACCGTGTTCGTGTGCGTCCGGTAAGCGGAGAAGCACGCCAGACAATAGCCGGAACGGTACCGGAAGCCGTTTGGACGGAAATGTGCGGAGCTCTTAATGAACTGGATTTCGTATTCAATCAGATTTCCGTGGACGGATATAAGGTAGGTGGTTTTATTCCCGTATGCAATAGCATTTTAGAGGATAATGATGTGAACCTTGCTTCTTGGATTGTGGAGATGTTGTCTGAGAGCATCGGGCTGGCCATGGATAAGGCGATCCTCTATGGAAAAGGTGCGGCCTCCAAGATGCCGCTTGGTATCGTGACAAGATTGGCTCAGACAGCTAAGCCGAGTGATTATCCTGCATCGGCGCCAGATTGGGTGAATCTTTCTGGAAGCAATATTGTAAAAGTAGACAGTTCGAAGGATGCAGTAACATTTTGGGCGGCTCTGGCTCTGGCAACCGGAAATACTTTTACAAGATACAGCAGAGGCCGCCAGTTCTGGGCCATGAATAGTAAGACGCAGGCAAAACTGAAATCCAAGTTGATAGCCTTTACGGCCTCCGGAGAACTGGTGGCAAGATTCCCTGGAGTGATGCCGATTATTGATGGGGATGTGGACGTATTGGAATTTATGCCAGACGGGGATATCGTTGGAGGCTATGGAGATCTTTATCTGCTGGCACTCCGGGCTGGAATGACGATTGAAAGCAGCAGGGAGGCGCAGTTTATCCAGGACAATACCGTATTTAAAGGCACTGAGAGAGCGGACGGACAGCCAGTGATTCCAGGAGCCTTTGTTGCCATTAATATTAATAACGTGGACGTGACAACCGTCATGAATTTTGCGGCGGATAAAGCGAATGACGCACAGTTATTAGAGCTGAAGATTGGAAGTGAAACGCTGACACCCGTATTTAATGGAACTGTGTATGCTTACACAGTAACGGCTTCCGCTGACAGCGATAAAGTTGAAGCCACTTCCGCCCAGCCAGGCGCAAAGATTGCGATTGCCTACAATGGAGAAAACGTGAGAAATGGCGAAACCGTGACATGGGAAGCGGATGGAACTGTACATCCTTTAACAGTCACAGTCAAGATGGGAAATGCGGTAAGAGTCTATACCGTCAATGTGACAAAAGCGTCTGCTTAAGGAGGTGTAGGATTTGGCCTATGAAACGAATCTGGAGATTTTAAAGATAAATCTCCAGATTTCCACCGATAAATTAGATAGTTATTTATCTGGCCTAATTTCAGCGGCCAGAGAGTACATAACCACAGAAGGAATCACCTTGAAAGATACTCAGGGAGATAATAATCTTGTTGTTATGTATGCAGCATATTTATACCGGAAGCGCAGGGAGGACGGTCCGATGCCAAGATCTCTGCGCTGGGCATTAAATAACCGGTTGTTCAGCCAGAAAGCAGGCGGATGATGGATGGAGTTGCAACGCTGATAAAAGAAACCTATGCACAAGATGAAATTGGACAGATGATTCCATCGGAAACGGGTACGGAGATCTATGTTGAGATTGGTTCCGTGACACGCGGCGAGTGGGCAGCGGCCAGTCGGGACGGTCTGAATCCGGCCATTGTACTTAGGACACAGAGGGTAAATTATTCCGGTGAGCGCATTGTGGAGATTGGTGGAGTTCGGTATGGAATATACCGGACCTATGCTCCACCTGATTCCGATGATATTGAGCTTTATCTGGAAGAGAAGGCAGGTGTGACGGGATGAGTAAAAAAATAAGGCCAGAGGAACTTGCTGTTTCAATTGCTGCAGAACTGTCCCAATATTCGCAGGAAGTAACTAATCAAATTAAACAAGATGTACAGGAAGTGGCCAAGGAATGTGTGAAGGATATCAAATCCGGAGCGCCCAAAAAGTCAGGAAAATATAGAAGGGGCTGGAAGATGAAGGTTGTATTTGAAAATGCAGAAGACATCCGGATCAAGATATATAATTCTGCCAAGCCTCAATTGGCTCACTTATTGGAATTTGGTCATGATCTGGTGAAGCGAAAAAGGAAAGTTGGGTATGTGGACGGAATATCTCATATCTATCCGGCAGAACAAAAGGCGAGTAAGTCTCTTGAGAAGAAAGCAAAGGTGGCGGTAAAAAGATGATGACATTAGAGAAGTTGAAGGAAACTCTTGAAAAAACAGGACTGCCTGTCGTATATGGCGCTTTTCCTGAAAAGGATGCACCATCATTGCCGGTTATTTGCTATCTTGAGACAGATAGTGTTAATTTTTATGCCGATGGAGTAGTTTATTACTCAGAAAGCGGTGTGCAGGTAGAACTATATTTAAAATATAGGAGTTTTCTTGTGGAAAGTAAAGTAGAAAAGGCTTTGAAGGCGTTTGCCTGGGAAAAGTCAGTGGACTATCTTTCGAGTGAAAGGTGTTTCCAGATTATATATGAAATTGAGGTGCAAAATGATGAATCAGGAGAATAAAGTACAGTTTAATTTAAAAAATGTGGCATATGCGGTGCTGACTCAGACCAATGGAACGGCATCCTGGGGGACTCCGGTAATGGTTCCCGGGGCAGTGACCTTAACTTTGGATGCGGAGGGCGATATAACGCCTTTTTATGCAGACGGAATTGCTTATTATCGGGCAATCGCTAACGGAGGGTATTCAGGTAGCTTGGAAATGGCCAGATACCCGGATCAGATGCTGCAGGATATTTGGGGATATACCCTGGATGATACGGATAAGGTGATTACAGAGAATGTGAATATGGAGCCGAAGTCCTTCGCGTTACTGTATCAGATTGATGGTGATGCGGGTAATCAGCTGTATTGCCTTTACAATTGTTCTGGTACGAGACCTGGAATTGGGGGTAAAACCAATACCAACACAAAAGAGCCTCAGACTCAGACCAGCAATATTTCTGCGTCGGCTCTTGAAAATGGAGATGTTTTTGTGAGAACTACGGCGCAGACACCGGATAGCGTACGCCAGGCATGGTATACGAAAGTGTATGAAAAGCAGGCTGCAGCATAATGGTAATGGGAGGTAAAAATGGAAAAGGTAGTTGAGATTGATGGGAGAAAAGTTGGGTTTAAGGCTACGGCCTTAACCCTACGCTTCTACCGGCATTTTTTTGGCCGGGATATGATTAGTGATATGGTCAAGTTGAGGAAAGCGTATAAAAAGGCAGCAGAATTACCGGAGGATGCTACAGAAGAGGAAAGACAGGATGCTCAGCTTTCCGCTTTGGACCTGGAGATTTTTGAAAATGCGGCATGGATTATGGCTTGGCAGCATGACAAAGAAGCGGCAGGAACTAAACCAGAGCAATGGCTGGATGGATTTGAAACTTTTAGTATTTATGAGATATTTCCGGAAATTCTTACTTTGTGGATGCTGAATCAGGAAACAACAGCAATACCTAAAAAAAAATGAGGCCTACTGTACGTGAGAGTACAGGGGCTCTTTTTATGCTACGCTGTGCGGAGCTTGGGCTTTCGGATGAGGCATTGGACGGTATGACTATGGGAATGGTCTACGACATGATAATTGAGCATGAGAATGATTCGGAATCTTATCCATATGAGGCAACGCAGGAAGATATTTATGCATTCTTTGGAAAGGAGTAAGTAAGTGGTAAAATCTGGCGGAACTAAAATAAGAGGAATTGTAGTTGAATTAGGAGGTGATACTTCTGGTCTGAGTAAAGCATTATCTGATGTGAATGGGCAGATCAGAAATACTCAATCACAGCTTAAGGATGTAAATCGACTGCTTAAACTTGATCCTAAAAATACAGATCTTTTGCGGCAACGCCAGGAGTTACTTGCAAAAGCAGTTGATGAAACTAGGGGAAAACTTGATACTCTGAAAGATGCAGAGAAATTGGTACAGCAGCAGGTTAAAGAGGGTAAGGCAAGCCAAGAGCAGTATGAAGCTTTACAAAGGGAGATTGTTGCTACTGAACAAGCACTTAAAGATTTGGAGAATCAAGCGCAAAATGTAAATACCGTATTAGCTCAAATCGGAAATACAGGGGAAGATTTTAAAAAGGTAGGGGATAAAATTACCGGCGTTGGGAAGACCCTTGCACCTGTTAGTGCGGCCGCCACAGGCGCAGGTGTATTTATTGGTAAAATGGCCTCTGATTTTGAGGATGCCATGGCAAAGGTGAGCACGATTGCGGATGAGACTGAAATAAGCATGGATGACATGGAAAAGGCAATTATGAAATTGTCTAATCAGACCGGGATCAGCTCTACGGAAATTGCTGGTAATGTTTATGATGCTATTTCGGCTGGCCAGAAGACAGGGGATGCCGTCAATTTCGTGTCAAATGCAACGAAACTTGCAAAGGCAGGATTTACTTCGTCTGCAAGTGCCTTAGATGTGTTGACTACGATTATGAATGCCTATGGCCTGTCAGCAGATGAAGTAACCAAGGTCTCAGACGTGTTAATTCAAACGCAGAATCTAGGAAAAACCACAGTGGATGAACTTGCATCCTCTATGGGAAAAGTTATTCCAACAGCGAAAGCGAACGGGGTCTCTATTGAGAATTTGGCCTCTGTGTATGCAGTTATGACAGCGAATGGAATTGCTACAGCGGAAACTACTACCTATATGAATTCTATGCTCAATGAACTTGGAAAACAGGGGACTTCTGCAGCGGATGCTTTTGCAAAAGGAACGGAACATATCAAAGAAGGCGGCCTTACAATGAAGGAAGCAATGGACATGGGATGGGAGCTTACAGACGTCCTGTCTATTCTGGATGAACAGGCGGCAGAAAGTGGCACATCAATTGCAAATATGTTTGGTTCGGCGGAAGCAGGAAAAGCAGCGAATGTGCTATGGGATAATGCGGAAAAAGTAAATGATGTTGTGTTGCAAATGGGAGAGTCAGCAGGGGCAACGGAAGAGGCATTTGAGAAACTTGATACAAGATCCTATAAAATAGAGAAATCCATAAATCAGGTGAAAAATACATCCATTGAGTTGGGACAAGTATTGATGGAGCGGCTTGCTCCTGTTTTGGATGATTTATCGGCTTGGATTGAGCGAGTAACACAATGGTTTTCTGGATTAGATGAAGAAACACAAAATACAATTATCACTATCGGGCTTTTGGTGGCAGCAGCAGCCCCGGTGCTTATGATCATTGGAAATATAGTTGGTGGAATAGGGAGTTTAATGGTTGCCTTGTCAAAAATAGGTCCAATGGTAACAGGGGTTGGAAATGTGTTTTCTTCGGTTTTTACTTTTATTTCAGCAAATCCTATTGTATTGCTGATGGCGGCCATTATTGGATTGGTGGTTTTGATTGCAACAAAGGGAGATGAGATACAAGAAATTTTGCAAAAGGTTGATGCTTTTATGCAGAACATTTTTGCAAAAGATTGGACGGAAGTTTTTGGACCGGTTCTTGGAGGAGCTCTTAATGCATTTTTTGTGAATATGAAAGATATATGGGATTCCATAATGTTGATGCTGAAAGGGGTTATTGATTTTGTAGGTGGAGTGTTTACGGGAAATTGGGAACGAACTTGGAATGGCGTCAAGGAAATATTTGGAGGCGTTTTTCAGATGCTGCTTCCAATAGCGAAAGCTCCTTTAAATAGTGTGATTTCTCTGATTAATGGCATGATTGATGGAATTAACTGGGTAGTTCGGAAAGCTAATTCTTTGTCATTTACCAATCCGTTTACAGGTAAACATGTAGGATTCCATTTTGGAGAAATCGGGAGCATTCCCTATCTTGCAAAAGGAGGAATCCTTTCCCAAGGCTCTGCTGTAGTGGGTGAGGCCGGCCCGGAGCTGCTTACTATGATGGGGAATAGGGCAGTAGTACAGCCTCTTACTAACCAGGAAACCAATACCAGCTATTTGGGCGGTCTGACGGTTAATGTCTACGGAGCTCCAGGACAGGATGTGGAGGAACTGGCAGATTTGGTGGCAGATAGAGTGCAGGCGGCCGTGCAGCGGCAGGAGGCGGTTTTTGCATGATAGGATATTTTGTTTATGGGGGAAAGTGCAGCAGGGATTATGGGCTCTATATATCTGGTGGCGGTACTTTTAATGCCCCGGAGCGTGATGTGGAATTGGTGGAGGTTCCGGGCAAAAATGGAAGCCTTGTCCTGGACAATGGCCGGTTTAAAAACATTACGGTTACTTATCCGGCTTTTATACGCCAAAAGTTCCGGGACTTGTCCAGAATGGCGAGAGAGTGGCTGTTGGACGCTTCCGGTTATGTACGTCTGGAGGACAGCTACAATCCGGAATATTACCGGCTTGCCCGGTTTGGTGGTCCCCTGGATTTTGAAACCCGGGTTCTGAACCGTTCCGGGGAGTGCAGTCTGTCCTTTGATTGCAAGCCCCAGAGGTTTTTTACAGAGGGCGATATTGTGATTGACGTGGCAGGGAGTGCACAGCTGTTTAACCCTTTCCCTTTTCCGGCGTTGCCGCTCATTCGTGTGTACGGTACGTCCGGGCGTCTCCTGGTGGGCGATGTGATTGTCCAAATCTCTGAAATATCGGAGTATATGGATATTGATTGCGACACCATGAATGCCTACAAGGGGACACAAAATTGCAATACAAAGATCAATGCGCAGAGATTCCCGGTTCTACCTGCAGGACAGACGGGAATCTCATATGAGGGAAATATTACTCATGTACAAATAAAACCAAGGTGGTGGACAATATGATTCCGATTTTATTTGAGCCAAAAACGAAAAATTTTAATACAAACGGCATTGGCCGTCTGTGCGAGGCTGTGTCCTGTACTGTGACAGAGGAAAGAAATGGAGAATATGAGCTTGAGATGCAGTATCCGGTAGAAGGTTTGCTTTATCCGGATATCAAAATGGCTGCTTTGGTGCTGGCAGAACCAGGTCAGGGGAAGGTTCCACAGCCTTTCTCTGTCTATAAGATTTCCAAGCCGCTCCGCGGGGTAATAACGGTAAATGCACATCATATCAGCTATCAGCTGTCTTATATTCCATGCAGCCCGTTTACCGCCAAAACCGCAGCAGGGGCCTTAAACGGACTCAAGCAGCATTCAGCGGAGGATTGTCCTTACAGCTTTTGGACTGATAAGACAAATCCAGGGAATTTTTCCGTGTCTGTGCCTTCCAGTATCCGCTCTAGGCTCGGAGGCGTGGAGGGGTCTATTCTGGATGTGTTTGGCGGGGAATTTGAATTTGATATGTATACAGTGAAGCTTCATGCTAATAGAGGGAAGGATAAGGGAGTGGAGCTTCGCTATGGAAAAAATATCACGGATCTGGCCCAGGAAGAAAACATCTCCAATACAATTACCGGGATCTACCCCTATTGGTCCGACAGCGAGGGAAACATGGTAGAACTTCCGGAAAAGATTCTTTCTTCGGATAAGGCGGCCAATTTTCCGTATCCCCGGACAGTTCCGGTTGATTTTTCCTCAAAATTTCAGGAAAAGCCACCCGTGAGCGAATTACGGTCGGCTGCTGTGTCGTACATAGAGACCAATCATATTGGTATTCCATCGGTGAGCATTAAAGTATCCTTTGTTCCCTTGTGGCAGACAGAGGAATATAAGGACCTTGCACTTTTGGAGAGTGTGGAGCTATGTGATGTGATTACAGTGGATTATGAGACACTTGGAGTAAAAACCAAGGCTAAGATAGTACGTACGGTTTATGATGTGTTGGCGGGAAGATATCAAAGCCTGGAGGTTGGAGATGCACGTACCACTCTGGCATCTACACTGGTGGAGCAGAATCAGAAGATAGAGGGAAAACCGTCAAAGGGCTTTTTGGATGATGCCATAAAGAATGCCACAAACTGGATAACGGGTGTTAATGGAGGTTATGTTGTATTTCATAAAAATGCAAATGGACAGCCCTATGAGATTCTGATTATGGATACAGATAATATTGAGACGGCCAAAAATGTGTGGAGATGGAATCAGAACGGCTGGGGGCATAGCAAAAGCGGTTATCATGGTCCGTATACTATGGCGGCTACTATTGACGGAGGAATTGTAGCAGATTTTGTTACAGCTGGAACTATGCTGGCCAACAGGATTAAAGGTGGCACGTTGACGCTTGGGGGTCCTGGAAATGGTAATGGTATATGTTCAGTCGTTACGGAAACAGGATTCGAAGTTGTAAGGCTCGATGTAAATGGAATTAGATTTTTTTCCCCTTATGGAAAGTATGCTAATATCTCTATTTATTATAAATATGGATCATCTGGGAGTATAAATGATGAGAGTAGAATGGTAGTTGATGCAAACGGATGCAGATCGTATTTCAAGGGATCAGAGGGGCTTATCAGTGCAGAGCTATCTGCAGATCGTATAGGATGCTCTCGATGGACCGGAACCATTGAAAATCCAGGAACTGGAGTGGGAATATGGGGAATTAATTACTCTGGGGAAGCAAGCATGAAATCTTTGGATCTATCTGGAAACCTCAATGTTCAAGGTCAGAAAAATAGAGTAGTGAAAACAGAACACTTTGACCAGTGTCTTTTGTACGCTTACGAGACAGCAGAAGCGTATTTTGGGGATATCGGATACGGGCAAATTCTTGAAGACGGGCTTTGTTTTGTGGAAATTGATCCGATTTTTGCAGAGACCGTAACTCTGGATCGATATGCCGTGTTTTTACAGGCAGAAGGGCCTGGGGAGCTGCATATTGTCGAAAAAAAGCAGGACAGCTTTACAGTCAAGGGGACTCCGGGGCTTGAATTTGTCTATGAAATCAAAGCAAAGCAAAAAGGGTATGAGAAAACAAGATTGGAGAAAAAGGAATGAAGTTATATTATCCCATAACTGTAGACTTATATAACCTATATCCTCTCAAAAAGGTGGATGCACAGCAATATAATATTGGACGTGGGACACTGGTCACATTGACAGCGGCGGGGCAGGTGATTGAGCCCGAAAATGAAACAGTGAGCTTGTGGGCTAAGAAGCCTGACGGAACTGTATCGTTTTTCCCTTGCACAATAGTGGGTGGGAAAATTAAAGCTGATTTTACAGAGCAGATGCTGGCAGCTCCGGGTTTGGTGGAAGTAGAGCTAGAAATGATAAATGGCGAGGACAATATCACAACGACTATATTTACGATAGAGGTGAATCGCTCTAATATTAACACGAAATCCGTAGAAAGTAGTAATGAATTTCTTTCGCTTCTGGGGGCATTGCAGGAAGTAGAAAATCTCAAAAGGAAAGGGTTAAAAGGAGATCCAGGAGAGGCGGCTACGATTACTGTAGGGGAAGTGACGTCCGGCGATCCGGATAGTCCTCCGATTGTGACAAACGCCGGAACATCAAGTGCTGCAGTTTTTGATTTTGTCATTCCGCGTGGGAAAACGGGACCGCAGGGTCCCCGGGGGCCGGAAGAGATCTTTTTTGGAGCATTTGCGGAATTCCCAAAAGTTGGAAATCCAAAAGTTCTTTATGTGGATACCTCGGTGAAACCGCGATTAATGTACAACTGGGACAGCACAGAATCCCAGTATGTGCCGGCAGGCGGCGCAGGAGGAGCAGACGGATCCGGTATAGACATACCGCTAACCCTGCCCTCTACAGGTTGGACAGGCGCCTCAGCTCCATACTCTCAGGTAATCACTGTCCCCCAGATACGTGAGGGCATGACTCCACTGATGATTTTTTCCGGCGAAGGCGATGACGCACGCTATGCCTATGATCTACTCCTTGGTCATGTGGCCGGGTATGCACAGGTGACATTTTCGGCCTCGGATCTGCCAGAGGTAGATATTGACATCACCCTCAAAGGCGTCCCGGCGCAACAGTTAGAGTTTGCGGACAATACAGTGGTTGTGGTTGTGCCATCAGATGGATGGGCACTTAATGAGACTTATAGCCCGTCGCGGTACGAAAAGACTATCCCGGTCGAGGGCATGGTAGCCGGGGCAGATGGGGGTAGCTGGGACATTGTGCGTAGTGGGGATGTACTGACCGAGGCGGAGTCTAAGATTGCGGCCAGTATCACCGATGTTATCCCGTTGGATGGGGCTATTAAAATTATATGTTTGTGGGAGCCGGAACAGCAGTACATGCTTAAACTTACGGGTACATATACCCAGGCCACCGAGGGGGCTGTGTTGCTGGTCGGGATGCAGGATTGGTTTGATAAGACTGATACGACGGCGAACAATATTAGTGATGTATTTAGCGTAGACAAGGCTTATACAGCTGGGGCTTATTGTATCCATGAAAATGCACTGTACAAGTTTACGACGACGAAAGCGGCCGGAGAATGGGATGCGACGAAGGTTGAGCCTACTACAGTTGGCGTGGAGCTTGGTGCCCTAAATCTGAAGATGCAGATGGGGGAAGTAGTAAGCTCATCCTTTCCGTTTACAGCCCCATCAAACGGACTCTTGAATGTGGTTGTTTCTCCGCAGACTGGTTCTACGGTTTCCGTTTTGAGTATAAAAAATTCGGACGATTTACGTGTCGCTTGCGGAAATTCGACTGGAGGAGCATCGTATAATTTATTTTTTCCCGTATATAAAGGGAAGGTATACAGAGTAGATGTGAAAGAAAATGTAAATACAGAAAACGTTATGTTTACGTCGCTATTTTAGTCTTTTGCAAGGGACAATCTGGAGAAGTCTAGACTCCTCCCATCCCAAGAGAAATATATAGATATTAACTATACGATTGAGAAAGCAAAAATCGTACACTTTTTTGAAAAAAATAAAAATTTTTTTGGAGGTGATTAATTATGAGTATGTCAAGCCCCGGGAGCGGGAATTTGGAGTTAGCTGAAAGGATAGAAAAATTAATACATCAAAATGAGATGTTTTTAGAAAAACAGAACATGGTAACTTTGGTTACCAGCTCTAATAGCCATAATATCACTTTTAAGCCACCTTGGGAATATCTACGAAGTAACAATGTGACAATCATGATTACAACCGGATATGGACTCATAACTGCAACACTAAATAGAGGCGAACGAGCCATATCAAACATAGCATATCACACAAAAACAGGAAACATTAACGGAGAGGCTACCGTGGAAAATGGAGTTGTAAATATTCCAGCTTCCATTGTATGGAATACCACACTTATGGTATTCGTGCCTGTAAAAGCCGAATATTGGACAGATATATCAGAAGGAGGAAAGTTATGAGTAATTTAATTGGGGGGGGGGTAGCGCAGCTACCCTGGCGATTTTGAAAAAAATTGAGAAGTTGGAAAGTGAAAATAAAAATCTATTAAAATTGATAGATCAATTAAAAAAAGATACAAGCGTACTGGAAATGAGCTTTTCTCGTATAGATTTAAATAATGTAAATAAGACGTGTTTTGGCTATACAAACAGTTGCACCAACGGTCCAGTTTCAACCAATGGATTCCTTGAGACGTATGCGTCGAAAGAAGGAAGTTTGATATTACAAAGGTTTACAACGTATGGAAGTCTTAATACATACGAACGTAGATTAGGCGAAGGAGCCTGGACGAATTGGATTGAAAAATAAAGGAGGAATTTTATGAGTTTAATGAGTGGGGGGGACGGAGCCCTCGAATTTTTAAGAAAAATTAATGAGCTAGAAAATAGGATTGGGCAGTTAGAAAATAAGAATGAATCATTGTTTGACGTTGAATATATATCTGAGGCCCCGTCTGGAGGAAAGGTGAAATTTTTCAGTGCGATCGGAAACATAAGCATAGGCACCGGAACAATACCAAACTACTCGAAAGGAGTATATATCCCAATCAAATCAAATAACGGAAGTGATGCAATCATAATAGCAAGTAATATGGATAATCCGCCCAAAATACTTGCCGTGATAAAAAACAATGGAACGTGGCGGGTAGTAAGAGAAATTTAAAGAAGGAGGTAATATTATGCCAAATACAAAAATAGGCACAACCTGGGCACCAGATATCCGCCCAGAAAATATAGAAACATTTGAGGAGACTTACGTTCCGGAGGGAGGTGAGCAGCAAACAGCTACATACAGGTCGGTAGACCATCACCCTATTCTCAACAAGGTATTGGACAAGCTTGCGTTCTTCCGGACACATGCTGGAGCCGTCTGGTACAACCTCCAGGAGCGCAAGACCCTCCTCGCCAAACTCAACGAGCAGGATGCGGTGATTGAGGGGCTAAATGCAAAGATACCTGTTACACAAGAGGATTTACTTACTTTTCATGTCAATGTAGATATTCGTGGCTTTTCTGCGTGTAGGACTGGTAATATCATAAATTTTTATATGTCAATTTTGCCAGAGAGAGATTTAACAGATGGAGAAAAAATTCTTACTTTTAAATCCCCGTATATTCCTAAAGTTACGCAGGTTTTTCCATTACGATTAAATAGAACACCTTACCCAGAGGTGGCAACGTTATGGGCAGAAAATGGTGTTGGAACATTATATGGTAACATTACCAAAGGTACTGTGTATATTGCTGGGTCTTTTGTATTTTAATGGTCGCTTTTATTTTTCAGACCAAGCTGTCCAGATATTATTATATCTGCATCGGATTGATATGCGTGCTTTTTCGTACCCGATTGCAATTTGTGTAATCATAGGTGTGCCAAGATAATTATATCCGTATGTGAATACCATCAAATATGCCCAAAACCCAGGTCCGTTAGACGCACTGGTGGATATAAGTTTTTTGCAGAATCCAGGTGTAATGATTTCATTGCAATCGCCAGAAAAAGTAGAATTATAAGTAATATTTAAAACAGGTATCTTTGCATTTAGCTCCCTAAGGAGGTGATGAAATTTGAGAAAATAAAACTATATAGTAACCCGTTAATCAGGACCTATGGAGGTCCTTTTGTTATGTGGAGGAGTGAGTTACATTGGATTGGACTACATTTTTCTTGGCCATGAGCATTCCATCCGGAATAACCGGATTCTGTTTTTGGCTTTTAGAGCGGAAGCTTGATAAAAGAGAAAAAGCCAGAGAAAAGAAAGAGGCGGTCCGTGAACAGCAGGAATATCTTATAGTAAAAGGGATTGGAGCCGCTATTGCATTGGGTGAAGCATCAGCTATTGCCCTGAAAAATGGACATACGAATGGAGAAACAGAAGCGGCGCTGGAATATGCAAGAAGAGTAAAACATGAACAAAAAGATTTTCTCACAAAACAGGGAATAGAAGCAATCTATTAAAAAGGAGGATTTTGATATGAATATGGAAATTTTAATGCAGTATGTAACCTACGCACTTATGGCAATTGGTATATTAGCCTTTTTGGTAGCGGCTATTGTCCAGGTAATCAAGGAGCTGCCCTGGTTACAGCAGATTCAGACCAGCGTAGTGGCGCTGGCTGTATCGCTGATTCTGTGCCCTCTGGCTGTGGTGATAGCTTGCCAGTACTTTAAAATTGTAATTGTCTGGTACTATGTATTTGCGTCCTTTATTGCTGCTTTTATTGTGTATTTGGTGGCAACTGGAGGGTGGGAACGTGTGGCAGAAATGTGGAACCGGACAAGATATAAGGGAAAATAACACCAGGGAGTTAGAAAACTTCCTATTTTAGTGCTTAATATTAAGCGGAGAGGAGAAAAACATGAGCAAAAAAGTATTATATGAGGGACCGGATCTCTCATATCATAATGGAACAGTAGATATCAAAAGGATTCGTGATGCGGGTTACCGGCGTGTTGGCCTGCGAGCTGGATACGGTAAGAATAACGTGGATCAGAAGTATGTTACCAATGCCTTAGCCTGCTTTAATTTGGGTGTGGCTGTGCTCCTGTATTGGTTTTCTTATGCGTATACAGTGGCTATGGCAGCTACGGAGGCGGGCTATACAGTGGCCCAGGCGAAGAAGTATTGGAAAAAGTGCCCGATTGCTTTTGACTTTGAGTACGACAGTGTAAATAATGCACGAAAGCATGGTGTGAATGCTACAAAGCGCCTCGTTACAGACATGGCTATAGCATTTTTGAGAACAGTCAGGGATGCCGGGTACATCCCGGTCATTTATACAAACAAGGATTATCTTAAAAATTATTTTGATATGTCGAGGATTGTTGCGGAGCTTGGACAAGTATATGTTTGGTATGCTCGGTATACATCCTCACTTTCATCTGTCGAGTTGGAGGATGCTGACATCTGGCAATATACGTCTTCTGGGCGAGTTCCGGGAGTTTCCGGTAAAGTGGATATGAATAAATTCTACATGGATTTCGGAGAGCAGATTCCGGTGGAGCAGAAGCCGGTATGCAATATCAATATCCTCAATTTCCAGAAAGCGGCCAATAAGGATGGCTACCGGGATGTGGATGGTAAAAAGCTGATAGAGGATGGTATTGACGGCCCTAAAACACAGTATGTCAGACGCCAGATATTCCTCAAAGCTAAGCTGTTGTTGTTTGTCGGCTCAACAGGCGCGCTTGTAAAATGGCATCAGACGCGCTGCAATGAGATTCTAGGACATAAACAGGTAGTTGACAGCAAGTTTGGCAAGACAGCCAGAAATGAAACCCTTGAGGTACAGAAAAAATTAGGCCTTGAGCGGGATGGGATAGCAGGGTATGATACTTTGCAGGCTGAATTTTATAACTAACAGATGATATTATAGAGACGGTAGGATTAATTTCTTACCGTCTCGTAAATCAATATAATTTTTTCCCATTGCATCTCTACTGGGTGTGAGAATGATTAAAGAGCGGTGGCAAGTTCCGCTCTTTTTGCTATTCATCTTTTTTCTGCTCTTCGGCTTCTTCTTTGAATCCGGTTGAATGTTTACGTATTTCTTTGTTCATTTCTCTTACTTCATCCATTGTCTGGCACTTGTCCGTTGCTGTGGTAATTAACCATGCTATGAATTGCATTTGTTTATCCGTCATAACCTCTACCATGTCCTTTCCTCCGTTCTTAATCAGATTTACTTGCCTCATCTGATAATACTATTATATCAATATTGGTTACCAATGTCAAGCGTTTTATTTCTTTTGTATGATTATTTTTCCGTCATCAAAAGAAACTAATACACTTTTATTTTCCTGTGTTACCCCCAATTCCTTTACCATTTCAGCCGGAAGACTGATTTTGTAGTTGACCGAATTTTTCCCTGCAGTTCCACCAGCTTTTCCCATGATTATATTTCTCTCTACCATCTAAAAACCTCCTGTTATTGGTTACCTATCTATATCATAAAATAATTGGTTACCAAATGCAAGAAATATATTTTTATATAGATTTAGTATTATAATAAGTGATGTTTGGATTAAAGTAAATACATAATATACGAATACTCGATAATATATAAATTGGCACGCCAATTATCGCAGTGGAATCCGGCTGCGTGGAGGCTTTGGGCTGGAATCAGTATGGCGGCTGGCGTATCGGAATCCGTAGCTTTGATAAGAAACGCTACTATTATTATGCTCATCTTCGGCAGGGCTTCCCCTATGCGCTGGATTTGGAGGAGGGAAGTATCGTTCAGGCAGGAGACGTGATTGGCTACATGGGCCATACGGGCTACAGCACAAAGGAGGATGTCAACAACATTGACCAGACCCATCTGCACTTTGGAATTCAGCTGATTTTTGACGAATCTCAGAAGGAGGGGGCTTCGGAGATCTGGATTGACTGCTATCAGATTGTAAGGTTTCTTTATCGGAATCGAAGCGAATGCGCCCGGGATGATGCCACTAAGGAGTGGAGGCGGATTTACGATATGAGAGAGGTGCAGGCGGAGCATTGACTTTTGCAACAGGTTTGTATAAACTGAGGGTATTGTGAGGGCCAGAGAGATCCATGGACGAATGCGGAAGAAGGAAAAGCAAAATATGTTCGGAGAATGCCATGCCCATATTATTATGGACGGGAAAAATTATAAAGCGGCGGTGGAACAGCACAGGGACGGTGTGAAGGAGGAGGTGATTCGGGCGCATTTTCGGATGTGGAGGGAAATGGGAATTACCTTTGTCCGGGACGGAGGGGATGCCCTGGGTGTGTCCCGCCGGGCAAAGGAGCTGGCGCCGGAGTATGGCATCGACTACCGGACGCCTGTATTTGCCATTCATAAAAAAGGGCATTACGGAGGAATTGTGGGACATGCCTTTTCCGGCTGGAAAGAATACACGGCGCTGGTGAAACGGGCCAAACGAGAGGGTGCGGATTTTATTAAGATTATGATCAGCGGGATTATGTCCTTTGATGCCTTTGGGATACTTACGGAGGAGGGCCTTTCCCCGGATGAGATTTACAGAATGATTTCCATTGCCCATGAGGAGGGGATGAGGGTGATGGCCCATGGAAACGGAGACGGCCCGGTGCGGGCAGCTCTTAAGGCCGGCCTTGACACTCTGGAGCACGGAAATTATCTGGAGCAGGAAACCCTGGATCTGCTGGCAGAGAGCGGAACCATCTGGGTTCCCACCCTGGCGCCTACGGGAAATCTTCTGGGCTGCGGGCGCTTTCCGGACGAGCAGGTGGAGCGTATTTTAAAGCGTCAGTCGGACTGCATCTGTTATGCTTTTTGGAAGGGGGCCCGGATTGGACTTGGAAGTGATTCCGGGGCCTATCTGGTTCCTCATGGGCAGGGCCTTCTGGATGAATATGCATGGATGAAAAAAGCGGTGGGCGGGGAGCATGAGGAGGCCCTGACGGAACGCCTTTGGGAGGCAGAGGCCTGGATTCGCCGGGAAATGAAAGGGAAGAAGCTTTGAAAACGGAGGAAAGGGCTTTTATGAGAAATATAAAGCTGTTGATACAATACGAGGGCACCCGCTACAAGGGCTGGCAGAGTCAGGAGCATACAGAGAATACCATCCAGGGAAGGCTCACTCGGGTACTGGAGAGAATGACCGGAGAGGAAATTGATCTGAAGGGCTCCGGCCGGACGGACGCAGGGGTGCATGCAGCCGGACAGACGGCAAACTTTTACACAGAGACAAAGCTTTCCTGCGAAGAAATTCTGCGCTACCTCAATACCTATCTGCCGGAGGATATTGCGGTGCTGCGGGCGGAGGAGGCTTCTCCCCGTTTTCACAGCCGGCTTTGCGCAGTCCGCAAAACGTATGTCTACCGGATTTGGAACAGCTGTGTCCCCAATGTCTTTGACCGGAAATATGTGTACCAGGTAGAGGAGCCTCTGGACGTGGAGAGAATGAGGGAGGCGGCAGAATTTTTTCAGGGAACCCATGACTTTCGGGCCTTTTGTGCCAACAAACGGATGAAAAAGTCTACCGTTCGGTCATTGGAGCGAATTACCATAGAGCAATCGGGCCCGGAGCTGCGGCTTTCTTTTACCGGAAATGGATTTCTGCACCATATGGTCCGAATTCTTACAGGAACCCTGCTGGAAGTAGGACTTGGGAAACGAAAGCCGCAGGAAATGGCCGCTATCTTAGTTTCCTTAAGCCGGGAGCAGGCTGGAGCTATGGCGCCGGCCCAGGGCCTTTGTCTTTTGAGCGTGGAGTATGAGTGAAGGAAAAAGGGTTCCTCTACTGTACGGCTTTTTCTGCGTACTCCGTAGTCACCAGATCCTCATAGGGAACCCGGCTTTGAAGCTCCCCGGCTTCCTCCAAAATATCCTCCAGGAGGGTGAAGCTGGCTTCCTCAAAGACGAGATCCTCCTTCCAGGTATCCTGCTCGTAGTAGCGGGTCACAATGGTGGTAAGGACCTCAAGATCCGTCTCCTTGAACTGAGGCGCGATCACCTTAGCGATCTCCTCCGGTGTGTGGCTCTGCACATAGTCCATGCCCTTTTGAAGAGCATTGGTGAAGCCCTGTACCAGCTCCGGATGTTCTTTTAGGTAACTCTGCTTGGCGCTGTAGGCGGTGTAGGGCACATAGCCGGAATCCACGCCTAAGGATGCCACCACATAGCCGGCTCCTTCTGTCTCCAGAGTCGTGGCTCCAGGCTCAAACTCCACGGTAAAGTCGCCGTTTCCGCCGGAAAATGCCGCCGCCGTGGCGCCGAAGTCAATGCTCTGATCGATGGTCATATCGGTGAGAGGATCCAGATTGTTTTTCTTAAGAATGTACTCGAAGACCATCTGGGGCATACCGCCCTTTCGTCCACCCAGCACATTTTTTCCCTTCAAATCCGACCACTGGAAGTTCTCCATGGGCTCTCTGGCTACCAGGAAATTGCCGGCCCGCTGGGTAAGCTGTGCGAAGTTCACAATGTAATCGTCGGGATTCTGGCTGTATACATAGATGGAGGCTTCCGAGCCCATAAAGCCGATGTCCGCTTCGCCGGAGAGTACGGCTGTCATAGTTTTGTCGGCTCCAAAAGGAGTTATATAATTAATACAAGATAATCTATAAAAATATCACGTGATCTATTTGATGATCTTCCGTCAGTACGATTTCCTTAATGATTCCCCTCCAGTATGCCTGGCGGTTCTCGGGAGACAGAGCTTCATAGACCCGGCGGAAGTCACCGTCTAATATCTGCCGGAGCGTTTCCGGATCGGCTTTAGAGGACTGGAATTCAATGATAGATGCTTCGGAAATTTCTCTTTCCAAGCGGGAGTATTCCTTTTCATAGTAATCATAAGAGACCCGACCCTTTTGGAAGAGGATGTTAAGGCGCTCTATTTCCTCTTTAAGGCGTTCCGGATTTTTGGTCTTTTTAATCTTTTTCTTTTGACTGATCAGATAACTTTGCCGATATTTTTCGTATTCTGATTTGATATTCTGCAGCAGGTACTCTTCAAGGAGATTCTGGCTGACTTTATGGGTGTAGGTGCATATATGGTCTATGATGGCCCTGTTGCACCTGTAATAGCAGTATGTACGCTTTTCTCCGGTCTTACGGTTGATGATGGACTGACATCCGGTTCCTGCCAGCTTCTGACCGCATACGGGGCAGTGCATAAGGCCGGTAAAGAGATAGACTCTTCCGGAGGGCGTGCTTTTGATATTCCGTTTTGATATCGCCTGTACCTGCTCCCATTGCTCCAATGTGAGGTAGGCAGGACAATAGCTTCGATTTTCGCGGTATTTCCCGATGTAGAATTCACTGCTTAACATGGTCTTGAGCATGGAATAAGAAAAGGGAATTCCGAAAGTATCCTGAATATGGATTACCGTCTGGCGTTTCTTCTGATGTTTCAGGAAGTAGGAAAAGAATTCCTCTACAATGGGAGCCGTCTTCTCGTCTTTCACCATATGTTTTTTTCCGTCTACCACGGCGATAGTATAGCCTAAGGGGAGATTGACCTCGCCCCATACCATTCCACCGTTTTTGATGGTATTATCCACGGTAAACTTGATTCTTTCGGAGGTGGTATCAACCTCATTCTGCCCAATGGCTAAAGCCAGGTTCAGACTCAGGCGTCCGTCGCGGGTTTCCATATTGATATTTGGCTCCCCCACATCTACCCAGCGGGTGCCGTGGGCGTCCAGGATGTCCTGGACTTTATAAAAGTCGGACACATTCCGGAACCAGCGGTCCATCCGCCAGAAGAGGATTACATCAATTTTGTCAGCTTTTACATCGGCCAGGAGGGAGTGGATGGCCTTGCGCTTTTTTAGTTCCTTCCGGGCAGTCTGGCCCTCATCCGCATATACGCCGATTACGGTCATTCCGTGACTCTCAGCATAGCCCTCCAGATATTCTTTTTGAGCTGTCAGAGACTTTCCGCGAGTCGCCTGCTCCCAGGTACTGACTCGGATGTAGATTGCACAGCGTAATAGCTTTTCCATGGGTTATCCTCCTTGTATATATGTATGACGGATGTTGAGCATTTTTGACACCGGCGGGCAGCAGGATAAAAAGGGTACAAAAATAACAGCCAGGGAACTGGCGTTCTCTTGCATTGGCTGTTTGAAAATGATACAATATCACTTGTGAGAGGTGTATCATTTTCGATATACTTGGCCGGTTCTCTGTTGGAGCAGGGAGCCGGTTTTTAGCTTCATAAAAATCCGTCCCTATAAATTATTTTCTAATAGATAACGTACAAGGCCCCGCATTCCTGCGAGGCCTTCACATAATAACGTAGATCTTATAATAATGCCCTATAGGCAAGATTCAAGGTTTCCCTTGTTTCGTTATTATAGAATATTTTACGCATCTCGTCAAGAAATATTCGCAATTTGTCAAAATTTTTGTCAAAACATATTCTAAAGATTTCGAATCACTCAAAAAGATACAGTTCTTTTAATTTCGCATTAATTTTTTCCATCGCCGGATTCGAGAGGGATATTCCGTATAGAAAATCCTCTGAACGCTTTGGTGTATAGATTCTTTGCTTACTAACAGTAGTTATCTGGTTTGTTACAGCCAAACTTCCTTTTTTCAACTTTGAAATTTCGAGATTATTTCGCTCAATAGTTGATACGCTTTTTTCGAGGAGAGCCTTCTTTTTTAACATTTCATCTTGATAACGGCGTAAAGAATTTAATTTTTCCGCAATTTCAGAAGAAACAACTTCTAATGAGGGAACAAATTTTTTGAGGGCGTCGTATGTTGTAGCAAAGGCGTCTTCAGCCGCGATTAGTTCATCTAATTCCTTTTTGGCAGAAAGTAATAAGTTATGCTGGACAACACTGATTTTTTCAAAAAGTTCTGTACCCAGATCAACGCTTCTCTCATGTACTTTCTTACCGTCTGAGGAAGAGAGTGGAACAACTGTCAAAACATCAGCGCTTCTTTTATTATCATTATCAATTACAACAGCGAAATGTAGTCCACCAAATTCCTTTCCGATATTAAATCCGAAATTTAAACGCAGAACATCTCCTCGTGAATAACGAATAAGCCGGGAAGGCTCAAAGGAATCTTCACAGCCGATATATAGCGAAAATGATTCCAGCCAATAAGATATAAGATCGGCTTTCTTCAATAATTCCTTATCGTGAGTTTTAATATATGTTTCCATTAAGTTGTTAAGTTCATGAATTGCCTTCTTTTTGTGTCTTATCACATCTTCTTCTGTTTTTTCTTTGCTCATAAAATTCCCCTTTTCTTTTGCATTTTATATCTATAATCTGCTTGCATTTCTAATACAAATTATATTTTTCATTAAATATAGATACATTAACAATAGTAATTGATTTCACCAAAATAAGCATACCATTTTTCTATTACTTCTGTACTACGAGCTTCTATCATCCGCATCATATTTCTGAGTACATTGTCAGGAATTTTTGAGTTATTATGGCATAAATAACATTTTCCTGCTTTGGTAATCCATATTTTAGTGGCGTTTCCTGAGGGGTGGCCACTCGAAATATGTGCGTGCACAGGCTCTAATGGCTTACTTTCATTTGTCCAGAAATAAACCCAGTATGGGCCAAATCTAAAGATTTGAGGCACACTGGAACCCCCCTTCCTGAGAAAATTCCATAATTAGATGTGCTGTAGATTCTATGATTTCCTGAAGGCCTTTAATCTCTTCTGAAGAAAAGGCAAATATATCCTCCCATACATATCCTGGAAGCCAGCAAGTAGCATGACGAAAGCATACTTTCTCATCAGGCTTTTCAATATATACTTTCACTCGACCATCAGGTCCCATATCCGAATGTACAATTTCTGTATTATCACTCAATGTCATGAAAGGGTACATCATAGCAGCATACCTCCTGATATTTTAGGTTAATTAAAACTTTTTATCACTTAATTACAGCTTTCCAATTACTTTTCCCATACAAACAATATTGTCATATTCTGCAATTTCTATGTTGTCTGCTTCCGGATTTCTGGAAATCAGTTCTTTTTCTCCGTACTCTTTAATATAGACGTTGTTATTAATGATGAAGATTCCCACCTCCCCATGGAAGAGTTCGGCTTTCTGGGAGACCAAGACGATATCTCCATCTGCATAATCTGGAAACATGGAGTCACCGCTCACTTTAATTGCAAAATCAACAGCCCGGTTTTCTGGTGTGTTTGGGATGGAGATTTGTTCCGCAACCTCGTTCCCGAGGATGAATACGCCGGAGCCTGCGGATGCACTGCGGAAATATTCCACCATACGGTTATTTCCATCGGGAGAGGACTGAAATTCTATGATAGCAGCAGGAACCTTGGCCTGCTTAAATTGTTCCATACGTTCTGCTTCCCATTTAAGGACTGTGTCCACATGCTCTTGCCCGGTAGGGTCGAGGGTGCGATATTTTTTAATGTGGTCTTGTTCCAAATAGGACAGTAACACATTTGCATCTGGGTATACTTCACACATATCATTTATCGAAACATTTAAAATTTCGCATATTTGAAATAGTGTATCAATATCAGTTGAATTTGCCCCTGTTTCCCAGCTAGATACACGTGATGGAGCAGCACCTAGCTTTTGAGCAAATTCTTTTTGGCTGAGTCCTGCGACCTTTCTGTATTTTGCAATATTTCTACAGATAGTTTTCTTTATCGTATCATCATTTATCATTCTTATCACCTCTTTAGACCAATGATATCACATGTTTTCTGGATAATCAATTAAAAATTCAGAAAATCCGAATTTTCTATTGACAAAACGGAATATCTGGATTATTATAATAAAAAACGGAATTTCCGTATTTGAAAGAAGGTGAAAACAGAAATGCAGGGAAGTGATATTAAAGCATGTCTTGAAAGTAAGGGTATTCGGCAATCATTTGTTTCAAAAAAGACGGGTATTCCGGCATCTATTCTTAATATGATACTTAACAATAATAGAAAGATTGAAGCAAATGAATATATGAAGATATGTGATGCTATTGGAGTACCGCTTGATTATTTCAAATCAAATTCCGCAACTATAGGCTCATGAAACCAGGTGAAGGGGAGGCGAAGGAGAAATTTACGAAGTGACTCAATTTATAAATTCGGAACCGACAATTTCATTTTCTTTGCCCGCCCACGATTGGTGCTTACTTCAAGGGTCAAAGTTGTGGGAGCGTCTGGAAAACTATCTGGAAGCTTGTCAAAAAACAGATAGCCCGATGTGCCAGCAAGAGAAGAAAGCGATATTGGAAATTGAATAGAGAGTTCTTCTCTGTGGCTTAATAGTTCTTTTCCTGAATGACGGGTATGTTCAACTACTGTTACCGGTATGTATACACAAGGATAACAGATTTTATCATAGACAATCGAAATATCTAGGATTGAAATCGGGAGTCTGGAGCGATTGGCGAAAGCAACATACATTAATAAAGTTTTATTTTTGTAGCGAAAATCTTGTATGGATAATGAGATTTTTTTGCGCTGGGTAATCATTGAATATATTGTCCCTAAAGATCCAATTGTAGCAAGGATAAATGTAATATTGTCTTTGGTAAAGTAATCACTAATTTGAAAACTATTTAACATCCGAATTACATTATTCATAAAAACAACCTCGTTTAGTATTTCAGCATGGTGATGCTAATAAAGAGAATTATAGCAGATTGTGGGAAAAAATCTAGAAGAAGGAAGGAAAGGAAGATGAAAAAGGAAGCGCAAGCGATAATAATTGCCTCATCAGGGAATAACACATCAATACTTGTTGATGGAAAACTGTATTGGTCTAAGCCGATAACGGAAGTTGAATTTCGCCATAAAGCTGGTGAAATGGCATCTATCAGTATCACAGTTGACCGGCTGCCGGTTGTACCGGATGAGGACGAGAGACTGAAAAATAATTTCAGAAAGTGGCTGAATATGCTAATGGAAGGATTCCTCACTGAAGATGCTGACTCCGGTGAGGACAGGAAACACTACAAAACGGAATAAACTGTTTGAGGGTATGTTGTATCTACATCAATTTTACCGGCAGATGATAATTCATTAATATACCGCTCAATATCCGCTGATAGTATTCCGGTCTGAAGCAGATCTACGAAATAAAAACAGTTATCCTTTTCAGTTTTGTGTTCCCGCATAAATGACAGGATTAATTTTGCATTATCGGTCATCTACTATTCTCCTTTCCTTATACTCGGCCTGCCGGGGTCTGTAAGAAGAGTATACCACAGGAAAGAAGAAAACAGAACAGGGAAGGCAGAACCTAAAAAGATAGCCAATCACCTTAAAGTTCCCATTGAAAGGCTATTGGAGTAAGGAGGTTGTACAAGTGATTGGATACATGGAAGAGGGGAGGTGAAGGAGTATGTGGAAAATCGGAATCACTATTGGAATATGGATTTTATGTTTTGTCTGTATAAGGGTAATGAAAAAAATAGAACCCAGCAATAGAATATATCCTGTCTGGGCTCTGTTCATTGCAATATCATTTACCCTTTTCGCAATTCATGACTGGCTTTGTTAAAGTAAGCTCCCTATTTAGAGCAGTTGTCACTGCTGCAAGGGTTTTGCTGTATTCATCCCTTTCACGTTCTGTATAGGAACCACCTGATATTTTGTCAGTATATTCAAGGAAAGATAGAAGCAAAGGCTTAGAGCCGTCATTGCAGAAGAGCAAGGAGATTTGTAAAGAGGATTGAAGTAGTTCGTAATCATGAGGGTTTTTCTTTCCTCTGGAGTATGCTCCAGCAGCACGTAAGAAGTCAGCAAAGGCAGTCTTTTTATCTGAATAATAGATATCAAACTGTTTTTCCGTCAGTTGTTGTTGTATATCGAGTTGCCGCATATATTCGTCATGTTCGAGTTCCAGTTTGCGCATTTTCGTTTGATGCTTATTATTGATTATAGCTACGAAAATGGGAGATAGAAAAGAACTGACGGCAATAATAGCGGTAATTGTCCAAGTTATTTCGAGAGTCATGGTATACATTTTCCTTTCTTTGTACTCGGCTTTGGCAGGAGCCTGCACAAGAAGTATACCACAGGGAGGAAGAAAATGGAACAGAGAAGGAGGTGGGATAGAAAATAGTGAATTAGATCGGCATATAGCTGAGTGCGTTATATTGGAGAGTGGTTAATAGTTACTGGCTAATTATTTAGCCATGATATACAGAGCAGGTCCGGCACCATTTACAAAATAGGACATGGCCTACAATGTATATCCTTCTTTTTCAAGGGCGCGAACCACTTGAACCGAATACACATATTTTTTATCTATGTTATCACCTCCTTTCACAGAGGCGATTTACAACGCACTCAGCTATATGCCGATTAGGTAGAATAGTATCATTTTAAGGATAAAAATTCAAGGAATCCAGTTTTACTCCTGGTGTTTTCATTAGGAAGTGTCTATTAATGATTCATTAAATAAAGAATGAGAAAGATACAAGTCAACTAGATTTTTCTTAGAGTAAGGAGGTGAGATAGGAGTGAATGAATTTTTAAGGCAGACGGAAGATATAAAGCAGGAAACTTTGAAGAGAGCTGGAATTAACACTAAAAAGGTTCAGCGGACAGTCTCCACCTATTTGCAGATAGCCAGAGACGATCAGCTGAACTATAACGAATTACTACAGGTGTTTTCCCTTACCAAAGAGTCAGTTCTTCAGTCTTTGAATAAGGTGTCGATTTCAGAACTGCCAGATATGATTTCTGACGCTGCGAAATTGTAATCTGTGATAAAATTGGTGAATTGTGTTTGCATAGACATTTCATCATCCTTGGAATTATCACGTGAGTTCATTTTGCAGGTAGCAAAAGCAATTCCGATATCATGAGCACGTTGTTCTAATGTCATATGTATGCTCCTTTCTTCTATACTTGACCCCGGCCGGACTCTGTAAAGAAAGAATATCACAGAAGAGGGGAGAACGGAAGAAATAGAGAATAACATTTTACGACAAGTAGAAAGTCAAGAATGCCATATCCATCACGGATACATAAGCCCTTCGGGGCTTTCGGAGCCATAGCTCAACAGGCAGAGCATCAGTCCTCCCAATCACTGGATCCGGGTTCGAATCCCGGTGGCTCCATTAGACAAAAAGAAAGGAGAACTGGATGAGAGAGAACTTGAGAAAAGCCCGCAAAGAAGCGGGCATGACACAGCAACAAATGGCAGATAGGCTCGAGATAAGCCTCCGCTATTATCAGAACATTGAAGCAGGAAGCAGAACTGGAGATTTTACTTTGTGGGATATGTTGGAAGATATCACAGGTATTCATCAAAGGGTATTGCGTGAGATTTCATAAAGTCATCCCGGCCAAGAAGATAGTCCAGGGAAACATCTAAAGTGTCAGCAATACGGACTAAAAGAGTGTAATTTGGTGTGCGAGTTCCAGTTTCATAACATTGATAGGAACGTAAAGCGATATCAAGGATATCAGCAAGATGCTGCTGAGTGAAATTGCGTTTCATGCGCATTTCTCGAAGGCGTTTGTTGAACATAGAAATCCTCCTTTTTAAATATGTACAATATGCACGTAAAAAGTTCTTGACTATGTGCAAATTGTACGGTATATTAAAAGAAAAAAGAACGTGCAAAATGCACGTAAAAAGAGGAAAAGCCAATGTTATCAAATGAAATTAGACAATTGGAAAACGAAAACGCCGTATTAAAGAAAGCCCTAGAGGAATTATCTAAGAAAATGAAGCAAAATGAGGTTCTAAAACCAAAGAGCTGCCAATACTGCAAGAATTACATCCAGCATTACATGAAGGGCGACAGAAGGTATCAGTTAGAATACACACCTATCTATGCTGGCCATTGTGTCTCTGGAGTACCCACGAGCAAGGGAGGAAAGAGAAAGCCGAAGCCAGATGAAACATGCCCATACTTTGAACTGGGTACGATCGATACAAGGCATTTATAGAAAATATCAGATACAAAAATAAGCAATTCAAAGCCCCCAGGGGCTTTCGGAGCCATAACTTAATAGGCAAAGCGGCTAGTCTCCCGGCCGGATCCAGGTTCAAGCCCTGGTGGCTCCATTACAGATGCGCAACTGTAAAGATGTACAACCAGTAATACATACAATTAAAAAAAGGGAAGGGGCAGCACTATGGAGGGATTGGATATACAGAAAGCTGTAAATCTTCTTGCAGAGCTTCTGGGAGAGCAAGAGGGGTATGATATTCAGATCATACTGGAGCCGAAGGAAGATAATCAGGAGGCCACCGCGTGAGTGGCCAGGAAGGACAAGCAAAGGAGTGAATCGAGGTGAGGAAAATGTTCATAGTGGTTTTAACCATAATCACAGTGTCCTTGTATATCTATGGAATTTCCCTTTCTGTGGATGCACAGATGGAGGACCTGGAAAATTGGGAGGAATACATAGAGGCTGTCTGTGAGGAAAAGAACGTCTGCCCGGAGCTGGTACAAGCCATCATAGAGCGGGAGAGCAGCTGGCGCCCAAAGGCGGTAAACGGGAATTGTGTAGGGCTCATGCAGATTGATAAAGTGGTGCACGCTGAGCGGATGGAGCGTATGGGCATAGAGGATCTAAAGGATCCTTATGACAATATCATGCTCGGTGTGGACTATCTGGCGGAACTATTTGCCAAGCATGAAGATTTGTATGCGGTCCTGATGTTTTATAATGCCGGGAATTCCGGGCTTGAGGAATGGGAAAATGGCTCTTACAGCGATTATGCAATAGAGGTAGCCAGGCGTTCGGAGGAGCTGGAAAGGAATAATGGAAAATAGATTTCTTAACCTGTGCCGGCAGGAGGAGCTGCAAAAGGGGAAGCGGGATCGGCTCCGAAGAAAGGAGAGGAAGTATGGAAAGAAGGTACACGCGCAGAAATCCAAACGGCAGTTTCCGCATACCTGCAGAAGGGATGGGAGAATTTGGAATGAAACAGACAGGGGGCAGTATTGCCATATTTGGCGATGCAGTAAATAAGCTGGGCCGGTACGAGGAGCTTTTGACGCTTCGGGAGGCGCAGGAATATGCATCAAAAAAGAGAAAATAAAAAGGCCTTCCGGTTGCCGCCGGAAGGCCAAGCACTAGGCTCCTAATGCCATAAAATCCACACAATTATTATAGCACCAGGGGCCGGAAGAATCAAGTAAAATCAAGGGTTTTTGCCCTTTTTCTAACTTGATATAGCAATTAAACTTAGGAGGGTGCCATAATGCCTCACATCAAAAATACATACCGGTATAAGAACATCGTGGAGGTAGAGAGAGTTCATTCCGGAAGATATGGAAAGAAGCAGGAGAAGACTGGGCGAAAGCTTCCGACGCCGGAAGAAATGAAAAAGATTAATGAGCGGAATGCAGTAAAGAAGCTGCGCCGAAAAATATATGCCAATTTTGATGAGGGAGATCTGTTTCTGACTCATACATATAGGAGAGAGAGCCGGCCATCCCCCAAAGAGGCCAAGAGGGAGTTATCGAGATATTTTTCCAGATTAAGGAGGGCTTATCGCAAGCAGGGCCAGGAGCTTCGTTACATTGTGGTAACGGAGTACATGAATAAATCGATCCATCATCATCTGGTATTAAAGGATCTTCCGGATGGGAGCGGAGGAAAGCTGGCCTCAAAGATCTGGGAGGCAGGGGGAACACATTGCAAATACCTTTATGAGGACGGGCAATATGAAATGTTGGCCTCTTATCTGATAAAGGAGACCAATAAGAATTTCCGTAAGCCAGGCAATCCGGCCAAGTGTCGGTATTCCTGCAGCAGGAATCTGGTAGAGCCCAAAAAAGAGACTAAGATTTTAAAGCGTGATGACTGGCCGGAGGAGCCGCGGATTCCAAAAGGGTATTATCTGGACAAGCCTAGCCTTTTCAACGGGATCAATAAGATGGGCTACCGCTACCAGTATTACCGGATGATCCGGGTGAAAAAAATGAAGCAGAAAGAAAAGCGCGGATCGAAAAAGTTACAGTAATTACTGAACGGGAAGGGGATCGGAATGTATCAGGTGAGGATCTATCTGATAATGGCCAGAAAGTATCCGGCCAGGGGAAAAGGGTATTACGGATACAGGCTGGAGACCATAACAAAATCGGGTAAGCTGCACGTTAGAGAGCATTATGACAAAGAAGAGGATATCACGGCTAATCAATTAGCGCTGGTAGCAATGTATCGGGCCTTTGAAGAGCTGAAAAAGCCCTGCGAGGTGGAGGTATTCACAGACAGCCTGTATCTTAGGAGCAATTTTGTAGGAAATCTCCAGAATTGGACCTTAAATGCCTGGCTGAATGCCAAAGGGGAGCAGGTAGCCAACAAAGAGCTGTGGCGCCATCTGGATGAGATAACCAAGCGGCATGTGGTACGGTTTGGTACGGATTACAATTATCCGGCCAGGGCAGCAATGACAGAGAAAGTATTAAAAATGAAAATGGCAGAAGCCTAGAAGGAGAACGGTATGTTCGATAGATTTGGAGAATTTGATTCAGCAAAAGAGTTAAATGAGCTGGCCATAAACCTGAGAAAAGAAGGGGATGCAGAGAGTCTGCGGATCATGGCCAAAGAAAATGGAATTGACGAGGAGATTGTAGAGGTATTCCTGAACAGGGATATTGATTTCCTCTGCGATGTCATGGCTGCGGCCATTGGAAAGATAGAGGTGGAGTCAGCGGAGCTAAAGCCGGCGGAAATTATGGAGGACTGGGTGGAATACATAAAGGGGCGCTGCCTGGAGGATGATGCCCTGGCTGCGGCGATTCGGAAGAAAGGAAAGAGTCTGAGAGGAGCCATAGCCGCTCTCCTCAAGTGGTCTTTTAAGCATCAGCAGACGGTAGATAAGGAAATCTTGAAGGCAGCAGGCGTTACCGCAGGAAAGTGCACATTAGGGATCCCAGGAATGGGGACCGCAAAGAGGCTTATTACAGAGTATTACATGAAATAGCAGGGGTCGGCTATGAAAAAGAAAACAATTGAGAAGATTCCGTACTTAAAGCTCCCCGGGGTGAAGCGAGGAAAGGCAGTGGAGTATGTGGCTGTAACAGCTGTTAAAGAAATTGGAGAGGAGCCTCATCTTTTTGTGGAGGTCTATCGAAACAAAAAGGAGTGCAAAGAGATACCGGTGGTTAGGACTGTCCTTACAAAGAAGGATTTCGGCACATTCTTTCCGGAGGCAGGCACATGGTCCAGAGGAAGAATCGAGAGAAATACATGGAGCAATCGCGGTTTGATTTGGCGGGAAAATGATAAGCAGATCCGAAAGAGCGCAAAAGCCATGGCAGAAGAAAATGTTTTATATTCCAGCGCCGACTTAGTACGTATTCAGAAATTTTTTGCAGGTATGAAGGCTTGGAGCGAGGAGGAGTGGTGGGAATACATTAGTAAAAAGCAGGAAGAGATTACGGTACAGGAGAGCCAAAAGAAGTCAGAGCGGAAGCGAAAGAGGAGGCAGCAGGCGCTGAAAGAGCGGGAGGAGAATACGCCGGAACTGCCGGAAAAAGAAATACTGGAATATGCCGATAAGGTTCTGTTTTACACAAAGCATTATTTGTACTATAGGAAGCACGGGTCAAGAGCCGTGGCGGTCTGTTCTAAGTGCGGAGGCGTAACAGATGCGAGATGGAAAACAGGCCTGTCTTATGAGAGCCAGTTTGAGAGAGTGATAGAAGAGCCTCGAATGGATCAGGACAGCATTTGCCCGATGTGTAAAGCCAGAGGGACTTACATGCCGCAGGGCAGGGCGAAGAGCTTTTACAAAGAAACGCGGTATCTGTTTCTGGGTCAGAAATACAAAGAAAATGGCATGGTGTTTCGGTATATCGAAGTAGAAAAGGAATGGCAGCTGGAGCTGACTCAGGGAGAAAAAGAGAAAAAGATGTATGGCGCCAGCGAAAAACTGACGGGCATAGAGTTGGCCAGGGTCTATTTTGAACCAGGAAAGAAGGTTCAAAAGGATTACCAAAAATATAGTCCGTGGAGTGGAGAAAATTTTTGGGATGACTGTAATTTGAGCGGATTTAACAGTATAAACATCCGAAAGGCGCGGATCATGCCGGAGACTTATACAAACATGACAGACACGTTCCTTCAATACAGCGCACTGGAAGACTATCAGAAAAAGGGGGGAGATACGGATCCGGTGGAATATCTGGAACGATACATTCATACTCCTCAAATTGAAATGCTGATAAAGCTTGGCCTGATACACGTCGTCGAAGAGCTTGTCAGATGCCATTATGGCATTGTAGCAAATGAGCAGGCAGATAGGGTAGATACATTCCTCGGAATCCGAAAAGAGCGTGTAAAGCAGCTGATAAAGTATCGAGGAGATTTAAGTATTCTGAAGGTCATGCAGATGGAAAAGTGCCGGGGGAAGAACTGGACGGATGAACAGATAGAGCAGCTGGCGGAGCTTGGCCTGGAATGGCGCGCAGGAACGTTTCTTGAGCATATGAGCATTCAGAAGCTGTTAAATCAGGTAAAAAAATACGCCGGATGCGAATATGGGACTATGTGCAGCACAGCGATATCAATGCTGCAGCAGGCAGCCCGTACGTATCTTGATTATTTGAACATGAGAGCAGAGCTGGGATATGACCTTAAAAATACAGTTTACCTGTTTCCGAGGGACTTGCATTCAGCCCATATGAAAATGGTTACAGAACACAATAAAATCGAGGCAGATAAAAGATTGAAGGAGGCAGCAGACATGTTCCCGCTCATCAAGAAGCGTTACCGGAGATTGCGAAAAAGATTTTATTTTGAGGATAAGGAGTTTTTGATTCGTCCGGCCAGGAGTGCAGAAGAGATTGTAATGGAGGGAAGAATCCTCCATCATTGTGTGGGAGGCGATGATTACCTCGGGAGACATAATGAAGGAAGAGCAATCATTCTTCTTTTGAGGTGCAAGGGGGAGCCGGAGATACCATATATCACTGTAGAAATCGACTCAGAGTCTTTAAATATACTCCAATGGTATGGAGCGAATGATAAGAAGACAGACCAGGAGCGGATGCAGAAGTGGCTGAATAACTATACCACCCGGCTAAAGTGCGGCGGGATGGAAGCGGGCCAGGAAGGGAAAATGGAAGTGAAGCAGAGGGTTCTGGCATATGCTTAAACTTAGAATTTAGGAGATGAAGAGCATGAAAACAGTATTGAAGTATCCGGGAGCGAAAAACAGAATTGCAAATTGGATCTGTGAATACATACCGCAACACGAAGTATATTTGGAACCGTACTTTGGAAGTGGAGCCGTATTTTTCAATAAACTTCCGGCCAGAATAGAAACCCTTAATGATTTGGATGGAAATATAGTGAATTATTTTCGGGTAGTACGTGAGAAGGCGCAAGAATTGGCGGAACAACTGGAAATGACACCCTATAGCCGTGAGGAATATTATAAGGCTTTCGAAATCCTTCCTGAAGATTCGGAAATTGAGTGCGCAAGAAAGTTTGCCGTCCGATGTTGGCAAGGTTTTGGGTGTAGCAATGTATATAGAAATGGATTTAGGAGCAGTCAGCAAAGCAAAAGCCCACACACGACAAGAGAATGGAAGAGCCTTCCGGAGCGATTAATAGAAGCAAGTGAGCGTTTGAAAAATGCACAGATAGAAAATCTTCCAGCTGTAGAATTAATCAATAGATATGATACAGAAGATGTATTTCTCTATGTTGATCCGCCATACTTGCATAGTACCAGAAAAAATTACCTTTATCGTTATGAAATGAAGGACGCAGATCATAAAGAATTGCTTAAAGCTCTTGTTTCGCATCCGGGAAAAGTATTGCTGTCTGGATATGATAACGATTTATATAATGACATGCTTCCAGGGTGGTATAAAGTACAGAAAAAGACCCAGGCAGAGGCAGGAAAAATAAGAACAGAAACACTTTGGATGAATTATAAAATAGGTCAAATGGAATTACCATTAACAACCTAAACTGAAATTTAGGGAGGAAATAGAGCTTGTTTCATGGTTTAGTAATCTATCACAAGAGTAAGCCATGTTTTCACGATTGCTTTGTTCTGCCCCTTTTGGGGCAGAGAAAGGAGGGATAAAAGCTTGGAAGAGTATACGCAAATTACATTAAATGAGTGGCAGGAATGGAGAGAGGATATCCGGAAGAAGCTACAGGAAACAGCTCAGAATTTTGTCTACATAGGATTCCGCCTTCGTCAGATCCGAGACAGCGGTATACTGGACGGATGCTCTGACATTTTTGAATTTGCCAACCGTGAATACGGACTTGGGAAATCAACGGTAAGCCGTTTCATAGCCATAAACGAAAAATTTTCAGAAGGCGGTTATTCTTTAGAGATGAGAAAAGAATATCAAGCCATTGGAAGCAGTAAGCTTTCCGAAATGCTGACTCTTTCAGAAGCGGAGTGCCAACTGATAACAGAAAAAACTACGGTGAGGGAAATTCGGGAATTAAAGAAATTCACGCGGCAGCAGGATCAGGAGGCGGAAACTGTAGAAATAGGAGAAGTAGAGTGTCCGCCTTGGCCAAATTATACACCGTTGGAAAAATGTATCATAGACATGTTTTCGGACAACAAAGGGCAGCAGGAGCTTTCTGTAATCATGAAGCTGATACAGGATGAGAATTGGCAGCAGGCGGCGGAGCTTATTAATCCGGCAGGTTACAGGACTCATAAGAAGGGAATCATATTCTTATTTCTGTACGATTGGAATACTGGAATCAAATATAAGCTTATGACGCTACCGGAACCGCAAGAGCTATCCTGGATTGGCTTCCTCGGTACAATAAGCAAAATTTATGGAGAGTGCTACAAAGAAAACGGCGAGAAAATCTGGGAGAATTTTTATCATGATAAAACCCAAGAAATCCAGGAAAATCAAGGCTTAGAGGCTCCTGTTGCGACGTCGCAACAAGGGCAGAAAGAAGAGAAAAATGAGGCCTTTATGGAAGAATCTGAGCAAATAGTTCCGACCGTGGAAATTCAGGAAGAGCCCATACAAAAAGGCGGCAATGAAAGTGATGCTGGCCGGAATGGAAGAGGTGAAAAGGACACCGATGATTCCGAAGAGCAAATTCCGGGCCAGGATAATATTATGAATCACCCGGAATATTTGCCGCTAGAAATGCAGAAAGGGCAGCAGGAGGAAACGCCAGAAGGTACAGTCCTTCAGAATACCTCCGAAGATACAAAAAATGCCGCGCCGGCAGTTATAGAGCTTATGGAACAGGCGGAGAGTCTGGTGTATAAAATATATCAGACATTTTTCCATTGGAATCGAAAGGATATAAGAACAGAAGAAATAGAGCAAAGAAAAGAGGAAACGGAGAAGCTGGTCTGCATTTGTGAGCAGCTGATCGGTATAGCGGAGGACGGATGGATAAAAGCGGATTAAGGTTCCCAAAATCAGGAAAGCAGAAAAAGCGTAGGCAGCATCCCAAAAGTATCCTTCAGAATAAAGAGGACAGGAAATGTTACTTGTGCATTTTGCTGGAAGATAATTGGACCACATACACCTACCTGGAAGAACATCATGTTTTCTTCTCCAAGCACCAGAGAGCTTTGTCGGAAAAATATGGACTAAAGGTTTATCTCTGTCCCTATCATCACCGGTTTGGCCCGCTGGCCGTACATAATAATCAAAAATACCGGCGGTTGCTGGAAGCCAAAGGGCAGCAGGAGTTTGAAGCGCTTTATGGCCACAAAAGGTTCATGGAGGTATTTGGAGAGAATTATTTGTAAGGAGGAAGCGATGCGCTTAGAACACAAGGAGAGACATGCGATAGAGTTAAGAGAGTCACAAAAAAGGAGTTTAATGGTGGCTGTTGGCAAAACCAGAGACAGGAAGTCAAGAAAGGCCAGAGAGGACTTCCAACGGCCGGCATTCTTTGGAACAGCTCTGGCGCCGGAGCAGCAGGAGCCATAACAGAAAAGTTGAAGTAAGGAAAGGAGGAGGACATGAAGAGCAAAGAGATATTGATTCAGTACAGCGACATGGCAGAGGAAGTCAAAGACATCCAGAAACGGATTCAGAAGCTTCAAAAAGAGATTGCCGGCTTGGGAATCGTGTCCGACTCCGTAAAAGGAACCAGGACCGATGGGACCTACGGAAGCATTAAAATTACCGGATACCCAACACCGAGGTATATGAAGAAGAAGGCCGCTCTGGAAAAGAATAAGGAGCTGTTAGAAAGAAAAGAGACAAAGTTATTGGAATTAATGACTCAGGCAGAGGCGTACATAGAATCCATACCAAAGAGTGAGCTTCGGACTATGTTCCGGTTGTATTACATAGATGGCTTGACATGGCTCCAGGTGGCACACCGAATGAATGAAATATTTCCAAAGAGAAAGACCAAATACACAGAGGATAATTGCTGGAAGAGGAATGCGAGATTTTTTGATGAGAATTGAGAAAGTAATAATTTTTACGAATAAAGAACACGTAATAATACGTAAAATTCTTGACATACGTAAAAATACGTGATAAAATAGAGACATGATAAGGAAAGGAGATACAAAAGATGCCAATGAGTCCCCAGGAGATGATAAAGCTCCTAAAGAAAAACGGTTTTGAAAGCATCAGCCAGAACGGTTCTCATATAAAGCTGAGAAATGTTGAAACCGGAAAAACAGTAATCGTTCCTTATCACTCCAAAGACTTGAAAAAGGGTTTGGAGCAGGCAATACTTAAACAGGCAGGACTGAAATAGTCCTGCCAGTAGAACGGAGGTACTGTGTATGAATAAACTATTTTATCCGGCATTATTTCACGAGGCAGAGGAAGGAGGCTTCTGGGTATCTTTTCCGGATATTCCTGAGTGTATGACACAGGGGGATGATATGCAGCAAGCATATGAAATGGCTGTGGAGGCATTGGGGCTTTCTCTGTCAAGTATGGAAGATGAGAAAGCGGAACTTCCTGTAGCATCACGTCCACAGGATATACAAAGTGAGAGGGGCAGCTTTCTGGTTGTTATCGAGTTCGATATGGCAGAATACCGGAGGAAACATTGCTCCAGAGCCGTAAAGAAAACCTTGAGCATACCGGAGTGGCTGAATGATGTTGCAATAAAGCAGAATATAAATTTTTCTCAGGTGCTCCAGGAGGCATTAATGGAAAAGGTGGGAGTAAGGTAAAAGGGAATGTATAGAGGAGGATACTTTTTAAGGCATCCTCCTCTATGAAATAAAATTCTTTTAAAAAATTTCAAAATGTCGGGTTATGTCGGGTAAAAATGTGGTAATATGCTATTAAGTCAAAGCAGGAGCAGAACTGAAAGCTCTCCCAGATACATTTAGAAGGCATCCTGTAGAAATACAGGGTGTTTTTTGAATAATTTTGTTATATGATTGTAGGTAGTATATATACGAGGTAAATAAAGATGAAAGAAAGTAAGTTTGTTTGTTTTGGGGCTATTATTTTCGTTTTATTTTGTGGTATGGCAGCTATCATAATTGAATGGAGATTATGGGGAAATTTTGAGATAAGTATTTTAGGAATATTTTCTTTTTTGAGAGGGCATAGAACCTTTTTAGAAAACATACTACTCGGTATATTTGCAAGTGGTATTTTGCTTATATATACTTCGTTTATGCAATATAAAATAGAATATAAAAAAATAAAGAGTGAACTTATAATTTCCTATATATGCAGTTATCTTAAAATAAAGAAATGTAGAGAAGAAGGATTTACATATGAAGGGATGTTGTCATTAAGAGGTGAATTAGAAAAAGAACAGGGTGCGATAATTAATTTTTCTAAAGAATTCTTTCCTTTTATGGCGAAAAGTTTAAAGAATAAAAAGCTTTGTGAATTGGAGCATATTTGCCAGGAAATGTATTTTTCTGTACTTAATATAGATGTATGGAAGAATATTTATGTAGGAAAAGAAAAAGCAGGGGCTAAAGAGAGAGCAGAGCAGTCGAGTAGAGACAACTTAGAAGAAGTATATATTAAAGCGGCCGAAATAAACAATTGGCTCAAAAACATAGAAAATTATAAATTTTAGAATGAAATTGGGAGATATTTATTTCTAAGTTCCAAAACCACGAAAAGGAAGGTGAGGTGATTGCCAAGAAAAGCAGATGAGCGGATTGTCCAGGCAAAGGACATGTTCCTGCAAGGCATGAAATTAATCGACATTGCCAAGCAGCTGGAGCTGCCGGAAGGAACAGTGCGGCGCTGGAAGAGCACCCATAACTGGGAAAGCGAACGCTCGGATAAAAAAGCGAACGTTCGGAAACGAAAAAGAGGTGGCCAGCCTGGCAATAAGAACGCCACAGGGCCGCCTGGAAATAAACATGCTGAGAAGTATGGATTCTTCTCAAAGTATCTCCCGGAGGAAACCCGGGAGATTTTTTCTGCCATAGATCAGGCGGAGCCCCTAGACCTTCTGTGGCATCAAATCCAAATCGCCTATGCCGCCATCATTCGGGCCCAGAGGATTGCCTATGTGAAGGATCAAAAGGATAAGACCATTGAGAAGATTGAAAAGAAAGAAGGAAAAATCATCGGTGAACGCTGGGAGGTGCAGCAGGCCTGGGATAAGCAGAATGAATTTTTAAAGGCCCAAGCCCGGGCCCAGGCGGAGCTCCGGTCTATGATTAAACAGTATGATGAGATGCTGCACCGTAATTGGGAGCAGGTCAGCGAGGAGCAGAGGGCAAGAATCGAACAGATGAAGGCCCAGACAGCCCGGATTTCCCTGCAGCCGGCAGATATGGGAGAGGATGGTGTAGAAATATTAAATGACATTGAACAAGAAAAAGAAGCAGGTACGGATTTCGGAAATCATCATCCCGAAGTATCATCGGATATTCAACAACCGGACCTATAAGCATATCATTCTGACTTCCGGCCGTGCAGGCACGAAGTCCAGCTATGCGGCGATTAAAGGAATCTATCAGTTGGTATCGGATCCCACTGGCTCCGTAGTGGTACTGCGTAAGCGCCACAACAAGCTGCGGAAGACCGTGTACAAGGAAATGCTGCGGGGAATCAACCGGCTTGGGATACCCAAGGATCGGTTCCTCATCACAAAGTCTCCCATGGAGATTACCTACAAAAAGTATGGCACTACCATGTACTTTGCCGGCTCCGACGGTATAGATGATACCAAGGGCATCATTGATGAGGATAATCCCATTAAGCTGGTCATCCTGGATGAGCTGACAGAGTTTTTTGATGACGGGGAGGGAGAAGATGAGCTCCTGAACATAACCGCCACCTTTGCCAGAGGAAATCGGGGGGATTTCCAGATGGTTTATCTGTTTAACCCGCCAAAAAACCCTAACGTGGAAATTGTGAAATGGGTGCATAAGATGGAAAAACGCTCAGATTGCATCCACATCCACACGGATTACCGAGACGTTCCTCCGGACTGGCTGGGGCCGGATTTGATACAGGAAGCCCAGGCCTTGGAAAAGGTGGATGAGCGCCAATACCGGTGGGTATGGCTGGGGGATAGTATTGGCGTGGATGAGGTTATCTACTACATGTTCGGGGAACGGCATATTAAACGGCTTCCGGCAAAAGTTTACCGTTTTCCGATTATAGCCATAGGCGGAGATTATGGCCAGCAGAATGCTACCACATTTCAGGCGGCGGGGCTGGATATGGCGAATAGGAAGCTGCGGGGACTAGGTGAGTACTATCACAGCGGCCGTGAGAGCGGGAAGCAGAAGAGTCCCTCTGAGTATGCCGGGGACTTTGTCCGGTTCGTCATGGATATGGGAGAGAAATACGGAGCGGAAGGCGTGCATTTCTATCTGTTTCTGGATCCTTCCGCGCAGGGCCTGCAGGAGGAGATTAAGAGGGCCTGCAGGATTGCCGGCATACCGATTGCAACCCGGGATGCGGAAAACGATGTGAAGTTGGGGATCAGCCGGACACAGAAGGCGCTGACATTTGACATTCTCAGCATAGCGCCGACACAGAAGAACATGATCCGGGAGATGGGAGTTTATGCCTATGATCCTGAATCCATTGAGAAGGGTAAAGAGGAGCCGGTCAAGGTAGATGATCACTGTTGTGATGCTCTGCGTTACCTGGTTATGGGGATGTGGACGAAGATTAAGCACTGGTTGCCGGTGGGGGAACAGGATGACGAGAAGAACCGGAGGAGGTGAGAACAGTGGATATTTTCAGTTATTTTAGGAATAAAGGGATTGACACGCTAGACCCTACTTTTTATCGCCAGATTGAAGTCTGGCGCAGCTGGTACAATTCCAACGTGAAAAAGTTCCATAAGTATAAGGTATACCGTGGAAATGGCACTTCCGTGAACTGTACCAGGTATTCACTGGGGATGGCAAAAAAAGTGTGTGAGGATATGGCGGATCTGCTGCTGAATGAAAAGGTGACAATCACTGTGTCAGACCAAGCCACGGATAACTTTGTGCAAAAGGTTCTGGAAGAAAACACATGGGAAGAGCTGGGGAATGAATATCAGGAGTGGAAGGCCGCTCTGGGAACCGTGGCCTATGTAGTGTATATCCGGGATGCCACGGTGGATGAAGCCGGGAACATGACCGGAGGCAGCATAGGAATCAACTATGTGGAGGCGGGCCACATCTATCCTACCAGCTGGCAAAACAAGGTAGTCACAGAATGTATTTTTACATTTCCCAAAATCTATAAACGCAAGAAATACATCCATTTCCAGTATCATAAGCTGGAGGCAGCCCCGGGGGAGAACCGGAAGCAGTATGTCATTGAAAACAGTGTTGTGGAGAATACCACGGGAGCAGGGAGGGAACTCACATCAGAAGAATGGGAAAAAATACCGGCTTTTAGCGGGTTGGCTGAACGTATTGAGACAGGTTCAGACCAGCCGCTTTTTATTATTGACCGGCTGAACATGGTAAACAATGCGGATGAAGATACCACAAACCCCATGGGTGTGGCCCTGTTCGCAAACGGCATTGACGTGGTTCGGAAGCTGGATCTGGAATATGACAGTTATGCAAATGAGTTTTCTTTAGGGCGCAAGCGTATCTTTGTGGCCCCTGAATTCCTGACCACGCATGGCGGAGACCCGGTATTTGATCCAAATGATACGGTGTTTTATGAGCTTCCGGAGGATTATTTTAAAAACGCTGAATCCAAGGAGGCGATCCGCGAGGTCAATATGGAACTGCGGATTGAGGAGCATAGCAAGGCCATCAATGACGACCTCAATTGGCTCTCATTTAAGTGTGGCTTTGGCACTGACCGGTATAAGTTTGAAGGAGGCCAGGTTAAGACGGCCACAGAAGTGATCAGCGAGAATTCTGACATGTACCGTACACTCCAGAAGCATGAACTGGTGCTTGAACGTGTACTGACACAGCTGATTCAGACAATCATCCGGGCGGGTATCAGTATAGGAATTCCTGGATTGCAGGAAAATACTGATATAAATATAAAATTTGATGACAGCATCATTCAAGACAAAGAAAAAGAGATTCAGACAGATTTCCAGATGCTTGGGGCTGGTATTATACGGCCTGACGAATTTAGGGCTAAATGGATGGGCGAAACATTAGAAGAAGCCCGTCAAAACCTACCTGAGCAGGAAAGTGAAGTAATTTATTAAAATAGTGCTTGACTTTTGCCCGTGCTAATGTTAAGATTTATGCACGGGCAAAAGAGAGGTGAAATGAATGTCCCCAAGAACAGGACGGCCTACCACTAACAAGAAAACAAAGCGTTTGGAGATTCGTCTTGCACCTAATGAATTAGAGTTAATGGAAGAATGTTCTAAGATTTTAAACGTGAGTAAGACGGAAGTTATAAACAAAGGTGTGAAGTTGGTTAAGGCTGAAATAGACAAAAAGAATTGAGGATTGCCCCGCTAGCAACGATTAGCAATCCTCAAATGCAGAAGTTTCCTTCCATGAAATATTCTATCATGACAAGGAACTTCTTTCAACCACAAAATTCGAAAGGAGTTTTTTATTATGGGTAAAAAGGAATTAGAAAAGATTTACGAAGAGTATTGTGAGAATCTGGGGGAGGCACCGGATAGCGTGAAAAATGCGTATCAAGCAATGCATGATGCCTTTGAAGAATATTTATGTGCTGTCGAAGAGTGGACATTTCGCACGGCTTTCGAGTTTGGCCTTAATTATGCTGCTAAGGCTGAAATGAGAAAGGCGGTGTAGTATGAGTAAGCTTATTGACCTGACAGGCCAGCGTTTTGGTAGATTGGTAGTTCTGGAAAAAGCTGACAGTGATAAAAGTGGAAATACTATGTGGAAATGTAGATGTGATTGTGGAACAATTAAAAAAGTTAACTCATCAAAGTTACGTAGTGGAGAAACTAAATCTTGTGGATGCCTTCGCAAAGAGACTACTGCAAAAATTAATAAAGGTAATAAGAGTAGAATTACACATGGTATGAGCAGAACAAGATTATATAGGGCATGGGGAAATATGAAACATCGATGCAGTCCATCTTGCCCTCTCAAATGTTATGATTCTTACTATGGACGTGGAATTAGAGTATGTGATGAATGGAAAGATTTTGCCGCTTTTGCTGATTGGGCTCTCAAAAATGGCTATACTGATGAATTAACTATTGATAGGATAGATAATGATGGCAACTATGAGCCAGGAAACTGTCGTTGGGTTACTAGAGAAGTACAAGACAATAATAGGAGCAATTCAAGGTATATCACTTATAAGGGAAAAACCTTGACAGTAACACAATGGGCGAGGGAGATTGGTACAAGTGTTTCTAATCTTAGAAAGCATTTAAAACGAGGAAAAACACTTCAAGGAATTATGAAGGAAAGAGGCCTGTAATAGGTCTCTTTCCTTTTGCCCCAAGGTGGTGATATTCATGAATCGAGCATATCAGTCAATGCTAGAAGCAGGCGTGGTAAAAAAAATGTCGGTTGTTGAAGAAGAGATAATGAAAGATGTCATACGTCGGATTCGGAAGACAGGAAAGATTACATCGACTGCAGATTGGCAGCTCCAACGGCTTCTAATATTAGGATATAGCACGGAAGAAATTGAGGCCATTGTCCGTCAGGCGGCTGGGAATGACTGGCCTGATACCTTTAAACTATACGATGAGGTGATCGAGAGGGAGTATGTCAGAAGCCGGTCAATGTATGAACTGATTAATGTGAAATTTATTCCATATGAGGAAAACTATGAACTGCAGCAGATCACCAGGGCATTGATACGGCAATCTAATGATGAGCTCCGTAATATTACTAAGTCACTTGGATTTATGGTGGATATGGGAAATGGACACAGGGTTTTTACTCCTTTGGCGGATATTTACAATGGATATTTGGATAACGCAATAAACTTGATGGCTTCTGGCGGATTCTCTTACAACACCATGATTCGAAAAGTGGTGGGAGAAATAACGGCATCCGGGTTGCGGACGGTTGATTATGCTTCCGGTCACAGCAACCGGGTAGATGTGGCCGCCAGACGCGCCTTGCTGACCGGGATGAGCCAGCTAACCGGGCATATATCCAGAATGAACGGCCAGAGGCTGGGGACAGATAAATATGAGGTTGACTGGCATCCCGGCGCACGTCCGGACCATGCAGCCTGGCAAGGCCGGGTGTGGACCTATCAGCAGCTGATAGATATCTGCGGATTGGGCTCGGGCCCCGGTCTCCTGGGATGGAACTGCCGCCATACTTACTATCCTTTTCTGGAGGGGATTTCAGCCAGGAACTATTCTGACGAGTGGCTGGAAGAAATGGACAGGAAGGAGGCTCAGAGGGTTACATTTCGTGGTAAGCAGTACAATACTTATGAAGCCACACAGAAGCAGCGGCAGATGGAAACAGCCATGCGGGCCCAGCGCCAAAAGGCACAGCTTCTCCAGGAGGGAGGAGCGGATAAGGACCAGGTTGTCATTGCAAAATGTAAGTACCAGGCCATGCTGGATGAGTATAAAGAGTTTAGCAGAAAGTTTGGCCTTCCTGAACAGCGGGAAAGAATCTATGCAGACTTACGCGGCCGGGTGGCGCCTTCACAGCGTACATACCAGAAATGGCAGGCAGAGCAGGCAGACAAGGCCGCCAAGCGTGCAGCCCAAAAAGAGCGAAAAGCAGACCGGGAGCAGCGTCAGAGGTCCGAGGCTGCCCGGCGTGCTGATATGGACAAAGCTGCAAAGTCTGGTATAATAGAGACATCAAGCGCAAAAGAGGAAATACAGGTGCATCTGGTAGGGAAGATAGACAGGGAGATTTATAAGTGCATAACTGCGGACATTGTTACGGATGAAGTGATTATCACGGATGAGCGGATTGAGCATATTGAGGGCAGGCATCCTGGTGACTATCAAAGATATCAACAGTATATAGCCGATATGGTTTTAGATCCTGATTATATCATCAAGGATGATAGACCATTTACAGCAATGGTTTTAAAGGAGTTTGAAAACGAGGACAAGACAAAGCATTTTAGGTTAGCCCTCAGGCTACTGACGTCTGAAGATGACCAGAATTATAAAAATTCCGTAATTACTTTTATGAAAATTAGGGAAAAGGAGTATATGCGTCTTATAAAGAGCAAACAGATACTTTACAAAAAAGAATGAATTTGTTATATTAAACATAGAATAAGTGAGGAGCTCTTTGAGGTGGAAGATTTCGTCCGGTCCACACGCCGATGGTATGACAGGGGAAACCCGAGAGATGCAGGAGAATGGGGACGCCTGCCAAAGAGTTCCTTTCTTAGGCTAAAAAAGAATCATCCGAATAATTATTTGAGGTGGTAAATTTCGTTGCGACCACACGCCGATGGTATGACAGGGGAAACCCGAGAGATGCAGGAGAGGCGACGCCTGCCAAATAACTATTCGGTTTAGCTAATATAGTAAAGAAATTATTGAAGTAGAGACTGTGCTGCTACGCACCCTATGGGGTCAAAAGAAATGTGGGAAGGGGCACACCCACCAATAATTCTTTGGTAAACATAAAAGATTTTAAGATAGGGCTCTTTGAGGTGGAAGATTTCGTCCCCGTCCACACGCCGCTGGCTTGACAGGAGAAATCCGAGAGATGCAGGAGAATGGGACGCCTGCCGAAGAGCTCTTTCTAAAAATAAAATCAGAAGACAGGGAACCATGGAAACATGGTTCCTTTTTCTGTGGAGGTAAACCTATGATTACAATTTTGATAACACCGAACAAGCTCCATGTATCCGGCCACGCAAACACGGCCCCTCAGGGCTCAGACATCGTCTGTAGCGCCGTTTCTGCCCTTACCCTTACACTTATAAGGGGATTGAAGGAAATCGCCCAGATGGCCCTATTTGAGAGCGTGGCAGCAGGAAATATCTGCATTGAGTGGCAGAGCATAAACGACACCGGCAAAGCGCTGGTTGATACATGGTTTTTGGGTATCTGCGGGATAGCCGCGGAATACCCGGTAATTGAATTTTTATAGTGAGTGAATGATGCATCCGGAAAAGGATGCTTTTTTCATGCCTGACGAGGCAAAAAATACGGGACTATCACAGAAAGGTGAGGAGGAAGCCATGAGAAAGAAACATTTTGATTTACAGCTTTTCACGGACGGCGGTGAGGGCGGCGCCGGCGCAGCAGGTGCCGGTGCGGGAGCTGCCGGGAACGGCAACGGCAGCCAGGGAAATGCCGGGGGAGCAACATACAGTTATGAGCAGGCGGAGCAGATTGCAGAGGCACGCGCTGACCGGGCAACAAAGGCGGCTCTTGCGGATTATTTCAAAAAGCAAGGCATGAGCGAGGAGGAGGTTACTGCCGCTCTTGCTGATTTCAGGGCGAAGAAGGCAGCCCAGCAGCCCAATGTCTCAGCCGTGGAAAAGGAGCGGGACGAAGCCCTCGCAAAGGTAGCAGAAATGGAGAATTCCAATTATCTGCGCGACAAGGGCGTCAAGACCGATGATCTGGACTATGTGTTGTTCAAAGTCAGCAAGAAGGTAGATGACAAGACCGACTTTAAGAAGGCTGCAGATGCTTTCTTAAAAGAAAACCCCCGCTTCACAGGGCAGGGAATGAAGGTCGTTTCCACCAGCAAGCCTGACGGCGGGGCAGGGACGGCCCAGACAGCCCACGATTCAATTAACGCATCCATTCGCTCAGCGTTTGGAAGATAAGAAAGGAGAACATAACATGAACAGAAACAAGAAGCTTTTCAACTTACAGACTTTTGCCGGCGGCACTTCCATCACCAGGAGTGATGCGGAGGCCCTGATTCCGGTTCAGGAGACCCATGAGATCATTCAGGGAGTGGTAGAGCAGTCGGCGGTATTGCAGCGCGGCAAACGGCTTGCCAATATGACATCTGCGCAGACGAGCATGCCGGTACTGGACCTGCTCCCGATTGCGTACTTTGTGAACGGTGAGGGCGGCTCTGCCAAGAAGAAGGTAACCACCATGAAGTGGGGCAAGAAAAAGATTTACGCAGAAGAGATTGCGGTTATCGTTCCCATTGCGGAAGCTGTCCTTGATGATGCCGATTACGATATCTGGGGAGAGGTGAGGCCCCGCCTGGTGGAGGCATTTGGACAGAAGATTGACGGCGCCGTCCTGTTTGGGGCCGACAAGCCGGAGAAATGGCGGGATGATGTGGTGACGACAGCCGTCAAAGCCGGCTCCTATGTGAAGCTTGGCTCCGACCTGTATGCTTCCATTCTGGGAGAAGACGGAGTGATTGCCAAGGTTGAGGAAAGCGGGTACTTTGTCAACGGCCATATGGCGGACATCACCATGAGAGCCAAGCTGCGGGGGCTGAAAGACACCACAGGGCAGCCTATTTTTAAGACGGATATGCAGAGTGGGACCTCTTACACCCTGGATGGCTCTCCCATGAACTTCCCCCGGAACGGAGCCTTTGACCGTAGCAAGGCCCTGATGATTTCGGGAGATTTTTCCGAGCTGTGCTATTCCATCCGCCAGGACATTACCTTCAAGATTTTTGACCAGGGCGTGATTCAGGATCCGGATTCCGGAGAAATCCTGTACAACCTGATGCAGAATGACATGGTTGCTCTGCGTGCGGTTATGCGTCTGGGCTGGGAGATTCCGAATCCCATTAATGCGATGGTTCCGGACAAGACAAAGCGCTGCCCGTTCTCCCTTCTGACCTCCACAGAGCCGATCAAGCCCACCTATACGCAGACAGAGCTTGAGGCCATGACGGTTGACCAGATCAAGACTATTGCCGCAGGAAAGGGATATGAGATTACAAAAACAGTCAAGGCCGAGATTATTGCGGAGTTTTTGGCGGCCCAGGAAGCATAAGGAAAGGGGTGGTGGGCGGTGTATGTTGATTTTGCATATTATTCCGGGACATATGGAGGGGCACTTTTGACAGAAGCCGACTTTCCCTCTGCAGTCAGGGAAGCGGAGAATTATATCCGTTACCTGACTTATGTGAATGGCGATATTTTTGCAGACAAGGCACAGGCAGACGCTGTAAAGGGTGCTGTCTGCGCCGCTGCGGAGGCCTGTTATACTGCCGGCCGGGAACAGGAGCAGGGCGGGAACCTGAAATCGGAGAGCAAGGACGGTCTTTCCGTGTCCTTTGTAGTGGCCCGGAAGGATGAAGAGACGGTAGAGCAGTATGTGAAGCGGTGCATGTATGGGGCTGTCAGGAGCCGGTTGCTGCCTACGGGCTGGCTTTCGCGCCGGGGAAAGGTGGGAGATTCCTATGATTACAAATGTGGATGCTGTGACTGTCTTTAATGGCAGGACAGACAAGGCAGCACGAAGAAAGGTTTTTATCCCTACCGTGATCCGGGGAATCTCCTATGTGGAGGCAAAAGGAGCCACGGTTACGGACAATGGAGTATGGAGCAGTGACGTTCAGTACAAAATCAGAATCCCTTTAGGAGCCAAGATTCAGGATGGCCGGACTTACCTTCCCTGTCCGGAGTATGAAAAGCTTGAGGATAAGGAGGCCCTGAAGCACTGGACGATCCGGAAGGAGGATCTGGTTATCCGGGGAGCATATGCGGGAGAGGCTACAAAGCTTTACGAGGACGAGCTGGCCGCTTACGCAAAGGAGCAGGGGCTTGACCTGATCCATGTCACGGAGTATGCCGATAACACGCTGGGAGGGAGCCTGTATACAAGACACTGGAGGATAGGAGGGAAGTGATGGCAGAGGCACAACGTATTGATACCCCCAGGGGGAGTATCATAAAAACAGGAAAGACAACCTGTGAATTGGTGTGGAGCCCTGGTTTTGGCCAAGAAAAAACAGATATGTTCCACCGGAAGCAGATGGTTGTTGACAATGAAGTTTTGCGCTATTGCAGCCCTTTGGTTCCACTCAGAACCGGAATGCTGGAAAAGTCCGGAACACTTGGAACGGTGATTGGAAGTGGAGAGGTGCAATATATAACACCCTATGCCCGTTTCCAGTACTACCAAACGGCGCAGTCCCGCTCTTACGCTCCACTCCGAGGCGGTAAATGGTTTGAGCGCATGAAAACAGCACATAAAGCAGACATCTTAAGAGCTGCGGAAAGGGGTTAAATATGGTGGAGTCAATCATGGAAGGGCTGATAGATTATTTTTTACAGTGCCCCCTTCTGAAAGATGGCGTCTTCCGGGTAGACGCCCTGGGGAGTGAGCCGGTGGAATACGCCCTTGAATCGGCCATCACCTCCCCGGTGCTGCGCCGGTATGTAGACGGGTCCAGTATCCGTCAGTATCAATTTCATTTCAACAGCCGAGAGGCTTATTCCATGGATCGGATCATGGCGATTCAGAATGAAAGTTTTTATGAGGATTTTTGCAACTGGGTGGAAGAGCAAAGCGGGAGCGGGAACCTTCCCGAGATGCCCCCGGGCTGCGAAGCTCAAGCCTTGTCTGTGCTTGCTCCGGGCTACATGCTGGATGCCACCATGGAAAACGCCTTTTACCAGGTTCAGCTGCAACTAAAATATTTTAAGGAGGCACCATAAAAATGAGTGAGAAAAATAAAGACAGAAACGTAACCAAAAGACATGAATTTGCGGACTATCTCAACATCCAAACGAAGGACACCCCGTCTTTTGCTCTGATGGGCACCGGCTTCACTACGCTGGATGAGAATCCTGGGGCGAAGAGCTCCAAAAAGAAATATGTCAATGAGGCATCCAGTTCCTCTTCGATTACCAGTTATGAGCCGGTATTTCCGTTCAAATCGGATCTGATTGTCCAGCAGGAGGCCGTGCTGGCGCTTTATAGAGTTGGACGGAATCATCTGACGGGCTCAGATGCTGAATTCCAGTATGTGAGAGTAGAGCTGTGGGACAAGGCGAACGGCAAGGATAATGAGTTTGCTGCCAGGCTTTTTACGGTATCTGCTGAAATTTCCAGTATCAGCGGCGAGGATGAAATCGCCGTGGCGGGGAACCTGAATGCAGTCGGGGATTTCATTGACGGAACCTTCAATACAGAAACGAGAGTTTTCACACCTTTATCCGGAGGAAGCGTTGAAGAGAGCGGGAGTGACCAGGAAGGCGGGGCCTGAAATGGTCCCTAAACTATAAAACGAATGCAAGGAGGATGGACGAGTGAATATTTTAGGGTTAGAACTTAACTTTGACTTTTTTGAAGCAGAGCAGATGGAGGTTTATGAGCGGGAGAATCAGAGAGTGGCAGAGGATATCAAGGAGCCTGCGCAGTATGAAGGCAAGAGTACTGCGGATGCCTTTCGGATTCAGTGCCGCATTATAGATCGATTTTTTGACAATGTTTTCGGGGAAGGCACTGCAAAGAAGCTGTTTAAAGGGAAAGCCAATCTCCGTGACCACATGGAGGCTTTCGGTATCGTAGCACAGGGGGCCACGGAGGCAAGAGGAGAGCTTGAGGCGATTAAGGATAAGTACTCTCCCAACCGCGCAGAAAGACGCCAGACGGAAAGAAATAACCGGCAGGTACAAAAGCAGGGCTCCCGGAATTATCATCACAATGCCGCAGGATACAAAGGTCAGGGGAAGAACCGTAATCATTGAATATCCTGATTGATGATATTGAGTACCCAAAGCAGGCGGAAATACATGGGAAGAGATATGAGATCCGAACAAATTTCCGGACCTCTATCCTCTTTGAGCTGCTGATACAGGATGACAGCCTGGATGCCAGGACCAAGGTATGGAAAGGGCTGAATCTGTATTATCCGATGATTCCGGATGATTTGGAGGCGGCTGTGAATACCGCCCTGTGGTTCTACCGGTGCGGCAAGGTAGAGACTCCACAGCAGAAGCGCATGGCCGCCAGGAGGGGAAAGAAGCCGATATATTCCTTTGAGCATGATGCAGGCCTTATCTACGCTGCTTTTCTTCTGGCATACAACATAGATCTCCAGGATGTGGAGTACATGCATTGGTGGAGGTTCCGCTCCCTGTTTAACTCGCTTCCAAAGGACTGCGAGTTTGTGCGGGCTATGGAGTATCGAAGCACGGATATTCATGACAGCATGTCAAAGGACCAGAAGGATTTTTACAAGAAAATGAAGCTGCTTTATGCCTTGCCTTTGTCGAAAGCAGAGGAAAACAGGCAGACGGCCATAGAAGAGGCCCTCTTAAACGGCGGGAACCTAACAGGCGTGTTGTAGGAGGTGGCTGGATATTGAAAAGATAAGAAATACAGTCCGGGTGAAATGCCCGGAATGCGGGTATGTGATGCCTTTTTGGTATACGGACCAGGCAAAATGTAATGGCGTGATGTTCCGATGCAAAGGTCGGAATTGTCACGCTGTTTTTGAACTGAGAATAAAAGACGGGAAGCAGATCAGGTAGTGCCATTATGAGCCGATGATTTTTGCCCAGAGGAGGCGAGAAGATTGGCTTATGATGGCACATTGAAGTTTGATACCTCGATTGATGCAAAAGGATTCCAAAAAGGAATTGATACCATAGGTGGCATTGCAGCGAAAGGAATTAAGGCCACGACCGGCATTATGGCAGGCGCAGCTACGGCAATCGGAGCCATAGGAGCGGCGTCCATCAAAGTGGGCTCTGATTTTGAGGCCGCTATGTCAAAAGTAAAAGCCATTTCTGGTACGGTAGCGGATCAGGATCTTCCAGGTATCATTGAAAAAGCAAAAGAAATGGGGCTTTCTTTTGCAGAGGGAACAGATGCAACAGAAACGGCAATGAATATACTGAGCGCGAAAGCCAAAGAGATGGGCGCTTCAACAAAATTCAGTGCCACGGAATCGGCGGAAGCCCTAAACTACATGGCCATGGCCGGCTGGAAAACGGCGGACATGCTGGATGGTATCGAAGGCATTATGAACCTGGCGGCGGCCTCAGGAGAGGACCTGGCGGCCACCTCGGATATTGTGACAGACGCTCTGACCGCCTTTGGAATGAAGGCAGGCGACGCTACCCATTTTGCAGATGTCCTGGCTCAGGCTTCCTCCAATGCCAACACCAACGTTGGCATGATGGGAGAGACCTTTAAATATGTGGCTCCATTAGCCGGCGCCCTGAAATACAGCGCAGAGGATACGGCCATAGCTATAGGCCTGATGGCAAATGCCAGCATCAAAGGCTCCCAGGCAGGAACCTCCCTTCGTTCTATCCTGACCAGACTTGCAAAACCAACAAAAGAATCTGCCGCGGCCATGGAAGCACTGGGACTGTCTATCACAGACAGTTCCGGCCAGATGAAGCCATTTTCTGGGGTTATAACGGATATGCGCTCCGCCTTTGCCGGCTTGACGGAAGAAGAACAGGCAAGCTATGCGGCTATGCTGGGCGGTCAGGAGGCCATGTCCGGACTTCTGGCCATCGTCAACGCATCGGAGGAAGATTTTTATAAGCTGCAGAATTCCATCTATAACTGTGATGGAGCAGCCGCCCAGATGGCGGAGACAATGAACGACAATCTCCAGGGGCAGCTTACGATTTTAAAGTCTAAGCTTGAGACCGTTGGGATTGCACTCTATGAGAACATGCAGGAACCTTTAAAGGATGTCGTGGCGGAAGCGAACGGGATGGTAGAGCAGCTTCAGCAGGCATTCAACGAGGGCGGCCTGGAAGGAATGGTAACGGCTTCCGGAGAGGTTTTATCCCAAGTAGTTGAGAGGATAGCCGGCGCAGCTCCGGAGCTTATTCGTGCGGCCACTGACCTGGTAGGCTCGTTCTGTGATTCCTTAAAAAACAATGCAGGCATTGGGGAAGCGGCAGCAGGACTCATAACGTCCCTTGTCACGGGCTTTTTCTCATGTGCGGATGATATCTGGACAACTGCAATTGTACTGGTCGGGAAAATGGCCCAGGGAATTGCTGACGGTGCGCCGGAAATGGTTCAGGCAGCAGGCGAGTGCATCGGCAATATCGCGGATGCGGCCATTGAGTGGGCTCCTACAATTTTGGATGCCGGCGCTCAGATTGCAGGCGCATTGATCGAAGGGATTATTTCGAATATCCCTCAGATTTTGGATACCGGAATTGATATTCTTAATAATTTGGCCCAGGGAATCCGAGACAGACTTCCCGATCTGATACCGGTGGCCATGGAGGCGCTAAAGAATTTCTCAGGCACCCTGCGGGAGAATGCTGGAGAATTAGTGGATGCGGGGCTGAATCTGATTATGGCCCTGGCAGAGTCTCTGATAGACAATTTGCCAGTCTTCATCGAGGCGATTCCCACCATAGTTACCAACATCGCCGGCATTATCAACGATAACGCACCGAAATTAATTGCCTGCGGAATTGAGCTGATTGCAAAGCTGATTCTGGGTCTGATTCAGTCCATACCCACAATCATAGCGAACATACCGAGCATTATTCAGGCAATCGTAGAGGTATTCACGGCATTTAATTGGATAAACCTTGGCTCTAGTATCATCAAATGGATTACCGAAGGGGTAAAGAATCTTGCCAAGGTGCTGCCGCAGGCGATGAAAAGCATCGGGCAGACGGCCAGGGATTGGCTGAAGGCCATTGACTGGAGAACGCTTGGAGCCGATATTATCAATCTAATCCATAACGGTATAAAATCCTTACTTCATGCGATCCCCAATGCATTGAGCTCCATAGGCTCATCGGCGGCGAGGTTTTTCAAAAATATAGATTGGGCGGATCTTGGAGTCTGCTTAATAAACGGGATTATTGCAGGCATTACAGGAGCGCTGAACGGACTGTGGAGAACAGTAAGCAGCTTATGCAGCAACCTGCTTGGCTACATAAAAGGCTTCTTTGGAATCAACAGCCCCTCGCGGGTGATGGAGGATGAAGTCGGAGAGTGGCTTCCGCCCGGAATCGGCAAAGGAATCGAAAAAGCCATGCCGGATCTTGTGAGCCAGGCAGAGGATGAGATGGGAATGCTTGCGGATAAGATGCAGGCGGCGGTCGCCCTGGAAACAGGAACCATTGAGTTGAAGAAGAATACGGAGCAGACCTATAAGGCCGAAATGGAAAAGGGGCAGGCATTTGAAACCAGCCCGGTTGAAGTTAACATTGAAGGGGATATTCATACGCATGTGGATCTGGATGGGAAGGAAATAGGGGACACAACCACTCCGATTGTTGATAAAAATATGGGACGGATTGACGCCCACAAAAAGAGAGGTGGCTGACAATGACAGGGGTATCCTTTGACGGCATTCACTCCTATAGGGAGTGGGGATTGAAGTTAAAAAGCATTTCCATCGGTCTTCCGGAAGAAAAAGAGGTTTTTGTTGACGTCCCGGGGATGAATGGACAGCTGGATCTTACGGAAGCCCAGAATGGAGGCAGTGTATACGGCATGAGGACGCTGGAGTTTGTCTTCGATGCCAGGAATTGCAATTATAGGAGCTGGGCCTGGCTGGTGAGTAAGGTTGCCAGGTCTCTCCATGGCGGAAAGAAAAAAATCGTCCTGGATATCGACGATGATTATTTTTACGCGGGCCGGTGCTCGATAGATACCAAGAAAACCGATGAAATATTCGCAGAGATAACGGTTACCTGTAAATGCGATCCCTTTAAAATGACAAGCACGTCTGAGAACGGGGACTGGCTATGGGATCCGTTTTCCTTTATTGACGGCGTTATCCGGGATACGGCCGGAATTGCCATTGACAGCCCGTCAGACTGGCAGAAGGTGATTGTATATGGCTGGGTGAAGAATGAAGCCCTGGAGATCCGCTCCACTGCAGCTATGAAGCTTCGGTTCAATGACCAGGAATACGATTTACTGGCCGGCACCAACATTATGGTGCAGTTTGACATCCTGGAAGGGGCAAATGATATCTATTTCAAAGGCTCCGGGACTGTAACGATTATTCAGAGAGGCGGGATGATTTAATGTATACGATTGTGGCCCAGGTGGATGGAAAAGAATATCCGCTTCATAACCTGAAATCACGAAGGCTGATAGTAGGAGATCCATATTTTGAGATTGGGGATAATCTGAACGGGCAGGCCGAGTTTAAGATTTATGCAGGGCATCCGTACTACGGGAAGGTAAAGAAGCTTTCCACGGATATCATTATCCGGAATGACAGTGAGGATATATTTTACGGGCGCGTTCTGTATGACGATGAGGATTCCAAGGGTACAAAACAGGTATTTGTAGAAGGAGAGCTTGCGTTCCTTTGTGACAGTATCCAGAGGCCAAAAGAATACCACAATATTGGCGTTCGGGACTACCTGACCAATGTGATCAAAATCCATAATGACCAGGTGGAGGCCAGAAAGCATTTTACCGTAGGCCGGGTTACGGTGGAGGATGCAAACGACAGTCTCTACCGTTTTTCCAATTGGGAGACCACGAGGGAGACTTTGAAGGATAAGCTGTCGGACCGATTGGGCGGCCATTTCGTCATCCGGCATGAAAACGGCATCCGGTACCTGGATTACCTGGGCGATGACGAGTACTATTCCAGGTGCACACAGCAGATAAAGTTTGGGAAAAACCTCTTATCCTTTGCCAGGAACTTTGATGCAACAGACCTGGCGACCTGTATCATTCCACTGGGGACAGTTTTAGAGGAATCCGGCATTCAGGGACTGGAAGAGCGGCTTACCATAAAAGAGGTAAACGGAGGAAAGGACTATATCACGGATGACGCGGCGGTGGCAGCATATGGAAAGATTTATAAGACCATTGTTTTTGATGATATTACCCTTCCGACCAATCTTAAGAAAAAGGGCCAGAAGTATCTGACGCAGACCCAGTTTGAGAAGATAGTTCTTGAGTGCAGGGCCATTGACTTGAACTTTACGGATGAAGAATTTGAGCGGTTTTCTTTAGGATCCCTTGTTCATTGTGTATCCAAACCCCATGCATTGGACGCCTGGTATCCGGTTACAAAGCAGAAATATTACCTGACAGATTTTCAGAAAAATACCATCATACTAGGCGATGAGAGCAACCATGTGACCTATACGTCGTCTAACCGGCAGACCACAGCAACATTCAAGGAGGAGCTGGAAACGTATCGGACAGGGCTTACGGAAAGGATTAAAAAGGCTCATTCGGATTTTAGCGAGGCTATTGAGAATGCCAATGGACTGTTCAGCACGGAGGTTGTGCAGGAAAACGGGAGCAAGGTAACATATTATCACAATAAAAAGGACCTGGATTCCTCTTCCATCCGTCTGGTATTTAATGATGCGGGTTTTGCCGTCAGTAATAATGCCGGAAAAGATTGGTATGGCATACAGGTGGATGGAAAATTTCTTGCAGATATTTTGTATGCAAATGGCGTAAGTGCCGGATGGATTAACACAGGGGTTCTCCGGGTTACGGATGCAAAGGACAAAGAAGTTCTGTATGTGAATGTAGATACAGGAGTCGTGAGGATTATTGCAGATGATTTTTCTCTTACAAGCGGGGAGACCATAGGCACCATAGCAAGCTCCGCAGCAAAAAGCGAAGCAGAGGCAGCAATCGAGGGTCAGACACAAAGAGATATCTTTAACAAGCTGACGAATGATGGGAAAAATCAAGGCATCTATCTTAAAAACGGGGAGTTATACATCAACGGAACCTATATGGAGATTGGCAAGATAAGCTCCAAGGACGGCAGAGTGTATTTTGACCTAGACAATAGTGAATTAAGATGCAACCGCCTGGTAAGCGCATCTACGGACAGCGTCAATGCGAATATAATAGGGTTTATTGGAAGGACCAGCCTGCAAGCTTCAGGAGGCGGATATCGCTCGATAGATGGATTTACGGTATACAATACAGGAAATGGATCGGGGTTGATCGCCATTACTCCGGGAAACAGCAGCGGTTCAAAGCCGGCCATCAGCGCGGATGAAGACGGGCTTTCCATATACAGCAGGGTTCCTTATGCGCAGATGAGAAACGCCGGCGTGGCCGGACTATCTACAAGCGCTAATGGGTATACGCTTTTGTATGGAGGGCGCACAGGAGGAAGTCCGCCAACAGATAGTAATATTGAGGGCGCATCGAACAATATAGGAGGCGCCTACATCATGATAACCCCGGCATCCTACACGTCTGGTTCGACAATCCATTCTTTGTCGGAGATATATGTGCGTGGACGCGCCTATTTTTCCGGCTCCGGTGTCACAATGTCAGGCTTAGAGGTAACTGGTTCGAAATCAAGGATCGTTGAAACAGAAGATTATGGAATCAGGGCGTTATATTGTTATGAAATGCCTTCCCCAATGTTTGGCGATATCGGGGAGGCGTGGCTGGATGAAAATGGAGAATACTATGGATATTTAGATGACATTTTTTCCGAGACGGTAAGAACGGATATTGAGTATCAGGTATTCCTTCAAAAGGAGGGGAGAGGCGATATATGGGTAGAATCTAAAAATTCGATTTTTTTTGTTATTAAGGGAACGCCTGGACTTAAATTTTCATGGGAGATTAAGGCGAAACAAATAGGCTTTGAATTTGAAAGGCTTGAAAATAAAGGAATTTCAATGGAGCAGCTGGATTTAGATGCTTATGAAGCCATGCATCTGGAGGAAATGAGTCAAATAGAAAGGGAACGAGAGGAATTGCTATATGAAGCAGCTTGGTAGTTTTATGTCTATGAATGTAGACGGAGGAGAGCGTTTATCATACACATACAATGAGGTTGACGCAAAGTCCGGAGAATATATCAGCACGAATAATAAAAAGAGTTTTATTGCAGTAGATCCTGAATTGATCAGCCATATTGAGGCAATCAGGGAACATATCATTAGGAACAAGTTATCTGACTAAGAATCCATAAAAATCAGAGAAGAGGTGAGTGAATCATGCCAAATCTGGAGTCTGAATTGAGACGCTTTGAATCGGCAAAATTCGGAGCGGATGTAAAGGACGCTTTTGTATCGTGTGTGAGAAAAATTCATGCAGAAAATGAAGGATACCAGCAGCTGAAAGAGGACGCGGTTGCCGCAGCGGATGTTGTCCAAAAGCAGGCGGAGGTCATTCAGAGGTCCGTAGAGGCAGCACAGACAATCGCAGCCCAGGCATTGGAGAAGGCATCCAATGCAGAAAACGATGTGGCGGATGATCAGGGGCAGCTGGATTCCTTGAAAAGCGCAGATGAGGATATAAAATTAAAACTGGAGGGCAAGGTGGACGGCGCATTCGTAGAAAATGGCTATCTGTACCTGACGTCCAATAATGAAGTGGTAGCCGGCCCCCTTGGGCCGTTTTCCGGGACCGGGGGCGGCGGAACTTCAGGAAATCATGCACAGCTTACGGTGTCCAATATCTCCGGCTGGCTGTCAAAGACCGTTGCGGACGGTGATAAATGCCCGATTGAAGTGAGCTGGTCCTCCGTGGAAGATGAGATGCCTACGGGAAACGGGACCATAAAAATTGCGGTTAACGGGATTATCAGAGCAATGATGGATATTTCTCAGGGCACGGTTATGGCGGATGTCTCCCCATATCTGAGCACCGGGTCAAATGTGGTAAGGGTTACAGTATCGGATGCATATGACAACAGCAGAACGATAAATTTCAGCATTATGGTCATTGCGATTTCCATCAGCTCGTCCTTTGATGCGGGAGTGCCCTATGTGGGGCCGATATTGTTCTCCTATACTCCCGTGGGCTCTGTGCGCAAAACAGTGCATTTTATACTGGACGGGAAAGAGATAGGGACCGCGGAAACGTCGGTGAGCGGCCGGCAGCAGTCCTTTACCATCAAGCAGCAGAAGCACGGGGCGCACACGCTCCAGTGCTATTTTGAATGCGAAGTCAATGGCCAGACGGTTCGGTCAAATGAGCTGTATTATGAAATTATCTGCATTGAGGCTCTGAATGAGACTCCTATCATAGTCAGTGATTTTAGTTTGAAGGAGGTGCAGCAGTACACCTCGCTGCATATCAATTATACGATATACGATCCGGGAAGCATGACATCGGAGGTAGTGCTCTCTGTAAACGGAGAGCAGGTATCCAAACAGACGGTGGACCGGACGCAGCAGGTATGGACATACCGCGCAGATCAGGCCGGCGAGCTGCTGTTTACGATAACCTCAAAGGAAATCACAAAAACGATGAAAGTCACGGTCATCGAATCCAACATCCATGTGGAAGCAGAGACAGAAGGACTGGCGCTCTATCTCTCAAGCCATGGGCGGAGCAATCGTGAAGAGCACCCCGAGGAGTGGAAGTATGGGGAGATTTCTGCGGCGCTATCCGGATTTCATTTTACCTCTGACGGCTGGCGGCCGGATGATGATGGGATTACAGTGCTTCGGGTATCGGGAGATGCAAGGGTGGAAATCCCGTTTCACATCTTTGGTACAGACTTTAGAGGCACCGGGAAAACCATAGAGCTTGAATTTGCCACGAGGGATGTCATGAATTATGATTCTGTCATCTTGTCCTGTTATTCCGGCGAAAGAGGAATAAAGCTGACGGCCCAAAAGGCCCTATTCCGTTCGGAACAGTCTGAAATCAGCACCCAGTACAAGGAGGATGAACATGTCCGGATCACGTTTGTGGTGCAGAAAAGGGCGGAGCAGAGGCTTATCATTTGTTACATCAACGGAATCATGTCCGGATGTATCCAGTACCCGGCGGATGATGATTTCTCACAGGCGGCGCCGGCCGGCATCCGCATAGGCTCCAACGATTGTACCATTGATCTGTACTGTCTTCGAATCTATGACAATGACCTGTCACGATCACAGGTATTGAATAACTGGATAGCGGATACCCAGCTGGTTGATGATATGCTGTCCAGGTACCGGCGGAATTCCGTCTACGATGATTACGGGAACGTGGTCATTGCGCAGCTTCCAAGCGATCTGCCTTATCTTATTTTGGAATGCGAGGAACTCCCGCAGTATAAAGGGGATAAGAAGACCGTAAGGGGCTCCTATACGGATCCGGCCGCATCCGCAAAAAGCTTTACCTTTGAGGGCGCGCAGGCGGACGTGCAGGGGACGTCATCTCAGTATTACGCCAGGAAAAATTATAAGCTGAAATTCAAAGGGGGCTTTACCCTGGCGAACGGGACGCAGTCGGCAGTCTATTCTATGAGGCCGGACAGTGTGCCGACGGATACGTTCACCTTTAAAGCGGACGTTGCCAGCTCTGAGGGCGCCAACAATGTGGAACTGGTAAGGCTGTACAATGATATATGTCCATACAAAACACCGCCCCAGGAGGCGGACAACCGCATCCGGCAGGGGATTGACGGTTTTCCAATTGTCGTTTTCTGGAACAATGGTACAGATACGGTATTTCTTGGTAAATATAATTTTAACAATGATAAGGGAACAGAGGAAGTATTCGGATTTGGGGAGGGAGATGAATCCTGGGAGATCCGGAATAATACAAGTGACCGCGTCCTGTGGAAATCTGATGATTTTACCGGAAGCGACTGGATGAATGACTTTGAAGCCCGTTATCCGGAAGAGAATCATAGCCCGGAAAATTTAAAAACACTTTCAAGCTGGCTCCTTTCGACAGATCAGGGTAAAGCAACCGGTAGCCCGCTTCCTTCTATGGTATCTTATGGCGGTGTAGAATACACCATAGACTCTGCTGATTATCGGCTGGCAAAATTTAAAGCAGAATTATCCTCCTACATGGAAAAGGATGCGGTCCTGTTTTATTATTTGTTTACGGAATTGTTTCTGATGGTAGACTCCAGGGCAAAGAATGCATTTCCGACGGCGTTCCTTTCTGGTGGCGGTAAGTGGTTTTCGCTTCCGTATGACTTTGATACGGCCATTGGTATTAATAATGAGGGCTCTCTGGTCTTTGGATATGACCTGGAGGACATTGATACCATAGACGGAGGGGCAGATGTGTATAATGGTCAGCAATCTGTTTTGTGGCTCAATGTCCGGCAGGCGTTTTTTGATGATATCCGGACCATGTACCAAGAGCTCCGCTCTGCAGGAGTCTTGTCTTATGCGGATACGGAACAGAGATTTGAAGAGCACCAGGGGAAATGGCCGGAGGCTATCTTTAATGAGGATGCTTATTTTAAATATATCCAGCCTTTGATTGATGAGGGGACAGGAGCTTATCTTCCAATGCTTCAGGGAAGCAAGGCGGAGCAGCGGAAATGGTGGCTGTACAACCGTTTCCGATATATTGACAGCAAATACAACGCCGGCGACGCACTTACAGATGTGATCCAAATCAGAGGGTATGCGAAAGCAGACATAACAATGACGCCTTATGCTGACATTTATGCATCCGTAAAATATGGCTCCTATTTGATTCAGGAAAGGGCTCGTAGAAACGTGTCGGTTACACTGGAGTGTCCATTAGACAATGTGAATGACACAGAGATTTATATTTACTCTGCCTCCCAGCTTGCGTCTGTGGGGGACTTATCCGGGCTGATGCCGGGCTTTGCTGATTTCAGTAAGGCAACAAGGCTGCAGAGCCTGAAGCTTGGCGATGCTTCCGAAGGATACAGCAATGGGAACATGAATTCGCTGACCCTTGGAAATAATGTCCTTTTAAAAATGCTGGATGTGCGGAATTGTCCCAATCTCACTCAGACCATAGACATATCCGGATGCAAAAATATGGAGGAGGCGTACTTTGACGGGACGGCCATTACGGGCGTGAACCTGCCAAACGGCGGTATCCTGAAAGTACTGCATTTGCCAGCTACGGTGACAAACCTGACAATCTTAAACCAGCCGGCGCTTCATGATTTGACGATACCGGCGTATACGAATATCTCCACCTTAAGGCTGGAAAATGCAGGAAGTGCAGTGGACAGCAGAGCAATCCTGGAGAATATTGCTGCAAACAGCCGTGTACGAATCATAGGCTTTTCCTGGCAGGCAGAGGATCCGGATGAAGTGTTTGCCTTGTATGATTTGCTGGATACGATGCGGGGCCTGGATGAGAGCGGAAACAATATGGATCGGGCACAGATGAGAGGCGCCATCCATGTGGAAACAGTGACCGGGGAAGAACTGGCGCAGATGCGGGGAAGGTACTCGGATATCAATGTGGCCTATGATCATATCTCATGTTATTTATACTACTATAACTCGGATGGAAGCCAGCTTCTTTATACCGAAAGAGTCTATGATGGAGGAAATGGCGCTTATGCCGGCAAGCCTTCCAAGGAAAGCACGGCACAGTACACATTTACATTCTCTGGCTGGTCACTTACCCCCAATGGAGCTGCCAACGAAGACGCACAGAAGAAGGTAGGGGAAGACCGCAGTGTATATGCAGCCTATACGTCTACCGTGCGTACCTATACGGTCTATTTCTACAATGGCAGCACGCTGCTTCAGACGGTGAAAAACGTTGCTTATGGCAGTAACGCTTCTTATTCGGGGAATACGGCGGAGCTGGTTGATTCCCAGGGATTGGGACTTCCGTTTGAGGCCTGGGTTCCGGCGTCGACGAACATCCAGGGAAATACCTCCTGTTATGCAACTTTCGTGAATCCGGTTGAAGTCAAAGAGATTGAGGATTCCTGGGATACAATATTTGCAAATGAGGCAAATGGAACATATCTCAGTAAGTATAAGATTGGGAACTATAAACCCCTCGATCTTGGCACAGAAGGAATTGTGAACATGCAGATCGTGGCCTTTGATAAAGACCAGAAAGCCGATGGAAGCGGGACAGCTCCGATTTCGTGGTTGAGTAAGGAATTGCTAAAAACATCAAAGCGGATGAATCCGGCTCTTGAGACTATTTACGGTTTTAGGGACGCTAAAGGATGGACAGAGGGGACAACGTCAATGACCGGTAATGGAACAGCCAGGTGGGAATCTAAAAATGCATATACGGATAATGTGCATGCAATAGGGAAGATGGAATTTACAGCTAGCAGGGATACAGAACTGAATATATTGGCGAGAACGTATACCAGCCAGTCAGGGGATAAACTTACCTGTATAGTAGATGGTGAGGTATTGTGTAGTGATTATTCATCCAGTGCATATATAGAAAAGACAATTGAAGTTACCGAGGGTCAAAAAGTATCTGTTCATGTGGACTATCTGAATACAAGCACTAACTTGAGAAATTATGGAGAAATCTGTATGAAGGGCGCAGGAAAATGTGTATGTACAGCAGAGGACTCCAAAGAGAGATATGCTATTTATGTAGAAGGTACTGGAATTATCGGCGGCTGGGAAAGAACTGAAATGAGGTCGTATTTTCAGGAGATCATAAAATTTATGATTCCAGAAAATGTTAGAGCGTATATTTTACCAGTAGTTAAAACACACCCAGCATGCAATACAGAAAAAAAGGGAATATCACAGACAACGGTAGATGAATTATGGCTTCCAAGTCAAGCAGAGATGTTTGATAGTTATTCAAGTGGAGGTATTTATCGAATACTATTTACTGATAATGAAAGCCGTATCAAAAAAAATGTTGTTTATCCTTCTTCAAGTGGTACGGAATGGTATATGCGTTCTATCTTTAGAAATTCCTATTTTTCAACTGTGAGCCATAAAGGAGAGCTTGGTGGTGTATCTGCAGAATATACTAAGCAAGTGCCGCTAGGTTTCTGCACTTAACCTAAAAATACTATAGGTAAAGGAATTTGCATTCCACTCACTAAGGAGGTGAGGCACAATAATAAAAACACATAACAACCCGTCAACCAGGACCCCACAGGGGGTCCTTTTCTTATGCAAAAAGGAGAATTAGAAATGAATTTAAACACTTTCAAAATGATGCTGCTGACCATATTCGGCACAGTAGGAAGCTTTATTATCAATGTACTGCTTGGTGGCTGGACAGAAGACCTGGCCACTTTACTGATCTTCATGGGAATTGATTTTGTGATGGGCCTGTTGATTGCCGCAGTCTGGAAGAAGAGCGGAAAGTCTGAAACGGGAAGCCTTAACAGCATATCCGCATGGAAAGGACTGATTCGAAAAGGGTGCTCCCTATTGGTGGTAATGGTTGCCTACCGGTTGGATGTCACCTTGGGAGTGACATACATAAAAACAGCGGTGATTATAGCTTTTATCGCAAATGAGGGAATTTCTATCGTGGAAAATTATGGAATTATGGGCGGCCCTATGCCAAAGGTATTAAAAAGAGCCTTTGAGATATTGCAGGAAAGAGCGGATAATGCAGGTGAGGAAAAGGAGAAGAATCTAAATGATTGGAATTAATGCAGGACATACCAAGAGTGGCGCCGGCTACGGCGCGGTAGGAATTATTAAAGAGTCAGAACACACCCGGAAGGTGGCAGAGGCCCTGAAACGGTATCTGGTGGCATCCGGAGCAAAGGTTAAGGAGTGCACCATTGACGCAGCCCCGACACAGAATGCATACCTGGCCAAGGTGGTAGAGCTTGCCAATGGCCAGGAGCTGGAGTGGTTTATCAGCATCCACTTTAATGCAGGCGGCGGCCGCGGCGTGGAGGCCTATACATATCAGGGGCGGCAGTACGGGGATGCTGTTATGGTATGTCGGAATATTGCCGCTCTTGGCTTTAAAAATCGCGGAGTGAAAGCCGGGACCGGCCTTTACGTCATTCGCAAAAGCAAGGCCAAGAGTATGCTGATAGAAGTCTGCTTCGTAGATACACAGGACGCGCGTGAGTACCTGGCTCTTGGAGCCGATAAGATAGGGCAGGCCATCGCAGCGGCCCTTGTACCATACGTTGTTCCAGTGGCCCCTCAGGCGCCCGTACGGCCTTCGGTACAGCCGGGAAAGCAGACATTTGTCCGGGTTACTGTGCCAGAGCTGAATGTCCGTAATGCTCCTTCCTGGGAAGCGAAAGCGATAGCCGGGACGGTCCGGATCCGTGAGGTGTTTACGGTAATGGAAACGCTCACGGTCGGCTCCACGCCGATGCACAGGCTCAAGAGCGGGCTGTACATCACAGCTCACCCGAAGTATGTGGAGACTTATGAAAAATAAAACAGGTTTCCATTTTTGATTTTTATCTGAATAATTATCTTATATTAATTATATAGCTCCAAACCCTGTAACAAGCTCCAGTTCAATCCCTTCCTCTGCAAAATACCCCTCCTCAATGGCCACATACTGAGGCGCATAGAAGATAGAGTGAGCCACCTCATTGAGAGTAACCTTTGTAAGCTCGCCGGAGGCGGCAGGCGTGTCTTTGCCGCTGCAGGCGGCAATCCCGATGGTGATGAGCGCCAGTGCTGTGGCAGCCAGCACGGCAGGCAGTTTCTTTTTCATATGATTTCCTCCTTTTTCCTAATGGTATACCATATGAAGAGATTGCAAAAATGTGATAGAAAGATAGGGCGCTTCCTCTTGTATTCCCCGGAAGCATTCCTTATAATAAGGTGAGAACGTACCGGAAAACAACAAGAGGAGATTATGAAATGATGAGAGACATTCTGGATACCCACACCCACACCCTGGCCAGCGGCCATGCCTACAGCACCATCCGGGAAAATACTCGGGCGGCCTTTCGGAAGGGTCTTGAGCTTCTGGCAATTACCGAGCATGCCCCCTGCCTTATCGGGAGCTGTCAGACCATCTATTTTCAGAATCTGCGGGTGGTGGATCGAAATGCCTATGAGGTAGAGCTTCTGATGGGAGTGGAGCTGAATATTCTTGATCAGCAGGGAAATGTGGACCTGGAGGTTCGGACTCTTAGGCAGATGGATGTTGCCATAGCCAGCCTTCACACGCCCTGCTTCACTCCGGGGAGCCGGGAATACAACACCCAGGCCTGCATAAACGCCATGAGGAATCCGTATGTCAACATTCTGGGACATCCGGATGATCCCCGATATCCCGTAGACTTTCGGGCTTTGGTGCAGGCGGCCAAGGAGCATGAAGTGCTTCTGGAGCTGAATAACAGTTCCTTAAGACCGGGAGGATCCAGGAAGAATGCCAGAGGATTGGATATGGAAATGCTTAAGCTTTGTATGGAATACGAGGCGCCCATTGTCATCGGAAGCGATGCCCATGTGGACACGGATGTGGGACGCCATGACGAGGCCCTGGCGCTTTTGGAGGAACTGGAGTTTCCGGAGAGTCTGGTGGTGAACCGTTCCGTGGAGGAGCTGAAAAAATATGTAAATCGTTTCCGAAAATAAGCTGTTGCTGTAAAATAAGCTGTTGAATTTTACATCAAATCAGGCTATACTAAGGGCAGGAAGGGAGGATGTGATTATGCCTAATATCAAACCAATCTCTGACTTGAGAAATTACAGTGACGTGCTCCGTGATGTATCTGTGGGCGCACCGGTCTTTCTTACCAAAAACGGACGTGGGCGTTATGCAATTATCGATATGCAGGATTATGAAAAAACACAGGCTACCCTGAAGCTTATGAGTGAGCTTGCAAAAGGGAAAAAATCAGGAGAGGAAAAGGGATGGCTTTCGTCCTCGGATGTGAGAGCGCATTTCAGGGCAAAGGCAAATGAAGAATAGCATCCACTACTCCCCGGAAGCCCAAAATGACCTTGACGAAATCTGGGAGTATATTACCTTTGAGCTATGCAATCCGCAAGCCGCTGAAAACGCCGTAAACAAAATCATGGGCATGGTTGATGAACTGGAAAGCTTTTCAGAAATCGGTGCTCCGCTGTCCTCTGTGACAGATATCGAAAGCGATTATCGTTTTCTCACCGGTGGAAATTATATGGTTTTCTACCGTGTGAATGGGAAGGATGTATACATTGACCGTATTCTTTACGGCAGACGGGATTATCTTCGGATTCTGTTTCCTGATCTGCCGCCCGTCTGAACAATAACATAAATTTTCACGTTTCCGAAAATAATCAGTAAAACCATAGACTTTAAAATTTTACTGTGCTAAAATGTCTATAGAAAAATGTCCCATGGATTTTTATAGAAGGAGAGAGCCGTGAATAAGAAGATAAGGACCGAAGCTGTGGATTATTTGTTTGAGGCCATACTGAGTCTGGAGAATAAGGAGGAGTGCTACACCTTTTTCGAGGATGTGTGCACCATCAATGAGCTGCTGTCCTTGTCCCAGCGCTTTGAGGTAGCCAAGATGCTGCGGCAGCAGAAAACTTATCTGGAGATTGCGGAGAAGACAGGCGCCTCCACGGCTACCATAAGCAGGGTGAACCGTTCCTTGAATTATGGAAATGACGGTTACGATCTGGTCTTTGGCCGGATAGCGAAGAAGGAGGAGCAAAAGCCTTAGGAATTCCTTCCGATGACCTTACAAAGCTCCCGGATATAGGCGGGATCCGTTCCGCAGCAGCCTCCGAGAAGAGTGGCTCCGGCTTTATAGAGGGCCTTCATGTGAAGGCTGAATTCCTCCGGTCCCATGCTGTAGAGCGCCTCACCGGTTTCCGTAATGGTTGGCATGCCGGCATTGGGCTTGGCAATCACGGGAATGGATACGCACTCCCGGATTCCGGCGATCACGGCCTCCAGCTGATCCGGTCCTACGGAGCAGTTACAGCCTACCGCGTCTGCCCCCACGGCTTCCAGAGTTTCTACCGCATCGTAAATATTTCCCCCAAAGAAAAGGCTCCCGTCAGATTCTATGGTCAGGCTGCAGAGAACGGGAAGCTCACAGACCTGGGAGGCTGCGTCCAGGATTACCATAGTCTCGTCGGCCGCCATCATGGTTTCCGCCACAAGCAAATCCACTCCGGCCTCTGCAAGATAAGAGATCTGTTCCTTATAGGCTTCAAAGAGGGTATCATAGGGCATTTCTCCCATAGGCTCCATTAATTTTCCCGTGGTACTGATATCGCCGGCCACCAAGGCTTTTCCCTGGGCAGCTTCCTTGGAAATGCGCACCAGATCGTGATTTAGACGCTTTGCCTCATGGGCGAGCCCATGGCTCTCGAGACTGATGGGATTTGCGAGAAAGGTGGGGGCGTAAACCACATCGGCTCCCGCCCGAATATAATTTTTCTGAAGCTCAATCAAAGGCTTTGGATGCTCTGAAATCCAAAGCTCCGAGCAGGTTCCCCGGGGCATTCCTGCCTTTAAAAGGTTGGAGCCGGTGGCTCCGTCCAAGATTAGAGGCCCCTGGACCATCCGTTCCTTAAATTCTTTTTTTGTCATGGAAATTCCTCGCTTTGTTTGTCATTGTTTTCCAAAATCCGGTTGTGAAATGTTTTTGGAAGTGTATACGGAGGGCGTCTTTGTTTAGTATAATACAGGAGGCGGTCAGGATGCAAGACCCGGAAAGGGTATTGTCAGAAAAGAGGGATTGTGCTAGAATAAGAAACCGTAAGTAAGGTAAATGTTCGCGGCTGACAATGCCAAAAGGCGTCAGGTGAGGAAAGTCCGGGCTCCAGAGGGCAGGATGCCGGATAACGTCCGGTGGAGGCGACTCCAAGGATAGTGCAACAGAAATGTACCGCCAGGCAACTGGTAAGGGTGGAAGGGCAGTGTAAGAGACTACCGCCCGTCTGGCAACAGACGGGGCACATGTAAACCCCATCCGGAGCAAGACCGAAAAGAAACGCAGGCCGGCCCGGCTGTTTCAGGTGGGTTGCTGGACTCTGCCGGTGACGGCAGAGCTAGATAGATGAACATTCACGACATAACCCGGCTTATCGCCTTGCTTACCTGAAAATCAAATGTGCCGGCTGCCGGTGCATAGAGGTTTTGTGGTACCCTTCTCTGACAGAAGCAGGAATGCACTGCCAGGGAAGGGTGTCCTTTTGCCTATTCATCCTCCATGTCCTCCGGATCAAATTCCGGCATGGCTCCGATGTTCTGGGTGTTGAGGGTCCGGCGCTTTAAGCGCTGCTCCTCGGACTGCTCCAGGATAAAGTCCTTCACGGCCCGGGCATTTTTGATATGCAAAAGCTCCAGCCTTGGGTGGGTAATGTCGCCGGTGCTGCAGACTACGGTTCCCAGACCGAAGATGCGCTCAAAGAGGCTGGAGTTTAAGGTGACATCCTGAATTTTGTACATGTAGCAGTCATTTTCCTTATGATTCAGAAAACCCTCGTTGATAGTGAGGACCTCCGGTCTGACGGTGTAGGTGGTAAAGGTGAGGGGAAGTCCCAGGAAGACCCATCTTTTTTTCTCTTTAAATTCCATTTTGCAGCTCCTTTCAATAGGGATGTATAAATAAGCTGAAAACTCTTTGTTCTGCTATTAATATACTAGAAAAATGCTGATTTTGCAAAATAAATTTATTGAAATCCTATGCGGTTTGATGTAACATAGTACAGGAATCTTTATAACCTACCCTTGTGCACTGAGGGTATTGTTTCGGTAAATGATGGAGGTATTATGAGACATTTGATGAGCCCCTTGGATTTTTCCGTGGAGGAGCTTTCCAAGCTTCTTGACCTGGCAGGGGATATTGAGAAAAATCCGGCAAAATATGCACACGCCTGTGACGGAAAGGTTCTGGCGACCTTGTTTTATGAACCGAGTACACGGACGAGGCTGAGCTTTGAATCGGCTATGATCCATTTAGGCGGCCAGGTACTTGGCTTCTCCAGTGCGGCGTCCAGCTCCGCGGCAAAGGGAGAAAGTGTTTCCGACACAATTCGTATGATTTCTTGTTACGCTGACATCTGTGCCATGCGACATCCCAAGGAGGGAGCTCCGATGGTGGCCACAGCGGTTTCTTCTATTCCAGTGATCAACGCCGGAGACGGCGGGCATCAGCATCCCACACAGACTTTAACTGATTTGATGACGATTCGTTCTCTTAAGGGGCGTTTGGACGGCCTGACGATTGGACTTTGCGGGGATTTGAAGTTTGGGCGGACAGTGCATTCGCTTATCAATGCGCTGGTAAGGTATGAGAATATTTCGTTTGTGTTTATCTCGCCGGAGGAGCTTCGGATTCCGGGGTATATCCGGGAGGATGTGCTGGATGAGAAGGGCGTGCCTTATCAGGAGGTGGAGCGTCTGGAGGATGTGATTGGCGGCTTGGATCTGCTTTATATGACCAGGGTGCAGAGGGAGAGGTTCTTTAATGAGGAGGATTATGTGAGATTGAAGGATTTCTATATTCTCGATAAGGCGAAGATGGCTCTGGCCGGGCCGGATATGCTGGTGCTGCATCCACTTCCCAGGGTGAATGAGATCTCGGTGGAGGTGGACAGTGATCCAAGGGCGGCTTATTTTAAGCAGGTGCAGTTTGGGGTTTATGTGCGTATGGCCTTGATTCTTACGCTGTTGGAGGTGCGTGTGTAATGGCGAGTATTCTGAATGTTGGACGGATTGCGGAGGGGTTTGTGTTAGATCATATTCAGGCGGGGAAGAGTATGGAGATTTATAAGTACCTGAATCTGGATAAGCTGGATTGTACGGTGGCGATTATTAAGAATGCCCGGAGTGCGAAGATGGGGAAGAAGGATATTATGAAGATTGAGTGCCCCATTGATTACATAGATTTGGAGGTTTTGGGGTTTATTGATCACAATATTACGGTGAATATTGTGAAGGATGAGGAGATTGTGGAGAAGAAGGCGCTGACGCTTCCTAAGGAGATTCGAAATATTATTCGGTGCCGGAATCCTAGGTGTATTACTTCCATTGAGCAGGAGTTGGAGCAGGTGTTTCTTTTGACGAATGAGGAGAAGGAGATTTATCGGTGTAAGTATTGTGAGGAGAAGTATAAGAGGAAGTAGAGGGAAAAACGGATAAAAGATGGCGGACGAGGGGCGGCCCCAGCGCAAGACAGCGGATTTTCCATATCATGTGTTCGGACGGTTGGCGTACAGGATGTATGCTCTGGACGTACATTGTTTTGAGGGCTTTTGTTGAGCTTTTGGTTTTTGGAACAATGTACGGCCATATCATACACCCTGTGCGCCAACAGCCGGACACCGGATATTGGAAAGCCTGCTGTTTTGCGCTGGGGCCGCCCCTCTGGTTTTCGATAAATGAAATTGGGTTATTCTTCTCGGGGGGTTAGGCGGCATAAGAGTTCGTTGGTGATGGTGCCGGCGGCTTGGGCCAGGTCTTCGGCGTGGAGGGTGTGGGGGCCGTCGGTTCCTAGGAGGGTGACGATGTCGCCAGGGCGGGCGTTTGGGATGCGGGTGACATCGATAACCAGCTGGTCCATGCAGATGTTGCCGATGATGTGGGTTTTCTGGCCTCGGAGGAGGACGGGGATTTCTTTGTTGGAGAGGCTGCGGGGGAGGCCGTCGGCGTAGCCGATGGTGACGGTGGCGATGCGCATGGGGACTTCGGCGCGGAAGTTGCGGCCGTAGCTGACGGTTTCACCGGGGCAAAGCTCTTTGACGGCGGCGATGCGGGCGTGGAGGGAGAGAACCGGGCGTAGGGGGAGCTGTTCGGAAAGTTTCGGTTCGGGGGTGCTGTAGCAGCCGTACATGGCGATGCCGATGCGGGCGTAATCTAGGGGGAGATCCGGGTAGTTGAGGATGCCGTAGCTGCTTTGGAGGTGGAGCTTTCCGGGATTTAGGCCCCGGCTTTTCAGGTGGTCTATGGTCTGGAAGAAGGTGGTGATCTGGAGTTTGGTGAAGAGGATGTCTTCCATGGTTTGGCTGTCTGCCGCGCAGAGGTGGGAGTAGGCGCCGCAGATTTGCAGGTTTTTGCAGGCGAAAAGGGAGGCGATCTCGTCGATGTGATCGGAGCGTTCGCCCAGGCGGTGCATGCCGGTGTCCAGCTTGATGTGGATTTTTATGGGGTAGTAGGCGGCTTCGTTTAGGGCCCGGGCGTGGACGCAGTCGGCGGCTGTCTGGATGAGGTCGTAGGTGGTGAGAAGGTGGACCTGGTGGGGGGAGGTGTAGCCCAGGACCAGGATTTCGCCGCGGATTCCGTGAAGGCGCAGCTCTACGCCCTCCCGGACGGTGGCTACGGCGAAGGCGTCGATTCCCAGACGGTTCAAATAGGAGGCTACGGGAACGGCTCCGTGGCCGTAGGCATCTGCCTTGACCACGGCCATAAAGCGGCAGTTTTTTGGAAGGAGGCTTTTGAGGGTCTCTACGTTGTACTTAAGATTTTCGTAGAGGATTTCTCTCCAGGCTCTCCTTTCCGGAAGCAGGCGGATGATCATGGCGTCCTGATTGATTTTTGTGATCATGTTAGGATTCCTCCTTTTTTGGGGTTTGTGGATTTGGTGTCTTTTTCCGGCGGCTCTTTTTGGGAACTAACGAAAGAAGCTTTGTCAGAAGCAGGGAGCCTGCAAGGGTGGCAATGGTGACTGCAAGGTAGTGGAGCAGGCTGTTGTCTACAAAGACTGACAGCTTTGTGATTTTGGCGCCGCCTCTTACCAGAATGATAAAGAGGGGGTGTAGGAGATAGATGTATAAGGGCAGATCTTTTGGGAAGGTGTTCTGCTCTTCCTCTTGGCAATCCTCTAAAAGGGAGGAGAAGAGGAAATACATTATCGGCAGCAGGAAGAGGTACATGCTGTCGTGGCGCTGTGTGTTAAGGAGCTTGAGGGAAATGCCTTCTCCCAGGAAAAAGCCGGAGAGGACGCCCAGGGCTCCCAGGGAGAGGGCTAGGGAAGGGCGGCGTTCTGATATATCATAGCCCAGGAGAAGAAATATTGGTGCATAAAAGAGTCCGTTTCGGGTGTATTCGAATACATGGAACAGACCCCGGTAAAGGACGGATACAAAGGAGTTTTCAGGGATCAGCCCATAGTAGCTGTCTCCGAAGAGTCCTATCAGGTAGAGGAGGCCGCAGATGATGCTTACGGCTCTGAGGGGAAGGCAGGTTAGGAGCAAAAGCATGACTGTGAAGCCTAAAAGCAGGGCCGGAAGGTACCACAGGTGGTAAAAGGTTCCGTCCAGAAAAATCATTTTCAGGATTGAGAGGATTCCTGCGCCTTTGAAATGTCCGGCATAAATTCCCACGGGAAGATAGAGGGCTATGGAAATTAGGTATATGAGGCCGATGCGCTTTAGGTAGGACCGGCCATAGTCAGGATTTTTCAATGCCTTTGGCAGAACAAAGTATCCGGTTACCATAAAGAAGAAGGGAACCGCCACCCGGGCCAGGACTCTGGTGAGAATGTAGTCGGCCTCGGGGCTTAATGAGGTCAGGGGCGAGGTGTGTATGGCGATGACCAGGAGGGCGGCCAGAAGCTTGAAGCGATCGATGGCAGGGTAAAAGTATTTGCGTTCCATGATTACCTCCAAAGGGTGAAGAGGAAGCCCTCCCGGTTATCTCCGGATACCTGGAAGGGAAGATAGCCGGGAAGGGTAAGTTCTGTGGAATCCCCTTCTGCTTTCTTATAGAAGATTTCAAAGCTTTTATTTTCGATGCGGACCATAAGATGACGGCCTTCATAGGGAAATTCCTTCAGATAGTCCAAGTATTCCTCCAGGCAGAAGCCGTGAGTCTCCATGATGGAGGCATGGGGAAGGCCCACATAGCGGAAATGCCAGGGCTCCGGGGCGATCCCTGTGAGCGGCTCCTTTCCCTCCGGATAGCGCTCCACGAAGCCGTAAGAGGCTGCCTTTTGGCGGAAGCGTCCGCAGATGCCGTCTCTCGGGAAATAGGGCCGCAGAAAATCAACGGGCTCCCGGTTGAGGGCCAGATCAATGGCCAGTCCCGTTTCGTGCTCGCTGTGACCCGGCAGGGCCACATAGCTTTCGGTAAAGGCTTTGCCGTGGTCCTGCAGGGAGGAGGCGTAGAGATCCTCCTGCTCCTTGCGGGTGCGAAAGCCGCTGACAGGCAGCAGGGAGGAGCCGCTTCCGATGGTGGCAAATAAGGTTTCCAGGACCAGGGCGGTCTTTCGCTCCAGAAAGATCTCAGGGTGGGTGGGAGCTGGTTTTTGTTCCGGGAAGGTCTGGACTGTCCTTTGCTCCAGGGGGCGGATTTGTTCCGGCGGGATGATCTGACGCAGGGGATAACGGGAATTCACCAAGAGCAGACTTCCTCCATAGATCTGCTCCCGGTGAAGGGTTACCGCCTTCATGGCTCCACCGCCAGACGGATGAGGGCGTCCACGATTTCCTCGAAGGTCATACCGATGCCTTTCAGCATACTGGGATAGCGGCTGTGGGAGGTAAAGCCGGGGATGGTATTGACTTCGTTGAATACCAGCCGTCCGTCGGGGGTGAGGAAGAGATCCACCCGGGCAAAGCCCTTGCAGGACAGGAGGCGGTAGATGCGGCCGGCCGTTTCTCGGATACGCGCGGCCGCTTCCGGGCTGATGCGGGCGGGCATATGAATCCGGGAGGTTTTCAGGGTATATTTTTCTGTGTAGTCAAAGAAGCCCTCCGACAGCTCGATTTCATCCGGCTCTCCCAGGATCAACTCGTTATTTCCCAGAACGGCGCAGCCTACCTCAAAGCCGGGGATGGCTTCCTCCACGATGACGCAGTCGTCGTGGGAGAAGGCCAGTGTAATGGCTTCCTCCAGATTGCCGGGCGTCTCGATTTTGGTGATGCCGAAGGAGGAGCCGGCCTTTACGGGCTTTACAAAGAGAGGGTAGGTCAGGTGTTCTGTCATGGCGAACTGTTCGGCCTCCGTAGGCATACGCCGGAAAAGTACGGACTTGGGAACCTCGATGCCGTCCAGATTTACCAGGGTATGGGCCAGATGCTTGTCCATGCCGAGGACGGAGCTTTTCATGCCGCAGCCTACCACGGGAATGCCGGCCAGCTCACACAGGCCCTGGACGGTGCCGTCCTCACCGTTTTTTCCGTGAAGGATGGGGAAGACTGCGTCCAGCCGGATGAGCTCAATCTCGCCGCCCCGCATGAGGTAGAGTCCGTGGTCTGTCCGGTTGGGGGAGATCATGGCCGGGAAACAGTCGGCGGAGGCCCAGGCATCTTCCGGGATCCGATCCAGGTCTCCCTGGTAGTAAAGCCAGGTGCCCTCTCTGGTGATGCCCACAAGATGCACCTGATATTTTTCCTGGTTGATATGTGAAATGACGGAAAAGGCGGACTGAAGAGAAACCTCGTACTCCGTGGAGCAGCCGCCGAATAAAATTGCAAGCACTGTTTTGTGTTCCATAATAATAACAACATCCTTTCTCTTTCTGTAAAGCCTGTCCTTAGGGGCCAATGTCATGAAGTTAAGCCTGCAAAGACTGCAGGCGCAGGGAAGGAGGCCGCCCCTGAGGATATATTTATCATAGAGCGTTGTGGTGACAGGACCATGACTTTTCAGTGACAGTATTGTCATAAAAAAGCAGGTCCATACCTGTATGGTATCAGACCTGCGGATGAAAAACCTGTAGATTCTCTGTTGGGAAGCTTAAGAATGACAGAACAAAATATTAATTTTATATGAGATTTCCGGAATAACCGGATATCCGGAGACTCTTTACGGCGCCTTATCTGTGGCAGGCAGAGAGATGGAAAATACCGTTCCCTCCTCGCTGCTTTCGGCAGAGATGGAGCCATGGTGGGCGGTGACAATTTCCTTGGCAATGGCCAGTCCCAGGCCTGCGCCGCCGGTGCTGGTGGAACGGGCGCTGTCCAGACGGAAGAATTTTTCAAAGATGGAGCGCAGATTCTCGGGAGGAATCACAGGCCCCTGGTTGGTAAAGGTGATGCGGACCGTTTGTCCCTCCTGCCAGGCGCGGATCTCGATGGCCGTATCCGGATAGCTGTAGGCGGCCGCATTTTTGAGAATGTTGTTGAACACCCGGGCCAGCTTGTCGGGATCGCCGGGAAGAATCAGATCCTCCGGCACGTGTACGTGAGCCGTTTTCCCGGCCGGGGACAGAATGGGGTAGAATTCCTCCACCATCTGCTGAAGCATATAGGAGAGGTGGAGATTTTCCCGGTTTAAGGGGATGGACTGGAGATTAAACCTTGTAATTTCAAAAAATTCGTTGATCAGCTGCTCCAGACGGTAGGCCTTGTCCAGGGTGATGGACAGATATTTGGCCCGCTGCTCTATGGGCAGATCCGGCGCCTCGTGCATCAGATCCAGATAGCCGATGACCGAGGTCAGAGGCGTGCGGATATCGTGAGCCAGATAGACCACCAGATCATTTTTGCGCTGCTCGGCCTGGCGGGCGTCCCGCTCCCGTTTTTCCAGAACATTTTTGCATTCGTTGAGCTTTAATTCCAGAAAGCTCATTTCCGGCGAGAGAGTGATAAGCTCCCGGGATTCATCCAGAAGAGCGTCGCAGCCGGCAGAGATTTCATTAAAGTAGCCGGTCACCCAGCCAATGGAATAGTGGAAAACAAAAATGAGGGCAATGATGATGGTGACGCACATAATCATGTCCAGATTTTCCCGGAAGGTGGTTTCGTAGATATAGAGAGCATCCTGGTACTCCAGACGGAATTTGCTGGCCAGGAAGGTGACCACGGCCTCACCGAAATGCCCCCGAATAAGCTCCCGGAAGAGGAAGATCATTCCGATGGAAGCAAGAATCAGAGTGAACATTTTTTGCATCATTTTCCGCTCAAACAGATAGTAATTGCTCTTTCGTACCTTTTTTCTACTCAATTTTGTACCCCACTCCCCACACGGTTTTGATATACTTTGGCTTTTCGCTGGAGTCATTCATCTTTTCCCGCAGATGTCGGATGTGCACCATGATGGTGTTGTTATTGCTGCTGTAGTATTTTTCTCCCCACACGTCGAAAAAGAGACGGTCGGAGCTTACCACCTCGCCCCGGTTCTTACAGAGACTCCAGAGGATAGAGAATTCGGTGGGGGTGAGAGCCAGGGGCTTCTCATTCAGGGTGCAGGTGTGGTCCCGCTTGTTGATGGTGAGGCCGGAGATGGCGATGGTGTCCGGATCCTCCTCATGAGCCGGAAGATTGTTGTACTTGGTGAACCGGCGAAGCTGGGCCTTGACCCGGGCAATGAGCTCCAGGGGGCGGAAGGGCTTGGTGATGTAGTCGTCCGCGCCCAGGGTGAGGCCGGTGATCTTATCGATCTCCTCGTCCTTGGCAGTTAACATAATAATAGGGAAGTTCTGGGTTTCCCGGATCTTCTGGCAGATGGAGAAGCCGCTCATATCCGGCAGCATCACGTCCAGAATAGCCAGATCCGGGGTGTCATGCTCCAGATAGGAGAGGACCTCCTTGCCGTTGTAAAATTTGTGAACCTCGTAGGATTCATTGGAGAGGTAGAGCTCAATGAGATCGGCAATTTCTTTTTCGTCGTCTACTACTAAGATTTTGGCTTCCATATATGTAAAGACTCCTTTTTAATAAATATCGCTACCGGTAGGGGCTGTCGCAAAATAGGACAGCCTCCACTAGTGACAGTTTACCACATTTTCTTAAACTATATCAGAAAAAGCTGTAAAAGTTCTTTAAAAATTGGGGAGAAAATCTTAAGAAGGGATGAAGAAACGGGTGGAAGCTTTTCATTCCACCCGCATCATGCGATAGCCAACTCCGATATGTGTTTGTATATATTGAGGAGAGTTTGGTTCTGATTCAAGCTTTTTTCGCAGACCGGCCATAAAAACCCGCAGGGATGCAACATTATTATCCCAGCAGTTTCCCCAGATATTCTGTGTGATATAAGTATGAGTCAGAACCCGGCCCACATTTTTCGCCATCAGGCAGAGGATTTTATACTCAATGGGAGTCAAATGAAGCTCCTTCTCTCCCAGATAGGCACAGCCTGCCGCATAATCCACCTTCAGACTTCCGTTTGTAAAGACGGAGCTTTTGGCAGTTCCTTCCGGCTGCATCATGGCAAGACGACGCTGTGTGACCCGAAGCCTTGCCAGCAGCTCCTCTACGGAAAAGGGCTTCGTCAGATAGTCGTCGGCCCCACAGTCAAGGGCCTCGATCTTGTCCGCATCCTCGCTTCTTGCGCTGATGACAATGATAGGCGTGTTGGTCCAGCTGCGGATTTGCCGGATGACCTCAATACCGTCTAAATCCGGCAGGCCCAGATCCAGAAGAATGATATCCGGATTGTGAGAGGAGGCCTCGATAATGGCGGACTCTCCTCTTGAGGCGGTTAAATAGTGATAATCATGTGTTTTCAGGGTTGTGGTAATGAGGTTCCGAATGGGAGCGTCGTCCTCTACCACAAGGATCAAAGCTTTATTCATGAATATTCACCTCTCCTAAGGGTAATGTAAACGTAAAGATACAGCCATGAGGAATCTGATCCTCAAGGGTCAGCTCTCCGCCGTGAACGCTGACAATGGATTTGCATAGAGCTAAGCCTAGTCCCAGGCTGCGTCTGCTGTCTATAATTTTATGGTCTCCGGTGAAGAACATTTCAAAAACCCGGGATTTATACGCATCCGGAATGCCGGGGCCGTTATCAGCGACAGAGATGGCGGCCATTCCCGCCCGCTTTTGCGCGCGAATCAAAATGGCAGAGCCGGCAGGAGTATACTTGATTGCGTTGTCAACCAGATTGACAATGACCTGGAGGATTAATTTGGCGTCCATTTTCGCAAGGAGGAACTCTTCCTCGTATTCCACCGAAATTTTATGCTCGGCGCTTTTGCGATTAATGTGACGCAGGGCTTCCTCAATTACCTCCTCTACAAGCTCCGGGGCGGAATGGAAGTTCAGCCGTCCCTCTTCGATTCTTGTAACGGAAAGAAGGTTTTCCACAAGGCTGATAAGCCACTGAGAGTCGTCGGAAATATCCGTAAACATCTGAAAGATGGTTTCCCGATCCAACTGATCAAAGTGGGAGAGGAGTGTGCTTGCATTGCCGGAGATAGAGGTCAGAGGAGTTCTCAGATCGTGGGAGATAGCACGTAGAAGATTTGCCCGTAGCTGCTCTTTCTGGGCCAGCATGGCGGCTTCCTTCTTTTCCTTGGCATTGCGATTGTTTTCGATAGCCAGAGCACACTCTCCTAAAATGGACAAAAGCATACTGCTCTCAAAAGCGTCAAGGGGCGTACCCTCAAGGACAATTCCCATGACCCCATAGACCTTTTGATTAATGCGGATAGCCAAATAGAGATTTTCTCCATAATTTAAGAGGCTGGTGGATGCACCGGCTCTCTTTTTATTATCAAACGTCCACTGGGCTATCCTTCTTTCCTTGTCGGACAGTGTAATTTCGTTTTGTCTGCCAGAATCGGCGTGGAATATACAGGCTTTTGAAATTGTCCCCTGTTCCTCCGGAAAAACCAGAATATCCCGGCTCAGAAGCTTCATAAGCTGCCGGGCAGTGATAGTTATAATATCATTTTCCGTTTCTGCCTTTTGGAGCTGCTGATTGGTTTCCAGTAAAATTTTTGTGCGGAAAGCTGCCTGGGCTGATTGTTTGGCATGATTTTTCAGTTTGTTTGCCAGAGTTCCCGTGATCAGGGCGGCGGTAAGCATGATGGCAAAGGTAAAGGGATACCCCTGTTCATATGCATGAAAAGTAAGCCTTGGCTCTGTGAAGAGAAAATTAAACAACAGTACGCTTACCAATGCGCTGATGACACTGCAGATATGCCGCTTGGTAAAAAGGGAGGTGAGCAAAACGCCCAGAATATAGACGGTGATAATATTAGCCTCCGTAAAGCCCAAACTCCAAAAGAGGGTGCCAATCCCGGTTGCCCCGGCAAGGACCAGAAGCGTGATAAACAGATCCTTCCCGGAGGGCTGCATATGAAGCAAAAAGCTTTTTTTCAGCTCATAGTATTTATGCTCCACAGAGGAATCCGGAATAATATGAATATCCAGATTGGGAGCATTCTTAATCAGCTCCTCTGTTAAAGACATTTTACTCCAGAAATGGCTGCGATTAATATTGCTTCGTCCAATGACAATCTTTGTGACATTTGAGATACGGGCAAATTCTGCAATTTGATAGGAGACATCATTCCCGTAAACAGTTGAAATAACGGCTCCCAGCTGCTCTGCAAGACGGATATTATTCTGAACCCGTGTTTTATCGGCTTCATTCATTTTATCGGAATTGGGAGTTTCCACATAAAGAGCAGTAAACCCTCCCTGAAAGGCTTCAGCCATTCGTGCCGCAGTACGGATAATCTTGGCATTGGAGGGAGAGGCGGATAAGCAAACGAGAATATGTTCCTCTACATTGCCGCCTATCTCCTCCGGCCCTTTTGACAAATTCATGGATATCACCACCTGTAATGCTTTATGGTATACCCTACGGGTACCCCATTAATGCATACCCCTGCGGGGTGGACGGACTTCGTCCGTTAAAGTATGCTTTCGTAGAAATATCGTACCACAAGAAAGCAAAGACCACAACCCTGCGGCATGCCTGCGGGGCAGTTTCAGGGGAGCTTTCTTTTCCTCCACGGCCTCCCACTGCATTCTGTAATGCTCCTGCAAAAAGCAGTCTATCTGACACATGCTGTAAAGGCCCAGGAGAATCAGTATAAGCAGAATTCCGATGAAAGCAATTTCTTTCATTTTGGTCACCTCCCTGTGAAAAGGAAATTCGTTTTATCCGACTGCTATCTGCTCCTTGGGCAGTCGGGAACAGCTTTTGCTTGTTTTTGAAAATGTAGCGTAAATGAGCGTCAATCCTCCGACCCGCCCAAAGAACATAAGCAGCATTAACATTCCCTGCGACAGCATCCCGAGCTTGGGAGTAATACCAAGAGTCAGCCCTACGGTACCGATTGCGGAGGCTGCTTCAAAAAGGCAGGTCTCCAGCGGAAGCTTTTCTACCATACTCATAATCAGTCCGCTGCAGAGAAACAAGGTAAGATACATCATGAGAATCGTGGAAGCATTTCTGGCGGCATCCTCATTTGTCCGGCGTCCGAAGAAATGGGAATCCCCTTTTCTCTGAAACACAGCAATGGAATTGGCGAAGAGTACGGCGATGGTGGTTGTTTTCATTCCGCCTGCTGTGGAACCCGGAGAACCTCCGATGAGCATTAAAATCATCATAATACACTTCCCGGCCCCGGAAAGCGTCGTTAAATCCGCAGTGTTAAAGCCGGCGGTTCGAGGTGTGACAGTTTGAAACAGGGCATTCAGGATCCGATTCTTTACAGGCATCTGAGCATATTCGAAGCAGTAAAAGAAAAGAAAAGGAACCAGGATCAAAATCAGAGTGGTGACGAGAATTACCTTGCTCTGCATTCGATAACGTTTAAAATGAATGCGGTTTGTACGGATGTCTTCCCAGGTAAAAAATCCGAGGCCGCCAACCACAATTAACAGAGGGATAATCATATTAATCAGCAAATTTCCCCGGTAGCCGGTAAGAGACACAAAAGGAGTCTCAACAGTTCCCAGAAGATCAAAGCCTGCATTACAGAAAGCGGAAATTGCGTGAAACAGGGCCATCCAGACACCCTTAAGCCCGTAATCCCGGCAAAATACCGGCATCATCAGAAGCGCTCCCATAAGCTCAATCAAAAGCGTCCCCTTTATGAGGAAGCCGGTAAATCTTACGATACCGCCTAGCTTGGGAGCGCCAATAGCTTCCCGCATGGTACTTCGGTGTATCAGAGAAATTTTCCGCCCGGATATAAGAGCAATGGCGATGGCTACGGTTATAACGCCCATACCGCCGATTTGAATGAGCAACAATATCACCATTTGTCCAAACAAAGACCAATAGCTTGCCGTATCACATACCACTAATCCGGTAACACACACAGCGGATGTAGAGGTAAACAAAGCGCTGCGGAAGGGAGTTACCATACCGCTTTGGGAAGAAACAGGCAGCATTAAAAGCAGGGCGCCAATCAGGATGATGGCAGCAAAACCTGCAATGATAATCTGAAAGGTTGTAAAATGGATTTTTTTGTGTAAAAATACCATAATGCGACTCCTTTGGGACTTTTTAATCTTTCTATTATTATAGCTGTTTGAGGATTAAGAACAGGTTAAATTGTTTTGGTGTGTATTAAGATTGTATAAAGAGATGGATGGTACTGAGTTACTGTTCACAGAATAAACAGTAACATTGATTTTGCCATCAGACAGTGCTATGATGAAAAAAACAGTACAGGAGCAGAAAACATGTCTGTCACAATTAAAATGATTGCAGAAAAATGTGGTGTATCCAGAGGAACCGTAGATCGGGTGCTGAATCACCGGGGGCGTGTAAGCCAGGAGACCATACGGAAGGTAAACGCGGTAGTGGAGGAGCTGGGGTATCAGCCGAATACCATCGGCCGGGCTTTGGCGCTGCATAAGAAGGAATTAAAAATCGGAATTATTCTCTGTTCTTTGGGAAATGAATTTTACGACGAGATGATCGAGGGAATTTGGGCGGCCCGGAAGGAAAATCACAATTATGATGTGGAAATCCTCATGCGTTGTATGAAGGGCTATGACGTGGAGGAGCAGCTTTCTCTGATGGACGAGCTGAAGCGCCAGGTTCAGTGCCTGATTCTGAATGCCATCGATGATTTTGCGATTGTGCAGAAAATTGACGAGTACATGGACGACGGCATTGGCGTCTTTACAATAAATACGGATGTTACCGGCTCCAGACGCATGTTTCACGTAGGGGTGGATGTGATGGAGTGCGGAAGGATTGCCTGCGGATTAATCAGTATGTTTTGCCGTGAAAGGGGAAGAGTGCTGATAGTGACAGGCTCCCTTTCCCTCTTGGAGCACCGGAATCGAATCATGGGATTCTGCACGGCAATGGACAGCCGTTATCCGGGGATTAAGCTGGCGGAAATTATCGAAACCCAGGACGACGATGAGGAGGCCTATCGGGGAATGAAGGAATTTCTCGGGCGAAACAAGGAGATCCAGGCGGTTTTCGTCAGCGCAGGCGGTTCGGTCAGTGTGTGCCAGGCATTGAAGGAAGCGGGAATGGAGCATACATGGGTTGTGGTCTGCGACATGATTCCGGCGGTAAAGAAGCTGATGGAAGAAAAAAGGATTCAGGCGGCCATTGTTCAGCAGCCCTGGCAGCAGGGATATCGGGCCCTGGATCTGGCTGTCCACTATCTGATAGAAGGCTCTTTTGAAACGAATTTCACCATTGAAAATGAAATAAAGCTGTTTGAAAATATGTAACCGGTTTTTAGCTTTATGAAGGATATGTTATTCTTGTTTTCCATTTTTGCGTGCATATGGAAAAAGCACGCAAAAATGGATTTTTTTGTCTTTTGAAACAAAAATATTCACAAAAAATATCATTCATTTATGTGAATTATTCACAAATAATTTGAAAAAATAAAAAAGAATATTGACATGGTGTGCAGTGTAGTGTAAGGTGGATACATAAAAAGCGTGCCCGAGCACGCAAGAAAAGGAGGAAGTAACATGAAAAAGGGATTGGCAGCTTTATTGACAGGGCTCTTGTGCCTTACTTTGACGGCCTGCTCCGGAGGAGCAAAAGAGGATACCAAGGCGCCGGCACCGGAGGCGGCGGATACCGAGGCGGCCGAAGAGCCTCAGGGAGGGAACGGTGACGAATTGTTCATCGGACTTTCCATGCCTACCTTTGCAGAGGAGCGGTGGACCATTGATACGGAAACGGTAAAATCCTACTGTGAGGAAAAGGGAATCAAGCTGGTAACGGCCTGTGCCGACGGCGACAGCAATAAGCAAAAGGAACAGGTTTCCACCATGATTACCCAGGGAATCAATGTTCTGATTCTTGCTCCCAATGATGGCGACGCTGCTGCGGCCATTGTGGAGGAGGCCAAGGCCGAGGGCGTTTACGTGATCTCCTACGACCGCCTGGTAACGGGAACGGATCTGGTGGATGTCTACATCACCTTCAACAGCTGGCGCATGGGACAGATTAACGGAGAGTACATCGTGGAAAAGCTGGCGGAGAAATATGGGGAGACCAAGGGAAATGTGGTGCTGCTAAAAGGCGATCCGGCAGATTCCTGCGCACCTTTGTATTTCGGAGGCGCCTATGAGGCGCTGAAGCCCTTTATTGACAGCGGCGATATTCATGTCATCAGTGAGAACGACTGCGTGGGCTGGAAGCCCGAGGAGGCAACCAAGCACGTGGAGAATGCCATGAGCATTGCGGCTTCGGAGAATATTACCATTGACGCGATCCTGGCCCCCAACGACGGAACGGCCAACGGCGCCATTGCGGCTCTTGGAGACGATCTGGCAAAGGAGACCATCATCACCGGTATGGATGCCGAGGCGGCAGCCTGCCAGAGAATCCTGGCGGGAACACAGTCCATGACCTCCTGGGGAGATACCCGGAAGATGGGACGCACGGCAGTGGATTTGGCCATAGAGTTCTTTGAGACAGGGTCCTGCACCACCACTTCCACGGAAAAGGGTACCGATGCGGACGGAAATGAAATTGACGTGCCCGCATACCTTTTGGATGTCACCTTTATTGACAAGGACAATGTAGATTTACTGATTGACGAGGGATATCACAGCAAGGAGGATATCTACAATTAGTCAAACGGAAACGCCTGAAGGAAGACCAGGCATTTAAGCGAGGGCTGTGTGGGCAGTCGCAAAATGAGCCAACAGCCCTCTGGTGAAAGGAGGCAGCCGGACTTGGATAGTTATATTCTGAAGATGGAGCATATTACGAAGACCTTTCCGGGCGTAAAGGCGCTGGACGATGTAACCTTTCAGGTGAAGCGGGGAGAGATTCACGCCCTGGTAGGGGAAAACGGAGCCGGAAAATCGACCCTGATGAAGGTCTTAAGCGGAATTTATACAGCCAATACCTACGAGGGCGACATTATCCTCAACGGGGAAAAGCAGGAATTTCATGCAATCAAGGACAGTGAGAAAAAAGGGATTGCCATTATTTACCAGGAGCTTGCCCTCTGCAAAAATATGAATGTGGCGGAAAGCATTTTTCTGGGCTCGGAAATCAAAAATAAGTATGGTCTCATTGATTGGGACGCAACCTATTGGAAGTGTGCCGAATATCTGGAAAAGGTGAAGCTGACCCTGAATCCGGAGACGGAGATCGTAAATCTCGGAGTAGGACAACAGCAGCTGATTGAGATCTGTAAGGCCATCAGCAAGGACGCCCGGCTTTTGATTCTGGATGAGCCTACGGCGGCCCTTACGGACAGCGAGTCGGCCAATCTTTTGGAGATTTTGCGGGAACTGAAGGAACAGGGCGTCAGCTGTATTTATATTTCTCATAAGCTTGACGAGGTCTTTGAAATTGCCGATACCATTACCGTTCTGCGGGACGGAAGGACTGTGGTTACAAAGCCCAAGGATGAGATTTCCAAAAACGAGCTTATCGCCTACATGGTAGGCAGAGAGCTGACGCAGATGTATCCCAGAGAGGAGCACACGGCGAAGGAAATTGTGATGGAGGTGAAGGACTGGACTACCTTCCGACCGGATCTTCCGGATAAAAAGGCGCTGGATCAGGTATCCTTTCAGGTACGCCGGGGCGAGATTCTGGGTATTGCCGGGCTCATGGGAGCGGGGCGCACGGAGCTGATGATGAGTCTGATTGGGGAATACGGAGTCCGCACCTCGGGAGAGGTTCTGATAGAGGGAAAGCGGGTGGAAATGAAATCTGCCCAGGATGCTGTCCGCTGCGGCGTGGGCTACGTGTCTGAGGATCGGAAACGGTACGGCCTGGTACTTCTTCAGGATGTGAAGTATAACGTGGGAATGTCCAGCTTTCAGAGCTTAAGCCACTATGGCCTGATCAATGACAATGAATGGATTCAAAGGACCAATCAATACGTAGAGAGCCTGAACATTAAGACGCCTACCATAGAGCAGCAGGTGACCAATCTCTCCGGCGGAAATCAGCAGAAGGTGGTTCTGGCGAAATGGCTAATGACGCAGCCCAGAATCCTGATTCTGGATGAGCCCACCAGAGGAATTGACGTGGGGGCCAAGGTGGAAATCTACCATATTATGAATGAGCTTGTGAAGCAGGGCGTGGGAATTATTATGATTTCCTCGGAATTGCCGGAGGTATTGGGAGTCAGCGATCGGATTCTGGTCATGCGGGAAGGGCAGCTTGTAAAGGAGCTTAACTGGAAGGAAGCTACCCAGGAGAAGGTCATGTATTATGCAACGGGAGGGAATTAAATTGGAAAAGGTGAAATCATTGATTCAATCAAACATACGTCAATACACCATGATCATTGCCATGTTGCTGATCTGGGCATATTTTCAGATGGCAACCGGCGGGGTATTTCTCATGTCCCGCAACCTGAACAATCTGTTTTTGCAGATGTGTTACATTGGGGCCTGTTCCTGCGGCATGGTGCTGATCATGGTTGCAGCTCAGATTGATCTGTCCGTGGGCTCCGTCATTGGCTTTACGGGAGCCGTGATCGCCGTACTTTTAAAGGAATATCAGATGCATATCCTTCCGGCCCTTCTTATTACGCTGCTGGTGGGAGCCTTGGTGGGACTGTGGCAGGGAATCTGGGTGGCGAAGGTGGGACTTCCCAGCTTTATCGTAACCCTTTCTTCTCAGATGCTGTTCCGGGGCGGCGTTCTGGGAGTAACCGGCGGCAATACGATACAGCCCAATGACGGAGTATTCAAGGCCATCGGTCAGGGATACCTTCCCAACATAGGAAATTCCGGGGTAAATCTCACGGCCGTGCTGGCGGGAATCGTATGCTTTGCCCTCTATGTGCTTCTCATGGTAAACCGGAGAAAAAACAGAATGAAATACCACTTTGACGTGGACCGGCAGGGTGTTTTTATCGCAAAGCTTCTGGGAATCGGTCTGGTGATGTTCCTGGTATTTCGCATCTGGGCCAGCGACAGAGGAATCCCCATTCCCGTAATTATTTTGGCGGTGGTAGTACTGGTGATGCATATGGTTGCCAATAAAACAGCCTTTGGGCGGCACATTTACGCCATAGGCGGAAATATGGACGCGGCCAAATTGTCGGGAATCAATGTAAAGAAAACCATGATTGTCAATTTTACGATTATGGGTGTTCTGACGGCCATATCCGGCGTTATCTTTACCTCCCGGCTAAATTCCGCCGCCATAGCGGGAGGAACCGGTGCGGAGACGGATATTATTGCGGCGGCTATTATCGGCGGCACCAGTCCGGCCGGCGGAAAAGGTTCTATTTTCGGATGCATCATCGGAGCGCTTGTGATGGCGTCTCTGGATAACGGCATGAGTATCTTAAGCCTGGGCTCCTTTGAAAAATATATTGTAAAGGGACTTGTGCTCTTATTGGCGGTGGCTGTGGATACCATTACGAACAGACAGGCTTCATGAGGACAGAGGAAATGAAATATTTGCAGGGTAGAAAAGAATTTGATCTGATCCTTCGGGAACGGGAGATTCCGGTTCCCGTACATAATCAGGTGCTGGTGCGGGTTCTCGCCTGTGGAATTTGCGGAACGGATTTGCATTTTTTGAGGAAAAAAGAGGAATATACGCCCCTTGGGCATGAGATATCAGCCTTGGTAACGGCCGTGGGTGAGAGCGTGACAAAGGTGTCGGCAGGGGAAATGGTTGTGGTAGAGGATTTATCCGCCTGCGGTGTCTGTACCTCCTGTAAAAACGGGGAGAGCCACTTGTGCCGGAATATGACGGGCCTGGAAGGCCAGTCCGGCATGGGGGAGTATTTGCTTGTACATGAGAATAATCTGGTCCCTTGCCAGGGACTTACGGCAGAGCAGGCTACGTTTGTAGAGCCGTCGGCCGTGGCCCTTACGGCCTGCCTGGCGGCAGAGATCCGCGATGACAGCGGGCTTGTCATCTGGGGAATGGGGCCTATCGCCCTTCTGTGCGTGGCCATTGGGAAGTATTTTCATGCAAAAGAAATCGTTTGCGTGGGCGGCAGAAAAGGGACAAGGCGCAACCAAAGGCGGGAGGAGGCGGCCCTGGCGCTGGGAGCAGACCGGGTCTGCTATTTCGGGGAAGAAAGCTTAAGAGAGAAGCTTCCGAAGGAGACGCGTTCCGCCATTGTTACCTCGCCTCCGGCTACGCTTTCACAGGCCGTTTTGACCGCTGGTTATGGTGGGATCATTGTACCCCTGGGCGTGGCGATAGACGGGGATGCCAAGGCAGAGATTGATGTGGATGATTTGATTTTTCATAAGAAAAAGATCGTTTCTGTGCTGGCAGAGCCTGCCCGTTATTTTCCCAGATGCATGGAGCTGATCCGCACGGGGGTAATCCCCACGGAAAAGCTTTTGACCCACAGGATTTCTCTGACGGATCCGGAGCGGTTCCGTCAGGTGTTTACCAAGGATGAGGAGACGATTAAGGCGATTATCGTAAATTGAGGCTAGAAAAGGAGAGGATAAGAAATGGATTTTATGTCAACCGTAAAGGGTTCACTGTTGGAGGGCTTTTACCCGGAAGAGTGGGATTTTGAAAAAATTGACGCGTGCTGCAGCCAGCCGGCAGAGGATATCTGTAAGGCCCAGGATTTTTGGAATCCAAAATTTCGTCCGGTATTTTGCGAGAAGCTTGCAGATCTGGAAGTCATGATGGGACATGAGATTGCGTGGACCATAAAAAAGGCCCGGGACGAGGAACGAAAACTGATCATGGTATTTCCCGTAGGCCCTATGGGCATGTATCAATGGGCCGTTTATTTTCTGAAGGAATGGAAGGTGCCTTGCGCTCATGTCTATGGCTTTAATATGGACGAGTGGTCAGACGGGGAGGGAAATACCTTAAGCCCTTCTGATCCGGCGGCTTTCCAGAATGCCATGGAGGAACATTTTTACGGTCCTCTGGGAGAACTGACCGTGCCGAAAGAACAGCGCAATTTTGCCACAAAAGACAACCTCCCCCTTTATCCGGAGAAGATTGCCGCGCTGAAGGCAGAAGGGGCCCGGATGGTTACGGTCTACGGAATCGGAAGAATGTGCCACATTGCCTTCTGGGAGCCCCACTTTGGAAGGGAGTTTTCCACTGTGGAGGAATGGAAGCAGTGTCCTTATCGTCTGGGAGCGAAGCTTCATCCTCTGACCATTGAGCAGAATGCCATTACCTCCTTTAAGAGCCGCACCACACTGGTATCCTGCCGGGCCAATACCATAGGCCCCGGAATCTTCTTAAAGTCTGATTACATGATTGGCGGCGCGGACGGGATCCTGGGTAGAGACATGCAGTGGCAGGGAATGTCACTTTGGATGACCCTTCGCTATGGGCCGGATAAGGCAGTGGCTTCCTCCTTCATCCCCACGATTCCGGGAAAACTGTTCTTTGTGAAGGAGCTGGCAGGTCCCCTGACGCCGGATTGTCATTAAAAGAAACGGGAGGCATCCATGAAAATCAGACATGAGTCATTTGGCAGGACAGAGGATCTGGGAGAGGTTACCAAATTTTATCTGGAAAATGAAAAGGGAAACTATGCAGTTGTAACGGATTATGGATGTACCATTCTGGAGCTTTGGATTGCCGACAGAAGCGGGAAGAGAAGAAATGTTGTGTTGGGGTATCAGAGCTTGGAGGAGTATAGAAGCCGTGAGGAATTCCTGGGAGCCTGTGTGGGTAGATTCGGGGGATGGATTAAGGACGGGCGGATCCTTGTTGGAGAAAAAGCATATCAGTTAGAAAGAACGGACGGAAAGAATCATCTCCATGGAGGAAAGCAGGGATTTGATAAACGTTTGTGGGAAAGCCGGATAGAGGGCGCTCAGGTTCATTTTTCCCGGCTTTCGCCGGATGGGGAAGAGCATTATCCGGGAAATCTGAAGGTGCAGATAAGCTATGAGTTTACGGAACAGGATGAGCTGAAAATCCATTATGAGGCGGTCTGTGATGAGGATACGGTTTGCAACCTGACCAATCATTCCTATTTTAATCTTGGCGGAGAGGGAAGCGGCAGTATCTATGGCCATGAGCTGCAGCTTCATGCCCATATGGTACAGGAAAACAATGAAGACGGCATTTCCGATCTGGGAATGTTTCCGGTGGAGGGGACGGTATTTGATTTTTGCCGGCCAAAGCCTATCGGGCGCGACGCTCACGAAGAAGAGATTCAGCTTCATTATGGGTGCGGCTATGATCATAACTACTATTTGGGAAGCAGCGGGAAGCTGCGGGAGGCTGCCGTGCTTTCCTGCCGGGAGAGCGGGCTAAAGATGCGTGTATGGACGGACCAATCGGGTATTCAGCTGTATGCAGGGAATTATCTGAGCGGCTACCGGGGAAGAAGCGGAGCCCTCTATGAAAAACATGCAGGCGTCTGTCTGGAAGCCCAGTATTGTCCGTCCCAAGAGCAGATACGGGAGGGCCGTCTGTATCCCCTTTTGAAAGCCGGAGAGAAATACGAATACACAACGATTTATCAATTTCAAATAGGTCAGGAGGAATAAGAGCATATGTTAGATAAAAAATTACTGTATCAATGGTGCTCCGTTCCCGCGGAGGAATTACCGGAGCATCCCGGGAGGAAGGTGCCCCTGCGTCTGGTGAAGGATGCCGCAGAGCTTGGAGAGGTGATGGCGCGGGATTTTGTGGAGGATATTAAGGAGGCCAACGCAGAGGGAAGGGATTACCATGCGATTGTGCCCTGCGGCCCGAAGGAGTGGTACGAGCCCTTTACCCGGATGGTCAATGAGGAGCAGGTATCCTTAAAGAGAGTGACGGTTTTTCATATGGATGAAAATCTGGATTGGGAGGGGAAGCTTCTGCATCCGAAAGATCCATCCAATTTTCAGACCTTTATGAAGGAATTTTTTTACGGGCCGGTGGACCCGAAGCTGGCAGTGCCAGAAGAGCAGCGCTTTTTTCTGACGCCGGAGAATTATCATGACATTTCAAGAAGGATTCTTAGCACGGAGATTGATTACACCCTGGGAGGCTGGGGGCAGGACGGGCATGTGGCCTTCAATCAGGCCAGAAGAGATCCCTACAGCTGTGTGACCCTGGAGGATGTGCGCAACAGCACGGCGCGGATTCAGAATAATAATACGGACACCATTCTGGCTCTGGCTCATCGAAGCTTTGGCTCTGCCTGGCAGTTTATGCCTCCCATGTCCCTGACACTGGGGGTAAAGGAATGCTTTCGGGCAAAGAAAATCCGGGTTTATTCGGCCACCGGGGCCTGGAAGCAGACGGCTCTTCGGGTGGCGCTGTTCTCTGAAATGACGCCGGAATATCCCATGACCCTTCTGCAGGAGCATCCGGATGCCCGAATTACGGCTACTTTGGAGACGGCGGAGCATCCCATTTCCAGAAATCCGGAATGGAAGTTTTGGGGAGTAAATGCATGAACAGACGGATAACAAAGGTAGTGGGCTGCGGAGGCGTGGGAAAAGGACTTTTGTTTCACAGCCCCCAGATGGAAACCTTAGGGCGCAGCGAATCCAGGCTTGTGACCTTAAGTGACGCCAAGGATTACTGTAAGCAGCAGATTGTATTTTACTATATCGCCATGCTGCTTCGGGGCAGGGCTTCCGTGTATCCCATAGGAGCCGTGGGAAAGGACGGCTTTGGCAGTGAACTGATTGAGCAGATGAAGGGGCAGGGGATGGATGTAAGCTGTATGGAGAAAAGCCGGCTTCTTCCCACCATGCTGAGCATCTGCCTGCAGTATCCGGACAAAGAGGGCTGTAATTTCACAGCCGGCAACAGCGCAGCCGGGGAGGTGACGCCTGACTTTATCCGAAAGGCTCTTGAGAAGATTGGGATTGATGAGGAAACTTGTTTGGTGGCAGTTCCGGAGATTCGCATAGACAGCAGAGTAGAGATGATGCGGATGGGAAAGGAAAAGGGAGCTTTTTGCGCCATTTCCATCCCAGCGGGAGAGGCAAGGCAGTTTGAGGAAGCGAACATTTATCCGTATTGCGATCTGGTCTCCGTAAATGAGGAGGAGGCCCAGGCAATGACAGGCACCGGGAAACAGGGGAGGGAGCTGGCAAGGGAAACCCTTTCTTATTTGCAGAGGTGGCAGCCGGGGATTGCCCTCTGTGTGACCCTTGGGAAAGAGGGAGCCTGCTGTGCCAGAGGGGATTGCCTGGAATGGGTGCCGGCATTTCCGGCCAAGACAGTCAACACCACAGGAGCCGGAGATGCGTTTTTGGGGGCGATGGTTGGCGGAATGGCTTTGGGACTTCCGTTTTTTAAAGGAAGAGAGGAACGATGTTTTGGAGATGGTATTTTGACAACGGCCCCGGAGCTGGCGGCTTTTTGCGCGGGGCTGGCGGTAGAAAGCCCGGACAGTATCCCGGAGGAGATAACGAAAGAGTTGATTTTGTCAGAGGTAGAAAAGCGGGGGTGGGAACAGAAATTTTTTGAAGTTTAGTGAAGGTTAGTGAAGCTGCCGCAAAAGAAACCATCAGACTTTTCCATATCCGTGTTCGGACGGTTCTCGTACATTCTGTCTGCTCTGTACGGACATTGCTAGGGCAATATCCGTTCATATCAGACAGCCTGTACGCGAACAGCCGGACACTGGATATTGGAAAAGTCTGATGGTTTCTTTTGCGGCAGCCTGTACGTCTTTCTACAGTCGGCGAAAGATTTTTTCATATAAGAGCCCGGTGAGGAACCACACAGGGGCATAGTCAAGCCTTATAACGCCGCCGATGTTAAAACGGGCCTTGCTGTAGTCCCAGGGGCACATATCGTGTTTTTTCAGCAGACTTCCGGTGATGAATTCTCCCAGGAAAATGGAACAGGCATAGACGCTCCCCCGAAACAGCGTCCCTTTTTTTCGAATCCAGCGGGAGACAGGAGAGAGAAAAGCAGCCATCCCATAGATGGGAAACATCCACATAGAGGAATGGCCGATGAGCTTCATCTGTCTGCGCTGAAGGGATTTGAGGCCTGTCCAGAAGATTTCCAGGCACCAGCCGATGAGTCCGCAGAGAATAAATTTGTTTTTCATAAGAGTAGTATGCGCCGAAAAGGGAAAAGAAATTCTATTGAAATAAAGCGGAGGATGTAATATACTTGGAATGCAGTAAAATAGATAAAACCTGTAAGGTGGTCTGAATATGACATACAAGGAAGCAAGAGCGTTTATCGATGATACATCAAAATACGGCTACATTTTGGGGCTTGATACAGTGACCGGGTTGCTTGCCCGCCTGGGGAATCCCCAGGACGATTTGAAATTTGTGCACATTGCGGGGACCAACGGCAAGGGCTCCATCCTGGCCTATGTTTCTACCATTCTAAAAGAGGCGGGATACCGGGTGGGCAGATACATTTCGCCCACGATTTTTGAATACCGGGAGCGCATCCAGGTGAATGAGGCCTATATCCCCGAGGAAGCGGTGGCAAGGCTGGCAAAGCGGATTTACCAGGCCGGGCAGGAGATGCTCTCGGAGGGGCTGGCTCACCCCACGGCCTTTGAGGTGGAGACGGCCCTGGCATTTCTCTATTTTCAGGAAACGGACTGCGATCTGGTGGTGCTGGAGACCGGCATGGGTGGCCTGACGGACGCCACCAATGTGGTGAAAACCACCCTGGTATCCGCATTTGCCTCCATCAGCATGGATCACATGGGATTTTTGGGAAATACCCTGGAGGAGATCGCTAAAATGAAGGCTGGAATTATCAAGCCTGGAACAAAGGTGGTCAGCACGGTGCAAAGGCCCGAGGTTCGGCAAGTTTTAATGGAGGCTTGTAAGGAGCAGCAGGCTTCCTACCGGGAGGTGCAGGCGAAAGAGCTTCGGGATAAAAAGATAAGCTTTGAAGAGCAGAGCTTTACCTATAGCGAACGTAAAATGCTGAAGCCAGGAATCCTGGGAAGCTGTCAGATAGAAAATGCGGCCACGGCGGTGGAGGTTATAGACGCCCTGGGAGAGCTTGGCTATCCCGTGTCTGAGGAGGCCCTGAGAAAGGGACTGGAGGAGACTAGGTGGATCGGCCGCTTTACCGTGGTGGAGGAGCATCCCTTGTTCATAGTGGACGGGGCCCATAACCGGGACGCGGCAGACCGACTTTTGGAGACGCTGAAGCTTTATGTGCCGGAAAAACGAAAGATTTTCATTATTGGTGTTCTGGGAGACAAGGAGTACGACTATATGATGAGCCGCCTGGCTCCGGAGGCAGAGCGGATCGTGACGGTGATGACGCCGGATAATCAGAGAGCCCTGCCAGCAGAGGCGCTGGCAGAGACGGTAAGACCCTATAACCCTAATGTGGAGCCGGCCGAAAGCATTCCGGATGCCGTGGAAAGGGCCAGAAGCTATGCGGGGGAGGACGGGATGGTTCTGGCCTTTGGCTCCCTGTCCTATCTGGGAGATCTGATCCGGGCGGTTCGAAAGGATGCTTGCTAAAAAGAGAGGAAAAAGACATGAGAGATCTGGCGGAGCTTAGAAAAGAGATTGACGAAATCGATGAGCAGATGGTAAAGTTGTTTGAACAGCGGATGGCCGTCTCGGAAGAGGTGGCGGAATACAAGGTGGCCGTGGGAAAGAAGGTTTTGGATAAGGAGCAGGAAAAGCGGAAAATCCAGGCCGTGCAGGCCATGACCCACAATGAATTTAACAGCCACGGAGTGGAGGAGCTTTATAAGCAGCTCATGGCTATGAGCCGGAAACTCCAGTATCAGCGGATGGAGCAGCAGGCTATCGGGCGTCTGCCCTTTGTGATGGTGGATGAGCTTGAGAAAAATAATGTACGGGTGGTCTACCAGGGAGTGGAGGGGGCCTACGCACAGCAGGCCATGTTCGAATTTTTCGGAGAGGATGTCAAACACTTTCATGTGGAGCGCTGGCGGGACGCCATGGAGGCCATAGCCGAGGGCATGGCGGATTACGCGGTGCTGCCCATTGAGAATTCCTCCGCAGGCATTGTAAACGATAATTATGATCTCCTTCAGGAGTTTGACAATTATATCGTAGGAGAGCAGGTGATGACCATTCGCCATGCCCTTCTGGGAACGCCGGACGCCGAGCTTTCGGACATTCGTACGGTATATTCCCATCCCCAGGGTCTGATGCAGTGTGCCAGATATCTGGACGAAAACCGACAGTGGCAGCAGATTAGCCTGCTTAACACGGCGGTGGCGGCCCAGAAGGTAGCCGAAGATCGAGATAAAACTCAGGCCGCCATTGCCAGCACCCTGGCCGGAAAGCAGCATGGGCTGAAGGTTTTGAAAGAGAACATCAATTTCAGCGGACAGAATTCCACCCGTTTTCTCATCGTGACCAACCAGCGGATCTTCTGCAAAAACGCAGGGAAGGTGAGTATCTGCTTTGAGGTGAGCCACGAGAGCGGTTGTCTTTACAATGTCTTGTCCCACTTTATTTTCAATAACCTGAATATGTGCCGCATTGAGTCACGGCCCATTGCGGAGAAGAACTGGGAGTACCATTTCTTTGTGGACTTTGAGGGGAACCTGAACGACAGCGCCGTAAAGAACGCCCTGCGGGGAATTCGGGAGGAAGCGTTGAATATGAAGATCCTGGGAAATTATTAATTGGCGGAACTGGAAACAGCAATATCCCCGAGACGCATAGAAGGATTTACGGACGAACGCATTTTCGGCCGGAAATTCTTCTCGGCAAAGATGTGTCGAGCGGGATATTGCGGGACTGGAAACAGCAATATCCCCGAGACGCATAGAAGGATTTACGGACGAATGCATTTTCGGCCGGAAATTCTTCTCGGCACAGATGTGTCGAGCGGGATATTGCGGTACTGGAAACAGCAATATCCCCGAGACGCATAGAAGGATTTACGG
>JAAVZL010000021.1 GCA_022791635.1 Lachnospiraceae bacterium
TGTCCTCCCATTGTGTATAGTGTGAAAAGTTGCATAAACTTTTTCAACTTTACACGATTATCGCACACTTAAGGATACACTGATAGGCACGTGTGGTTTACCATTTACGTCTGAAAAAAGCAATCTAAATATGTTTTATCAGCATGAAGTATTTTCGTTTCATACCCCCAACTTTCAAACAGCGGAATACACTTATTTTTAATAAAATCTATATGTTCCGGCAATTCACCGCTTATATTTTTATCAAACATAACCTCGGAAAAGATTATAAGGTCAAGCGGTTCATTGTGTTCATGCGCTAATATTATGCTTGCGGTACTGTCTTTTCCGCCACTCCAACTTGCAATATATCTCAAATTATTTTCCCTTCCTTCCTAAACCCTAATCAAAACCCAGTTAACTTAAATAAACTGCTTCTAAAGCATTCGATAAAAACTTAAATTCTTTTTGGTTTATTACTTCACACTTTTCCATAAAGTCCAAAACGCCGTTAAGACGAAAATATGCACACTTATCAAGCCCACAATCATTCCCTACACATTTTGCGAAAAATAAAAACCGCCACTCGAATTCCTCCAATAACTTTTCTTTCAGGCTTAATTTCTTTTTCATTCTCTTGCCCCTTCCATCCCCATATCCTAACCCTGCTCCATGAACCGACTCATAAAATTATCTTTCCAATCACGATGCCTCCGCTCGTATTCCATTATCATTCTACGGAGACGCGAAATTTCTCCTACCATACAGTCGCCGCCTCGTTCTGTGTCTTCCCTGTAATGCTTGCAATACTGCTCATGTTCTATCCTTTTTGTTTTCATAGTGATACCGCATACAAACGTTCTTTCTGCCATTCTTAAGCAATTCCTGGCATAATCAATATTTTTTTCACCCACCCGCACCGGAAGGGCCCAATCCATACGCTTATCACAATTTGCACATTTTCTCTTCTTACTCATACCGCTTCTCCAACTCTTTCCGCTTACGCCCAGGCTCTAACGCTGTCCCCTCAAATGCCGGTCTTCTAAATTCCTCCCTGGCTCTCTTTGATTTCCAATCCCGCCTGCGCCCTAAAGCAATGAGCAGCTCTTTCTGTCGCTCTGCTTTGAGCTTATATTCATGCTTCTCTTTGTTTCCTGTCCTTTCCATCCCGCCCCCTGTGCTTTACAAAAAAATCTGCTGGTAAACTGACTCCACCGACATTCTAGGTACACCAAACACATGATATAGGTTACAAAATGACTCCCTTCCCCTGGTATGCGCCATGGTATGATGCATCCGGCAAAGAGCTATAATCTCGTTTTTACTGTCATCATAATGCGCCCTGTCATTTCCCATCCCGATTGCATCCAAATGATGGATATCCGCAGGCCTGCCACAAATACAGCATTTTTTATGGTGGATACAGCTTACCAGGTAGTTATATATATCCTCTGTTCTCTCAATGCCGCTCTCCCGGAGAGGGATGCTATTCTCTAAGGCAAAATCAATGATGATATCCAAAAACTGCCGGGCTGTCTCGATAGAGCATGTAGCCAGGCTGAACATTTCCTTCCCGGTCTTTTCTATGTACAAGTATTTCATCCGGTCTTTTAATTCTTCTGGATAATAGCCTGTCCACGCGGAAATATCACCCATCATGGCATAGATCTTTCTCCTTTGCTCCGGGGTAATAGATCTCCCATCAAAAACCGTCAGCTCTGCCCTCCTGCTGTCTTTGTGCTCCAAGATCTCTTTCAGCCTGGATCCTGCTGCCCTCACCCAAATTTCGGTATTGCCGTTCCGCAGTCCCACCTGTACAATCTCCACTTTCATCTAATTCACCTCTTGCCCTCTGACAATCGCACTTCTCACCTGGATCCAAATGAGCTCCGCAGAAAGGGCATACCTTATAATAAGGCATATACACTCCCCTCCATTTCTGCTATAATTGGATTAAGTTCCAAATAGGCCCTTTCTGCTTCCCGGCATGGGGCTTATTGCTTGTCCTTTGTGTACCGGTTTACGCCGGTACCTCCTGCTCCTTTTTCTTTTTATCTGGTTCCCCAATCCTTTGGAGACGCTGGTAATACAAATCCACAAAAGCATCCGTGACCCGTTTCTGCCACCCATCGGTAAAGGTTACTGTGCAGGTATATTCTTGTTTTTTCATTGCACACCTCCCTTAAATCTTATGTGCCAACGCTTGTACGTCATTATTGTTATTTACAGTTGCGCATCTGTAATGGAGCCACCGGGAGTCGAACCCGGATACAGCGATTGGGAGGACTGATGCTCTACCTGTTGAGCTATGGCTCCAAAGCCCCGAAGGGCTATAAATTATTCCAGGTTCAAAATCGGAACTCCATTTCCTTGAACCTGTGGTACATCACCATTCCACTGCTCGATTTTTATTTTTTCGATCAGTTCCGGTGTGAGAGATTCCGCAATTTTACGATTGGCTTCTGCCTCTGCCTCTGCAGAAATTCTTTTGGCTTCTGCTTCTCCCTCAGCTCTAATCCTTGCCTGCTCAGCCTGGATCTCTGCGGCCTCCTTGTTTTTCTCTGCTTCAATAAGGGCAACCTGTTTATCTTTATCTGCCTGTACTTTCGCAGTCTGTGCCTCAATATTGGCAAGTTCAAGCTCCTGCTGCGCCGTAACCTTCTTAGTAATGGATGCCCTCGTTTCATCATCAACTTCAATGTTGATTAAGGAAGCATTTTCAATAATAATTCCATATGAAGCAAATTTTTCAGCAAGATATTCTGACAGTACGGTATTTAATTCCGCTCTCTTTTCCCCTAAAATATCCGTTACCGGATATTTTGCTGTTACTTCCTTTGTCCAGCTGATAACATTCGGCTTAATAAAACTATCCAACAATTCTTTCCCAGATCTGCCCTTAAACCTTGTAAATGTCTGTGCTACATGATCTGCTTCAAATCTATATGTAAAAGTCAATTCCATTTGAAGGCCCTTGCCGTCACTAGATGGGGCTGAGAAGCTATCATCATCCGGGGAATCACCGTCCTCTGTTGCCGTCAAATAGGACTGCTCAATACCGATAGAATATAGAGTAACATGTTTTGTCGGACTCACTATATGCCATCCCTGCCCAAGAGTATCTTCCGCAACCCCTCCATTCATTGAATAAACTACTCCTACATACCCGGCCGGAACCCGCTTTGTACTAGCAAATCCTAATATGATTGCTCCAAAAATCATTACAGCCAAAACAATAGATCCTAAAAATCCTTTCTTCATTTGTTTTTCTCCTCCTTTTCATTTTCCTCTTCAAACATTGCTTCTTTGGCATCATCTATCAACTTCTTTGATATTTTCCCTATTGGGCGGAACAGAAATGAACTTAAAATCCATAAAGCACCGCCTCCAATAAAAACCAAAATAATAAATACTGGGTTCATTCGTTCCTCCGTAATTTTTCTACTGCTTCTTCTAGCCTTTTTATACGCTTCTCATGGTCTGAATTTGAAAACACACCTGTTTCGTTGTCCGATGAAAAACCCATATAGCACACAAACGCAATAGTTACGCACACACTCAAAACGCTTAAAACAATTGTTGCTCCTGGCCCCATATCCTTCCTCCTTCCCTAAATAATGTCTGTCCGCTGGCTCTCCTTTGTGATATACTTTCTATACAGGCACTGCCATGCCGAGTACTTAAGAAAGGAGTATTTCTATGGAAAAGAAATTTGACCCCGAAAAAATAGCTTTAGCCATTGTCGCCTCCTCGTCCTATCAGCTATCTATATCTGACAAAATAGCTCTTTACATGGATGCTTACGATGAAGCTATGGACATCCTAAACAATTTGAAAATAGAAGAAGATTCCTAAGTAATCTCGGAGAGTAGGAGCAATATACGGGCTGCTTCTATTTGGTCATTACTCCTATTCTCCGAATTTCCATTCATGCCTTGGTATGCTCTTAATGCCGCAATTAATGGAATTGCCACTTTTTTCTTTATTTCAAACTCTTCACCTGTTTCACTGCAAATAATTTTTACAGTTTTCTCCCTCTCCTTCCTCCTTTTTTCTGCTTCAGACCAAGCTTCCACCTATACCACCTCCTCCCGCTCTAACCCTCTCGGACTCTCATTGCCTCCACTGAATCCTATCAAGCCACATATCATGCCAAATACCCTGTTTTGACCTGATTCATCCAGGTATGGTGCCATTAGGATAATATTTTTTAATGGATCGTCTGTTAAGTTAATATTTATTTGTTTCAATATCATCACCTCTTTCTATATGTTTCTATGTCACAATTATATGTCGCTAAGAAATAAATGTCAAGCATTTTCTGTTGACATAGTCACATTTTTTTGATATATTGCATTTAAGAGTACGGAGGTGATAAATTGTCACAAGAAGAATTAAGAGACCGAATCAAGAAAATACGAAAGCATTCTGGTCTTACACAAGAAGAATTTTCAAAAAGAATGGGTATTCCAAGAAATAATATTGCTGGATATGAAACTGGACGAAGGGAACCCAGCAATGCCGTTATTGCTCTAATCTGTAAAGAGTTTAGTGTAAATGAAATCTGGCTCCGAACCGGAGAAGGCGGCGAAGATAATATGTTCACCAAAATTTCCAATGAAGATCAGTTTTCTATTTCATTGGGAAAGCTATCAAAATCAGAAAACAGTTTTATACATAATGCAATAAATACTTTAGCCGAAACAGAGCCAGAAAAGCTTAAGGTGATAGAGGAATTTATGCGAAAATGCTTGGGAATATAAAAGAGGCCAGCCATATGGCTAACCCCCCATCATTGCTAATATCATTAAATATATTCGCCTTAATAATGCCTCATCCTGTAGATGGTCAAGTAATTTTTTAATTGCTCTTTTGTAATCTTCTCCACCCATATGTACTTGCCTCCTAAATACAATTTTTCATATCAAAGCACGAGCAAGCACAATCAAATCGTTTGATTATTAGCATTTGTCTGATATGCCGGACAGAATGAAAAATTAATACAGCAATACTTTGAGCATCAGGAAAAGAAGGCATAAAGGCCACACTGTGGGATGTGTTTTCCAAATTTTAATATCATTTATCTGTGTTTATTCACTCCTAATAGTTCTCCGAACTTATGGACTGGCATATTTTTATTTGCTCGCAATTCATAGATATGATAAATCATTGCTATCTTTTTACCTCGAATCTAATGTTTCAAGGCGAAAAAGTACAGGAACATTTGTTCTGTTTTTATATTACTACAATATTGAGCATATTGCAATGGAAATTTTTTAAGGAGATAAATGTTTATGAAATGTCCAAGATGTGGAAATGAACTCCGTCGAAGCACCAAAGGCCCTAACTATGGTTTGTGTGATAATTGTCGTAAAAAATATAAATGGTTGGAAAAGGTTACCGCACGAGAAACAACTCCTTCAAAGAAAACTTCAAAAAAGGGCCCTATTATATCCACAATAATTATCGGCATTATTATTCTTGCTGGTATATATGCAATAACTCCAAAAAAGCAAAGCGATGAATATAAGTCTATATCACTCCCTGCTTATTCGCTCATTAATCAATCCGACTATGTGCGGGAAGGCGAAAAATGTCAAGGCTATCGTATTGTAGCCAACACCGATATAACAGACGAAGAAATCATGGCTATATACAATAAAATAACATCTAATGATGAATATAAGTATCATACATTATGGTTTTATGAAAACGAAAATGATTTAACAATTCCTTTCGCCACCCTTGATGATGAAATTAAAGCTGATGGTAAACCAACTATTGATAGGTAAAATATTAAATTTTTGAAAAAAAGGAGGGGGATGTATTATTAAATACAGACAACGATATATGACACTTAGATTCTTTATAAATGTTATTGCTTTTTTTATACTGGGCATATTAATAGGTACTCTCTATAGCTTTTATCAAAATAAACAAAATATGGAAGACAAAGATATTGCAGAAAGAATGCAAGATATTTCTGCCGATTTAGCTTCTTGCTCTGCTGAATTGCAAACTATAGAGCGAGAATTACAAAACCGAATTGAATTTGTTGAAAATCTCAAATCTGAGGCCGAAATTGCTGAAGATGTAGTCAGTCTAACAAGTAAATGCTGTGCAAGCAAAGCTCAATCAAGAATTAGATGCAAGTAGCGGAAAAAGTTTACATCAGAATATAATGGTTAGTGCTGTTTTCTTTATTTTGGGCTTGATCATTCCGAATATAGTTAATGTTATAAAATGCCACATCACTCAAATTACTAGAGACAATTAATCAGCAAGAAAAACCAAATGTTAATTCCAATTAACTATTTTAGAAGTTGCAATATTTTTTGCCATATAGTAGTATACTTGTACGGAGAGAACCATATTGATTATGGTTGAAAGGCACTTATACAAGTATTTGTATAGGTGTCTTTTACTATACATAGAAACAGAGCACACACATATAAAAGGAGGAATCCAATGCTAGTTATCGGAATCTATGCCAGAAAATCCGTATATCGCGACACCAGTGAATCCGTAACCACACAAATCAAACTCTGCAAAGAGTACTCCAGAATCATGTTTCGTGGCCAGGAGCTGGACTTCATTGTATACGGCAAGGACGAAGGCTTTACCGGCTTCAATATGAACCGTCCAAGCTTCAAGGAAATGATGAAGGACGTCGAAAACGGTGTGCTCAACGTAGTTATGGTCTATCGCCTGGACCGTATTAGTCGGAATGTTCCCGAATTCTCACAAATCTTCGACCGACTCCAGAAAAACCAGGTATCCTTTGTCTCGGTTAAGGAGTCCTTTGATACCTCTACGCCCATAGGTCGCACAGTTATGTATATCTTGGCTGCCTTTGCTCAGCTTGAACGGGATACCACCTCAGAGCGTGTATCTGACAATATGGATGAAATGGCTCTGCATGGTTTTTGGACAGGCGGAAAATGTCCGGCCGGAACCACCTCTATTAAGCGTGTCGTGGGAAATAAGGAGCATTCCTTCCTTATCCTGGATAACAATATTGATTATGTTCGGAATCTCTATTCTCTTATGTTGTCCGGCCTCTCCATTACAGCTCTGGAACGCCATTGTAAAAATTATGGAATCAAATCTCTGACAGGAAAATTTCTGAATACCTCGCAGCTTTACTTTATTTTGACAAATCCTGTCTATTGTCAAAATGCACCGGAAGCCCTTGAATACTTCCGGAGAAAAGGAAACTACAAGCTTCCTGACAACGCAGAGGCCCTTTTTGACGGAAAGCACGGATTGATCGCCTATGGCCGTTATCCCCAGTCAAAACAAGCTACAGGGGCCAGAAAGCCCATCACCATAGCCGTTGGTATCCATGACTATGCAATTACTGCTAAAGACTGGATCTCCGTCCAGAACCGGCTGGGAGAAAACAAACAAGTGCGCTCCTCCAAGTATGAGCTTGGACTGTTAAAAGGCGTGCTTCGCTGTAGCTGTGGCCATCGCATGATCACCAAAATTTATAACCAAAAGGGCACCCAATACCGAAATTATCTCTGTTCCGTCCGCGATCGTATGGGAAAAGAATACTGTGGTACCAGCCACATTCGCATGGATGAGGTGGACGATATGTTTTTGCAGAAGCTCAAATCCCTCCAGCTGGATAAATCCCTGATAGAAATCCGTGACTATACTCCGCCTGCCGAATTCGATGAGCGCTCTGCTAAAGCTCAAATCAGCGCTCTGGAAGTCCAGATTGAAAATTTAACCCGCACTCTGCAGGATAACCAGGACGCTCCTGCTGCCAAGTACCTCATTCGGCAAATAGATCGCCTGGACGGGGAAATCAATGCTATTCAGGCGGAAATACAGCGAAGCAGGCTGCAAGCTGTGCAGGCCAGGGATGCTCAAAACGCCATCGACTATGTATATGATCAGATTTGCTATTTATTGGAACAGTTTGAGTCTCTCTCTTACCGGGAAAAAAATGAGCTCATTCGAAGAATTGTAAAAGAATGTGTCTTTGAAAACGGCAATCTCAAGATTGTTTTTTAAAAAACCTCTGTTCTCGTTAATATATAGATTGGCGTTCCCACCTGCCCCATCATATCATGCCCCAAATGCTTCCGCCGATATCCATAGCTGCGGGATACGCCAAAATCATCGTAGTCACTGTAGGGGAAATTTTTTGCAATGGGAAGAAAGGCCTTTAAGCCATAGCGTTTCTCCCACACAAGGGCCTCCTCTTCCGGCATCTCTTTCTGCTGCTCCGATAAGGACGGCTCTTTCGCAACCTGAATCTCATACTCGCCCACCATACCTCCCAAAACTGCCGTGTAGGCCTCCAGGTAATAATCATAGTAGGAAAGCCCCTCTGTCAGCTCTCCCATGGTTTTTCCGGAAGTCAGTTCCAAAGCAGCCTCCTTAAGACAGGCATTCACCTGACTGGCTTTTGAGAAATCCCCTCCGGTTTTGGCCGCCGTATAGGCCAGAAGCTCAATCCAGTTTAAATGCACCTCCTCCTGATAGGTATCGCGGTCATATTCGTAAGCTTTTCCCAGGGCATCGGCCGACACCTGAAAATCGACCCATTTAATGAAATCTTCTGTCTGCTCCCCGGTCTCTGCAGCCGTGGGGCTAAGGCAAAATACCTCCTTGTTTCTGTAAACATAGAGAGCCGAAAGCCCTGCAAGAAGCAGGACCTCCAGAAGGATCAATCCTGTGAAAATTTTCTCATTTTTCATAAAAAACCGCACTCATTTTCATTGTTAAATCCTATTCAAAATGCCTTCACAAAAGACCTGAAATTACATTGACAGCATTTCCCGTTTGTGATAATCTATATCCAGTTGCTATTTTGCAACAAGACACTTTTTAATATTTTCGGAGGTATCGCAATGCAAGGTACAGTTAAGTGGTTCAACAATCAGAAGGGTTACGGCTTCATTTCCGACGAGCAGGGAAATGATGTATTCGTACATTACTCCGGCATCACCATGGACGGCTTCAAATCCCTGGAAGAAGGACAGGCCGTTGAATTTGATGTGATTGACGGAGCCAAGGGACCGCAGGCTACTAACGTAACCAGAATTTAATCAGCCTCATTATCCATGCGTTTCTTGTTGGGCGCATTATTTGTAAGATAAAAGCAACTGGTTAAAGCAGAATCAAAAAGGGCTGTCGCAAAGGAAGTCATGGGATATGGAAATGACTGATGATTTCCTTTGCGGCAGCCCTCTTTTTCATACCCTGGGACTATAAAAAAATTTCCCCAGAATTCATAAATCTCTTTTCTTTTCCATGAATTCTGCTATAATAGACTTCATATTTGAAAAATTATGAAAATATAAGAGGAGATTTCAAATGGAGCATTTATACATACCAAAAGACTATCAGTCTGAGCTAAGCCTGTACGATACCCAGGTGGCCATTAAGACGGTAAAAGACTTCTTCCAGCAAAGCCTGGCGGAGCAGCTGTACCTTCTCCGTGTTTCCGCCCCTCTTTTTGTGACGCCGGAATCCGGACTTAACGACAACCTAAACGGCGTGGAGCGTCCCGTTACCTTCGGCATTAAGGAGCAGGAGGAACGGCCTGTGGAGATTGTCCACTCTCTTGCCAAATGGAAACGCAACGCCTTAAAGCAATACGGCTTTCACATCGGGGAGGGCCTCTACACCGATATGAGCGCCATCCGCCGGGATGAGGACACGGACAATATCCATTCCATCTATGTGGATCAATGGGATTGGGAGAAAATCATTTTAAAGGAGGATCGGAATCCCGATTATCTGAAGGAAACCGTCCGAAAGGTGTATAAGGCCCTGAAGAAGACGGAAAAATATATGTCCATCCGCTATGACTATATTGAGGAGATTCTGCCAAAGGATATTTTCTTTATCACTGCCCAGGAGCTGGCCGACCGGTATCCGGACAAAACTCCCAAGGAGAGGGAGAATCTGATTGCCCGGGAAAAGGGAGCCGTGTTCCTGATGGAGATCGGCGATAAGCTGGCTGACGGAAAGCCCCACGACGGCCGGGCTCCGGACTACGACGACTGGCATTTAAACGGTGATATTATCGTATGGTATCCCGTTCTTGGTCATGCACTGGAGCTTTCCTCCATGGGAATCCGGGTGGATGAGGAGGCTCTTTCCCGCCAGCTTAAGCTTGCAGGCTGTGAGGAGCGGGCAAATCTTCCCTTCCAGAAGGCTATCCTGGAGCAAAAGCTGCCCTACACCGTGGGCGGAGGAATCGGCCAGTCCCGCATTTGCATGTTTTATCTACGCAAGGCTCACATCGGCGAGGTGCAGGTATCCATCTGGCCGGAGGAAGTGCGCAAGGCCGCCCGGATGCACGGAGTTATGCTCTTGTAGCATTTCCGGACAAAAGATGCTTGCGTAGGCCTTTGGGATAATGATTTTTCACCATTCCTCCCGCCTCCTTGCCCCAGCCTGTAGAATAACCGTCCACAAGCATGAGCTGCCAGCCCTTCTCTCCCTGCCCTTCCAAAACCTCGCCTCTTACATAGGCCTCTGCCTCCTGCACAGATAAGGAATGACAGCGGAGAGCCTCTCCGGCTCTCAGGGCCAGAGCCAGGGAATGGGCCGGTTCCAGACGGTTCTTTTTCATTGTTCCCAGATGAAGGCCCGGACGCAGGATTTTCAGGCCTTTTATGGGAAATGCCTCCGGCAGAAGATACAGCTGCTCTCCAAAGAGCAGAGGAATTCCCGGAAGCTCACAGCAAAGGGTCTCCTTCTCAAAATCCCGGTACAGCTTCAAGACGCTTCTATCTACCGAAGAAAGCTTCCAGCCTCCTTCCCGTTTCTTTGCCTCCCCCTTTTTTTGAAGAACTGCCACAAAGTGCCCCTCTCCCTTCAGAAGATGCGGCATGAGCCGGAAGGTATCTGCCGTCTCCGGACAGGCATGCGCCCACTGGGGCCTTCCCGGGGAGAAGCCTTCATAGCCCGCGGTTTTTTTTACCGCAAAATCCGGATGAGCTTTCAGAAATGTGTGAACGCTTCCCTCATTTTCCTCCGGCGAAAAGGTGCAGGTGGAATAGATAAGAACGCCTCCAGGACGCAGCATTCCTGCGGCGGCCGAAAGGATCTCCTGCTGCCGCCCGGCGCACATGGATACATTTTCCGGGCTCCATTCCAAGACAGCCTGCTCCTCCTTTCGGAACATTCCCTCTCCGGAGCAGGGCGCATCCACCACGATCCGATCAAAAAAACCAGGGAAATGCTTTGCCAGGCTGTGGGGGCTCTCATTGGTCACCACACAGTTGCGGATTCCCATGCGCTCCACATTGGAGGAGAGGCTCCTGGCCCGGGCCGGGTGAATCTCATTGGATACCAAAAGCCCCTGTCCCTTCAGGGAGGACGCCAGATGGGTGGTCTTTCCTCCGGGCGCGGCGCACAGATCCAGCACCCGCTCCCCGGGTACGGCATCCGCAAGCGCCCCCACTGCCATGGCGCTTGGTTCCTGAATATAGTACAGGCCGGCCTCATGGTAGGGATGTCTGCCTGGCCGGTCCTCCTTTTCGTAATAAAAGCCGTTTTTCTCCCAGGGAACAGGCTGCAGGGAAAAGGGGGCGATCCTTAGGAACTCCTCTGTGGAAATTTTCAGGGTGTTTACCCGAAGAGCCTGGGCCGGCTCTCCTTCTAAGCCTTCGAAAAAGGCCTGGGCTTCCTGCCCCAAAAGCCGCTCCATCCGTTCCTTGAATTCCTGTGGCAGAGTCATGGTCTTCTTTCCTTTCTGTCTTCAAACCGATTTTGCGGTATGTTGTGTTCCTTCTCTGTGCCCTTAGGCAAAGCTCTATTTTTCCTCGCACACCTGGAAAATATAAAACTTCAAATAGTAGGATTCCTCTGCCGCCCACAGAATGGGATGATCGGCTGCCTGGGTTCGGTATTCCACCTGGCGCAGACGCTTATGTACGCTTCTGGCTGCCTGGGAAAGAGTCTGGGTAAAGAGCTCATAGGTCATAAAATGGGAGCAGGAACAGGTGGCCAGAAAGCCGCCGTCTCTCACAAGTTTCATGCCCCGCATATTGATTTCCCGGTAACCCTTCACCGCATTTTTGACGGAGCTTCGGGACTTGGTAAAGGCAGGCGGATCGAGAATCACCACATCAAAGAGCTCTCCCTGCTCCTCAAGCCTGGGCAGGAGGTCAAAGACATCGGCGCAGAGGAATTGTACCCGGTCCGTAAGACCATTGAGGGCCGCATTTCTTCGGGCCTGCTCCACTCCCAGCTCTGAGGCATCTACGCCCAGAACCTCTCTGGCTCCCGCAATCCCCGCATTGAGGGCAAAAGAGCCCGTATGGGTAAAGCAGTCTAAAACTCTCCCGCCTCTGCAGAGTGGCTGAATGGCCAGACGGTTGTATTTCTGGTCCAGGAAAAAGCCGGTTTTCTGCCCCTCCTGCACATTCACCAGGTAACGGACACCGTTTTCCCGTATTTCCACCTGGGTGTCAAAGGGCTCCCCGAGAAAGCCCTTCACCCGCTCCATGCCCTCTTTTTCCCGCTCCTTTGCGTCGCTGCGCTCGTAGACACCCCGGATGACGATTCCGTCCTCCTTGAGGATTTCCTTTAAGAGCCGGATGAGCGTCTCCTTCATCCGGTCAATCCCCAGGGCCAGGGACTGAACCACCAGCACATCCGAGAACTTGTCCACCACAAGCCCCGGCAGGAAATCAGCCTCCCCGAAGATCAGACGGCAGCTGTCCGTGTCCACGATGCGCTTTCGATACTCCCAGGCATCCCGAAGGCGCCTGCGAAGAAAGGCTTCGTCAATCTCCTGATCCTTTTTGCGCGTCATCATGCGGATGCGGATTTTTGAGTGGGTGTTGATAAATCCCTGCCCCAGATAATAGCCGTCAAAATCCCGGACCAGCACCAGATCCCCGTCTCCAAAGCTTCCCATCACGGAGGCAATTTCATTGTCGTAAATCCACAGACCTCCGGCCTTAAAGAAGCGTCCCTCTCCCTTTTTCAGGTTTGCTACTGCGTGCTCCATCTATGCCGCCCTCCTTCGTCCCTGTACAGACTAATCCTCTACGCCGTTTCTGGCACAGATATCCCTGACACAGCATTTGTCACAGTAAGGCTTGGTCCGAGCCGTACACACGTCTCTTCCGTGATACACCAGGCGATGGCAGAAATCGCTGCCTTCCTCCGGCGGAATCAGCTTCCAGAGAGCCATCTCCACCTTCTTAGGGTCTTTACAGTTCTCCACCAGTCCCATGCGGTTGGAAAGGCGGATGCAGTGGGTGTCTGTCACAATGGCAGGCTTTCCGAAGACATCTCCCATAATGAGATTGGCGCTTTTGCGGCCCACCCCCGGCAGCTTTAAAAGCTCCTCAAAGGTATTGGGAACGTTTCCTCCATACTGATCCATCAGAACCTTCATGCAGGCGCTGATGTCTCTGGCCTTGCTGTGACCTAAGCCGCAGGGCTTTACAATGGCCTCAATGTCCTCCACCGGCGCCTCTGCCAGAGACTTGACATCGGGATATTTTTTGTACAGATCCTTTACCACCACATTGACCCGGGCGTCGGTACACTGGGCCGCCAGGCGCACACTCACCAAAAGCTTCCAGGCCTGATTGTAGTCCAAGGTGCAGCCCGCCTCCGGGTATTCCTTCTTCAGCCTGGCAATCAGCTCCAGAGCCAGTTTTTCTTTTGTCATCTTTGATTTCCTTCCTTTGATTTCGCTTTTTCTTATTCCTATTCTACCGTTTTCCCCGGCTGAATTCAATACCATTTGCCTTTGGAAAAAAATCTGCTATAATAAGAGTATTCCCAATAAAAACCAAGGGAGGTAAGCTTTATGGTAAGTGCAATTTCCGGTGTGAATTCCTATTACACGGTCTATCGCTATGCCCGGACTGCCGGCATGGCCGCCGGTCAGAGGGCCCAGATGCCGCCTGTTTCCGGCACTGCAATCACAAGGCGTCAGGGGGCTGACCCGGATACTCCCGTTTCGCCGGTCCGCCCCATTCCACCGGTGAATCCCGATACCCCGTCTCCCGTCATCTCTCTCGGGCCTTCGCGGACTGAGACCCTCGCCGCGGAGATGGCAGTGCGGATGCGGATTCAATATGCGGACTCTTCGGCAGAGCCCGGGGCTTACGCTCAGGCGTCCGGTATCGAGGATGTTCAGAAGGCCGGTGAGAAGGGCCGCTGTGAGACCTGCGAGAAGCGCAAATATCAAGACGGATCCGACGACCCCAGCGTCTCCTTCCAGACGCCCACCCGCATTGATCCGGATACGGCGGCTTCCGCCGTAAGAGGCCATGAGATGGAGCACGTGTTCCACGAGCAGGCCCGGGCAGAGCAGGAGGATCGGAAGGTGGTAAGTCAGAGCGTGATGCTGCATACGGGCATCTGTCCGGAATGCGGCAGAGTATATGTGTCCGGCGGCACTACCCGCACGGTCACAAAGGCGGATTCGCAGGAGGAAGCTCCGGAGCAGGAGACAGCCGGTACGTCCCCTTCCCCAGCTTTTTAACCAATCCGGCAGCTTCTATTTGATTCAAAATTCTTTGAAGCTGCCTTGCACTGCAATGAAGACGGAAAGCCGCCTGCTCTACTCCCCGTAATGTTTCCTGGTCGCATTTGTACTTCATATAGGACAGAACCCGTTCGGTGAGTGTAGCGGGAGCGGCATCCATCGTAGTCATGGCTCCGATTTTGGCGGAAAGACTGCTGCAAATAAGCTCCAGAAATTTGTTATTGGAGAGTAAGATTTCTTTATGCTTTTCAATGGAGAATGCAATGCAGGTCAGGCACTCGTCCGCTTCCGCATAAATGTTATTGCTCTTTGGATAAAAGATATCCATGTCTCCGAGAAAATAATCTGCAGTTCCGTTTGACAGTGAGTAGCGCGTGCCGTCATCGCGGATAAAGTAGATGCTGATAGACCCCTGCTCTATAATTTGAAATAAGAATTCCTTTTGGAAAGGCGAGCTTACCAGTTCGCCTTTTTCATATTTTATCAGATAACACTCTAAATCCAATGTGCTAAGTACTGCTTGGTACTTACTCTTTGCAATACAAGCTGCGATTTTCTTTTTATCAAATATCTTTTCCATATCCTCTCCAACAGGACATATGTCTTGTTTTTCCTTTCATTCTATACTATAATGATTCAAAATTCAAGGAGGAATAGAAATGATGACATCCGTTTTTGAAGAAAAAAACATTTCCAAAGCCATTATGAGAGTCGGACTCCCCGCTATGCTTGGACAGCTTACAACGCTTATTTATAATATTGCCGATACGTTTTTTGTCTCTCTGACAAAGGAACCCGCAACGATTGCCGCAGTAACCTTGTGCGCCCCAATCTTGCTTATTATTATGTCCATTGCCTGCATTTTTGGAATGAGAGGCAGCAGCGTGATTGCCAGATTATTGGGAGAAGAAAAAAGGAGGAATCTGGCGCAACCATGAATTTCTGTGTATATGCCATGGCAATTGCAGGAATCGTCACACTTGTTTTGGGTCTGATATTTTTACAGCCGCTGGCAAAGCTGTCCGGTGCAGATGCAGATAACATTGCTTACACCTGTGATTATCTGAAATGGATTTTTATCGGCGCTCCTTTTATTATGCTGGCAAACGGCTTTGTTCATTTGTTCCGCTCCGTTGGCCTGATAAAAGAAAGCACCGTTGGCTTGGTGCTTGGAAACGGAATCAATATGATCCTCGACTATATTTTTATCGCTTTCTTAGGCTGTGGAACTGCAGGAGCCGCACTTGCAACTTCTTTGGGATTTGCATGCGCAACAATCTATTATATTGTCTGCATGATGCGTGAAGAATACCGGGGGAATTCCTCTATGTCATTGTCACCAAAGAGGTTTTTGCCAAATACGGCCATGGTTCGCCGTGTGGTAAGTATCGGTATTCCCGGTGCACTCATTATAGTACTTATGAGCGTCTCCAACATTGTGCTTAACAACTATATCAGTCTCTATGGCTCTGATGCGGTAGCCTCTTACGGAATCGCATATAAGCTGAATATGATTCCCATTTTGCTGTCAGTGGGATTATCTCAGGGTGTTGCTCCCCTGGTTGGCTATTGCTATGGAGGAAATGAGAAAAAACGAATGTCTGATATCGTCAGGTATACCATACTGTATGGAATTCTTATGGGCGCGGTATTTACTGCTGTCTTTATGCTTTTTGGAAAACCGCTTGCCGCCGTCTTCCTGCAGGATGAAGCTTTGATAAAACAGACGGGAGCCTTTTTGAAAATCCTGTGCCTGTCGGCTCCTATGCTTGGTGTCATCAATATGGTAACAAGCTATTTTCAGGCTTTAGGAAAAGCAGTCAAGTCGCTCACCATTACCGTTTTGAGAAATGCAGTACTGTTTATTCCGGGCGTGATTCTTTTGAATTATTTTGGGAAGCTGAACGGCGTGATTGCGGCCCAGCCTGTTGTTGAAACGATTCTGACGATTATTTGTATCTTTATGTATGTCAAAGAGATGCGGACCCATTCTTAGCGTTAAAAAGGGGCTGTCTCATAGTGGCGGCTATTTTCGTTTTCCCTTGAATAGCTGATAACACAAGCTGACAAGGGCCACAATGAATATACAAAACCGGAACAAATCCGAATATGTAACCATTGGCACGCCCTCCTTTCTTTCGTCTGGAGGGTTAGCCCCTCCGATAAAACAAGAGGGTAAGCCGCCCGGCTCTCTGGTTTCCCATGTCCAGAGTATAACATAGATTCCTTTACCGGGCAATTCCTGTTTTCTTTGTCTGCTTATGTTTTCGCTCAAATTCTAGCAGAGAGGCAGCCCGTTTTAAAGTTCAAAAATTATTTGACAATATACTTGAAATGCTTGCAAAACATTTTTATAAAAAAATAGTAGAAAAACACCTGATTCACCCTAAAGTAACCAGATATTTTTGACACCACTTTTCACAAATAATGATAAACCAATACAAATAAAGCCTCTGTCCATGCGACAGGGGTTTTCCTTCAAATCTCTCTGAAATGTGGTAAATCTGTGGTAAAACACAAAAAATAAAGGCCCCTGCTCTTCGCAGAAGCCTGTAGTTTCGAGGGAGTGGGGGCCTCCTCTCGGAGACCCCCGAGTGTTATGAATGAAATACTGATATGTGTTCTTGCTACATTCTTAATATAACAAAGAATTGTGACCAATCTATGTCCAGCTTCTAAAAAAAGAATAAAGTAAA
>JAAVZL010000022.1 GCA_022791635.1 Lachnospiraceae bacterium
ATTTGTAGCTGCCAATCTGGTATTCATAGTGTGTCCTCCCATTGTGTATAGTGTGAAAAGTTGCATAAACTTTTTCAACTTTACACGATTATCGCACACTTAAGGATACACTGATAGGCACGTGTGGTTTACCATTTACGTTTTATCCCTGATATAAAGGCTGGGGCTATTGTCTAAGAAGGAATTGTATACTATCAGGCCTACAACTAAAACAGGAGCATACCATACAAGATATGCTCCCATTACTTTTTATCCTATTCTATTGTCTCTATTTGTCCTTGCCCCACGGACGTCTGATAAAACTCTGTAAAAATCTACTTCCAGTTGGTACAAAATTGGTACAAAATCGAGATATTGGTACAAAAAACATCTCTTCAGGCCGCATAAATACTGGATTTTACTTATCGAGTGACTTCATTGTCGGGAACAACAGCACATCCCGTATAGCCGCCGAATCCGTGAGCAGCATGCACATCCTATCAATGCCAAAGCCAATCCCCCCCGTAGGCGGCATACCAATCTCTAAGGCATTGAGGAAATCCTCGTCTGTCGTATTGGCTTCCTCGTCTCCCTGGGCCAGAAGCTCCTCCTGGGCCTTGAAGCGCTCTCTCTGATCTATGGGATCGTTGAGCTCCGAATAGGCATTTGCCATCTCCCAGCCATTCATAAAGAACTCAAAGCGCTCCACATAATCCGGGTTGTCCGGCTTTTTCTTGGTCAGAGGCGAGATCTCAATGGGATGATCCATCACAAAGGTGGGCTGAATCAAATGCTCCTCCGCAAACTCCTCAAAGAACAGGCTCAGGATGTCACCCTTCTTGTGGCGGGCCTCAAAGGCCACACCCTTTTCCTTGGCCACGGCCTTTGCCTCCTCTGTGGTCTCAATCTTGTCAAAATCAATCCCGGCATACTTTTTGACCGCATCCACCATGGTAATGCGCTCAAAAGGCTTCCCAAGATCCATCTCCACGCCATTGTACACAATCTTCGTGGTCCCCAGAACCTCCTGGGCCACATGACGGTATAAATTCTCCGTCAAATCCATCATGCCATGATAATCCGTATAAGCCTGATACAGCTCCATCAGTGTAAACTCCGGATTGTGGCGAGTATCCAGGCCCTCATTGCGGAAGACTCGTCCAATCTCATAGACACGCTCCAATCCGCCTACAATCAGCCGCTTTAAATACAGCTCCAGAGAAATGCGGAGCTTAAAGTCCTCATCCAGTGCATTAAAATGCGTCTCAAAGGGACGCGCCGCTGCGCCGCCCGCATTGGCTACCAGCATGGGCGTCTCCACCTCCAGAAAGCCCTGGCCGTCCAGGTAACGGCGAATGCTGCTTAAGATTCGGGAACGCTTTACAAAGGTATCCTTCACCTCCGCATTCATAATCAGATCTGTATAGCGCTGACGGTAACGCACGTCCGTATTGGTCAGTCCGTGAAACTTTTCAGGAAGAATCTGAAGGCTCTTGCTAAGAAGGGTAATCTCCTCTGCATGAACGGAAATCTCCCCTGTCTTGGTGCGGAACACCTGACCCTTGATTCCCACGATATCTCCGATATCAAACTTTTTGAAATCCTTATAGGGCTCCTCCCCCACGCTGTCTCTGGCCACATAAGACTGAATATTACCCTTTAAATCCTGCACATTGCAAAAGGAAGCCTTTCCCATCACACGCTTGGACATCATGCGGCCGGCAATGGATACGGTCTTTCCCTCCAGTCCCTCGAAACCATCCTTAATCTCCTGACTGTGGTGACTCACCTCATACCTGGTAATCCGGAAGGGATCCATGCCCCGCTCCTGAAGATCCGCAAGCTTCTCCCGCCGCACCTTAAGAAGCTGCTTTACATCCTGCTCCTTTGGGGCTCCATTCTTTTGTTCTCCCATAATCTTCCACTCCTCATCCTCTCTATTCCCTGCTAAGAACTCTCTTAACAAATCAAATCCTTAATTTGACCGCTGAATCTCCAGCACCTTATATTCGATCATGCCTGCCTGGGTTTCAACCTGCACCGTGTCTCCCACCTTGGCTCCAATCAGCGCCTTGCCCACGGGAGATTCATTGGAAATCTTACCTCCCAGACTGTTTGCCTCAGAGGAGCCTACGATCTTGAATTCCTCCTCCTCGTCAAACTCCACATCCAGGACCTTTACCTTGCAGCCTACGCTGATCTTATCCAGATCAACCTCGTCCTCCACAACTACCTCTGCATTTTTGAGAATCTTTTCTATCTGTTCAATTCTGGCCTCGATATCACGCTGCTCGTCCTTCGCCGCATCGTACTCTGCGTTCTCAGACAAATCCCCCTGCTCTCTGGCCTCTTTGATCTTCTGTGCGATTTCCTTTCTCTTAACAACCTTCAAATCCTGGAGCTCGTCCTCCAGTTTTTTCAGGCCCTCATAAGTCAGTAAGTTCTTTTTCTCGCTCATTTCTTTTACATCCTTCCTGTGTTTCTTCTTGCAAATCTATGGTTATCTTCAAAAACCATTCTGCTTCCCGCCTTGTCACTGCTTATTGCCTTCTCGTACATTATATCATCTTTTGCAGCATTTATGCCTTTTGGCCCGTCTTATTTTTCCCGAAAAATCTCTCCTCATTGCTGCTCACGAAGTGAATGGCGCCCCGTTTCATTCGTTAAAGTATAGCTTAACAGCCAGTTCTTGTCAATATCAATTCCTCCAGCTCTGCAAGGCTCTCCACGCTGTTAATCTGAGCCCTCAGCCTGGCGGAATGAGGGTATCCTGCGGTGTACCAGGAAATATGCTTTCGCATTTCCCGAATCCCCGTGTAATCCCCCTTATATTCTATCTGCATCCGGGCGTGGCGCAGCATCATTTGCCGCACCTCCTGTAAGGACGGACGGGGCCTTGTCTCTCCCGTTTCCAGGTAAGTGAGAATCTCACCAAACAGCCACGGATTCCCTCTTGCTCCCCTGCCAATCATAATCCCGTCGCAGCCCGTCTCCTCAAAAAGCCGCTTTGCCTGCTTTGGGGAATCCACGTCCCCGTTTCCAATCACCGGAATCCGGACAGCTTCCTTTACTCTGCGGATAATGTCCCAGTCAGCCTTTCCGGAATAATACTGCTCTCGCGTCCGCCCATGGACCGCCACAGCAGCCGCTCCCGAAGCCTCCGCAATCTTGGCAATTTCTACCGCATTCACATGATTGTCATCAAAGCCCTTGCGGATCTTAATGGTTACCGGCTTTCTCACCGCTCTCACAGTCTCTCTGACAATCTGCTCTACGAGCTTCGGCTCCTTCATCAGGGCAGAGCCCTCCCCGTTTCCCACTATCTTGGGAACGGGACAGCCCATGTTGAGATCCAGAATATCAAAGGGCTGCTCCTCGATCTCCCTGGCCACTTCGCCGATGATCTTCGGATCGGAACCAAAGAGCTGCAAAGACACCGGCTGCTCTCCCGGCGCTATCTGCATCAGCTTTTTTGTGTTTCGATTGTGAAAGGAAATGGCCTTGGCGCTGATCATTTCCATACACACCAGGCCTGCCCCCTGTTCCCTGCAAAGCAAACGAAATGGCAGGTCGGTAACCCCTGCCATAGGCGCCAGAATCAATGGATTCGGAAGCTCTACGTTTCCTATTTGTAAGCTCATACTCACTTCCTCTTATGTCTCCGCCCGGTAAGCTTAGGCCTGGCCTTTCTTCCAAAATACACCGCAGCTCCCAGACAGCCTCCTATCGCCGCCAGAAAACCGCCGTAAATCACAGGGTACAGCTCTGTCCGCAAAAGATAATTTCCCTGGGGACAGCGGCCGGCAAACCAATGCCAGTCCGCAGCCAATACCAGCAGCAGTGCCCCCATATACAAGCATGTCTGAAAAATCCGTTCCTGCCTGCTCATTTTGACTGCCCCTCCAAGATATTGGCAAGCATCAGGAAACGCTCTGTTCCCTTCTCCTTGTCCTCCTCTGTCACGCCATAATAGAGGTAAATATCCTTCACAATCTCTTCCATCCTCTGCTTTTCTTCCTCTCCCTCATACTGAAAGGATACCTGAAGCATCTGAAAATTCTTCTCCACCTGCACATCCACACGGTTGTTTTCCGCTGCTTTCCGATCTACGGAAGGCTCCTGCTCCTTTTTATCGGGACAAATCCGGTACACCTTAAAATCCAGGGGAAATTCCTCTTCCGATATCTTCTCTGCCTCCTCAAACCGCTTCTGTATCTGTTCAATAAACGCCATCTGCTCCTTTTTGGAGGCTTTGGGATCAAGAGGCTTCGGCTCCGGCGAGGTCAAAAGCTCCGGTTGGCGGGTCAGCACCAGGCTGGTTCGAAGGGCCTGCTCCATGAATACCGCCTCCTGATTTTCCACAGAAAGCCTCTCTGCCTGCCATTTCTCTGTCAGATACCCTTCTACCTCTTCCAGTGTGTGAGGCTCTGCCGGGAGGGTCTTGCGCAGCCGCTCTATCCGTTTATTCAGTCGAAGCTTCTTCTCTCCACCTTTCTTTGCATTTGTCCTTCCGGCCAGAAAGATGCTGGTGGGCCCGTCTGCCCCTCCGATGATGCTGAAGGCCTGAGCCTTCTTTTGTCCGCCCTGCTTTCCCAGATAAAAGAACAAAAGCCATCCAAAAAGGAACATAAAAATGGCAATAAACTGGGAGGTTGAAAGGGCTCCTATATTTCCCCGCTCCGCATCTCCCCGGAAAAACTCCAGGAAAAAGCGGCCGGCGCTGTAAAGCACAAAGAATAAGCCAGCTACCTGGCCCTCGCCCTTCTTATACTTCCTGGCAAACACAATCAAAATCCCAAAGTGCAGGAAATTCAGCACACTGGAGATAATCTGTGTAGGCACAAGGGCTACACCGTTTGGCGCATATTCCGATGCATGAAATACAATTCCTAAGGGGCTGTTCGTCTCCCTTCCGTAGCAGCAGCCTGCCAGCAGGCAGCCAATCCGTCCAAAGCCCTGTGCCAGGGCAACGGAAGGAACTGCAAGGTCAAAATAGCTGAGGCAGTTAAGACCCTTCCACTTGCAGTAAAGCACCACGCCAACCACACCGCCGATAAGCGCTCCATAGATCACAAAGCCGTCGGCAATGTTAAGAAGCGCCGCAAGGTCTGCGAGGATCTCCTGAAAGGTGGTCATGTAGTACAGCACCTTCCCGCCTATGAGTCCGAACACAACGGCCCAGACGGTAAGTCCGAACACTGCTTCCTCATCCAGCCTCTCTGTCCTTTTCGCTCTGTATTCCGCCAGAAAATAAGCAAAAAAAACACCAATTGCAATCATCAGACCATACCCATAAATGGTAATGGGTCCAATGGTAAAAAGTTTATTATACATTCTCTATCTCCTCATTTAGAAAAAACACCTTATAAAAAAGCTCCAGGGAAGCAAGAAGCTCCTGTTTTTCCTTTTGGATTGCCTTGATCCGCAGTCCGCTCCCTATTTCATCGAAAAAGAAATCATTTTCCTGGCTGCTTACCTGGAAACAGAGCGTCCCGTCCTCCTCAAATTCCAGGGTCAAAATACCTCCCACCTCTGACACAAAGAGCACACACAGGATCTTAAGCTCCTTTTGAATCTCCTCCGGAAGAGCTTGAAAATCTTCATTAAAATAATATTTTTCCTCATAGGAGCTTGCTCCGCAGAGCACTATTTTTTCCTGATACATCTGATTCTCCTACACATATCCATAGATTCCCCGCACCGAAACCTCACCTGCAAACACAGTTAAGATCTGTCCGTCCTCCTTTTTTACCAGAAGCTCTCCTCTCTCGTTGATCCCAAGGGCTTTCCCGATATATTCGTGTCCGGGCTCCAGCACCTTTACCTGCCTTCCCATATTCACCAGCAGGCTTTCATACTCTTCCTTCAGAGCGCTCAAGTCCTCTGTCCTGGAAAAGATCTCATAGCATTCCTCAAAACACTCCATACAGCAGGCAGTAAGCTCTGCCCTGGAAAAGTTCTGCCCGGTGGCAATGCGCAAGGAATTGGCCGTGGAGGCAATCTCCTCCGGAAATGCTTCCGTATTTACATTGATGCCGATCCCGGTCACCACATGATTGATATAATCCATCTCTGTGCTCAGCTCCGTGAGAATACCTGCCAGCTTACGTCCTTCCAGCACCAGGTCGTTGGGCCATTTCACCTGCACCCTGGGAGCATTCTGTCCCAGCCTGCCCTCCAGCACCTGATTGCAGGCCTTTGCGGCCGCAAGTCCCATCACCAGAGTCAGCATAGAAGTATGTGCAGGATCGATGGCAGGTCTCAGAAGAAGGCTCATATAAATGGCCTCGCCGGGAGGCGAGCTCCAGCTCCGTCCTCTGCGTCCCTTTCCTCCTGTCTGACGCTCTGCACAGACAAGGGTTCCGTGGGGCTTTCCCTCATCTGCCAGCCGTTTTGCCCTGGTGTTGGTGGAATCCGTCTCCTCGTAGCAGACACAGCATTGGCCCATCACCTTTGTATGAAGGCGACTTCCAATCTCGGCCTTGGTCATCACATCCGGGATCCGGGTGACCATGTATCCCCGGTTCTTCACTCCCTCAATGCCGTAGCCCTCTTCCTTCAACTGTCCAATCACCTTCCAAATGGCGGTGCGGGATACCCCCAGCCGCTCACAGAGCTCCTGTCCGGATACATAGTCCTCTGCCTCTCTCAATATCCGCAATATCTTCTCTTTCATTCCCTCACCATATTTGTATCACACTGATTATCAGCGCCACTGTCAAAATTCCCGCAAAGACCGAACAGATATAGCCAATCACCTTTTTGTTCTTCGCAAGCTCCATAATTCCGGACAGTGTACACATAATTATCCCCAGGAAAAGAGCGGCCGGCACCAGAAGTCCACCCTTTCCTCCCAAAATAATTAAGATTGCCAGAATTAAAATTCCACAGGCCAGAGTCATATTGACGATCTTCCAATAGTAATAGGGATCGCCTCCGGGCTGTTTAGTCTGCTTCATCAATCTCTGCTCCCAGAGTTGCCGCCATCACGGCTTTTATGGTGTGCATCCGGTTCTCTGCCTCGTCAAGCACCACGGACTGAGCCGATTCAAACACCTCGTCGGTGCACTCCATCTCGCTGATGCCGAATTTCTCGCTGATCTCTTTTCCGATCTTGGTATTCAAATCATGAAAAGCAGGCAGGCAGTGGGTGAAAATCGCCTGCGGTCCCGCATTTTCCATCACCTTTTTATTCACCTGGTAGGGGGACAGATCGCGGATCCGCGTCTCCCACACCTCATCGGGCTCTCCCATGGAAACCCACACGTCCGTGTAAATCACGTCAGCTCCTTTGGTTCCCGCCTCCACATCCTCCGTAAACGTAATGGTTGCTCCCGTTTCCTTCGCCACAGCCTCACACCAGGCCACAAGCTTCTGATCCGGGAAATAGGCCCTGGGCGCGCAGGCCGTAAAATGCATTCCCATTTTCGCAGAGGCTATCATCAGAGAATTTCCCATATTATAGCGGGCATCGCCCATGTATACCAGGCGGACTCCCTTTAGCCTTCCCAAATGCTCCTTCACCGTCAAAAGGGTGGCCAGCATCTGAGTGGGATGATACTCATTGGTCAGACCGTTCCACACAGGGACCTTGGCGTATTTGGCCAGCTCCTCCACAATCTCCTGTCCAAAGCCCCGGTACTCGATACCGTCAAACATCCTTCCCAGCACCCGGGCCGTGTCGGCTATGCTTTCCTTCTTGCCTATCTGAGAGCCGCTGGGATCCAGGTAGGTAGTTCCCATTCCCAGATCATGAGCCGCCACCTCAAAGGCGCAGCGGGTGCGGGTGCTGGTCTTCTCAAAAATCAGCGCCACATTTTTCCCCCGCAGAGGCTTTTCGGCAATTCCCTTCTTTTTTCTGGCCTTCAGCTTCCCGGCCAGATCCACCAGATATCCAATCTCCTCAGGCGTAAAATCCTTCAGTGTCAAAAAATCCCGTCCCTTTAAATTCATCACTTACGTCCTCCTATTTCAGTTTCTCTAAAATCACATGTGCAAAGGCCGGGAGCTTGGAAGGCTCTAAGCCGGCTGCTTTTTTCCGCACAGCCGAGACTAATTCTTCTACCGTATAAATCCGGAATCTTCCAATCCGCAAAAGCTTTGCCAGGGCTTCCAGAATTGCCAGATACAGACTCTGATAGTTCCAGTCGCTGCCAAGCTTCAGCTCCGCCGCTATTTTCGGAAGAATTTCTTCTATATAAATGCGCAGCTCCCGGCCCGGCGTCCCTTCCGTTCCATAGCTGGCAAAGAGAAGCCCCATGGTATCCGGGCTTAACTGCACCAATTGCTTTAAATAATAACACTCTTCTTCTCTTTGTTCAATATAATATATTTTTCCCTCCAGCCCGTAGATCATCCGCATGGCATCGTAGTACCCAATCCGCATATTCCGCCGGCTCTTTGTTCCGTCAAACTGCAGAATACTTCCAAGACCGGTTCTGGGGGCAATTTCCCATACAGTCACATGTTCCGGAATGGTAACCTTTTTCTCATGGCCCACTCCAAAAATGCGAATGAGGATGAGATTCTCATAGCCTCTCTCAAGAAGAGCATTCACCGGAAGCACATTGGTCACTCCCCCGTCCATGTAGGTTTTTCCGTGAAGCTTCTCGTTTTTAAAAACAGGAAGATAGGAGCTTGCCAGAAGCATATCCTGCATCTGTCCCTCCGGCACGGCCTTCATATCCACATCCAGCTCCCTCCGATCCGTCACGGAATAGGTACAGGAATAGAACTCCATCGGACTGTTGCGAATCCGGTCCTCATCTGCATTTTCCTCCAACAGACGCCTAAGGGGTGCAATATCGGCTCCTCCCTCTCCCAGAATTCGGAAGATATCCTTCATGGTCGTCCGCCAGTCCTCAGACTTCAGCCTTTCCTTATCAAAGAGGCGTCCCATCAGTTCGTCGTCCACATCCATAACCTTGGAGTAAGCAATATCCTTCCACAGCCGCTCGGCCTGCTCCAAATCTCCCATACAGATGAGAGCGCCGTTTAAAGCTCCCACAGAGGTTCCGGCCACTCCCCGTATCTTCACTCCTGCCTCGCAGAGCGCCTTCCAGGCTCCAATCTGATAAGCCCCCTTGGCTCCTCCGCCCTCCAGCACCAATCCGTATTCCTTTGACAAATCAATTACCGGCTCCATAAACTGCCTCCCACCAAAGATTTCCACTGCACGGGTCTATACACAAATAGGGGCCGCCGCAAAATACGTATTTTGCGACAGCCCTCATAAGTCTTTTGCCTTAGCTGTCCTTTGCCACCTCTGTAATGGCTTTTATGGTGCCTGCCAATCCCTGAATCTCTGAGGGAATGATAATCTTTGTCGCCTGCCCGTCTGCCGCCTTGGCAAATGCCTCCAGGCTCTTAAGCTGCAGTACCGCGCTGTCTGCCCCTACCTCCTTGAGCATCCGCAGTCCGTCCGCATTGGCCTGCTGCACCTTCAGGATAGCCTGAGCCTGACCTTCGGCCTCCCGGATGGTAGCCTCCTTCTTTGCCTCGGCACGCAGGATGGCCGCCTGCTTCTCGGCCTCCGCATCCAGGATGGCGGATTCCTTCTGTCCCTCTGCCACCAGAATGGTAGACTTCTTCTCACCTTCCGCACGGAGAATAGCCTCACGGCGCTCACGCTCTGCCTTCATCTGCTTCTCCATGGCATCCTGAATCGCTGCCGGCGGGATGATGTTCTTAAGCTCCACACGGTTTACCTTGATTCCCCAGGGGTCTGTGGCAATATCCAGTGATGCCCGCATCTTGGTATTGATCACCTCACGGGAGGTCAGGGTCTGGTCCAGCTCCAGCTCACCGATGATGTTACGAAGTGTGGTGGCGGTCAGATTCTCAATAGCCATAATGGGATTCTCCACACCATAAGCGAACAGCTTCGGGTCCGTAATCTGGAAAAATACAACCGTGTCAATCCGCATGGTAACATTATCCTTGGTAATCACAGGCTGGGGTGCAAAATCCACCACCTGCTCCTTCAAGGTTACGCGCTTTGCCACTCGGTCAATAAAGGGCGCCTTAAAATGAATACCCACGCCCCAGGTTCCCATATAAGCTCCCAGACGCTCAATAATCAGAGCCTGCGCCTGGGGTACAATCTTGATGCATGATGCAAGGATCAGCAAAAGAAAAATAATCAATATAATTACCAGTGCAATTCCAAGTCCCATTTTTAGTTCCTCCTATTATAGTCGCTGCGCGATGGCACGAAAGAGTAAAGTCGCTTCGACACACCTGTATTGAGACGAACTTTTATTCGAAAGGACACTCATAAAAGTTCCTCTCGTGCGTCTCCTCGACTTTTCTGTCCGGCAGAAAATATTTTTCATAAACACTTGACATTTCTTAGCCGGACTATTGATAGTTCCGTAATCTTAAATTTTGTAATTTACTTCTTAGCCTCAACAATCAGCTTGACACCCTGTACGGCAGTCACCGTAACGTGTGTGTCCTCCGCAATGGTAAGGGAGTCCTCACCGGAACGGGCCGTCCAGGTCAGGCCATTTACAAAGACCTCTCCCCTTCCCTCCAGATTCCGAATCTCCGATGTCACCACTGCCGTCTTGCCAATCAGACTGTCTACGTTCGTCTTTTCCTTCCTCTGGTTGTTAAAATAGCGCACTGCCCAGGGACGGGTGGCAAACAGCAGAATCAAGGAAACAGCACAGAACACTGCCCACTGAACCACCGGCGACACCTCCAAAAGAGAGAGCACAAAGGCTACCAGCGCACCGCCTGCAAACCAGATAGTCGTAAGGCCCAAAGTGATAATCTCTATCACCAACAGTATGATAAAAAGAATCAGCCAATAGATGGCATTCATTCCCGCTCATTCCTCCTTTTTCCATGAAAGCATTCCTGGCATTTTCCAGGAATACTTGATTATAGCATTACTTCGATTCTAAAGCCTATCATACTATAATTCTCTCCAAATTACAAGTAGCTGATTCCCGCACCTCCCAAACATCTCAAAAATAAAAACCGTCAGCCACCTTTCTGTCCGGTGCAGGGAACTATCCAAACACAAACAGAAAAACGGCTGACGGTTTTCTAATACGACATTTACTTTCTAATAAAATACATGGCTTCCTATTACAATGCTGTTCGGGCCTACCTCAGCGCCGGCTCTTCGGAAATGGGTATAGCTGCCGATGGTGGTGTAGCCGCCGATAGCCTCCTGGGCCGCCTGCATACAGCTGGCCTTGGGGGAAGCCAGATACCGGGCTATCGTCCCATTGCTGACCACGCCAAACTGGCCCGGCGCATAAATCACATCCGCTATGCTATTGGGATATCCGCCGCTCTTCACACGATTCATCACTACGGCGCCGATAGCCACCTGGCCATCATAAGGCTGATTGCCCCCCTCCGCCTGAATCAAAGCTGCCAGAAGCGCCACCTCATTGCCGTTGGCCTTTATAGACTCCAACTGCTGCTTCAGCTTCTCCCGCTTCTCCTCAGCTTCCTTCTTCTTAATCTCGTCCATGGTCATGGCCTCGCCCAGCTCAAATTCCACACTGACATATTCCGCAGACACATAACCTGTCTTCTCCTCCGCATACTGGATGTGGATCCACTCGGCTCCTTCCGTCTCCTCGCCGGCTACCACGTCAAGCTTCGTTCCCTCTCCTACATTTTTCAGGATCTTCGCCTCCGTGCTGGCCTCCGAACGAATCCGAAGCCCTCCGGTCAGAGATGTGGCCACCAAGGTAACCTCCTCCTGGGCCTGCTCATAGGCCTCAAAGCCGAACAGCAGATAATCATTACTCACATAGCCGTCCACATTGCCGGACTGTACTCTGGTCCAGCCCTCCAGACGCTCTACCGCAATGCCTCCATCCCCCTTAAACATCCGTCCCAAAGCTTTCGATTCGGAGTCAGGCTCCGACCGAACCGTCACATAATCCTCCACATTTGCAAGAACCTTATCCTGCCATTCATCCTCAATCTGTATTTTCTCAAAGTCTTCGCCTGTCAAATCATCCATAATAGACTCAATGCCCGCCGTTGTCTCCGCTTCCAAATCCTCAAACCCCGATGCCAGAATCCAGATCAGAAACAAGCTTACAAAAATCGGTATCCTTCTACTGACCGTCTTCATAAAAACCTCCCTGCGTAATATCTGCGCTATTTGTTACAATTATTATTGCAAATATTACAATTTTGTTACGCTGTCATTTTAGCAGGATGTGGAGCACTTGTCAAGGCTTTCAACAAAAAAGTGGCGATCAAGAGAACATTTCCCTCAAAAAAACCAAAAAAAGTGGGGGACTGGCGCAAAATCTACAGCCGTCTCTGCCGATAAGCCTCATATAACAAAATCGCGGAAGCCACCGACACATTCAAGGATTCCAGCTCCCCTTCCATAGGAATCCGAACCCAGGCATCTGCACAGGCCGCAAGCTCCGGTGTCAGCCCATTCCCTTCATTTCCCAAAAGAAACGCCGTCCCCTCCCGATAATCCGGCCTGTCATAATCCAAGGCCCCATCCAGATAAGCCGCAAAGGTCCGGATCCCCCGCCCCTTTAGTTCTGCTATGGTCTCCTGCAAATCCCGAGCCTGAAAAAACGGCACCCGATACACAGACCCCATAGTAGATCGAATAGTTTTTGGATTATACATATCCACACAGCCAGGCCCCAAGATCACACCATCCGCCCCGGCCCCCTCTGCCGTGCGCATCATAGTCCCCAGATTTCCCGGATCCTGAATATTATCCAGGATCAAAAGAAGAGGCCTCTCCTTCTTAAGAAGCTCCTCCAAAGAATAATGGTACTGCTTCACAAGACAGAGGATCCCCTGAGGCGTCTGCGTATCACACATCGCTTTAAATACAGAGTCCTGAACCACCTCATAAGGAAATCCCGCCTCTTTCTCCCCCCACTGACTTTTAAAGAAGCTTTCCGCTACATAAACCTTCTCAATCCGCCCCTTCGGAGCCTCCCGGAACATCCTGGGCCCCTCCACCACGAAAACATCCTTGGCATTTCGAAGCCTTCCCTTCTTATTTAACTGCATCAGCTGCCTTACCTGCTGATTCGCCGTACTTGTAATCATGCGCGTATTCCCCTTTTTACCTCTCTGGTCACAAAAGGCCATTGCATCCTGCCTTAGATCTGCAATGGCCTTTTATTTTCATAGTTTTTTAATGCTTGGAAAGAGCCTGAGCGATCTCGTACTGATAGGGATCGATCCCCTTGTCCATCGCCAATGCCTCATTGATGTCAAAATCCTGGAACCTGCCGTGCTGATACCCCACCACACGGTTGGTCTTGCCTGCACAGAGAAGATCCGCCGCCATGGCGCCCATCATGGAAGCATATACCCGGTCCTTACAGGTAGGGCTTCCGCCTCTCTGCATGTGGCCCAGAATGGTGGCCCTCGTCTCGATCCCCGTAGCCGCCTCAATCCGGCGGGCCATGCTGGTGGAGTGCCCCACACCCTCGGCATTTACAATAATATGATGCTTCTTGCCCCGCTTGCGGTTGGCAATGATGTTATTGATAATCTCCTGCTCATCGTAATCATAATTCTCCGGAATGAGAATATCCTCCGCGCCGTTGGCAATGCCGCACCAAAGAGCAATATAGCCGGCATTTCTTCCCATTACCTCAATGATGCTGCAGCGCTCATGGGAGGTGGAGGTGTCGCGGACCTTGTCAATAGCCTCCATAGCCGTATTGACCGCCGTATCAAAGCCGATGGTATACTCCGTACAGGAAATATCCAGGTCAATGGTGCCCGGCACGCCTACGGTGTTGATGCCCAGATTCGCCAGAGCCTGAGCCCCTTTGAAGGATCCGTCTCCTCCGATGACCACAATTCCGTCAATCCCGTGCTTGCGGCAAACCTCAGCTCCCCGCTCCTGGCCTTCCTTTGTCATAAACTCCTTACAGCGGGCCGTAAAGAGAATGGTGCCGCCCCGCTCAATGGTGTTGGACACATTGTTGGCTGTCATATCTATAATCTCTTCATTCAAAAGTCCGGAATAGCCCTTCCGGATTCCCTTGACCTTCTTTCCGTTGGCAAGGGCTTTTCTGACAACCGCGCGGATCGCCGCATTCATGCCCGGGGCGTCGCCGCCGCTTGTTAATACTCCGATGGTGTTAATCTCTTTTGTCATGTTACTCCTCCCCACAAAATTTTCTGACACTTGCTATGCTCGAATCTGAAACCATTCTAATGCATTTTTCTCAGCTTTTCAATACGTTTCTCAACAACTTTTACATTATCTGCGCCAAAGCGCTCCCGAAGCCTTGCAAGGAGGGCTCCCTCCGCCTGAACACTCCTGCCTGCCCCCAGACGCTTTGCGGTTCGCTCTGCTGCCGCATAAAGCACCACCGGATCCCTGCCGTCGCTGTCGTGGAGCAGCTTAAGAAGCTCCTCCTGCTGTTCCATGCAGGCCGCCTGATCCGGGAACTGAATCCAGAGCTCCCGTTTTCCCTCGTCAAAGGAGAAAATCCGATCACAGATGAGCTTGCTGGCCTTTTCCTCCTCACCGTTTACATGGCCGCTTAAAAATATCTTGGCCTCCTCTGTGAGCATACCGGAATTGCGCTCATATACATTGGGAAACACAATTACCTCTACGGTTCCCACCAAATCCTCGATCTGCAGAAAGGCCATCACCCGGTTATTTTTCGTGTACTTGATGGTTTTTCCGGTAATCATGCCCCCGATGATCACCTGCTCCCCGTCCCGAACCCGGGTCTTATTGGTCTCCTCATCCAGCTGAAAATCCGAAGTCACCGCCGTAATATTTTTCCGCCAGCGCTCCTCGTACTCCTCCAGAGGATGTCCGCTGATGTAGACGCCAAGAACCTCCTTTTCAAAGGAAAGAAGAAGCTCCTTTTTGTACTCCTCCACCTTGGGAAGCTGCATTTTAAAATGCTCCTTTTCCTCCTCGTCCACCAGGTCAAAGAGGCTCATCTGGCCGGTCATGGTAGTCTTGCGGCTCTGGGCCACACTGTCCATGATGCTCCCGTAGGCCATCATATACTGCTGCCGGTTACCGCCCAGACTGTCCAGGGCTCCGGCCTTAATGAGATTTTCCAGCGTCTTCTTGTTAACCTCTTTTCCTGCCATGCGCTCAATGAAATCCGTCAGACTCAAAAAGGCTCCTCCCAGCTTTCGCTCCACCACAATGCTCTCCACCACAGGCCGTCCGATGCTCTTGATGGCAGACAGACCATAGCGAATGGACTGGTTGGAAATGGAAAATGCGGCCTCCCCCTCGTTGATATCCGGCGGCAAAATGGAAATATCCATCTGACGACAGGAGAGAATGTACTCGGACACCTTTCCCGGATTGTCAATGCAGGAGGTCATCAGGGCGGCCATAAATTCCACCGGATAGTAATATTTCAGATAAGCCGTCTGATAGGCCACCACCGCATAGACCACCGCGTGGGACTTATTGAAGGCGTACTTTGCAAAGTCCGTCATCTCATCAAAGATTTTCTGGGCCGTCTTCTCCTCAATCCCATTGCTGATACAGCCCGGCACTCCCTCCTCCGGATTTCCGTACACAAAGTTCTGCCGCTCCTTCTCCATGACAGAGGCCTTTTTCTTGGACATGGCCCGGCGAACCAGATCGCTTCTGCCCAGGGTATAGCCTGCCAGACGCTGTACAATCTGCATGACCTGCTCCTGGTAGACGATACAGCCATAGGTGGGCTCCAGGATCTCCTCCAGCTCCGGACAGTCATAGGTAATGGTTTCCGGATGCTCCTTGCCCCGGATATACTGGGGAATAAAATCCATGGGGCCGGGACGATAGAGGGCAATTCCGGCAATCACATCCTCCAGGCTCTGAGGCTTTAGCTCCTTCATAAAGCTTTTCATGCCTGCGCTCTCCAGCTGGAACACACCGTCCGTCTTTCCGCTTCCGATGGAGGCAAAGACCGCCTTGTCGTCATAGTCAATGTGATCCATATCCAGTTCCATCTGAAAGCTCTTCTCTGCAAGCCGGGCCGCGTCCTGAATTACGGTCAGGGTCCTCAGTCCCAGGAAATCCATTTTCAGAAGCCCCAGCTCCTCCAGGGTAGTCATGGTAAACTGGGTGGTGATGGATCCGTCGGTGGCTCTGGAAAGAGGCACATACTCGTCTGCCGCCTTCTGACAGATCACCACTCCGGCCGCATGCATGGAGGTATGGCGGGGCAGTCCCTCCAGGCGCATGGACATGTCCACCAGCTCATGAACCTGAGGATCTTTCTCATAGCTGTCCCGCAGCTCCGGATTCATTTTCAGGGCATCCTTTAAGGTCACGGTTCGCCCCGGCTCCGCAGGGATCATCTTGGCGATGGAATCCACAAAGGAGTAGGGAAGATCCATCACCCGGCCCACATCCCGAATCACGCCCCGGGCCGCCATGGTACCGAAGGTCACAATCTGGACCACCCGGTCCTTGCCATATTTTCTCACCACGTAATCGATGACCTCCTGCCGTCGCTCAAAGCAGAAGTCAATGTCAATATCCGGCATCGACACCCGCTCCGGATTTAAAAACCGCTCAAAGAGCAGCTGGTAGCGCATGGGATCGATATTGGTGATATGCATCACATAGGAGACAATGCTGCCTGCCGCGGATCCCCGGCCCGGACCTACGGCAATGCCGTGATCCCGGGCGTATTTGATAAAATCCCACACAATCAGGAAGTAATCCACATAGCCCATATTTTTGATGACACCAAGCTCATAGTTAAGACGCTCTCTTCTGCTTCCGTCGTCGTCCGGGTAGCGCTCCTTTAAGCCCTGGGAGCAGATCTCATTGAGATACTCCCAGGAGGTATAGCCCTCGGGCACGTCGAACTTTGGCAGCTTGGTGACGCCGAACTCAATCTCCACATTGCATCGGTGGGCTATTTTCCCCGTATTTTCCAGGGCTTCCTTTGCATAGGGGAATAAGGCCTCCATTTCCTCCCGGGATTTTACGTAGTACTGACCGCCCTCATAGCGCATGCGGTCCTCGTCCTGTAGCTTTTTGGCTGTCTGGATGCAGAGGAGGATGTCATGGGGCTTTACGTCGTCCGCATTGGTATAGTGGATGTCGTTGGTGGCCACCAGAGGAATCTCAAGCTCCCGGCTCATACGCAGGAGGGCCTGGTTCACGGTTTTCTGATCCGGAAGGCCATGATCCTGGAGCTCCAGGAAGTAGTTTCCCTTTCCGAAGATGTTTTCATATTTCAATGCGGTCTTTTTGGCCTCGTCATAGAGGCCCTTTACAATATAGCGCTGCACTTCACCGGCCAGACAGGCGCTTAAGGCAATGATTCCCTTATGGTACTGCTCAAGGACCTCCATATCCACACGGGGGCGGTAGTAGAAGCCCTCCACATAGCCCTTGGATACTATCTTCACCAGATTGGCATAGCCTTCATTGGTTTCGGCAAGGAGAACCAGGTGATAGTAGCGATCCTCGCCTCCCGTAAGCTCCTTGTCAAAGCGGGAGTTGGGGGCCACGTAGACCTCACAGCCCAGAATGGGTTTGACGCCCTCTGCCCGGGCCGCCCGGTAAAAGTCGATGACGCCGAACATGGCGCCGTGGTCAGTGATGGCGGCGGCCTCCATGCCAAGCTCTTTGACCCGGGCCACATATTCTTTGATTTTATTGGAGCCGTCTAAGAGGCTGTATTCCGTATGGGTATGCAAATGTACAAACGACATGCTGCTTCCTCCGTAGCTTAGCTTTTTGAAAGTTCGTATCGGATGGTATTTAAGATCCGGTGGGCGGCCTGCTCCTTGGTCATGAGCTCTAGGGGAATCTCTTTTTCTCTGGTGAGCAGGGTAATGCGGTTGGTGTCTGTGCCAAAGCCTGCTCCCTCCTCCTTAAGGCTGTTGGCGCAGATGAGATCGCAGTGCTTGGCCTCCAGCTTCTTCCTGGAATTTTCCAACAGATTCTCTGTCTCCATAGCAAAACCGCAGAGGATTTGGCCCTCTTTTTTATGTTCTCCTAAATATTTCAGGATATCCTCTGTCCGCTTTAGCGCTATGGTGAGCTCCTGATCGGATTTTTTCAGCTTCTGATGGGCCGCGGACACTGGGGTGTAGTCGGATACGGCGGCGGCTTTGATGATATAGTCGGAAGTTTCGGCTTCCTTTGTTACGATCTCGAACATCTCCTGGGCGGAAATAACCGGAAGGATTCGCATGAACATGGGGGCTTTGGCCTCTGTGTGGGCTGCTACCAGGGTCACTTCTGCTCCTCGCAGCATGGCGGCTCTTGCCAGGGCAAAGCCCATTTTCCCGCTGGAGTGGTTGGTGATGAAGCGGACCGGGTCAATGGCTTCCCGGGTGGCTCCTGCAGTGATGAGAACTTTTTTGCCGGCCAGATCCTTTTCAAAGGCAATCTCTCTTAAAATGTATTCCAGGAGCACCTGTTCTTCTGGCATCCGGCCGTCGCCTTCGTCGCCGTTGGCGAGCATTCCTCTGTCCGGAGGGATGATTTCATAGCCGAAGTGAGACAGCTTTTTCAGGTTGTCTTGGACAATGGGGTTGTGGTACATGTTGTGGTTCATGGCGGGGGATATGAGCTTTTTGCAGGGACAGGCCATGATGGTGGTGGTCAGCATATCGTCTGCGATGCCGCTTGCTATCTTTCCGATGACATTGGCGCTGGCCGGGGCTGCCAGGACCACGTCGGCTTGCTTGGCTAGGGCTACGTGTTCTACGCTGTATTGGAAGTTGCGGTCAAAGGTGTCGATGAGGCATTTATTTCCGGTCAGGCTTTCGAAGGTAATGGGGTTGATAAAGTTGGCGGCATTTGCCGTCATCAGGACTTGGACGTTGCATTCCAGTTTTTTTAGCATGCGGGCCAGATTTGCGATTTTATAGGCGGCTATGCTGCCGGATACGGCTAGGAGGACTGTTTTTCCTTTTAACATAGGGGGCTCCTTTGGGGTTTTTGTTGATCACCGGACGGGGATGCCGTAAAATAAGACATCGGACTTTTCCATATCCGTGTTCGGACGGTTCTCGTACAAGCTGTCTGCTCTGAACGGACATTGCCTTAAATGTTTTTGAATGTTTTTTCTTTTCTGGGCAATGTTCGCTCATATCATACAGCTTGTACGCGAACAGCCGGACACTGGATATTGGAAATGCCCTCTGTCTTATTTTACGGCATCCCCTGTTGCTTGGCGGTGTTTTGTTATTAAGTTGCTTGTACCACGGAGTGAATCAATGTCACGAAGTTAAGCCTGCAAAGACTGCCGGCGCAGGGGTGGCGGTTCTTGCCCGGAGCCTTTATAAGCCTTTCAGGGCTTAACTTCATGACATTGCGGAGTGAACAGTAATCTGTTTTTAGTATAACATAAAAAAAATATTTTTTTGTATATTTTTTTTCAGATCTGTGGTATAAAGGTAGATGTATTGTATCTCCGCAAGGAGAATAATAACATTTAGGAGGAAAATTGAATATGGAAAAATCAAGAAAAGACACTCGTTGGATGGTCAGTGTTGCACTTATGGCGGCGATTGTCATTCTGCTGGCGAACACGCCTCTTGGAATGATTCAGCTTCCGATTATCAAGGCAACAACTGTGCATATTCCGGTTATTATCGGAGCGATCCTTTTGGGACCTTCGGCCGGAGCGATCTTGGGTGGTGTGTTTGGGCTCTGCTCTATGATCAGCAATACGACAGCGCCTACTTTGCTTTCTTTCGCTTTCTCGCCTTTTCTCGCGGAGGATTTGGCCGGGATTGTGAAGACCCTCTGGATTGCCATTGGATGCCGGATTCTGATCGGCGTTGTGGCCGGATGGGTTTGGATTGGGCTTCGGAAGCTGCATGTATCGCCCTGGGTTGCTCTTCCGGTTACCGGTTTTGTGGGCTCTCTGACTAATACGGTTCTGGTGATGGGAAGCATCTATGTGCTTCTGGCCTCTCAATATGCGGCGGCCAAAGAGGTGGCTCTCAATGCTGTGTGGGGGCTGATTATGGGTACGGTGACTGCCTCGGGCATTCCGGAGGCTATCGCGGCAGCGGTTCTGGTGACGGCTCTCGGGAAGGCTCTATTGGTCTTTTTCCGAAGGCAGATGGCTGCTGTGCGTTAATTTGTTCATAGATTCTGTTACCCTCTGTGGGCGGTTGGCTGCCTGCAGAGGGGGGAGATTTTTGGAAGATGATTCTGACGATAGATATTGGAAATACGAATATTGTGATTGGCTGCTTTGACAAAAGGCGGCTATGCTTTCACGAGCGGTTTGAGACGAATCAGCGCTCGGCCAGTTTGGAGTATGGGGTGATTTTTCGGGAGACCTTTGCTCTCTATGGGATCTCCGCCTCGGAGATTGAGGGGGGGATTCTTTCTTCCGTGGTTCCCTCGGTGACGGACACGGTAAGGCTGGCGGCGGAGCGGTTTACCGGGGCCCGGTTTCTGGTGGTTGGGCCCGGAATCAAGACGGGGCTTAAGCTGGCGGTGGATCATCCGGCTCAGCAGGGAAGCGATCTGGTGGTGGCTGCAGTGGCCGCGGTTCATGATTATCCGGTTCCTCAGATTCTGATTGATATGGGAACTGCCACCACGGTTTCGGTGATTGATGAAAACAGTGCTTTTATCGGAAAGATGATTCTTCCCGGCGTGATGGTCTCTCTGGACGCTCTTTCCAGCCGGGCGGCCCAGCTTCCCAGGATTTCCCTGGATCCGCCGAAAAAGCTCATCGGGAGCAATACGGTGGATTCCATGAAGAGCGGTATTCTCTATGGCAGTGCCGGAGCTCTGGACGGGCTGATCGACCGGATACAGAAGGAGCTTGGAAGGCCCTGTACGCTGATTGCCACGGGAGGGCTCGCCAAGGTGATTACGCCCCTTTGCAGGAATCGTATTTTGCTGGATGAGGATCTGCTGCTTCGGGGACTTTTGCTTCTTTATGAAAAGAATTAAAATAGAGTTCTTTTTTCCCGGGCATACCGGGCAAGGTCTTTAAGCTCTCTTGCCCATTCTCCCGCCTCTTCCAGCTCCAGGGTACAAATCACACGCTGACAGCCGTCTATGAGCTCCTTCGCTCTTCGCACTTTATCCGCTCCAATCGGGCAAAAGGCCTTTTCCAGAATCACCTCTGAGGCAAGCGCTCTGGCTGCCGGGCAGTCCAGATCATTCTCCCAGAGAATTCCTGCGGCAAAGGAAGTTCCTTCCCGCTGAAGCTTCCGAAAAAGCGCCGTTCCGCTTCCGTTTCCGGCAATTACAAAAACTTCGGGCGCCCTTTTTACAGGCTCTAGCTCCAGATTTCCCGTTGTCTCGTCATAGCTTCCGGCTGTCATTCCGTAAAGGTCGGAAATATATCCCGGCGTAAAAATTTCTTCCGGCGTCCCGAACCGGTCCACTTTATCCCCCTTCACGCACAGCAGCTTATGGGAAATACGCCCGGCCAGCTCCAGCTCATGAAGGGACATGATCACCGACAGATTTTTCTCTCTGGACATCCGTTGGAGAATGGACAAAAATTCCAGCTTATATCGGATATCGAGAAAAGAGGTGGGCTCGTCCAGCACAATGATATCCGGCTCCTGGCAGATGGCCCGGGCCAACATCACTCTCTGCTTCTGCCCATCGCTGATCTTGGTGAAATCCCTCTGCCGAAGCTCCTCCACATGGACCAGCTCCATAGCCTCTCTCACAAGGCTCCAGTCCTCCCTGGAGAGCAGTCCGAATCTCCCCGTATAGGGATAGCGGCCCGTAGCTACCACATCCTCGCAGGTCATAAGCTCCGGCCGCACCCGTTCTGTCAGCACCACGGAAAGCTTTTTGGAGAGCTCATTTCCGGAAAGCTTCCCTATCTCCTGTCCCTCCAGCCGGGCCACGCCGCCAATGGGCTCAAGCTGGCGGATTATGCTCTTGAGGATGGTCGTCTTTCCTGCCCCGTTGGGTCCGATGAGCGTGAGGATCTCTCCCTTTTTCAGGCAAATCTCAATATTTTTAATCAGCGGAACCCCGTGGTAGCCCACGGTCAGCGCCTCCGTATAAAAATAGAACTCCTTCATAGCCTCACCCCGCTTTTTCCTTCCTTTTGCGGATCATGATCAGGATCACAATGGGAGCCCCAAACACCGCCGTCACCGTACTGATGCTAAGCTCCGTAGGCGCAAGCAGCACCCGGGCCAAAAGGTCGCACAGCAGGCAGAACACGGCTCCTCCCAGAAAGCACCCGGGAATCATAAGCAGAGGCTTGGTGGTCTTTAAGAGGCTCTTCACCAGGTGGGGCACCGCAATCCCCACAAAGGACACCGGTCCGGCATAAGCCGTCACGCAGGCGGACAATATGCTTGAGAGCAGCACCAGAAGGGTGCGGAAGAGCTGAATGTTCACTCCCATATTTCTGGCATAGGACTCCCCCATCTGATAGGCGCTGATGGGCTTTGACAGGAGAAATACAAAAAAGGAGGTTACAAAAATAACCACCCCCATAAGCGCCACATTTTCCCAGGTGATTCCGGAAAAGCTTCCCTTGGACCAGTTGTGCAGATTTACAATGTTGGAATCATCCGCAAAGGTCACAATAAAATCCGTCACAGCCGAACAGATATAGCCGATCATCACACCGCTTACAATCAGCATGGACATATTGTCCATGACCCTGGACATGAGAAGCACAAAGCCCATGGAGATCATGGCCCCCACAAAGGCCGCCCCTATCATCATAAGAGAGCTCACACGAAGGGACCATCCCAAGGAGCACACCATCACCAGAGCAACCACCAGCTTGGCGCCGGAGGAAATTCCCAACGTAAAGGGACCGGCTATGGGATTATGGAAAAAGGTCTGGAGCAGATAACCGGACAACGCCAGGCCGCCTCCGAGGATGGCTGCTGCCAGAGCCCGGGGAAAGCGTATGGTCATGATAATATCCCGAAAGACCTCGTCCGTCCCCCTTCCTAGGAGAATGTCAAACACCTCCCTTAAGGGGACCGCCACACTTCCCGCGCACAGATTCAGCGCCAGAAAAAGAAGCACCAGACATCCCAGTATGAAAAATGAAAGCGCATATCGTTTGTTCTTCATCCCTTACTCCAACTGATACAGATAAGTCATGCCTTCCTCACCTGTGAGCATTTTGTGCATATCGGAAATAATCGTTCCCAGCTTCATGGAGGACTGGTACAGGTTCTTGGTGGTACAGTAGACCCTTCCCTCCTCCACGGCCTGAAACTTCGCAAGGAGGCTGCTTTTTGCAAGCAAATCCTCGATGGAGGATAATTCCTCTGTGGTGGTGCTGTTATAGATGATGTAATCCGCATCCTTGGCCGCCGCATAGAACTCTTCCATCTGCATGGTCACATTGGAGGAAGCCGTCTCCTCTTCATCTCCGATATGGTCAAATACATAGGCGCCGCCGGCCATCTCAATCATCCTGGGCAGGTAATCGGAGGAACGGCGCACATTAACCTCTCCGTTGGCCGTAATATAGAAGAAGGCTACGGCGCTTCCCGTCTTCTCCTTTTGCTCCACAGCCTCAAAGGCTTCTGCCTCTGCTTTGAAGGCTGCCTCTGCCTCCGCTTCCTTTCCTGTGAGAATTCCGTACAGCCGCACCCACTCCGTTCTTCCTAATGGATTGCTCTCATAGCTGGAATAGTCCACCAGAACAGGAATTCCAAGCTTCTCGAGCTGCTCCTTTACCTCCGGCGTGTGATAAATCATGGTATTCTCTATGGCCAGGCCGCAGCCCTTAGAAAGAATCTGTTCATAATCCGGAGCGGAATAATTTCCTGCGTGAAGAATCTCGCCCTGCTCCATGGCCTCCCTGGCCTCGTCAATATACCAGGAATCTGCCTTCAGGCCGGAGAAGCCTATCTTGTCCAGAGCATCCAGAGACACGAACATATCCATCACGGCCGATGCCACCAGATAGATTTGTTCTATCGGCTGCTTCAGCACAATAATATCATCGCTTAAATCTCCCGGAATCTCCTTTCCCTCCGGAACCACCAGGTAACGGTCCTCCTGGGCGATGGTGAGAAGCCGGTAACCGTCCTTATAATAGTCCACACCGAACTCACTGGCATAGCGAAGCTCCATACTGCTCTCCCAGGTAAGCTCCTCACTGATATCCGTTTGATTTTTCAAGGCCTGCTCCTTCTGTCCCTTCCCACAGGAGACAAGAGAGCCCAACAGAAAAACAGCAAGGCCTATTGCCGCAAGCTTCCTTCTCATCCGCATTCACATCCCTTTTTGTTTCTATCTTCTTCTTCTCTTATTCCAGTAGGAAACCAGAATACACACAAGAACAATGGCAAATACCATATAGACCACCCGCCTGGCCGCCGCCTGGGGCGTCTGATTCTTAGACATTATGCCTTCTCCATGAAAAATCAACTGATAGGCAATCTCATGAGGCGTACTCATTGCTGTGGTATCTGCGATCACCTCCATGGGCTCATTGAATACGGTGATGGGAATCTCAAAGGTGGAATAGCCCTCCTCATAGAGGGGCAGATACTTTTTCCCTCCCACCAGCATGTAGTCGTAGCTGGAGCTGCTCCATTCAATCCGGGCGTAGGCATAGCCGTCCCTTACGGTCAGTCCGGCCGGAGAGCTTACGGTGGTTCTTCCTGTTCCGCCCTTTACCTCCACCTCAATGGCGTATTCCCCGTCCTCCATCTCGATGAGAGCCGGCGAAACGGAACTATCCTCCTGACTGTCTTGGGCCTTCTCTTCCTCTGCCGCTTCCTGCTCTGCCTCTTCTCGAAGGGCTGCAATCCGCTTTTCCTTTGCCGCCTTCCTTAAAGCTTCATAGTCAGGCAGCTCCACCAGAACGGCGTCTTCCGGCAGGCTTTCCGCTTCAAACAGCAGATAACGGTCATACCACTTTTCCCTGTTTTTGCTGAATGCCGCGCAGGCAATGGGCTGATCCAAGGCCTCCACCGGAATGGTAAAGGTATGCTTTCCTTCCTCATTCACCTGAAAGTCAATATACTCCGAAAGCTCACTGGCCGCAGCCTCCACACCGGTGCCCGGAAATACCTTTAAATATCCCTGTCCGCCCATGGTGAGAACGGCAGTCATACTGCCGTTCTCCACCGTAAGCTCAGCCTTTTCGATGGGAAACATAGACGAGCTGGACTCCACTGTTACTTCATAGACACCGTCCACAATATCCGTCCCGTAAATAGGCGTCATCCCCTCAACACCCACCTCCGAGGAGCCGGCTCGTTCGCTTTCCGAGGCTACCTGATCGTAAGAAATCTCATGCTCACCCTCTTCGCTGGCCAGGCCGGTGATTCCGGATATCCAGAAAACGCCTGCTCCTATGATACCTGCCAGTCCATACAAAATCCGCTTCATTTCACTGTTCCCATCTTTTCCTGTTTTAATTTAAGCTGTCAATGGCAGCCTGGGTGTGCTCCACGTACAACTGCTGAATCTCCGGAAGCTCTCCCAGACCCTTGAGCACGCACTCCACCTCGTAGCCCTCCTGGGTGAAAAGGGTTTTCCAGGAATCCTCCTCGTCTCCTGCCATATCATTGTTAGCGTGATCGCCGCACACCACCATTAAAGGCTCCAGAACTACCTTTTTATAGGTTCCCTTTTCCTTCAGAAGCACCATCACATCCTCCAGCGTGGGGGCAGCCTCCACGGTTCCGATGTAATAGTTCTCAAATCCGGCTCCCGCAAGCTTCTCCTGCATGGCACTGTAAACCTGGTTGGATTCGGCCTCCGTTCCATGGCCCATAAACACAATGGCCGTCTCATCGCCCTGGTCATACTCCTTTGTGGCACTTGTAATGGCATTCATCACTGTTTCAAAGTCCTCGTCGCTGGTCAGAAGCGGCTCTCCAAGCACGACCTTGTCAAAGTCACTCTTGTACTCCTCCAGCTCGTTTACCAGATCTGCATACTCTAAGCCGTTCATCAGATGAGTAGGCTGCACGATCAGGGTCTTGATACCGTCTGCTACCGCCCGGTCAAGAGCCTGAGTCACATTGTCAATCTCCAGGCTGTCCCGATCCGCCAGCTTGTCAATGATGATCTGCGCCGTAAACGCCCGGCGCACCTCATATTCCGGAAATGCCTTGGCAATGGCCTCCTCCACCGCGCCGATGGTGATATCCCGGCTGTCGTTATAGCTAGTTCCAAAGCTCACCACCAGAATTGCGGCATCTGCCGCCGTCTCCGGCGCGCTCTCTTCCGGCTGTTCCGCTTCTTCGGGCTCTTTCGCCTCCTCAGGCTCTGCTTCCGTTTCTGCCGGTGCCGGCTCCGCAGCCGGCGCTGTTTCCTTGCTTGTGCATCCGCCAAAAACAAGGACCGCTGCCAGCAAAGCTGCCAGCAGGGTTGACGCTTTTCTTTTCATGTTGTTCCTCCTTTTCCTTTGAACGTCACAGGCCGTTCTCATTTCGTGTAATGGTGCAACAAAAAATGCCTTCCGCATGGGGAGAGGCATCGGTAAGAGGACGCAATGATGTTATATTTTTCCTTCATCTGCGACCAGTTACTCGTGGCCTCGGAAGTGGAATCCTTCCGAAACTTCCTGCAGGCAGGTCTCCTGGCTCATAGATCCTCACAGGAATGCCGCCTTCCCGATCGCTCAGTGGCATATATGGCATTCCGCTCCCTATTTACAGTGACGAGTTCGCACAGGTCTTTCACCTGTTTCCCTTTTCACCGCACTGCCCCTTGCAGTGCGACACCTGCAGCCCGCTTCCTGCGAAGCTACGAAAGTAATATAGCATATCTCATATAAAAATGCAATATTATGGGAAATGCAGTTGAAAAATATTTTTAAGGCCCTTATAATAAAGCACGTGCAAGAAATCAGCAGCCCTTGTCCCCCTTACAGCTCCCTTGGCAGGAGCTTCGTCCCTTGTTCGGAGGCGAGATGCTACGGAACTGAAATCAGCAGTATCTCCGAAGCGCATAGAACAATTTACGAACGAATCTTTTCTCGATCGGAAATTGTTCTTAAAAAAGATGTGCTGAGAGAGATACTGCGGAACTGGAATAGGAGACTTATGATGAACGGAATCTTATATGGAGTAGGCGTAGGCCCCGGAGAGCCGGAGCTTATGACCTTGAAGGCCGTGCGCCTGATAAAAGAAAATGAAATCATCGCTTTGCCGGGACCTGTAGCCAGGGAAACGGTAGCCTATCAGATAGCGGAAAAGGCTGTGCCGGAGCTGGCAGAGAAAACCCTGCTTTCCGTGGACATGCCCATGACTCACGACAAGGAGAAAATGAACCGCAATCATGAGCAGGCAGCGGACATGCTTGAGACATATCTCAAGCAGGGACAGAATGTGATCTTCCTCACCCTGGGAGACCCCACCATCTATTCCACCTATCTCTATGTGCAGAAGCGCATCCTTGCCAGGGGTTATGAGGCTGAGCTTATAAGCGGTATCACCTCCTTCTGCGCGGCGGCTGCGCGGACCGGCACCTCTTTAGCAGAATGGGACGAGCAGCTCCATATCCTGCCCGCCGTTCACAGGCTGAACAGCGATCTTTCCCTGCCCGGCACCTATGTGCTTATGAAATCCGGGCGAAAAATGCATCAGGTAAAGGAAATCTTAAAATCCAGCGGCCGGGATGTGGTGATGGTGGAAAACTGCGGTATGGAAAACGAGCATGTCTATCGAAGTGCAGAGGAAATTCCCGATGACGCAGGATATTATTCTTTGATTATCGCAAAGGAGCCGAAGGAGCAGCATGATTGAGCTTCAGCATTTGACAAAGCAATTTGAGCGCTTTACTGCGGTTGATTCCATTGACCTGCGGATTGAAACAGGTGAATTTTTCGGCCTTCTGGGGCCAAACGGCGCCGGCAAGACCACTACCATCGGTATGCTCTCTACCCTGCTTCTTCCCACCTTGGGGGAGATCCGCATTGACGGCGAGCTTTTGACCCGGAAACGCCAGGATCTGAAGCGGAAGGTCAGCGTCATCACCCAGGAGTATTCCATGCGTCAGGACATGGATATGGATGAGATCATGGAGTACCAGGGACGGCTGTATTTTATGCCGGTAAAGCAGATACGGGCGCGGACGGAGGCGCTCTTTGCCTTTGCGGGGCTTACGGAGCACCGAAGAAAAACTATCCGCAAGCTCTCCGGCGGCATGAAGCGCAAGCTCATGGTCTGCCGGGCTCTTCTCACAGAGCCGGAGATCCTGCTGCTGGACGAACCGACCGCTGGCATGGACGCCATTTCCCGGCGGCAGATGTGGAGCCTGCTGCGGCAATTAAACGAGAAGGGGCTGACCATCCTTTTGACCACGCACTATATTGAGGAGGCCCAATCTCTCTGCAATCGGGTGGCTCTCATGAACGGCGGAAGGATAAGAGAGATCAACACCCCCGCACAGCTTATCGAAAATCTCGGAGCCTACGCGGTGGATGAGCTTTTGGAGGACGGCATGCACAGCCGTTATTTTCACCAGCGCTCCGAGGCTATTGCCTGCTTAAGCAGTCTCACCGGTCAGTGCACTCTGCGGGATACCACCCTGGAGGATGTCTTTGTGGAGCAGGTCGGAAAGCGGTTATCTTAAAAAAACGGAGTATTTTATGGGAATTATCACAATTTTATGGGAAAAATGGAGAGAATTTATACGGGATTTCTCGCGGATCACAATGGCGGCTCTGATTGCGCCGCTGATGTATCTGATTGTATTCGGCTGGGGGATTCGAACCACCATGAACGGCATGCCCTATCTGAACTTTCTGATTCCGGGAGTGGTGGCTCTTACCACCATGAACGGCAGCTTCAATGCCATTGCCCAAAATCTGAATGTCCAGCGTCTCTACGAGAAGGCCTTTGATCAGGTTATTATCTCGCCCACGCCTCTCTGGCAGTTTATCGCCGGTCAGATTCTGGCAGGCGCTCTTCGGGGCCTCTATGCAGGCGCTATCATTTTGCTTCTGGTGTGGCCCATTGAGACGGGGCTTATTTTTAACGGCATCTCCATTTTCATTCTTTTTTTGAACGGTGCGGTTTTTTCCGCTCTTGGCATTGTGGTCTCGTTTCTGGCCCGAAACCATGCGGATGTGCCCCGGTTTTCCAACTATTTTATTATGCCTATGGCTTATCTTTGCAATACCTTCTTTTCCACGGATCGGGTTCCTCACGGTCCTCGGGAATTTATCGCAGCTCTGCCTCTTTCCCAGACCAGCCGGATGGTTCGGGGCATTGCAACAAAGGAGCCCGTAAACCTGTGGGGCATTTTAATCCTTCTTGTTTATCTCGTTGTTCTGACGGGGATCGGGCTATACTTTGTGTATAAGAAAAAGAATCTTTAGAAAATCAGGCAATGCAAAGACAACTGTGCATTGGAAATTTAAAAACGCGGCAATCGTTCCATTTCGGAACCATTCCCGCGTTTTATCTAACCATTGATCATGAATGAAACTAATTTGTCGATGTCTTCCTTCTCGTATGCGATAATCTCAAGCTCCGGAATCTCACCGTTGGAAAAGATGTTCGCCATAGACACATACTGAGAAAGTTTGGACTTCAGATTCAGTCTGTCGCCTTCACCTGTTACCAGTTCTACCTTACCCTGGCAGCTGTCTACTACCTCAAAGAACTTATCGATGTTTGAAATGTTTTGAACTTTCATCTTTTTTTCACTCCTTTCTTCTCCCTCATTATAACTGCTTACAAACACTTTGGAAAGCACTTTTTTCCATTTTTTCGAAATTTGTTAAATTTTCATCATTTTCGGAGAATGCGTTTCTCGGTTATCTCTATTTTGCCTTCCTTTAGCAGGCGCCCTACCGCCCTCTTAAATGCATTTTTACTAAGGTGCAGCTCCCGTTCAATGATTTCCGGCGATACCTTGTCGTTGAAGGGAAGGACTCCGTCATACTCGTCCAGCACCTGAAGCACGTAGGCCGCATCCTGATCCATCTGGAGATAGGCCTTTTTTCGAATGCTGAGATTCAGCCTTCCGTCCTCCTTCACTGAGGTAACCCGGGCCTCGATTCTGTCTCCTATCTGTGCATTTCCGAAGAATTCTCTCCTGGGGATGAGGCCGGAGTATCGGTTATCCACGGCCACAAAGGCTCCGAACTCCCGGCTGGTCTCGTAAATGGTGCCTGTCACCATATCCTCCTTCTGATAGGGCGAGGCCGTATCAAGATACTCATACACATTCATGGTAGCGCAGAGCCGGCTGCTCTTGTCCTCGTACAGGGCAACCAGAACCTCTTCTCCCGAACGAACCCGCCTGGTCTGCTCTCGAAAGGGCAAAAGCAGATCCTTTTCAAGGCCCCAGTCCAGAAAGGCTCCGATTTTGGTCACATCGGACACCTTTAAAACTGCAATTTCTCCAAGCTCAAGCTTTGGCGTGTGGGTGGTGGCGATCATCCGATCGCTGGAATCCTTATAGAGAAATACCTCAAGACAGTCCCCTGGCTTTGTTCCCTCCGGCACCTGCTTTCCCGGGAGCAGCACCCGCTCTTCGGCCCCTTCCTTTTCTGCCAGATACACGCCAAAGTCTACCCTCTTTATGACCTTAAGGCTTTGTTTTCTGCCTAATAATAACATACGTTTCTTGTCCTCCGTTTTCTGTCATAAGCATCATTTATCACAGTGCCCATTGTTATTGAGTTAAGCCTTCAAAGGCTTACAAAGGCTCCGGGCAAGAACCGCCACCCCTGTTCGGGGCGGCCCTCCTCCCCTGCGCCGGTAGTCCTTGCAGGCTTAACTGGGGCTTTTACGAGAGCTCTACGACCGCATAGGGGCGTCCCAGTTCATCGCAGAGCGCTACCATATATCTTCCGTCCTCTTCCTGCACTACCGGATAGATCGTATCCCCCAGAAGCGCCGACTTCTTGTATTCCGCACGCATTTGCCGAATGAGGAAGTCCTCCGGCATATATTCCCGGGCCATCTGGATATACTGTCCGTTGTTTACATGATGATTGGTATCCAGATGATGCTTCTGCACGGCAAAGGGCTCCTTTTGCTCACCGTTTTTGGGCATAGGCACCTTTCTGGAAGCATAGTTCATATTAAGCTTTTCTTCCAGCACATAAACGCGTTCGATGTTTTCCGGCACCCGCACCGGACGGCCTGTGTCCGTATCCAGAAAGCTCCAGAGGGTGTTGGCATAGGCCAGCATCTGCCCCCTTTGATCCTTCATGACAAAATTACGGTAGCCGCAAAAGCCCTGAAAATAGTAGGGCCAGGTTGCGATTGTGATCTCCTCGCACAAATCCGGATAGCGCTCCACTACAATCTGCCAGGAGGAAAGCACCCAGACCCGGTGCAGCTTCTCCAGCATGCCCACGCCTACGGAAAGTTCCTCCGACTGAAAGGTACTGCAGTCCTGAAAGTAATTGATAATTCCGTTTAAGGAAAGCTTTTTATCCTCGCCCACTTCGCTGTAGCGGACTTTACTGTTAAATGAATACATGTTTTTCACCTCTGAGAGGTATTGTAGCATAATTTTCCGGACTTGACCACCTGTTATAGTCAATGTAAGTTGACAACCGTGTTTTCTTGGAATAAACTTTTTATATGGCAAAGCATAAAAAAGAATTTTAGATAGAAACGTGGGAAAATCATGGGATCACGAAAGCAGATTTCGATTGTACAGCAAACAGTAGAGCAAATAAAGAAAATCCTTTTTACCTCCGGTCTGGAAAAGGGGCAGCATCTGCCCTCGGAAAAGGAACTGTGTGAGAGTATCGGAGTCAGCAGAAACAGCCTCCGGGAGGCCCTGCGCATTCTGGCTGCCACCGGCTACATTACTCTTGAACCGGGAAGGGGCGCCTTCGCCCTGCGAACAAAAGAATTTGACGAGGATGAGGATGTAATCACCTGGTTTGCACAGAATGAGGTAGAGGTTCAGGATTATCTGGAAATCCGCTCTGCCTGCGAACCGCTGGCTGCAAAGCTTGCGATTGAGCGTTGCTCTTCAAAGGATTTGGAACGGCTTCACGCCATCCATGCCGCCTTTTTAAAGGCCGTGGAGTCCGGGGATAAGCAGGAGATTGTGATACAGGAAGGGAAGTTCCATGACACGATCATTGAGCTCTCCCAAAACAAGCTGTTAATCAGCCTCTTTAAGATTATGCGCAGCAGAACCATTGATTTCCGCTATCAAAGCCTCCGTCTGCCCAATGCTCCGCAGGATGCCATTCTCCCCCATTCCCGTATTATGCGGGCCTTTGATCTTCACGACGGAGATCTGGGAGAGTCCGCCATGCGGGAGCATATCAAGCTGGGGATTTACAATTACCGGATTGCCATGATTGACGCGGAGCTTGAGGGAGGTACGCCCTCCACATAACGAAAAGTTCCCGGGGCTGCTGTCCTATTTTTCCGCAGCCCCTACATACAGAATTACCAGGCAGTCCACCCGCCGTCCATGATGAGATTTGCCCCCGTCATATAGCGGGAAGCGTCGGAAGCCAGAAAGAGAAGGGCTCCGTTGTATTCATCCTCCATGGCCATGCGGCCAATGGGGATCCTGCTGCAATAGTTTGCCTGAAAATGCTCATCCTGCGTCTCCCTCCACACGCCGGAAGGTGTAAAGGTATTTACACGAATCTCTTTTCTTCCCCAATAGGTTGCCAGATAACGGGTCAGATTATAGATTCCCGACTTTGCCGCGGAATAAGCCACCGGCTTAATAAAAGGAATGCCTGTGAGCTCTTCCTTGTAAGCATAAATATCCTGAATGGGAGACACCATGCCATAGATGGAGCCCACATTGATGATGGAACCAGGCTTCCCGGCCTTTACCATTCGCGCTCCTACGGCCTGGCAGGCCAGAAAGGTTCCCACAAGATTCACATCTACTACCTGGCGGAACACCTCCTCCGGAAAATTTTCAAAAGGACCTGAAACCTCAGGCGGAGCGCTTGGCTGGGTATCGATTCCCGCATTGTTCACCAGAACATCCGGGGCATCTCCCCACAGCTCTTGGATCTCATCCAACGCCTGATTCAGCTCCTCCTTTCTTGTAATATCAACCCGAAAAAATCGAAGTCCCGGATTCCCAAGCTCTTCCTCTGTGTATACTTTTTTTATTCTCTCCGGTTCTACATGCCGTCCAAATACTGCTACCCGGGCTCCCCTGTGCAAAAATGCTTTTACATACTGGGCTCCAAGCTGTCCCATACCTCCTGTAATGACACAGATTTTATCCTTTACGGAAAATAACGGATCCTCCAAGTCAAACCGCTCCTTTCTCTTAAGCATAGTACTCTTTATAGTAAGAAATCCACCCAGACACCTTCCTCTTATCCTCCTCTGACAGCGGCGTATAAGGCCGTGTAAAGGCAGCTTCCATTATCCCCATCTGCTTTAAGGCTTCCTTTCGCCAGATATTCGGGCTCATCCAGCTGTCGCTGAAACTGTTCAGCTCGTTCATGGTATTCACAAGCTCACAGTGCGCTTTGCATTCTTCCCAGTCTTTCTTCCCGGCCGCCTTCCAGGCCGCCGCCAGCACTTTGGGAAACGGGTTTGCCAGGGAGGGAACTAAGCCCTTCACCCCATGGCGCAGTCCGTAATAACTCAGCTTCTCGTCTCCTACAAAAATCCTTAATCTCTCTCCATACCTCTCAAGAAGCCGATCCAAGCAGTCCTTGTCACCGCTGCTGTCCTTGATTCCGTAAAGGTTCGGCAATTCCCATACCTCATCCAGGGCCCGCTCCGAAAGATGGCTCCCCACAGTGGCCGGTATATGGTAGAGAATGACCGGAAGCTCTGTAGACAGCGTCACCTCCCGGATAAAATCTATCTGCTCCTTTACGCTTGTTGTGGGGAAATAATAGGGCAGGGTGGTGGCTACGGCATCCGCCCCGGCTTCCTCCGCTCTGCGGATATTGGCAAGCACTTTTTTCGTTCCGCAATCGCTGACGCCTGCCAGAACCGGGACCCTTCCCCGGGCAGCCTCCACGATACTGCAAAGAATCTCCCCCCGTTCCTCCTTAGAAAACCGGGCAAATTCCCCTGTAGTGCCATTTGCGAAGATAGCGTTTACGCCGCCTGCTATCACATAGTTTGTAAGCTCTTTAAGCTGCAGGAGGCAAGGCGTTTCCTCTTCTGTAATGGGCGTCAGAATGGGTACGATAATTCCCTCGATTGTCTTTTCCATATCTTCTCACCTGTCCTTACATTCCCTGATATAATCCATATTGAGCTCCATGCCAAGACCTGGCTTCTCGGGAATGGTTAAGATCCCCTCCGACGGTTCCGGAGCATCCAAAAATACATTCTCTACCACCTCTTCAAACATAAAAAGCTTTTCCAGATAGAGGCCGTTGGGTGCGGCGGCAACGAGATGCATATGCATATGCTCCATCCCATGAGGCGCAAAAGCCTTGTTGAAGGCCTGACTCATGGCAAGGACACGCAGCATCTCCGTATAGCCGCCCACCCTGGTTACATCACACTGAACCACATCCACCGCATTATGTATCAACAGATCCCGCACACCGAACCGGGTATACTCGTGCTCTCCTGTTGCCAGAGGAATATCCGTGCCCTGCTTAAATGCCTTCAGACCCGGAATGTCATCGGCAAATACCGGCTCCTCAAAAAACTCAATATCATATTCCCGAATGCGGTTTGCAAACTGAACGGCTGCAGCGGAGCGCCACACATTGTTGGCGTCCAGCATAAAGCCGATATCCGGACCGATGGCCTCCCGGACGGCGGCTACACGCCGTACATCCTCCCCGGGATTTCGTCCTCCGTCCACGCCTACCTTCAGCTTAATCTTGCGGTAGCCCTTTGCCATCATTCTCCTGGCCTCCTCCACCAGCTCTTCCGTAGAATAACTGGTCCACCCGCCGGAGGCATAAGTAGGCACTTTTGGATTACTTCCCCCCAAAAGGCGGAACAGAGGCATGTCAAGAGCCTTTCCTTTAATATCCCAAAGGGCAATATCTACCGCACTGTAGGCGCAGAATGCCAGTCCCTTGCGGCCCACTCCCCGCATATAGTGGAAATTTTCCTCATACAGGACCTCCGTTTCAAAGGGGCTGCGTCCAATGAGTCTGGGTTCTATGGCATAGCGGATAAAATCCCGGATGGCCTCGCCTCCCACCTCATGGTAGGTAACTCCGATTCCGTGAAGACCCTGATCCGTGCTTACGTCTACCACCACGAACCCAATGGTTTCCACATTGCGGGTAGAGTCTGCAAAATTACCCTTTACCCTGGTCTCGCACAGGGTCACATCAATTCCTGTAATCTTTAAATCCTTCATCACAATTCTCCTTGCTTTCTTTTTTATTCCTCCGATCCCTTCCTGTCTTCTTAAGAAAACAGTCCCGGAATAAAGGTGGTCAGAGCCGGGAACCAGGTAATCAGGCATAGCACGGCCAGTCCCACAAATACAAAGGGAATAATTCCCCGGAAGATATCTGTCAGCTTCACCTTTGCCACATTTGCCGTTACAAACAGTGTCATGCCAATGGGCGGCGTAATCAGTCCGATGGTGAGATTAAAGCAGCAAAGCACCCCAAAGTGAACCGGATCAATCCCGTATTTCATGGCAATCGGCAGAAGAATGGGAGTCATCATCAAAAGAGCCGGGCTCTGATCCAGCACGCAGCCCAGAATCAGTAAAATGATATTCACCAGCAGCAAGAACATAGCCGGGCTGTGTACGTACTCCATGCAGAGGGCAATCATGGCCTGGGGAATCCGAAGAACCGTAATGGCATAGCTCATGGCAGATGCAATGGAAATAATCAGCATGACGTTCGCCGTAGTTTTGGCCGTATTTTTACAGCATTCAAAAAGGCTGTGCCAGGTAATCTGTCTCTTGCATACGGCGATCACCAGGGCATAAAAGACTGCCACCGCACTGGACTCCGTAGCCGTAAACACACCGCTTACAATTCCTCCCAGAATAATGACCGGCAGGCCCAAGGCCGGCAGGGAACGCTTCAGAGAGTGTAGAATCTCCTGTAGGCCAGCGCGGCGGCTTCTGCAGGGGTGATTGTATTTTCGCGCAAAATAGTAGCACAAAAGCATCTCCGAAAGTCCCAGCAGGATTCCGGGACCCACGCCTCCCAGGAACATGGCCGACACGGAAACATTGGAAGCACAGACCGCATAGATAATCATGATATTGCTGGGCGGGACAATGGGACCGATAATGGCGCTGGCCGCCGTTACGGAGGCAGAATATCTGGCCTCATAGCCGGCTTTTGTCATCATTTCCATTTCAATCCGCCCAAGTCCCGTGGCATCTGCCGTGGCCGATCCGGATATTCCCGCAAACATCATGCTGGCCAGAACGTTTACATGAGCAAGTCCGCCCCGGATATGTCCCACCAGGGTATCACAGAATTTTACAATGCTCATGGTCAGACCGCACCGGCTCATAATCTCGCTGGCCAGAATAAAGAGCGGAATGCACATATAGGTAAAATTGTACACGCCGGAAAACATCTTCTGAGGTATGATGACCATGGCTCCATCCCCCAGGGTAAAGGCTGAGATTGTCATAAACCCCATAGCAAAGCCAATGGGAACTCCAAGAACAACCACCAGCAGAAAAATAACCAGTAAAATCGCCGCTAACATTCTCCCACCTCCTATTCGCCCTCTATGGAACTAAGCTCTCTCTTTTCTTCCTCTGTGAGCTCCAGTTCCTCTTCCCTGGGAGGCCTTCCCACAAAGGGCTCAATCTGGCCGCAAAGTACGCCGAAGAGCTCCACAATCACCTCATACCCCATCAGAATGCAGCCCAGGAAGGGCGCTCCGTAGAGGGACCATCCCGGCAGGTGCAGATTGGTGGATCTCCAGCTTGACATGGATACAATCGTATCCCAGCCGTATTTCAGGCCGACTGTCAGAAAGATCACAATAATCAGCCGGGTCAGAAGGTAAAGGGCCAGCCTTCCTTTGCCGGACAGGCGGTCATAAATCACATTGACCGAGGCCATGCTTCCCTCTTTCAAACAGATTCCTACCATAAAATAGGTGATCCAGATGAGCGCATCCTGGGCATATTCCGTGGTCCAGGTGCAGCTCCAGCTTGTGATATGGACCAGTACAAACCGGTAAACTACCTGCAGCACCAGATCTCCGGCACAGCTTAGTACCAACAGGACGATGAGAAATTCCAATACCCTTTGAAGCTGATTGGATATTTTATTCAGTACGCTGTATATTCCGCTCACTGCCTTCATCAATATTTTCAACACCTCTCTTTTCCTTACCTGCTTAAGCGCCCTCAATGGCTGCAAGCAGCTCCTCTACCAGCTCACTGCCTACCTGCTCTGTTACAAAATCAATGCAGGGCTGTCTCATGGCCTCATGCCAGTCCTCCAGCTCCTCATCGGTCGGAGTATAGACGGTCATTCCGTATTCCTCCAGCTTGGCAACGCCCTCCTCATTCAGTCTGGCGCAAACTGCGGACGCTTCCGGAGTTACCTTATTTGCCGCATCGATGACTACCTGTTTCAGATCTTCCGGCAGTCCGTTTAAGAAGCTTTCGCTGACGGCAAAGGTTACAATGGAGGCAATGTGCTTGTCCATGACCATGTATTTCTGTACCTCGTAGGTTTTATCGTTCAAGATGTTTACAGGAGGGTTCTCCTGTCCGTCTACGGTGCCGTTCTGAAGGGCCGTATACATCTCGCTTCCTGCCATAGGAACCGGATTGGCTCCGATCGCTTCCACCATCTTTTCACAGACCTCGCTCTGCATAACCCGGAACGTAACGCCTTTCGCCGTATCTACGGTGGTCAGTTCCTTATTGGTGCTGGTGAAGCAGCGCATCCCGTTGCAGAATGCAGCCAGTACATGGATGCCGGATTTCTCTCCCACCGATGTGAAGAAGCTCTGTCCCCATTCTCCTGCCAGAACCGCATCGCACTGGGCTTCGTTCCGGAACAAAGCCGGGCAGCTGAATACCATGGTATCCCCATAGATATTATTTAGAGAATTGATATTTGCTACGGTCATCTCCAGGGAGCCGTTTAAGAGACCGGAAAGGTTTTCTTCCACGCTTCCAAGCTGCCCGGAAGGATAGATTTCTACGGTGATGCGTCCGTTACTGTTGGCTTCTACCTCCTCCTTGAATCGTTCTGTCCAGGTTACCTCTGCGCTTTCCTCTCTTGGTACATCCCCCTGGGTCATACCAAGCTTAATTACGTAAGTTTCTCCCTCTTTTGCAGGGGCTTCCTTCTGCTCTGTGTTTTCGGAAGGCTGCTCTTCTGCTTTCTGGTCATCGATCTTTGGCGTATCCTCTTGTTTGGAGCCGCATCCCGTCAAAAGGACTGCCGTCAGAGCCGCAGAAAGTAATGTTGTGAAAAGTTTCTTTTTCATGTTCTTCCTCCTTTGCTTGTGTAGATAGTATGTGCATTTTTTATATCAATGCCCTTTGGCATTAACATTCTTTTCTTTTTCATTTTTGTAGGACAATTTTTATTATATATGTAAGATTGTTCGTTGTAAATATGCTTATTTCACATATTTTTAGTTCTGTTTTTGTGTATATTGCATTATTTTCTATTATATTGTCCTACAATTATATTTTTCCAATAGAACAATCATCGTTTTACGCATAAAAAAATCCCAATGGATTTTCTCCATCAGGATTCTAAATATCTTCAAACCGCAAAAACCCCGGCAGATTTCTCTACCGGGGTTGCTTAAGCAGGGCTACAAGGATTCGAACCTTGAAATGACGGAGTCAGAGTCCGCTGCCTTACCGTTTGGCTATAGCCCTTTGTTTTCAGCGAATATTACTATAACATACCTTTTTCCAAAAAGCAAGTACTTTTTTCAATTTTTATTTTTATCTATTTTTCAGCCACATACCCTTTTTCCATGGTCATCACGCACTGGTAGCGAGAATTCAGCTCTCTTACCCGTTCCATAATATCCTGCTGAAGCTGACGAAGCTTTTCTCCCTGATAGGAGAAGGGCACCACCACATCGAAAATCAGGTTGATCTGCTGCTCTCCGTCCACCATGCGGAAATCGTGAATGGACAGCTGTTTGTCAAGCTCCTTAAGGGTAGCCGTCACCTCTGTCCGGATTGCCGTAACTCTGTCATTTCTCACCTCCACGGGATCCATATGAATCACCAGAAAGATGCCAAGCTTTTTCGCGGCCTCCCGCTCAATCCGATCAATAATTTCATGGGAAATCTCAATGCTCACATCACTCGGGACTTCTGCGTGAATGGAAGCCAAGCTCCTGGTGGGACCATAATTGTGTACAATCAGGTCATGGCTTCCCAGGATCCCCTCATAGCCCTCCACAAACTCCGTAATCTGCCGGTATAGCTCCGGATCCACCGCCTCTCCAATCAGAGGCTCCAGGGTGTCCTTGGCAATCCCCACGCCGGCCCACATGACCACCAGAGCCACCAGAGCGCCCACAATGCCGTCAATATTGATTCCCGTAAAACGGCAGAACAAAAGCGAAAGCACGGTTGCGGAGGTGGTGACCACATCTCCCATGGCATCTGTGGCCGTAGCCATCATCACGCTGGAATGAATCCGCTTTCCAAGCTTTCGGTTAAAATATGCCATCCAGAGCTTTACTCCGATGGAGGCCAGCAGAACCACCATAGATATGGCGCTGAAGGCCAGATCCTCCGGCTCACGTATTTTTCCTATGGCGGTTTTCAGGAAGCTTAAGCCCACCTCAATCACCAGAAAGGATACGATCAGCGCCGCAATGTATTCGATCCGCCCGTGGCCAAAGGGATGATCCTGATCCGCAGGCTTGCTGGCCATCTTAACGCCTACAAAGCCGATCACAGAGGAGGCGGCGTCCGAAAGGTTGTTAAAGGCATCGGCCAGGACGGAGACGCTGTTAAGGAACAGCCCCACAATAAATTTCCCCGCAAACAGAAGCACATTGCAGAAAATTCCCACCATGCTGGTCATCACACCGTAGCTGGTGCGCACTGCCGTATTTTCCGTATTCTCGTAATCCTTTACAAATTTGTGCACCAGAAAATCAACCATTTCTTTCTCCCCTTTTCACATTCTCCCTATTGTAATATATTTTTTCGAAAAAGGGAAGAGTGTCTTGTCATTTTCCATTGAATATGCTATTGTTAAACTATTCACAGTCGTTGTATAACATGTGACAAGACAGTTGTCTGGATAAGGAGTGAAAAATACTATGAGTACAATGAAGCTGACTCTGCTCACCGATCTTTATGAGCTTACCATGATGCAGGGCTATTTTAAAAATCATTCCAATGAAACGGTTGTTTTCGACGCCTTTTATCGGAAGAATCCTTCCGGAAACGGCTTTGCTATTGCCGCCGGTTTGGATCAGGTGATCGATTATATTAAGAACCTCACCTTTGACAAAAATGATATTGAGTATCTGCGGAGCCTTAAGCTTTTTGATGAAGATTTTCTGGATTATTTGAGTAAATTCCGGTTTTCCGGGGATATTTATGGAATTCCGGAGGGGACGGTGGTGTTTCCCAGGGAGCCCCTTGTAAAGGTGGTTGCGCCCATTATGGAGGCTCAACTGGTGGAGACGGCGATTTTGACGATTATCAATCATCAGAGCCTGATTGCTACGAAGACGGCCCGGGTGGTTCATGCCGCTAAGGGGGACGGGATTATGGAGTTTGGCCTTCGCCGTGCCCAAGGGCCGGATGCGGGGATTTATGGTGCCAGGGCAGCTATGATTGGGGGATGTATCGGGACCTCCAATGTTCTGGCAGGGCAGCTGTTTGATGTTCCGGTGAAGGGGACCCATGCCCATAGCTGGATTATGAGCTTTCCGGATGAGTATACGGCCTTTAAGAAATATTCGGAGCTTTATCCGGATGCCTGTATTTTGCTGGCGGATACGTATGATACCTTGAAGTCCGGAGTTCCCAATGCTATCCGGGTGTTTACGGAGATGCGGGAGGCGGGGATTCCTCTTACGTTTTATGGAATTCGGCTGGACAGCGGGGATCTGGCTTATATGTCCAAAAAGGCACGGAAGATGCTGGATGAGGCGGGCTTTTCGGATGCGGTGATTTCGGCTTCCAGTGATTTGGATGAGTATCTTATCACCAGCTTAAAGGGGCAGAATGCGGCTATTACCTCCTGGGGTGTGGGGACGAATATGATTACCTCGGCGGATTGTCCGGCTTTTGGAGGCGTGTATAAGCTGGCGGCGGTGATGGATGAGGAAGGGGAGTTTATTCCCAAGATTAAGCTTTCGGAGAATTCGGAAAAGATTACGAATCCGGGGAATAAGACGGTCTTTCGGATTTATGACAATGAGACAGGGAAGATTCGGGCGGATTTGATCTCTTTGGCGGATGAGAGCTTTGATGTTTCTCAGGATCTTTTGATCTTTGATTCCATTGAGACCTGGAAGAAGACGAAGCTTAAGGGCGGGACTTATCATATGCGGGAGCTTTTGGTGCCGGTGTTCCGGAATGGGGAGTGTGTTTATACCTCGCCCAGTGTGATGGAGATTCGGGAGTATTGCAGCAAAGAGCAGGAGACCCTCTGGGATGAGACCCGCAGGCTTACGAATCCGCATGAGGTTTATGTGGATCTTTCGGATAAGCTGTTTCGGATTAAGGCGGGGCTTTTGGATCAGATGAATCAGGAAGGGTAGGGAGCGGACGGACGGGAGCGCCGAAAAAGAGGGCCCCAGACTTTTCCATATCCGTGTTCGCACGGTTCTCGAACGCCCTGTCTGTTCTGGGCGTACATTGCCTTGAAGAGTTCTTTCGGACTTCTTCCTTATTTAGCAATGTTCGCCCAGCTCAGACAGGGCGTTCGAGAACAGGCGGACACTGGATATCGGAAATGTCTGGGCCCTCTTTTTCGGCGCTCCCTGGTTTTTTATTGCACGCTGAAGTAGATCTCGTACCAGATGCAGAAGGTGTAGATGGTCCAGAGCTTTCTGCTGTTGTCTTTATGCTTCTTTATGTGTTCTTCTAATAGGTCCAGGAGTTTTTCCTGGTGGAAGTAGCGTTTGGCGGCGGGGCCGGTGAAGGCTTTGCGGAGGCGGGTCTGGCCTTCCTCTTCGCAGATCCAGTGGCGGATGGGGACGGGGAAGCCGAGTTTGGGGCGTTCGCTGGTGTCGGCGTCTAGCTTGAAGGCGGCGGCTTTGCGGAGGATGTATTTGGTTGTGCGGCCTCTTTGCTTTAGGTGGGCGGGGAGGCGGCGGGAAAGGGCGAAGACTTCCTTGTCCAGAAAGGGGACTCTTACCTCCAGGGAGTGGGCCATGCTCATGCGGTCGGCCTTTTGGAGGATGTCTCCCGGGAGCCAGTGGCGCAGATCGATTTCCTGCATGCGGTCGGCGTCCCGAAGGCCGAGGGTTCTCTCGTAGTCTTCCTCCAGGAAGCTCTGGGGGCTTCGGGCTCCGGTATTTTTAAGGAGCAGGGCGCGGCGTTCTTCTAGGGAGAAGATGTTGGCGTTGCCGATGAAGCGTTCTTCCAGGTCTTTGCTTCCGCGGACGAGGAAGTTTTTGCCTTTTAGGTTTGGGAAATGGTGGGCGAGGCGGGCAAGGCAAAGGCGCAGCCTTTTGGGCAGCAGCTGGTAGCGGCGCAGGGCTTCGGGCTCGCAGTAAATGCGATAGCCGCCGAAGAGCTCGTCGGCTCCCTCGCCGGATACCACTACCTTGACGTCCTTTGACGCTTCCATGGAGAGGAAGTAGAGGGCTACGGCGGAGGCGTCTCCCAGGGGCTCGTCCATGTAATAGAGAACCTCGGGCACGGCGTCCCAAAATTCCTGCTCGCGGATTCTTCTGCCCTTGTGATTAAGGCTGCACTGCTCGGCTGTACTTCGGGCGTATTGGATTTCGTTGTAGCGGCTTTTTTCCTGGCCGAAGCCTACGGTGTAGGCCCGCTTTCCTCCGAATTCGGAGGCGATGAGGCCGGAGTCTACGCCACCGGACAGGAAGGTGCCTACTTCCACGTCTGCGATTTCGTGGACGGCTACGGAATCCTTAATAACACGATCTACGGACTCCAGCCATTCTCGCTCGGTTTTTCCTGTCTCTGGCTGTAAGGAGGGTTCAAAGTATTTCTGAATCTCCAGGATGATGCTTCCGCTTTTCCATCGGAGGAAGCTTCCGGGCTCCAGACGGTAGATGCCTTTGAAGAAGGTTTCCTCCAGAGCCGAATACTGAAAGGAGAGGTACTGCTCCAGGGCCTGCTCGTTGAGGGCCTTCTGGTATTCCGGATATTTGAGAATGCTTTTTATTTCGGATGCAAATATGAGGCTTTCGCCTGCTACCGTGTAGTAAAAGGGCTTGATTCCGAAAAAGTCCCGGGCGGCAAAGAGCTCCTTTTTTTCTTCGTCCCAGATGACGAAAGCGAACATTCCCCGCAGGCGAGAGAGCAGATCGCTGCCCCATTCTTCGTAGCCGTGAATCAGTACCTCCGTGTCGGAGCGGGTTTTAAACAGGTGGCCAGCTGCCAGGAGTTCTTCCCGAAGTTCCTGATAATTGTAGATCTCGCCGTTGAAGACCAGGACCTTGTCGCCTTTTTCATTTTCCATGGGCTGGGCGCCGGATTCCAGGTCGATGATGCTTAAGCGGCGGAATCCCAGGGCCGCATCACTGCTCATCCAACTGCCTCCGTCGTCAGGACCCCGGTGACGGATGGCGTCCTTCATTTCTTCCAATATATGCTCTCTATCCCAATTTCCTTTTTTCTTTCCCACAAATCCACAAATGCCGCACATATGATAACCTCCATTCCGGTTCCGCATTGTCAGGGATATTGCTGATTCCAGTTCCTCAGTATCCCTTCCTACTGCTTTTTGGTTACCATAATCTTAGCATTGCCTTATTTCGACAAATTTTCCGACTTGTAACAAAGTTGTATCCGGATGTTAATATTCTTGCACTAAAATTCCAAAATCAGGGCTCTTCGGTTTGGATCCCACATGAGTCTGTAATTGGATTCACTGTTTTTTGATACTTGGGCATTCTTTATTTCCGCTGTCAAATCGGGGATTCCTGTCTCGGCCAGGAGTCTTCGATAGGTCGGATCGTACTGAAGGCGGATGACGTAGCCTGCATTCTGGTACAGGACCCGCCTTGTCATGTTCGGCATTTCTTCTGTATCGGAAGATATGCCGTCATTTTCTTCCATGGTGTACAGGCAGATATCCTGAGGCCCCATTTCCCCCACATGGTCCAGGTCATACTCTGCCACCACAAAGGCTTTGCCGCCGTCCAGTACACAGAAATCCCGGATGCCCTTTGCAGGCCCGACGGGCATGGTGTTTGTATAGGAGCCCTCTTCCAGATTAAGACTTATAATTCCTTCCCCTGCAGAGATAAAATAAATGCAATCCGACTCCGCATCCAGATAAAGCCTCGTATCCCTGGGGCAGTTGGCCACTTCAGGGAGTACCACTCCCTCTGTCTCCATACCTGACCTTGGAATTTCCTGAGCAAAAAAGTTTACCAGAGAATTCCCCGTTTCCATGTAATTCTCCATCTCCTCTTCCTGTTCCAATACAGTGGCCGTAAGAAGCTTTCTCTCATAGTGATCCACATAAAGCCGGGTCCCCTCAAGGCTCTTTCCCTCTCCTCCCGGCCTGGAATAGTAATAATTCAGCCGGTTGACAATCTCTCCGGTTTCCATATCCCGAAAGTACAGAAGAAATTTTTCGCCCATATAGTTGTCCCACACAGACGCATCCCTGGGATAAAAGCCGTAGCACAAAATGGAGGAATCTCTGCTCCAGGCTGTGAGGATCATAAAGTGGTCCACCGGATACACCCCCTCATCGCCGTCCAGAAGAAGCTTCTCTGTTCCGCTCTCCAGATCCATCAGATAAAGCCGGCTGCCGATATAGCTCTGATCCGTCCGGATATAGAGGATATATCTTCCGTCGGGAGAGAAAAACTCGGTCTCCATATTCTGCTCATCCTCTGTTCCCATCTCCCAGGAGGCCGCAATACCCAGGGACGCCATCAGTTCCCCCACCGGGAGAAGCCCCTGCTCATAAAAACCGTAGCGATAATCCAGGGTCCGCACCCGCAGACCGTCCGTTCCGCTTTCCGCCAGACGCACCTGATGCTCCCCGGTTCCTGGCAGAAAGGCCGTATAGCCTCCGTACCAGATGGCTTCATAATCCTCGCTGTACATTTTCCGGACCGCATAGCGATCCCCCTCCTCCCCCTCAAGGGCAATGCCCTGCTCTGTCTCCTCCTCCGGCAGAAGCATGGTTTTAGGCTCCGGCACTCTCCTGCAGCCTGCAAGCAGGGCCAGGACAAGCAGCACAATGGTATTCTTCCGCAAATCGTTTCGGCTCCTCATAGGTTCTCTCCCTTCTCCAAGGCTTCCGCAAAGGCCGGGAAAAGAAGGAAGAATCCGATTCTTTCGTCAGGACGGTTTTCCGCCCAGATCACGCCCTTATGCTCCCGCATAATCTTCTGGCAGATGGAGAGGCCCAGGCCTGCACTTCCCTGTTCTCTGGAGTATTCCTTGTCTGCCCGGTAGAAGGGCTCGAAAATATGCTTTAACTCCTCCTCACTCATCTGCTTTCCCTTATTGGACACGGAAAAGAGCACCCGTCCCTTTCGATGTCCACCGGAAATCCGGATCTCCGTTCCCTCTTCTCCATATTTTACCGCATTGTCAATGAGATTGATAAAGACCTGGCGAAGCCGCTCTTCCTGTCCCCAGACAAGAAGCTCCGGCTCCAGCTTAAGCCGGATATGGGCTCCATAGCGGTTGGCCTTGATCTCCATGGCTTCGGAGACGCTCCGGATGAGGCTTCCCATATCCACCCTTGAAAGCTCCTGGCGCTCCGACCGATCTGCCATTTCCAGAAGCTGAATCACCATCCGGTGAAGCCTGGTGCTCTCATGGAGAATATGCTCCACGCCCTTCTCCACCAGCTCCCCGTCTCCTCCCGGATCCGCCTCAATGAGCTGGGCGTAGCCCTGAATGGTGGTGAGGGGTGTTTTCAGCTCGTGGGTCACATTGTTATAGAATTCCTGACGGCTGTTTAAGAGCTTTAGAATCTGATCCCGGTCATCCTGCATTTTCTGAATATACTGCCCTACCTTTCCAAGCATGGCGCTGTAGTGTCTGGACAGCTCACCCATCTCGTCTCGCCTGGAGGAGGCCGTAAGGCCTGCCAGAAGCTCCGTATTCACCTCGTCCTGCTCCAGATCCAGGCTCATCTGCCTGGATACCTTGGTCAGCCGCTGTACCGGCTTGATGATGCGGTTCAGAAGAAGGAAAATCAGCACAAAGGCCGCCGCAAATACGGCTGCCGCAGCCCGGATAATAATGCCCTTCATCTGCTCTCCCTGCTGCCAGAGCTTTGTATAATCCATGCAGTAGCGGATAATTCCCACATTTTTTCCTGCCACAATCACAGGCATGGCAAACCAGACCTCCAAGCTGCCTGTCTCAGAGTATACCAGGGTGAAGGCCGCATTTCCCTCCACGGCCTCCTTAAGCTCCATGGCTTTTCCCTCCTGGCTGTCGCTGTGATTCTTCCGGTAATTGTAGGCCAGAAGCTCTCCATCCTTGGAGTAGGCCGCCAGTTCATAGCGCCCGGAGGAGCCGTACATTTCCTGCACAATGGTCTTTGCAAGGTCGTGGAAGCTTTCCTCGTCATTGTTGGCCTCATTCAAGATCAAAAGCTGGCGCACATAAATCCCCGTATTTTCCCGGATGGTCTGCAGCTCCCGCATAATCTGATCCTCCCGGCTGCTTTGAAGCTGCCGATCGGTCATCCAATATAAAAAAATCCCGCTTACCAGGAACACGGCAACAAGACCCACTGTCATCTGCATGCGGATCCCGAAGCGAATCGTCCTGTTTTTTTCACGAGATTTTTTATGGTACATATTTATATCCCACTCCAAATACGGTGACAAGCTTGTCTCCCAGCCCTGTTTTACGTCTCAAACGCTGAATATGAATATCCACGGTCCGGGTGTCGCCGGCATAATCATAACCCCAGATCTGCTCCAGGAGAATTACCCTGGTAAATACCTGTCTGGGATGTTTCAAAAAATACAACAGCAGATCGTACTCCTTGGGAGTCAACTCCACGGCCTCCCCGTTTCGGTAGACCATGCGCTCCTGCTCGGACACGGTAAGCCCCTCCGCCGCCGGTTCCTCCTGACGGATACCCCGGACGCGGTCAAAGCGCCGCAGGATGGTGCGCACGCGGGCTACCACTTCCCGGAGGTCGAAGGGCTTTGTGATGTAGTCGTCGGCACCGGATTCCAGGCCGTAGAGCTTGTCCTCCACATTTCCCCTGGCGGTCAGCATGATGATGGGAATGTTGTATCTCTCGGTAAGCATCCGGCACACATCCACGCCGGCAATATCCGGAAGCATCCAGTCCAGGAGCACCATATCCGGCTCACATTCTTCGGCCTTCTCTAGTCCGCTGCCTCCTGTGTGGGCACAGGCCACCTCAAAGCCCTCCTTCTCAAATCCGTATTTCAGAATATCGGCTATGGGCTTCTCGTCCTCAATTACCAGGATTCGTTTCTGGTCCATCTCTTTTGCTCTCCTTTTTACATCAAGAACCCTGCATATCGTAGAATATTGTACCTTCTACCATATAAAAATATGCTACACCAATGGTATAGCATATTTTTATCAAATTTGTAAACAGATTGTATCAGATCAATAATTCCCTGATTTTTTCCACCACCGCATACTCCCGGTCGGATGGCAGAATCTCTGAGGCTGCGGTTCTTGCCTCAGGGGAGGCGCCTGCCGGAGCGTAGGAGTGGGGAAAGATACGCAGCATCTCCACATCATTGCCTCCGTCTCCGAACACGGCTGTCTCTTCTCGTTTCCAGCCCAGGTGATCGCAGAGCCAGAGCAGGGCCTTTGCCTTGGATGCCTCTTTGTCCGTTACCTCTATAACGTGATCCGCAAAAGGGGCATTGCGAATCTCCTCTTCGGTGCAGTTGAAAGTAATCCGGGACATAAAGCGATCATAATAGCCGCTCTCCTGTTTGTCCAGCACCTTTTTCCGCCACATGTCCCAGGCGCCGTATTCCCGAAGGTATGCATCCCGGCTCAGTCTCGTAAGGGTTCCTTCCCGGGTGATAAACTCCAGATTCGCCTGGGGATATTTTCTTAAGAAATGCTCCTTGGTACCCGCAGAGACCTCCTTTACCAGTATGGGGCGTCTCTGGGGGTCCAGAATCAGTGCACCGTTCTGTCAATAACTTTTTATTTTTTTGTCACTTTTCACAATTTTTAATATGTGTATTTGTGCAAAACACCTAAGTGCTTAATAATTACAGCCTTACGTCGTTCACATTCCACGACGTAAGGCTGTCATGCGGTTACGCAAACTCGCGCCCCAGCGTCTCCTCCATCACCGAAAGAGAGGGCTCAACCCCTGTCCAGAGCTTAAAGTTCAGGGCCGCCTGGCAGGCCAGCATCCCCAGCCCGTTGACTACCGTTGCCCCCTGCTTCTTGGCCTCCTTCAGGAAATGAGTATCCACCGGATTGAATACCACGTCCACCACCACCATGCGAGAGGTAATTCCTGTGTAGTCAATATCCGGCTTCTGATCCCCCTGGGGATGAAGGCCGATGGAGGTACCATTGATCAGAATATCCGTCTGCTCCAAAATTCTGTGGCCGGCTTCCCATTTTTCGCAGGCCACCTCCACCTTGGTGTGCTCCTTTAAGGTAGCCGCAAGCTCCTTCGCCCGCTCCAAGGTGCGGTTGACAATGGTGATGGACGCAGCCCCTGCCAGGGCACACTCCACGGCAATGGCCTTGGCAGCCCCGCCTGCCCCCAGAAGGGTGATCCGTTTGTCAGCCACGGAAAGTCCTTTGTTCACAAGAGCCTGTACAAAGCCCTTTCCATCCGTATTCTCGCCAAACAGCCTTCCGTCCTCAAGAAGCGCCACCGTATTGACTGCCCCGATAATCCCGGCAGCCTCTGAAAGCTCGTCAAGAAGGGGAATCACCTTGATCTTGTGAGGCATCGTAAGGTTAATTCCCCTCATATGCAGTACACGAAGAGCCTTCATGGCATCCTCCAGATCCTGCGGCAGCACCTTCAGAGTCAAATACCGGTAATTGAGGCCCTTCTCCGCAAAGGCCGCCTCCATGGCTACGCCTGTGGGATTGCCGTCTACCGGATCCCCGAATACGCCTGTCAGCTCTGCGCGATAATTTTTCATGTTCATTTCCTTCCCTTCTCCCTGTATTTTTCTTTATTTTACATGTTTTAAGGAGAAATGGAAAGACTTTTCTGTATTCCTCTACTGTTCCATCTGCCTTCCCAGAAATCCGGCGGCAGAAAAGGCAAGCTTCTGCTCTGCCTCCCCCATCTTGGCCTTGGGATCCTTGCTGAATAAAACAACGGCTCCAATGGCATCCCCCTCACAGAGAATGGGGCTTATGGTCTGTGCATAGCAATCCTCCATATCCTCATCCACAATCTTTACGTACCGCTTCTCTCCTGCAGACGCCTGGATATTCTCCCGCTCCTGAATCGCATCCTCCAGTTGATGGCTGATAGCCTTGCCCATATAGTCCTTCTTGGCTCCTCCGGCGGCCGCAATCACAGCATCCCGGTCTGCAATACAGACCATCAGCCCCGTCGTCTGAGCCAGGCTCTCCGCATACTGCTTGGCAAAAAGTCCCAGCTCCCCGATAGGCGAGTACTTCTTTAAGATAATCTCCCCTTCCCGATCGGTAAATATTTCCAGCGGATCGCCTTCTCTGATCCGGAGTGTTCTTCTGATTTCCTTCGGGATAACCACCCTTCCCAGGTCATCAATCCTTCTGACAATTCCTGTAGCTTTCATAAAAAAATTCCTCCATTTACTGTACTGACCATTTCTGGAAATAGTATTTGTAGATGGGAGATTTTTATACCAGGATTTATTTTTATTGTACTGCAGGCAGGTTTTTGCTATACTGATAAAAAATCATTTTCAAATCACGCAAAACGAGAGAACCGAAACAGGAGGTCACAATGAAGCTTTTAGTTTGCAATGCAGGAAGTACATCTTTGAAATTCAAATTATTCGTCATGCCGGGCGATCAGGTACTGGCAGAAGGAAAGGTAGAACGGGTAGGCAGTACAGACAGCGCCATCTTTCACTTCAAAAAGCCGGACGGCTTCAAAATCCTTCGTGAGAACCTCTCCATCCCCACCTACACAGAAGGCATTCAAATGTTTCTGGACTGCTTGCTTAGTCCCGAATACGGCGTGCTCTCCAACCTCCGGGAGCTTGAGCGGGTAGGCTTTAAAACCGTGCTCTCCAAAGATCACTACGGCATTCACGAGCTGACGCCAGAGGTATTAAAAGGAATGGAAGAATACCTGGTAGTGGCCCCGGCTCACAACATCCCCTACCTGGAGGCCATCCGCCAGTTCCAAAAGCTGACGCCAGACGCCATGCTGGTAGGCGCCTTCGAGACCGCCTTTCACACCACCATTCCCCTGGAGCGGAAGCTCTACGGAATTCCCTACGAGTGGTATGAGCAGTACGGAATCGAACGCCTGGGCTATCACGGAGCCTCCCACAGCTATGTGGCAGAGACCCTGGAGTCCCTCTACGGCACCACAGGCAAAGCCATCTCCTGCCACCTGGGAGGAAGCGGCTCCCTGTGCGCCATAGACAACGGAAAAAGCGTAGACACCAGCTTCGGCCTCTCCCTTCAGGTAGGCCTCATACAATCCAACCGCAACGGAGATATGGATCCCTTCATCATCCCCTTCCTCCTGGAAAAAGGCATGAAGCTTCCGGATATCATGGAAGGCCTCACCAAAAAAGGCGGTCTCCTGGGAATCTCCGGCGTCAGCAACGATCTGCGGGATATAGAAGAAGCTGCAGATGCCGGCAATGAACGAGCCAAGCTGGCGATTGATGTATTCTGCAACGGCATTATCCGCTACATTGGCGCCTACTATGCAGAGCTTAAAGGCCTCGACCACCTAGTCTTCACCGGAGGAATCGGAGAACACGGCTGCACCATCCGAAGGATTGTCTGTGATCAGCTTAAGCATATGGGAATTCTTTTGGATCCGGATAAGAACCTGGACTACAGCGAAAATGCAATTATATCACTTCCTAATTCTCCTGTAACTATCCATGTGATTCCAGCTAACGAAGAATTAGGAGTTGCAAGGAAAACCTTCTCCTACAAAAGATCTTAATCCCAAAATTTCTCACCGCTACCATCATCGTCCCCAGGCCCAGGGACGGTCAGGAAATAAGACCTCAGACTTTTCTGATATCCGGTGTCCGGCTGTTTACGTACAGGCTGTCTGATATGGACGGATATTGCCTGGCAATGTCCGTACAGAGCAGACAGAATGTACATAAACCGTCCGAACACAGGATATCAGAAAAGTCTGAGGTCTTATTTCCTGACCGTCCCGTCCCCCACAGCCCCCTCATACCTATAAAAAAGGCGCCCCACCCTCTCCCCAAGGATGAAACGCCTTTTCCAATCTCAACGAATAACAATCCACATTTTAGATAGAACTTACATTCATATCCACATTCCCGCTAATACCATCTACCTGTCCCTTAGAAGTATTCTGCCAAATATCATAACGCCCGCCATAAGTACACTTGCTGGCATACTGAGCCACCCAAATACGATAGCTGCCCGGGAACTGAGAGGGACTTAAGTGCTCCGAGAACCAGTTCTTGCTGGCGTAAACCATAGGAGTATGACCGGCATTCGCCACCGTATTACAGAAAGCAATGGTAATCCGAGTTCTGTCCGCCTTAGAAAGACCGTCCGCACGCCCCCGGCCACCTGCCGCATACTCACTGTCAATGGCGATAGGCATATTGATCCCGTAACGGTTCGCCAACTTCACAGCCATACTGGCCTCCTCCACGGCCTCTGCCTCCGTAATAGCCTGGCTGAAGAAATAAACGCCAACCCGCAGTCCCGCTGCCTTCGCTCCGGTAATATGAGAAGCATACATAGGATCCTCCACCAACACACCAGAACCATAGCCACGATATCCGCAGCGAATAATCACAAAGTTAATTCCCGCATTCTTTACCTTCTGCCAGTTAATATTCTTCTGGTACTTAGACACATCAATTCCGATGGTGCCGGAGCGGATACCCTCACTGCTGAAGGTATACTGAATACCCTGGATAATCTGTGTACCGGTAACCTTATTGCCTTCCTTGTCAAAGAAGTAGGTAGCATTGTCAATCGTCTGCCATCCTGTATACTTATATGTACCGGTGCCCTCCATAATAGGCGCACTTGTGGTATCATAAACAATCTTTTCCGTGCTTGCCGCACCTACCAGGCTTGCCGCCCGATTCCGCACAAAAGCAATGGGAACCACTGTCTCATCCACAGTCGAAGGATCTGCTGCCGGCCCTCCCGCATCTGACGGCGCATTCTGTACCGGTGTATCCGGTGTATTCGGAGTCTCAGCAGGCGGTGTCTCAACCGGCGGCGTCACCTGGAAATTCGGATCCTTCTCCGTACAGCCCGGATTGGTACACTGCCCCGTTGCCGGGTCAAACTTATGTCCCAATGCCGGAATCGGCTCCGAAGCATTGCCGCAGCTGCAGGTCTTTTCACCGGGAGCCGTACAGGTAGGCGCCTTTGTCTCCTTGAGCTCATGCACATGAGGAGCCTGATAATTGGGATCCGCTCCGCCGCAGACAGAACACTTTCCGTCCTTATATGTATGCTCCTTAAGAGGAAGGGCCTCCGTCCTCGTATCCCCGCACTTACTGCAGGTAGAGGTCTTGCTTCCTGCCGTCGTACAGGTAGACTCCACCACCTTGTCCGTATACTCATGGGTGCATACCATAGCTGCGCCGCAGCGATCGCACTTCCCGTCCCCATTGTCATCCCTGTGATGCTTGGCCGGCTCACTGATGATCCGCTCATACATGGGAGTCCCGTACTCGTCCAGCTTCTGCTGCATAATCTCCGTCTTGGTGGACTCCACATACTCCACCGTATCCGTCATTACCGTAGCAGTCCCCGCATCGCTGTTGCCCGTAGTGTTGGAATCCTCCTTGGCCACATTGATCTCGCTTTCCTTCTTGATCTCATCTGTGACATCCACCACCTTGTACTCGATGTTGGCCTTCACCTCCGCCGTGATATCCTTCGGCGCACTGTAAGAGCCCGAGGCCTTCATGGAGACCGTACAGCTTCCCGGCGTCATATTCTTAATGTAAATGATTCCGTCCTTATCCTCATCCTTATAGGACTGAGCTTTCTTATTGGAATCCGTCACCGTAATCTCAAACTGTGTTCCGGTAATCACCCGGTCATTCTTCTGATTAACGATCTTAACCTTCAGATCCTTATCCATGGACGTGGCCTTCAGCACAACCGGAATGGACTTCTCATCCACCACAGCCACCTGGGTGTTGTCCCCGTCCATCCTTGTGAGCTCAGCCATATAGGACTTATTCATGGAAAGTCCAATAACGCTGACCTCTTCCTCCACCGGTGCCTCTACATCGTCCATTCCCAGATCCGTTACCGTAGGAATCATATCCTCCGTCACCTGCGGCCGGATACAACCGCTGAGCATGGACACTGCCAGAATCGCGGAAAGGCCAAGCGCCCAAAATCGTTTTTTCTTCATATCCCTTCTCCTCATATGCTTTCGTACACCCATAAACTTTTGTTAACAGTAGTCTAAGTATAACACCCTTTTTTTTGCATTTCAACTGTTTACATAAAAAAATTTGCAACAAAAAATGGGATATTTTCAAGGATATCCCATTTTTATGACATTTCTTTTGTAATTTCTTTAATATTTCCTTAATTTTTCTGTAATATTTCAAACAAGCTCTTTTTACTGCTCCATCTTCAGCACAAAGGTCTGGCCAAACTCAAGCTTTGCCAGCGCCTCGTCCACCGTGGTAAAGGTATGAGCCGCCTTAAGCTCCTCGCACTTTTCATTGTAAAGGGTATCCCGCCGCTGGCTCACAATGGTCTCCTTCTGACTGTCCGTAGCCTCCTGGTCAAAGGTGCTGATCATCTGCACGGCATAGTAGCCGCTCTCCGCCTCAATAAGCTCCGCAAATTCTCCGTCTTTTAGCGCATCCGCCGCTGCCCGGACATTCTCCGCCGGGGAAGTGCTGTCCGCTCCGTAGGTAATGGTATTGGCCGTAATGTTCTCCTTGCCCTCTGCGGCTGCGATCAAATCCTTGCTCTCCTTCGCCTCATCCAGCACTGCCTGAAGAGCCGCCTTCTTCTCGGCCTTCTCCTCGTCGGTCAGGGGGATGGCATTGCCCTCGCTGTCCGTCCCCGTCCCCGTGGTGGCGATAAAGGCATAGGCAATCCGCTTCTGAGCCGCCTCCTCGTCGGTAACCTCTGTGTCCACATCTACGGTCAATGCGTCATACATCTTGTTCTGGATGGTGAGAAGCATAAGCAGATGCTCTACGTCCGTCTGCTCCGCGCCCACGGCCTTCTTAAGCTGGGGGGAATTGCTATCCAGGAATGTCTTCGCCGCCTCTGCAATAGCCTTCTGCTCGTCCTCGGTGAGGGCCACCTGATAATTGGGGGCCTCTGCCTCCAGCGTGTACAAAAGGTGGAATTCCTCCATCTGGCTCCTCTTGGCCGTATCTCCATAGACCTCTCCCGTGTCCGGCATCTCCTGCTGGTAAATGCCGCCTCCAAGCATGCTTCCGTAATAGGTCTCCATCTGGGCCTGCTGATAGCGCAGCATGAGGCTGAACTCTCCCAGTCTTATATTGGTGGTCTCATCCAGAACCGCAACGGTCTCGGCGGGATTAAGGCTGCTTCCGGAGCAGCCGGTCAGCACAAAGGCCAGTACAAATATGAGAGATAAGATCCTGCTTGTCCTCTTCTTCATTTTCTTTGTCTACCTTTCATTTTTCCGAAGCCCTTTTTGCTTTCCCTGTGGGCCTCTGTATTTGCTCTTTGTCCATTATAATCCGTTTTTTTCCCGTAGGCAAGGATTCTTTTTGGGAGACACAAAACTTTCACGGCTTTCACGGCTTTGGCTGTTGTGGAGACAGACGGGTGGCAGAGACGCAGGCAGAGAGGCTTTTCCATATCGGTGCTCGGACGGTTCACGAACATACCGTCTGCTTTGGACGGACATCACCTTGAAGTTTTGAGAAAGAAATTTATATTTTAAGGAAATGTCCGCCCAAAGCAGACAGCATGTTCGTGAACAGCCGGACACCTGATATTGGAAAAGCCTCTCTGCCTGCGTCTCTGTCACCCGTCTGTCTGTGCAGGAACCGGCTTTGTAATGAGCCCCTCCAGGCGGACCTCGTCCCAGACCTCCTCTATGATTTCAAGAGGCGTCTCCTCTCCCCAGGCCTTTAGCATCTCATCACAGTAGTTTTCCCGGGCCAGGAATTTAAGCTCCTCAAGCCGTTCCATGGAGGCCTCTTCTTCGTAATCCGATACCCGCTGTACAATATAGTAGCCCTCCTGCGTCTCAATGATATCGGAAATGCCGCCCAGGGGAAGCTCCCTGGCTGTCTGAGCCACCAGCTCGTGGGCGCCTCCGTCCGTGTCATCGCTAAAATACACGTCAATCACCGTGTGGGAGATCTCTTCTCCTGCCGCTGTGATATCGGAAAGCTCCTGCGCCCGCAGGGCGAAGCGCTCTGCATCCTCCCGTATCCGGATAAGCTCTTCCTCCGTGAAGGGCGTCTGATTCCCTTCCACATCATAGGTCCCTGTAACAGAGAAGAGGCAGTAGGTCAATTTTCCCACCCTGGCCTCATCTTCGCCGATATCCGGCTCATACGAATCCTTAAGGGCTTGGGCTGTCTTTGCGGCCTGTTCATTGTAGGTCAGAAACCGCTCCACCGACTCCCTGGTTGCGCCTGCCGCTTCAAGAACCGCCGGGGTATTGTCCTCTATAAAGGCCGCCGCCCGTCTGGCGATGGTCTTTCTCTCCTCCTTGTCAAGTTCCGCCCCATATTCCTTTGCATGGACGCAGAGAAGATGGATCTCTGTCAGGGTATCCATCACATCCTGCTTGAGAGCCTCCTCCATGGTGCTGGCCGTGCTCTCTCCGAACATGGGCTTGCTCTGCCACAGATCCTCTCCGTAGGAATCGGAATAGCTAAGCTCCCACTGCTCCTGGAGCATCCTGGTATAAAATACAGCCTCCTCAAGGTCGATGGTCTCCTCCCCAAGCCTGGCTACCGGCGTGCCGGAGGCTTTTCCTCCTTTGCAGCCCAGAAGGCCTCCTGCCAGACACAGAATAAGAAACAGCCCCAAAGCCCCTCTCATTTTCCTCCTCATTGGTTCTCTTCCTCCCTAAGAGCCTGCATTTCCTCCAGAAGGGATCCCACAAGCTCCAGAATATTTTCCTCCTCCCGGCTGTTTTTCACCCTGCGATAGAGAAAGCTGGGCTTCTCGCCGGTTAAGAATCTCATCCGCCCTCCAAAGCGACCGATAAACTCCGGGAACCGGGCGGGACTAAGCCTGGCCTTCTCGTAGAGATATAAGCGGATCTCCTCGGGCCGCTCCGTAATTTCCTTCACATAGACCTGGTGAGCCTTTACCTTAAGGTCCGCCACTGCCAGAAGATTGAGCACGGATTTGGGCGGATCTCCGAAGCGATCCAGAAGCTCCTCCAGCATATCCTCGCACTCCTCCCCGGATTCAATGCCGGCAATCCGCTTGTAGATGTCAAGCTTCTGGCTCTCACTGCGGATGTAGGTATCGGGAATGTAAGCGTCCAGCTCCACATCCACCAGGGTCTGGAACTCCTCCTCGGATACGGGGAGGCCCTTTTGCTTCTTCACCGCTTCGTTGAGCATTTTGCAGTAGAGATCGTAGCCCACGGCCTGCATGTGTCCGTGCTGCTGGGCGCCCAGAAGATTGCCTGCTCCCCGAATTTCCAAATCCCGCATGGCGATCTTGAAGCCGCTTCCCAGCTCCGTAAACTCCCGGATGGCCCCCAGACGCTTCTCCGCCACCTCCTTGAGCATTTTGTTTCTCCGGTACATGAGGAAGGCATAGGCGGTCCGGTTGGACCGGCCCACCCGCCCACGCAGCTGATAGAGCTGGGAGAGGCCCATATTGTCTGCGTCGTGAATGATCATGGTATTCACATTGGAAATGTCAAGTCCCGTCTCAATGATGGTGGTGGATACCAGCACGTCAATGTCGCCGGCAATAAAATCATACATGATGCGCTCTAATTCCTGCTCCCGCATCTGCCCGTGGGCAAAGACCACATTTGCCTCTGGAACCAGCTTTGCCAGCTGGGCGGTGATCTCCACGATGGTGTTCACCCGGTTGTACACGTAGTAGACCTGTCCGCCTCTTCCCAGCTCCCGGCTGATGGCCGCCCGGACCATCTCTTCGTCGTACTCCATCACATAGGTCTGAATGGGCACCCGATCCTGAGGAGCCTCCTCCAGCACGCTCATATCCCGGATTCCGATGAGGCTCATATGAAGGGTACGGGGAATGGGGGTGGCTGTTAGGGTGAGCACATCCACATTTTCCCTAAGCTTCTTGATCTTTTCCTTATGCGCCACTCCGAAGCGCTGCTCCTCATCAATGATCAGAAGTCCCAGATCTTTGAACACAACGTCTGCCGACAGCACCCGGTGGGTGCCGATGATAATGTCCACCAGACCCTTTTTCAGATCCGTGACGGTCTTTTTCTGCTCTGTGGCCGTCCGAAACCGGGACAGCATATCCACCCGCACGGGAAACTCCTTCATCCGCTGGACAAAAGTGTTGTAATGCTGCTGGGCCAGAATAGTGGTAGGCACCAGGTACACCACCTGCTTATTCTCCTGCACGGCCTTGAAGGCCGCCCGAATGGCAATCTCCGTCTTTCCGTAGCCTACGTCCCCGCAGATCAGCCGATCCATGATCCGGCTGCTCTCCATATCCTGCTTCACCGCCTCAATGGCAAGCTGCTGATCTAACGTCTCCTCAAAGGGAAACAGTTCCTCAAACTCTCTCTGCCAGACCGTATCCGGCCCGTACACGTAGCCGGCCTTTTCCTGGCGGGCCGCATAGAGCTCCACCAAATCTCTGGCAATCTCCTGAACGGCGCCCCGGACCTTTGTCTTGGTCTTTCCCCACTCGCTTCCTCCCAGGCGGTTGAGCTTGGGCTTTCTGGCATCGGAGCCGGCGTACTTCTGTATCATTTCCAGCTGGGTCGCCAGAATATAGAGGTTGCCGCCCTTGGCATACTCGATCTTGATGTAATCCTTCATGATCTTGTCTACCTCTACCTTCTCAATGCCCCGGTAGATGCCAAGACCATGGTTCTCATGGACCACATAGTCCCCGATGCTAAGCTCGGAAAAGCTCTGAATCTTCTGACCCTCATAGGTTTTATGGCGCTTGCGCTTCTTCTTTTCCCGGCCAAAAATATCCGTCTCGGAAATCACAGCAAACTTCACCATAGGATATTCATAACCCCTGTGAATGCTGCCATGCACCACCATAATTTCCGTTCCCTGCACAACGCGGTCCGGATCCTCGCTGTAGAAGCTGTTAAGCTCCTCCGCCTGGAGATCTGCCGCTAGGCGCCTGGCTCTTGTTCCCGAAGCGCACATCAGCACCACGGCATACTTCTCCCGCTTCCACCGCTTTAAATCCTTCACCAAAAGCTCAAAGCTGTTGTTGTAGGGGTTGATGGATCTGGCCTCAATCTGATATCTGCCTGTAATATCAAAGGAAGGAGCTTTCTGCTCCAGCATAGAGAGGGCCACACAGTTCCTTCCGTTCAGCCTTGCGGCCGTCTCCCCTGCGCCGTAGAGAAGCCTCGCCTCCTCCGGAAGGGCCTCTCCCTTTTCCGCCCGGTTTGCCAGACTTTCCCGAAATTCCGTCTCCACCGCAGCTCCCTTTTCCAGAAGCCGTCCGGGCTCATCCAGAAAAAAAACGCTTTTTTCCGGCGGAAAGTAATCCAGGAAACTTACGGCCTCCTCCTCTTTCCCCGGAATCGGCTCTGCCGCCGGATAGATAACGATCTCACCAAGATTCTCAATGGAGCGCTGGCTTTCCACGTCAAAGCTCCGGATGGAGTCCACCTCATCGTCCCAAAGCTCAATTCTCCAGGGATTCTCCTCCGTGAGGCTGTAGATATCCACAATCCCGCCCCGGATGGCAAACTGCCCGGGGGCGTCCACCTGTCCGGTCCGCTCATATCCCAGACGGCTTAGACGCGCACTTAAGGCCTTGGTCTCTATAAGACTCTCCGTTCCAATGGAAAGCAGAGCATCCTTAACCTGCTTTAAGGGCTTTAATCGGTCCATACCCCCGTCAAAGGTGGTGATCACCGTAAGCTCACCTTGGGTAAGCAAAGCCTTAAGAGCCCGGATGCGCTGCTGCACCAGAAGATTTCCCTGAATATCCGCATGAAAAAAGAGGAAATCCTTTGCCTGATAGAGGATGGCCCCTTTATCCAGGTAGCGGCAGTCCTCATAGATTTCCTTTGCTTTCTGCTCACTGTAGGTGAGAATGATCCGATAGGGAAAATCCTGTGCCAGGCTTAATGCCATATGCACCTTCTGGGAATCCATGCAGCCGGACAGCTGCAGCACTCCCCGGTTCTTCTTTAATTTTCCCCGGATTTCCTCATATGCACTTAAGTTCTTTAACGGCTCCAGAAAGGCTTTCATTCTTTTACAACCTTTTTATTATACTCATTCATGGCCGCATCCGTCTCTCCCTGCACCATAAGACGAACGGCCCCTGCAGCATGACCCATAGCCTCTTCCACCAGCGCCCGCTCCTCCTTAGGAAAACGGCCCAGCACATGGCCTATGAGATCCTGTCCCTCTGTTTTCGCTCCTGCTCCCACCCGAATCCGGGCAAACTCCTGAGTGCCCAGATGGGCAACGATATCCTTCATCCCATTGTGCCCCCCTGCGCTTCCCTTCTTTCGAATCCGCAGATTTCCGGGCGCCAGATCAATGTCATCATAAATAACAATCACATCCCTGGCCGGCTCCAGCTTATAGAAGTCAACCGCCTCCCGGATACTGATTCCGCTCAGGTTCATAAAGGTCTGGGGCTTCAAAAGCAGAACCTTGCTCCCCTCTATAACGCCGGCCCCGCAGATCCCCTTAAACCTTTTGGTGCTCATACTAATATTATATTGATCCGCCAAAAGGTCAATTACATCAAATCCCAGATTATGGCGGGTATGCTCATATTTCTTTGTGGGATTTCCAAGCCCCGCAATCAGATACATCACAGCTCTCCTTCTACCAAAACGAGTTCTTTGCTTTCTTATACTACAGGAGATTTCCTTCTTTTGCAAGGTAAAAATCGGGTCTGCCGCAAAATAAGACAGCAGACTTTTCCGATATCCAGTGTCCGGCTGTTCGCGTACAGGCTGTCTGATATGGACGGATATTGCTTATGCAATGTCCGTACAGAGCAGACAGAATGTACGAGAACCGTCCGAACACAGGATATGGAAAAGGCTGCTGTCTTATTTTGCGGCAGGTCCGTCACCCAGAGTATACGATGCATAATACAACAGGGATGCTGCCTCCAAGCAACATCCCTGCCATTCGTTCCTCATAACATATCTTTTATCCCTGTCAGTCTTCCTCTGATGCCTCCAACAATGCTGCCTCGTATTTATCCAGAATCATTTTCTGAATCTGATCACGGGTCCCGGAATTGATGGGGTGTGCAATATCCCGATATTCTCCGTCGGCTGCCTTCCGGCTGGGCATTGCAATGAACAAGCCCTTCTCCCCTTCAATAACCTTGATGTCATGTACTACGAACTCGTCGTCAATGGTAATTGACACGACGGCCTTCATTTTCCCTTCTTTTGCCACCTTCCGCACGCGTACATCTGTGATCTGCATCTCTTTTGTTCCTCCCTTTTCCAAAGGCAATGACTCTACTTGTAACTCTTTTTATCCGATTGCCACTGTTTGGCTTTTGCCTGAAAGCATCTGAATGCTCTACAGCACGTACCGTTCGTTCTTCTCCACAACAATCTTCACTCCGTTCTCCCCTACGTAGCGGGAATTGGCACGAATGGTGTCGCGGCTCTCCACAATACAATTCTCAATGTAGGTGTTATCTCCGATATACACCTCATTTAATATGATCGAATTCTTGATCACACAATTATTACCCACAAATACCTTTTTAAAGAGGATGGAATTCTCCACGGTGCCGTTGACAATGCAGCCGCTGGCCACCAGAGAGTTCTTCACATCCGATCCGGGATTGTATTTGGCCGGAGGAAGATCCAGGACCTTGGAATATACATCCGGATAGGTCTTAAAGAAATACTTCCGCACATCTGCCTTCAGGAAATCCATATTCGTCTCATAGTAGGACTCCACGGAGGAAATGCTGTTCCAGTAATCGGTGGTCCGATATGCATAGATGCGCTTCAGATTCTTATAGCGAATCAGAATATCACGGACAAAATCGTAACGCTCCTCCTGAGCACATTTTTCAATGAGCTCAATGAGCTGTCTTCTGCGGATCACATAGATACCACAGGAAACCGTGTTCGCCTGGGCCTCAATGGGCTTCTCCTCGAACTCCAGAATCCTTCCCTCCTCGTCCGTCTTCAGCACGCCGAAGCGGGAGGTGTCATACCCTGCCGGAAGATCCTTGCAGACAACGGTGATATCCGCCTTCTTGTCAATGTGATACTCCAGCACCTTGTTGTAATCCATCTTGTAAACCGCATCGCCGGAGGCAATCACCACATAAGGCTCATGGCTCTTCTTCAGCCAATCCAGATTCTGATAGATGGAATCCGCCGTACCCCGATACCAGGAGTTGTTATCTGCCGTGATAGTTGGGGTGAAAATGTAGAGTCCTCCCTGCTTCCTTCCGAAGTCCCACCACTTGGAGGAGCTTAAATGCTCGTTCAGGGAGCGTGCATTATACTGTGTCAGCACCGCCACCCTCTGAATATGAGAGTTGGACATATTGCTCAGAGCAAAGTCGATCCCCCGGTAGCTTCCGGCCACAGGCATTGCCGCAACGGCTCTCTTATTGGACAGCTCTCTCATTCTGTGATTATTTCCGCCTGCCAGTACAATTCCAATCGCTCTCATTATCTGTCACCTGCCTTTATCAATGTCTCGCCGCTTTCCAGAACGCCTTCCTTGTAATCATCCGGCGTGGTATCTCCGGAAATTGCCGTATTCTTTCCAATCGTAACATTCGGCGGTATGTAGGAATTCTCGCCGATGGTCACAAGGCCGAAGGAATAAATCTTCGGCTGCACCTTATTGGGGATGTCCTCTCCCACGCCAAGCACGACGCCGTCGGAGATCTCCACCTCCTCGGCAATGATGGCCTTGTCAATGGTACAGTTCTCCCCGATATCCGTATTCTTCATAATAATGGAATCCCGAACCACCGTGCCCTTGCCGATGGTTACCCCGGAGCCGATTACGGAATTGTACACGTCACCGTAGATCTCCGAGCCTCCGCTGATAATGCTGCGCTCAATCCTGGACTCCGTAGAGATGTACTGAGGCGGAACCGCATCGCTCTTGGTATAAATCTTCCAGAACTCCTCATAGAGGTTGAACTCCGGAATGATATCGATGAGCTCCATATTGGCCTCCCAGTAGGAGCCTAAGGTTCCCACATCCTTCCAATAGCCGTTGAACTCATAGGCAAAGAGACGATTGCCGTTCTCGTGACAGTAGGGAATGATATGCTTTCCGAAGTCACAGCTCTGCTGATTGGACATCTCAATCAGAGCATTGCGCAGAATCTTCCAGCTGAATATGTAGATTCCCATGGAGGCCAGATTGCTTCTTGGATGCTCCGGCTTCTCCTCAAACTCCGTAATCCGATTATCCCCGTCCGTGATCATAATACCGAAACGGCTTGCCTCCTCCATAGGCACCGGCATAACAGCAATCGTTACATCCGCATTGTTCTCCTTATGGAAGTCAAGCATCACCTCATAATCCATCTTATAAATATGGTCGCCCGACAGAATCAGCACGTATTCCGGATTGTAGGTGTCAATATAATCCAGGTTCTGGTATATGGCATTGGCCGTACCCGTATACCATTCGCTGTTGGTACTCTTCTCGTAGGGAGGAAGAACCGTCACGCCGCCGATATTCCGATCCAGATCCCAGGGCATTCCGATTCCAATGTGGGTATTCAGGCGCAGAGGCTGATATTGTGTCAGCACACCCACCGTGTCAACACCTGAATTGATACAATTACTCAATGGGAAGTCAATTATTCTGTACTTTCCGCCAAATGAAACGGCCGGTTTTGCAACCTTGGCGGTCAATACCCCAAGACGGCTTCCCTGGCCGCCTGCCAAAAGCATGGCAATCATTTCTTTCTTAATCACGTAATCACCTCTTGTTGTAATATTAGTTCGTCTACAATACGAATTATACCATATCTCTTGTAAATAGTGAACATTTTTTTGCAAAATCTTAAAATTATTTTAAACATTTTGCGACAACTTTTTCACAATGTTCCCGGCATTTTCTCTATATTGTCTTAATTCTGCACACATTTCTTGTTAAATTTTCCTCTTTTCAGTATTTTTTGCATATTATTAAAATCTCCGTCAATTCTTTGAAAGCCTATCCAAACATTAATTCCGTCTTCTCTGGTTAATTTTTTCTTGCATATTCTTTGCTTTTTCATAAAATAAGGTTATACTGATAAATAAAAATAAGAAAAGGACAGGATGTGTATCTGATGTATCATATTGATTTTCACAACCCCATATTCATTCATTTTATCGGCATCGGCGGGATCAGCATGAGCGGGCTGGCAAAGATTCTCTTAAAGGAACATTTTCGAATCTCCGGCTCCGACAACAGCGCCTCAAAGCTTACGGAGCTTCTTAGGGCCTCAGGCGCCCAGATTCAGATCGGGCAGAAAGCCTCCAACATTCCGGCGGACTGCGATCTGGTAGTGTACACGGCCGCCATCCATCCGGACAATCCGGAGTTCGTCGCCGCAAAAGAGAGAGGGCTTCCCATGCTGTCAAGGGCCCAGCTTCTGGGACAGATTATGGCCAACTACGAGACCGCCATAGCGGTAGCCGGAACCCACGGAAAGACCACCACCACCTCTATGCTCTCCTCTATCCTTCTGGAAGCCGGACTTGACCCTACCATCTCCGTAGGGGGGATTCTGCCTGCCATCGGCGGAAATATCCGTGTAGGCCATTCTCAGACCTTTCTCACGGAAGCCTGTGAGTACACCAACAGCTTTTTGGAATTTTATCCCACCATGGGGATCATATTAAATATAGAAGAGGACCATCTGGATTTCTTCAAGGATCTGGAAGATATCCGCCATTCCTTCCGGCGCTTTGCCGCTCTCCTTCCAGAGAACGGTCTGCTCATCCTGAACGGAGATATAGAGAACTGCCGGGAGCTCACGGAAGGGCTTACCTGTCCTGTCGTAACCTTCGGCACAAGCCCCGGCTGCGACTACCATGCTTCCGATCTCACCTACGACGATCAGGGCCGCGTCTCCTTTTGTCTTACAAAGAAGGATTCCGAGCCGGTTCTTCTAAAGCTTTCCGTTCCCGGGGAACATAATGTAAGCAATGCCCTGGCCTCCGCTGCCGCCGCAGAAGCTCTTGACATTTCCATGGAGCATATCAAGAAGGGGCTTCTCGCATTTACCGGCACGGACCGGCGCTTTCAGTATAAGGGAGAGGTAAACGGCTTCACCATCATAGATGATTATGCTCATCATCCCACGGAGATCCGTGCCACCCTGGAAGCCGCCGCACACTATCCCCACCGGGAGCTCTGGTGCGTATTCCAGCCTCACACCTACACCCGGACCAAGGCCTTCCTGACGGAATTTGCAGAGGCCCTCTCCCTGGCAGATCACATCGTCCTGGCCGACATCTATGCCGCCCGGGAGACGGACACCTTAGGGATCAGTTCCAAGACCCTGGCCGCAGAGCTTAAAAAGCTTGGGGCAGACGTCCATTATTTTCCTTCTTTTGAAGAAATTGAAACTTTTTTATTAAAAAAATGTTTGCACAAAGATCTGTGTATAACTATGGGGGCCGGAAACGTGATAAACATTGGAGAAAACCTTTTGCGTCGATAGTTATCCACATTATCCACATGTTTTTACACCATTTTTGTGTAAAAAGCATGTGGATTTTTCTGTGGACAAACTGTTGACATAAATTTTTCACCCAAAATCCCCTTTTCCCGTATTTTTCAGGTGTACAGGCCCCTTTTTCCGGTTGCAAATAATACTTCTCCACAAAGTTATCCACATTATCCACATAGGGAAACCGACTTTTCCACCTGAATCGGAAGGAATAAACGAGCCGAAAAAGACGATTGCAATTTGGATAAGTTATGGTAAAATGTACACGAAAGGAGCCACTATCATGACCCACTTCCAGCTGCACGGCCCTGCAAAGTCAGGCCACACCCTGGTCCCGGACCAGTTTTTAGACGAATATATGCCCGCTGCCAACGGAGAGTACGTAAAGGTATATCTCTATCTTTTGCGTTGCCTCAAATCCGACGTTCAGGACCTTTCCATTACCCTGATAGCGGACAAGTTCGATCACACAGAGGGCGATGTCCGGCGTGCCCTGAAATACTGGGAAAAAATGCATCTTCTAAAGCTGGAGTACGATGATTCCAAGACTCTTACGGGCATCTGTCTTACGGAGGAGCCCGTTCCCGAAAAGTCTCCCAAGAGCTTTTCCCAAGGTCCAAAGCTTCCGGAGCCTTCCCTTTCCCCGGACGCCTTTTCAGAAATTCCCCCTCTGTCCCAGGAGGAGGCCAGGCAGCTCCTTTTCATCTGTGAGCAATACCTGGGAAAGACCTTAAGCTCCACGGAGGTTTCCCGCATTCTCTACTTCCACGATACCCTGGGCTTTTGTCCGGATCTGATTGAATACCTGGTAGAGTACTGCGTCTCCAAGGGACATAAGAGTCTGCGTTACATAGAATCCGTGGCCCTTGGCTGGCACAAAAGCGGCTACACATCCGTCGCGCAGGCCAAGCAGCAGACCTCTGCCTACAATAAGGCCTATTTTTCCATTCTCAAGGCCTTCGGCATCTTTGGGCGCAATCCGGTGGAGGGAGAGATCGCCTATATGAACAAGTGGATGAAGGAATGGAGCTTCTCCCAGGAACTCATCGCCGAGGCCTGCGGCCGCACCATGACGGCCATTCATCAGCCCAGCTTCGAGTACGCGGACAAGATCTTAAGCCGCTGGAAGGCTGAGCACGTAACCCGCCTGTCCGATCTGGACGCCCTGGATCAGCAGCATCAGACCGCCAAGAGCAAGGCGGAGACGCCTGCACCCAAAAAAGCAGCCCCCTCCAGCCGTTTTCACAACTATCGCGAACGCAGCTACAATTTTCAGGAGCTGGAAAAGCAGCTCATTAACCACTAACGGGAGGTATCCCCTTGCCTTTGATGAACAGCCAGTATGAGGCGATTCTGCGCACCTATGCCAGCCGGCAGGCCAAAAGCCGCAGAGAGCTCGAGGAACGCCTCGCCAGGATACAGAAGAAAATTCCATCCCTCGCCTCCCTGGAGGCCTCTCTTTCCTCCCTGCAGGCAGAAAAAGTGCGCTCCGCCGTAGAAGGCGATCAGAAGCAAAAAAAACGCCTGGAAGGCGAGATTGCCCGCCTTCAAAAGGAACGGGGGGAGCTATTGGAAGCCGCAGGCTATACCCTTAAGGACCTTAAGCCCTCCTATCTCTGTCCTAAATGTCAGGACACAGGTTTTGTGGGCCAAGAGAAATGCCGCTGCTTTCTCCAGGCAGAGATCGATCTCCTCTACCACCAGTCCCATCTGAAGGAGATTCTCAAGCGGGAAAATTTCCGCACCTTCTCCTACGCCTGGTACGAGGGAGAGGATCGGGAGATTATGAAGCGCCATGTGATGGATGCCGAGCTCTTTATCGAGGCCTTTGACCGGGAATTTCAGAACCTGCTTCTGCTGGGAGAGGTAGGCACCGGAAAAACCTTTCTCTCCAACTGCATTGCAAAGGAGCTGATGGACACCGGCCACTCCGTCGTGTACCTTACCGCCTTTCAGCTCTTTGGGCTTCTCTCCAAGGCCGTTTTTGGAGAACAGCGGGAAGGGATAACGGGACAGCAGGCCTACCCCTGTCTATTGGACTGCGATCTGCTCATCATTGACGATCTGGGAACGGAGCTACCCAACTCCTTTACCATATCCCAGCTCTTCCTGTGCGTCAACGAGCGGATTCTCCGGAGGAAGTCCACACTGATTTCTTCCAATCTGGACATGGAGGCCCTGAAGAACACCTACTCAGAGCGCACCCTGTCCCGCATTATCAGCAATTACACCATTCGACAGCTTCCGGGATCCGACATCCGGATCCGGAAAAAACTACAATCCGGCACTTAAGCTGGGAAACGGAGGATTTTATGTTGTTACAGCGCAGTCAACGCGTATTGGAAACCATTCCCGTAGGCTCTCTTGGCCTGATCCCTCTGAAAAGCTGCCAAAAGCTTGGACAGCAGGTCAACGACTACCTGGTAAAATGGCGCCACTCCAGCGAACTGGAGCACAAATCCAACATCGCCTTCACGGGCTATGAACGGGATTCCTATCTCATCGAGGCAAAAACCCCCCGCTTTGGCTCCGGAGAAGCCAAAGGCACCCTCTCAGATTCCGTGCGCGGAAATGACCTCTATCTTCTGGTGGACGTATGCAACTACAGCCTCACCTACAAGCTCTACGGCTACACCAACCACATGTCCCCGGACGATCATTTTCAGGACTTAAAGCGTGTCATTGCCGCCATCGGCGGAAAAGCCCGCCGTATCACCGTCATCATGCCCTACCTCTACGAAAGCCGGCAGCACAAGCGGACAGCCCGGGAATCCCTGGACTGTGCCCTGGCTCTCCAGGAGCTGGCCGCCATGGGCGTGGAGAACATCCTCACCTTTGAGGCCCACGATCCCCGAGTGCAAAACGCCATCCCTCTGAACGGCTTCGAGACCATCCCCTCCGCCTACCAGATGGTAAAAGGCCTTCTGGAAAACGTCGACGATCTCCAGCTGGACAGCGAACACATGCTGGTCATCAGCCCTGACGAGGGCGGCATGTCCCGAGCCGTCTACCTGGCCAACGTACTGGGTCTGGACATGGGTATGTTCTACAAAAGACGAGACTACACCAAGCTGGTAAAAGGCCGCAACCCCATCATTTCCCACGAATTCCTGGGCGACGGAATCGAAGGAAAAGACATGATCATCATAGACGACATGATCTCCTCCGGCGACAGCATGCTGGAGGTAGCCACTGAGCTAAAAAACCGCGGCGCCGGGCGCATCTTCGTCTTTTCCACCTTCGGCCTCTTCACCAACGGTCTGGCACAATTCGACGAGGCCTACGAAAAAGGAAACATCACCCGTCTCCTCACCACAAACCTCGTCTACCAAACCCCAGAGCTTTTAGAGCGTCCCTACTACATCAACTGCGACATGAGCAAATACATCGCTCTCCTCATCGACACCCTGAACCACGACGTCTCCATCAGCGACCTCCTAGACCCCTACGACCGCATCCAGTCCCTAATAAAGAAATACCAAGCCCGCCAACCCATCCTAGACGAGTGACCCTAGCATATCCGCCCTAAAAAGCAACAGAAAAATAAGTCAGCAGCCATTTCCGATATCCAATGTCCGGCTGTTCGCGAACATGCGCGAACATAGGATATGGAAATGGCTGCTGACTTATTTTTCGTCCGTAAGCCAAAGCCAATAAACCTCAAACCTTAAACCGATACCCAACCCCCCAAATCGTCTCAATATACTGAGGCTTCGTAGAATTAAACTCAATCTTCTCCCGAATCTTCTTAATATGCACCGTCACCGTGGCAATATCCCCCACAGAATCCATATCCCAAATCTTCCGGAACAGCTCCTCCTTGGTAAACACATGATTGGGGTTCTCCGCCAAAAACGTAAGCAAATCAAACTCCCTGGAGGTAAAATTCTTCTCCTCCCCATTCACCCACACCCTCCTAGCCGTCTTATCAATCTTAATCCCCCGAATCTCAATCACCTGATTCGCGCTCACATTACTGCTCACCAGCCGCTCATACCGGGTAAGATGCGCCTTCACCCGGGCCACCAGCTCACTGGGACTAAAGGGCTTCGTCATATAATCATCCGCCCCCAATCCAAGCCCCCGGATCTTATCAATGTCATCCTTCTTGGCAGAAACCATAATAATAGGCGTATTCTTAGCCTCCCGAAGCCGACGGCAGATCTCAAACCCGTCCACCCCGGGCAGCATCAAATCCAGAATCACCAGCTGAAAATCCTCCTCCAGAGCCCGCGCAAGCCCCGTAGGCCCCTCCCCCTCAATCTCTACCTGAAATCCGCTCAGCTCCAGATAATCCTTCTCCAGATCTGCAATCGACTCCTCATCTTCAATAATCAAAATTCTGCTCATGTAACCGGAACCTCCTGATATTTTCTAAGGACAAAATACATCACCGTACCCGTATGCTCCTTGCTGGTCGCCCACACCTGGCCGCCGTGGTCCTCAATAATCTTCTTCACAATCGACAGCCCAATCCCGCTCCCCCCCTTAGAGGAATTGCGGGAAACATCCGCCCGGTAAAACCGGTTAAAAATCTGAGGCAAATCCTTGGCAGAGATCCCCTTTCCGTTATCCTCAATCTCCACCTGAATAAAATCTCCCACATCCTTAACCCGGATATTCACCATCCCTTTAGGCTTATCAATATATTTAACAGAATTCCCCACAATATTATTCACTACCCGCTTAATCTGCTCCGCGTCCGCAATCACCTGGATATCCTCCTCCACATAATTGAAGTAGGAAAGCTCAATACCCTGCTCCTCCAGCTCCATAGACAGCTCCTCCACACAGTCCGCAAAATAAGCATTCACATTGATCTTCTCAAAGGTATAAGGAATGCGGTTCGTATCAATCTTCGCATAAAAGCTCAGCTCATTGATCAGCCGATCCATATCATTGGCCTTATTATAAATCGTGCGGATATACTTCTCCTGCTTCTCCGGCGTATCCGCCACCCCATCCATCAGCCCTTCCACATAGCCCTTCACCGCCGCAATCGGCGTCTTCAGATCATGAGAAATATTACTGATCAGTTCCTTATTCTGCCGCTCCGAATCCACCTTCTCCTCCGCAGACTCCTTCAAACGCCTGCGCATCTCCTCAAAATCCGTGCAAAGCTCCCCAATCTCATCGTCCCCTCCTGCCGGCATCTCAAAGTCCAGATTTCCCTCGGTAATCTTCTTCGTAGCCACCTGAAGATGATGGATCGGTGTCACAATACTCTTATAGATCCAGGCCGTCAAAATCACACTGGTAAACACCAGGATCAAAAGGATCGTCAGCACCATATCCAGAATCAACGCCTCCATCTCCGGAATCATGCTCCGAAGAGAAGTAACAATAAACGCACTGCCCTCTGTCCCATCCTCAAACGTAAAATCCAGCTGCTTTGCCAGAGCCTGCACACTCCCCCCCAGATAAATTCCCATATCCCGCGAGAAATCATAATCCCCATATTCCGGAAGCATGGAAAGCAGCTCCTCCTGATCCCCATTCGAACCGCAATAAAGATAGGCATCCCCTTTTCTTACCACCAAAAAAGAATACCGTTCCTTCAGCTCTCCGTTAACCGTCTCCAAATACTCCGGATCTGTAAAAGCCCCCGGATTCTCCTCCAGCTTCCCCCGCATCCCCTCATAAATCATCTGCGTAGCCCGATTAAGCATAGCCGTAGTATTCGAATAGATCTCATAGGTCGGATCCTCCACATTATAAAGCTTTTCAATCGACCTAATCTGATAATGCCCAAAGCCAAAAAAAGCGATCCCCGTAAAAAGAACCGGAACCAGAATCAAAATCAAAAAAGTAATAATCAACTTCGTACGCAATTTCATAATACTTTTATTATATCATGGATACAAAAGACTTGAAGAAAAACTATTATAAAAACTATAAATTTTTTCTAAAATTTTCACAGCTCACACCCTCCCGTAAGAGGCTGGCGCAAAATAAGCCGCCCGGCTTTTCCGATATCCAGTGTCCGCCTGTTCGCGTACATACTGTCTGATAGGAACAGACATTGTTCAGAGAACCCTGTATTTACAAAGAATTCCAAAAACAATGTCTGAGCATAGCAGACAGCATGTGCGAGAACCGTGCGAACACGGATATGGAAAAGCCGGGCGGCTTATTTTGTGTCAGCCTCCTTCACTATATACCGATTCTACAACTCCAACTTCATATCCCCAAACCGGATCCACCCCTTCTTCCGCATCACCTCAGAAATCCCCAAAGTAACCACCGCCGGAAGAACAAAATGCATCACCAAAATCTTAACCAGCGTAACCACCGGCCCCTCCACAGGCGCCATCACCTGCCAGGTCATAATCTGTCCCACCAGTCCACAACTCCCCATTCCCGAGCCGGAAGCATTACTCTCCATCCCCATGATCATGGTCCCCACAGGCCCCAAAATAGCGCTGGAAAGAATAGCCGGAACCCAAATCACCGGCCTTTTTATAATATTAGGCACCTGCAGCATAGAAGTCCCAAGCCCCTGAGCCAGAAGCCCTCCCGCCTTATTCTCCCGGTAGCTCGCCACCGCAAAGCCCACCATATTACAACAGCACCCAATAGTCGCCGCCCCCGCAGCAATCCCGGAAAGATTCAAAATAATCCCAAGAGCCGCCGAGCTGATAGGCAGCGTCAGAATCATCCCCATAAGAACGGAAACCACAATCCCCATGAGGAAAGGCTGCTGAACCGTCCCCCAGTTAATAAGCGCCCCCAAAGCCCCCATAAACCGGCTGATAGGAGGACCAAGGATCAACCCCACCGCAGACCCGGACAAAATCACCGTAAGAGGCGTCACCAAAATATCCACCTTCGTTTTCCCGGAAACCAAATGCCCCAGCTCAATCCCCACCAACGCAGCAATAAAAGCCCCCAGCGGTTCCCCGGGACCGGACAGCACAATGGCCCCCTCCACCAAAACCTTCCCCGCCAAAATATTAGAGGCAAAAGCCCCCATCATTCCCGCCGTCGCCGCCGAGAGCACCACCAGAGGACTCTCCCCGAACTTGCGGGCCGTACCCACGCCGATTCCCGCACCGGTGACGGCCGCCGCCATCTTCCCAAAGAAATAAACGGTATCCCCCAAACCTCCGCCAATAAGAAGTCCGATCTGCTGAATGATCGTACCTGTCAGCAAAGTGGCAAAAAGCCCAAGAGCCATACCGCTCAGCCCGTCAATAAAAATGTGATTTCCTAGCTTCTTTAATTTTTCCATAGCTGCTCCTCTTTTCCGTAAAGGGCCGTCAGGCATCCGACCGCCCGTTTCCAACTTGTAAAGTCAACTGTCTTGTCAGTCAAAAGGAGCTTACCACATTTACCAAAAGAAGTCAACCTTCCAGCAAATATCCCTTTTTCTCCAAAGCCCTCTCAATACGCTCAATAGCGACAGCATCCCTGGCCGTTATGGTATGATAATGCACATCCTCCGTCAGCTCCTTTAAGGGCTTTGCCCCGTTACTCCGCATCCGCTGATAGAATTCCTCCGCATCCTGGCGGCTGGCAATGATGAGATCCACCGCAATCTGCCCATAAAGCTCATGCTCCACCACCACATCCAGGATTTTCCCACCCAGATCCACAATGGTATAAAATTCATCCAGAACCTGCTCCGTAGTATGGCGGACACAGACCGTCTTCTTGCACTCCCCCGCCCCGCCTCCCGGTTCAAACAGCAGATACCCCTTGTTAGTGGAAAGAATATTCTTATTCACTGCCCTTAAAAGGGCCACATCCTGCACAATCACCTGGCGGCTTACCTGAAGTCTTCTGGCCAGCTCCGCCCCCGATATGGGGCTTTTACTGCCCTGTAGCAGCCGTATGATTTCCTCTCTCCTCTGCTCTCCGTCCAATAGCTTTTCCATTCCCCGCACCTTTCTATCGAATTCCTGTTAAGTCCTTAATCACCTCTCCGGCCAAAACAAGCCCCGCCACAGCCGGCACAAAGGCCGTGCTCCCCGGTGTCCGCTCCTCCCCGCCGAAAGGCCTTCTTGGCTTTTCCCTGGAATACACCACCTTAAGCCCTTTTACCCCCCGGCTCTTTAGCTCCCGGCGCATCACCCTGGCCAAGGGACACACGGCTGTCTCATAAATATCCGCCACCATAAAAGCCGTAGGATCCAGCTTATTTCCCGCTCCCATAGAGCTGATTATGGGCGTCCCCGCCATCTGGGCCTCCTCCACAAGCTTAAGCTTTCCCGTCACCGTGTCAATGGCATCCACCACATAGCTGTAATCGGAAAAACAAAATTGCTCTGCCGTCTCCGGAAGATAAAAGCAATTGTGTATCCGCACCACAGCCTCCGGGTTAATATCCAGAATCCGCTCCCGCATCACCTCAGTCTTATAGCGCCCCAGGGTACTGTGAAGGGCAATGATCTGCCGATTAAGATTTGTCTCGCTCACCCTGTCCTTATCAATGAGATCCAGAGCCCCCACACCGCTGCGGGCCAGAGCCTCCGCCACATAGCCTCCTACGCCGCCAATCCCAAAGACAGCCACCCGGGAGGCTCTGAGACGCTCCATGGCCTCCTTCCCCAGCAAAAGCTTTGTCCTTGCAAACTCCTCCGCCATCAAGCATCCCCCTTCTCTTTCACAGACAAACCCCTTCATCCTTGCTTTCCCCTTCTGCTCAGAAACCGAAAGACCTTAAAGCCGCCTGCTCCGGCGACATCATCACAGTCCCCTCTCCCTCATACACCACCTCATAGCCTCTGTCCCAAAAAGGTTTTGAGAGCTCACACTCCAGAAAAATATCCGCCCAGTGAGCCATATAAATCACATCGGGGAATTTTTCCGGATGAAGGGCATAATAGTCGTGGATATAGGTGCTGTTTTCATGAACCTGCCAGGTAGAATAATTTCCGCAGCCCGCCTCCACATAAAGATAGATCCAGGGCGCCACCCCCACCACCATCAGCTCATCCTCCCGGGTGAGCTTCAGCATATCCAGCTCCCCCAGGACCTCCCCGTACCACTGAGCCGTCTCCGGTGTTGTGTAGACCCCCTTTAAGGGCCCCCGCTCCATTTTCCGGGTAAGCCTGTCCATCTTATCGTCCCCCCAGGCATAATTCATCCGCAAATAAAAGGTTCCCAAAAACTGCAGACAGATCACCGCCCCCAGAAGGACCCCGAAGCCCCGGACAAGGCTTCGCTTCCGGGCCCCGTAATTCTCCCTCCACTCCCGAAACAGTCCGGCCGGAAACAAAAGCCCCACACAGCTGCAGAGGCTGTAGGCCACACTGATGGTAATGATCCCTGTGTTGGTGGCATACTGGACAATCAGGGTAAAGATGAACGCCGGCAAAAACCAGCCGTAGAAAATTCGTTTTTCCTTCCGCTTTGTGAGGAAATAAGCCTCCAGACACCAGAAGGTCAAAGGCAGCATCTGATAGTTCACAGGAATATGCTCAAAGAAAAAGCCATAGTGCACAAGAGACGGCGCCACCGCCACTGAGGCCAGAAGCATATATACCATCCCGTGCTCCGCCCTCCTCCGATCCAGCCAGGTGGCCAGATAAATGAGGCCAAAGCCGCAGAACAGAAAGCGGTAGCTCTTAAAGCACAGATGGAAATAGCGCATGGTCTTGTACCATAAGCCATTGTTCTGGTGCTCCGAATCCCCTACAATATGAGGAATATTGGCCAGCATCTCCGGAAGGCTCCCCCTCTGAAATACAAAGAGCACAAAGAGAACCAGAATCATTCCTGCCCCAAGAGTCATAAGCATAAAATTTTTAAACCGAAGGACTCCTTCCGCCTCCTGCCCTCTTCTTTTGCTTCTAAGCGTTATAAAGAGACAGAGGGCTCCATACCCCACATACATGGCCAGAGCAAAGGGATTCGCCAGGACAATCATGGCCATCAGAATTCCGCACAGCAGGTATTCCGGCACCGAGTGCTCCATCTTCGCCGACAAAACAGCCAGAAGCACAGTCAAAAGTCCGAACTCAATGGAATTGTAAGACATGGCGCAAATGCCAAAGGGCGCAAACAGGAGAAACAAAAAAACCGGTCCAAAGGAGGCAAAACCTCTCCTCTGAAGACGCAGATAAAGAAACACAGTCAGGAGCCCCTCAAAGGCCAGATACAAAAAACGGCTGGCCATTACAATCCCTTCCGTGGAGCCAAGCCCCTCGCGCATCATGCAGTAAATGGGATGCAGCAAAAAGCTGCAGAGCTGCTGGGTGGGATTCCACTCGTCAATGAGAATCCGCTCCCCCCGGAAGATCCGCTCCGAAGTACCGATAAAATACATCTCGTCCGCCGTATTAAAGCCATAGAAGCTCCGCCTGATTAACAAAAGCTCCGCCAAAACAAACAGCCCTATAAAAAGCAAATGCTGGATCCTTTTTCGATCTGCTTGTCTTATTGCTGTCATCATTCTTCTTTTCCTTTCGCATATAAAAGAGGGCATCGCCAAGGCAATTCTTAAGCGACGCCCTCTTCATCCTTACGTTTCCTCCAGTACCCGATCGATCTCTTCCTTCAGGCTCACTGCCTGCTCGGTAATTCGGGTCAGCTCTTCCTGAATCAGACGCAATTCCTGTTCTCTGGCTTTCTTGGCCTCCCGGAGCTTCTTTTCATAAAGAACCCTCTGTTCCTCTCGAATCTGCTGCTTTGTCTGCTCCAGCCGTTCCTTCTCCTGCTTTTTCATTTGTTCCTTTAACCGGCTGACATTTCCCTTATAAAGTTGCTCCAGCTGATGAACCTTCATGCTCCGCTTCCTTTCCTGCTTCCTGTCTTACTCACGCTTTTTTGTCACAGCCGCACATGCGCATCCGAAGCTTTACAATCTCCTTCACATGCTCCATGGCTGTCTTACCGTATTTCTTCGGGTCAAAGGCATCCGGATTGGCTGCCAGGAATTCCTTCACCCCGTCCGTGTAGGCAATCCGAAGCTCTGTGGCAAAATTCACCTTGCAGATTCCCCGCTTGATACTCTCCTTCACCGCCTCCTCGGAAAGTCCGCTGGCACCGTGAAGCACCAGAGGAACGGAGACCACCTTGCGGATCTCGGACAGGCGATCAAGGTCAAGCTTCGGCTCTCCCTTATAGACTCCGTGGGCTGTTCCGATAGCCACCGCAAGAGAACCGATACCCGTGCGCTCCGCGAATTCCTTCGCCTCTAAGGGATCCGTGTATCCGCCGCTTCCGCCGTCCAGATCATCCTCCTTGCCGCCCACCTTGCCAAGCTCTGCCTCCACCGGAATCCCTGAGGGGCGGCAGGCGTCTGCCACAGCCTTGGTCACTGCAATATTTTCCTCAAATACACTGTGGGAACCGTCGATCATAATGGAACTGTAGCCCACCCGCAAAGCCTGCATGGCCAGCTCAAAGCTGTCCCCGTGATCCAAGTGCATACAAACCGGAACCGTTGCCCGCTCCGCCACGGTCTTTACGTTGGCAAGGTAGAGATCCAATCCCGCGTATTTTACGGTGGAGGGGGTGGTCTGAAGCATCAGGGGGGCGCGAAGCTCCTCTGCCGCCGCGATCACTGCCATCACCATCTCCATATTTTCCACATTAAATGCTCCCACGGCATAGCCGCCCTTCTGAGCATCCAAAAGCATTTTCTCTGACGTAACAAAAGACATACGATTCTCCTCCTAATAAAGTCGCTGCGCGACAGCACTAAAGGGTAAAGTCACTTCGGCACACACTTCATGAGAGAAACTTTCATTCGAAAGGGCACTCATGAAAGTTCCTCTCTTGCGCCTCCTCGACTTTACTGTCCATTCTTTTTTCATCCTACTATAGCTATGCAGGTTTGTCAACTCCGTACCGCACTGCCTATTGCGCTCTTCCCACCAGCTGCACACTGAATTCATAGCGGTCTCCCACCAGCTTATTGGAGGCATACTCAAAGGGCCCCTTCACCGTATAGCCCACCCGCCGGCTTAAGAGCAGGGCGGTTCCCATAGACACTCCCAGAATCTGAGACTCCAGAAAATCCGCGCTGGCTGCGGAGATATACTCCTCGGACTTTATCACCACGACTCCATAGACCTCCTCCAGAAAGCGGTAAAGCCCCACAAAGGAATTCAAATGCTGCTTAAAATCCGGGATATCGTCCTTTTTGAGATAATTTGTCATAATCGCAATGGGAATCTCATCCGCGCACATAATCCGCTGCAGGCAGTACACGGTGCTTCTCTCCTCCAGCTTCAGAGCCTCCCGGACTTTTGAGGGCGGCACAACCTCCTCGATAGCCATTCCCCGCACGCTCATTTGATAGCCCTTCTGGGTAAAGGTTTCCGTAATAGAGGTTACGGAATTCAGACGCTGAATGGTGGAAATATCGCAGACCTGCGTCCCCTTTCCCTGCATCACGTTCACATAGCCCTCATTGGCAAGCATGGCGACCGCCCTTCGAACCGTTATCCTGCTTACGTGATAAATCCTTTCCAGCTCCGCCTCTGTGGGAAGCATAGTTCCCGGCTTGTAAACCTCATCCTTAATTCTTTTCTTAATCCCCGAATACACTTCCATATAAGCTGTGGCTTTGCCCATAGTCCTTCTCCTGGTGAACATTTCCAAATATTCTCTATTATAGTCTATCTCCCACAAAAAGTAAAATGCAAAATAAGGGGCTGCCGTCTTATCTCTGGCATCCCCTTACTTTCAGATAACCCTATCTCCTATCAGTCACCAGTTTTCCTTCATATAGTCTCCCAAATCCGCCAACACATCGCAAATATGCACAAAAATTTTCTCAAGCCGTCGATAGATCTCTACTTTCTCCGGCCTGGGATGGCAGATCAGCTCTCTCTTATGAAGCTTTCGGATCACCTGGTAGTCCTCTATCATTTTGGCTGCTTTTGCCGCAATCGCGGCGGCTCCCAAGGAGGCGGCATCCTGATCAATGTTGGTCTTCACAATGGTCTTGTCAAAAATATCTGCGAACATCTGCATCCAGATCTCGCTCTTGGCTCCGCCGCCGCAGAACTGAATCTCCTCTCCCAGCGGAGTGTGGCGATTAAGCTCCTTAAGGGAAAGCTTCAGATTCATGGCAATCCCTTCCATCGCTGCCCGAATCATGGCCGCCCGGTCTGTCCCCAGGCTTAAGCCCACAAAGCCTCCGCGAATATGGATGGATTTATCCTGGGATGTTCCGCCTGCCAGACTGGGATTAAAAATCACGCCTCCCGCTCCCTCCGGCACATCCAGAATCTCTTTTGTCATGATGTCGTAGGCATCCTTCTCCCCTGCCAGATCCCGGCACAAATGATCCCGTACCCATCTAAGAGAGCTCCCCCCTGCAAAAATGGAAAAGGCCGAGGTGTACATGGTATCGTCAATGTGAGCAAATACATAGGGCTTCTTTTCCGCATCCAACACCGGCTTTTTAGAATTCACGGCAATCCAGGAGGAGGAGCCCAGAGAGGTATACACGCTTCCCTCCACATTGGCAACGCTTCCGAGAGCCATACAGGCATTGTCCACCCCGCCGCAGGCCACCATCGTTTCTTCCCTTAAGCCAAGCTCCTTTGCCGCATTGGGAAGAAGGCTTCCCACCACAAAATCAGAGGGCACAATCTCCGGAAAAATCCTCCCGTCAATGCCGGCCGCTTCCAGAATTTCCTTTGACATCCGTTTCTCGGTCAAGTCATAAGCTCCCGTTCCCGAGGCATAGGAATAGTCCATATACCGCTTCCCTGTAAGGCGAAAGTTGATGTAATCCTTGGAGCCAAGTACGCAGTCAATCCTTTCATAAACCTCCGGCTTATGCCTCTTTAACCACATAAGCTTAAAGATCGAGTAGCAGGGAGCCGGGAAGCCGTTTCCAGTCCGCAGATACCAGGCTTTTTCCTCATAGCGGGAAAAGAAGCCCTCCGCCTCCGCCTTGGCTCTTTTGTCCGACCAGATGGGGACGCGCTCCACAAGCTCCCGATTCTCTGCATCCAGAGGAACCGTCACCAGACTGGCTCCGCTTAAGGCAAGACAGACAATCTCCCCCGGATCCGTCCCGGTTTCTTCCAAAAGCTTTTTTGTGCTCCTTACAATACTGTTCCACCAGTCCTTTGGCGACTGCTCATGGTAATCGGGCTTAGGATATACGGTCTCATATTCCACAAAGGAACGGGCAAGGGTATGCAGGCTCTCATCATAGAGGCTGGCCTTGGCTCCTCCTGTGCCCAGATCGTAGGAAATCAATTTTTTCATGGCTCTCCCCCCTATTACGAATGCCCCAAAGCTTCTCGGAGAATACTCTCCGCCGTCCGCACTCCAAGTCCGAAGCGATCACAGCCTGCCTCATACATGGCCGAAAGAGTCCTCAAATCCCGCACGCCCCCGGCTGCCTTGATCTTCGCTTTGTCCCCAATGGTTCCCCGAATCAGGCGTATGGTCTCCACTGTGGTTGGCTTTGTCCCCCAGCCGGTTCCCGTCTTTACATAGGCTGCTCCGGCCTTTACCAAAAGCTCGCTGCCACGGCAGATCTCATCCTCTGTCAAATAGGAAATCTCCAGAATTACCTTCACCGGAATTCCCGGCACTGCCTCTATCACCGTACGGATATCATCCCGAACCAGGTCATACTTCCCGGATTTGAAGGCCCCGATATTCATCACCATATCAATTTCCTGGCAGCCAAGGCCAATGAGGGCCCTGGCCTCCTCCGCTTTACTCTGAGAAAGCTCTGCGCCGGAAGGGAAGCCCACAACCCCCGTCACAACTGCGCTGCTGTCCTTTAAAGCCTCCACCGTATAAGCCGCCGCCCAGGCCATGGGCGCCGCACAGATACACCCATACTGCTTTACAATCCGGATCATCTCGTCAATCTCGCCTTGGGCCGCGTCTGCCTTCACTGCGCTAACATCCACCAGCTCTCCAATCCGGCTGCTCTCAAATATTCGTCCCATCCTCAACTCCTTATCTCTCAAAGCTTTCCACGATCTCAAGAGCCGACTTCGTGTTGATGCCGAAGCGCTCCACTCCCATGGCAACCATAGCGTCAAACTCTTCTCTGGTGCGGATACCGCCGGCCACCTTCACCTTCACCTTTCCGGCTGTCAGATCCTTTATCATTTTTACCCGCTTGAGATCCACCTTGCCGGGTATCCATCCAGTGCCGGTCTTCACAAAGTCTGCCCCCGACTGCATCACCAGCTCACAGGCTCTTTTCACTTCATCATCCGTAAGGCAATTCATCTCAATAATAACCTTTTTGAGCACATCCCCCGGCATGGAAGCGATAATGGTCTTCAGCTCTCCCAGCACGTAATCGCACTCTCCGTTTTTCAGCTTGCCGATGTTCATGACCACATCGATTTCCTGAGCTCCGTCCTCCACCAGGTACTTTGCCTCCAAAAGCTTTACCTCTGTGCGGTGAGCGCCTCCCGGAAAGCCCACGGGAGCGCCTACATAAATATCCGGCTCATCCTTCAATAGCTCTGACAGATCCTTCACCCAGCAGGGCAGGGCGTGTACATTGATAAATTTATACTTTTTGGCAATCTCGGCCACCTCCCGGATATCCCGGATGCTGTGGTGAGTCCTCACAGTGCTGATGTCAATCATTCTTGCCGCTTCGTAGGCGTTCATACTTTTCCTCCTCTTTCCCTCTTCTGTCTGATCCTACAGTGTCGCTAACATGTCTCCAATATCACAGAACATATCCGTAACCCGATTGTAGATTTCCATTTCCCGGTTATAGAAGGCTACGTTATCTTCTATGGGCCGCACATACTCTTCTACCTCATGAAGCTCGTCAATCCGCTCAAAATCCTTCCAAAGGCCGATTCCCACTGCTGCGCAGGCTGCCGCGCCCAGGGCTGCCGCCTGTTGGTCGATGTTGGTCTTCACCACGTTCAGATTGTAGATATCCGCGTAAATCTGGCGCCACAGAGCTGATTTGGAGCCGCCGCCCACCAGAAGCATCTCCTCTCCCAGCTCCGTCATTTTGCGGATCTCGTCCAGGCAGGAGCGAAGTCCCATGGTGATGCCCTCCATGGTTGCCCGGATCACGTCCGCCCGGGTATGTACCAAATCCAGACCCACATAACCGCCCCGCAGCTGGTAGCTCTTGTTCATGGGCATTCCTCCCCCAAGACTTGGATTAAAGATCAGACGGTTGGCTCCCCGGACAGATTGCCCTGCCTCTCTTGTCATATAGTCATACTCATCCTCTCCGGTCTCCCGGGCAGCCGCCAGGAACTCATGTCCCAGCTGATCCCGATACCAGCGAAAAGCCGTTCCTCCTGCTGTCACGCACAGGGCGGAAGCATAAAACTCCGGAACCACATGGGCAAATACATAGGGGCGAACACGGCTGTCCAAAAGGGGTGTTTTGGAGGAGACGGCGATCCAGGAGGAGGAACCCAGCGAGTTGTAGGCCCGCCCTTCCTTAAAGGCTTTTGCCCCCAGAGCCATGCAGGAATTGTCTACGCCTCCGGCCGTTACCTGTACACTCTCCGGCAGTCCAAGAGCAGCTGCCGCCTCCTTAGAGAGATTTCCGATGACGCTGGTGGAGGGCACCACCTCCGGGAACATCTCTCTCGGAAGCTTCATTGCCTTTAGAAGCTCTTCCGAATAATCCCATTTTTCCAGATTCCACACGCCGCAGCCGGAAGCATAGGAGGGATCGGTGCACAGCCGCCCGGTAAGGAGGAAATTGATGTAGTCCTTCGTACCGATCACCTTGTGGATTTTCCCAAACATCTCCGGCTCGTGGTTCCGATACCACATGATCTTAAAGGCTGTATAGAAGGCCGCCGTAAACCCGTTTCCGGTCATCTGATACCAGGTCTCCTCATCATAGGTCTGAAAGAAGGTTTCCGCCTCCTTCACTGCCCGTCCGTCCGACCAGATAGGCGTATACTCCCGCAAAAGCGTTCCGTCTGCTCCAATGGGAACCGCCCCCAGGGAATGGCCGGAAATCCCGCAGGCCACAATTTCCCCGGTGTCAACCGCCGAGGTCTCCAAAAGCTTTCTGGTGCTTTCCACCACAGCATTCCACCAGTCCTTCGGCCTCTGCTCATGCCAGCCGTGGGCCGGATAAAAGGTGTTGTAGGAGGTGAAATTTGAAGCCAGGCAAATCCCCTTCTCATCGTACAAGGACGCCTTGTTCCCTCCGGTTCCCAAATCCCATGCTATAATCTTTTTTCCCATAAAATCCCCCATTTTTTCCCTGCTCACCCTGTCAGAAGACGTTCGTTTTCTTCCGTCCAAAAGCAGCGTAAAGAGCTACAAGTGTTTTTCAATTTTCCAGATATAAGGTTCCCGCCTCTTCCCGGGCTTTGGCCTCCTTTAGAATTTCCCTGGATGCTCTCGTTCCGCAGCGCACCACACCGATGCTCATAAGCGCCAGACAGTCCTCCAGGGTTCGGATGCCTCCGGCTGCTTTCACCTGCATCCCATCCGCATGGTCCACCATCACCTGCATATCCGACAGTACGGCGCCGCCCTTTGCGTAGCCTGTGGAAGACTTCACAAAATCTGCTCCTGCGCGCTTGGTCAATGCACAGGCACGGATAATTCCCTCTTCATCCAGATAATAATTCTCAAAAATCACCTTTAGGATGGCCCCGCCCTCATGGGCTGCCTGGGCCGCCTCTTTAATCTCCTCCTCTACATAGTCGTACTCTCCCGAGAGAAAGCGGCCGATGTTCATCACCATATCCACCTCTACCGCTCCCTTTGCCACGGCATCCCGGATCTCAAACACCTTTGTCTCCTTGGTGCAGGTTCCGTGGGGGAAGCCTATCACCGTAGTCACCAGGACCCCTGTTCCCTTTAAGAACTCACATGCCTTGGGAACATCCGACGGGCGCACGCACACGGAAATACACTGGTATTCTGCCGCCAGCGCACAGCCTTCTTTCAGCTCATTCATAGTAATATCCGGGCGAAGCAGCGAATGATCCAGCACGGCCGCCACGTCCTTTACCGTAATATTTTTTCTACCCATATCCTTCTCCTATCTTGATTCCAGTTCCGCAATTCCCATTCCAGCACCGGATGTGGAGAAGCATTTCCAGACGCTTAAACATGCGTCTGTAAATCCTTCTGGCGCCGTCAGGGAATTGCTGTTTCTATTCCAGTTCCGCAATTCCCATTCCAGCGCCGGATGTGGAGAAGCATTTCCAGACGCTTAGACATGCGTCTGTAAATCCTTCTGGCGCTGTCAGGGAATTGCTGTTTCAGTTAATTGGCTGCCTGCTCCCGTTCCTTCAATTCGTCCTCTGTGACGGCCTCCTCCAGGGTGTAGGAGAGAATCTTCACCTGATCCGCCTCGTTGTTCAGAAGCTCGCCACGCTTGTAGCCATGGTGCATGACCATAATCCGGTCTGCAAGAGACAGAACCTCCGGCATCTCGGAAGACAATAGAATTACGGCCACCCCTTCCTTTGCCAGATCGTCAATAATCTTATAGATCTCATTCTTGGCCCCGATGTCGATTCCGTGGGTGGGCTCATCCATGAACAGCACCTTGGGCTCGTTCATCAGCCAGCGGGCCACAATGGTTTTCTGCTGATTTCCGCCGGAGAGATTCAACACCTGGGTATCGAGGGTGGGCGTCTTTACCCGCAGCTTATTCCGATAGCTCTCCGCAATCTCCCGACTCTTCTTGGCCTTGCGGATTCCCATCTTGGAATGCTGCTTTTCATAGACGATCATCTCATTCTCTTCCACGGACAGCTTCAGAAACAGCCCCTGAATCTTACGACCCTCCGGAATCAGTCCGATCCCAAGCTTGATGGCATCGTTGCAGTTCCGAATCTGCACCTCTTCTCCCTTAAAATAAATCTTTCCGGATTTGATCATATTGGCCCCGAAAATACACTGCAGGACCTCGGATCGCCCTGCGCCCACAAGACCGGTAAGGCCCAATACCTCCCCCGGGTACAGATCAAAGGACACATTCTTCACCTTGCCGGCCATATCGTAGAGATTCCGCACAGAGAGAATGGGCTCTCTTCCGGAATAATCCGTTATGAAGTTTCTCTTGGCTGCCCCCTCAAATTCCCGTCCCACCATGTAGTTTACCATCTTTTGCTCATCCATCTCAGAAGCCGGCGCCGTAACGATATGCTTCCCGTCCCGAAGCACTGTGATGGTGTCGGCGATTCTGCGAATCTCCTCCAGCTTGTGGGAAATATACAGGATCGAGACGCCCTCATCCCGCAGCTGTGTGATTACCTTGAGCAGAAATTCCACCTCGGTGCTGGTCAGAGAGGAGGTAGGCTCATCCATAATAATCATTTTTGCATCCAGAGACACAGCCTTGGAAATCTCCAGCAGCTGCTGCTCGGAAATGCTCATTTCCTTTACCTTTGTCTTGGGAGACAGATAGCTTACGCCCAGCCGTTCCAGATATTTTGTGCAATCCTGATTCATCCTCCGGTAGTCCACCAGGCCGAATTTTGTTTTTGGCATGCGGTTGATGAACACATTTTCTGCAGCCGTCATACCGCCTGCAAGAGAAAGCTCCTGGTGAATCATGGCGATTCCCGCCTTTCTTGCGTCGTTGGTACTGGTAAACTTACACTCCTGCCCTTCAAAAGTTACGACTCCCTCATCGTGTCCGTACACGCCTGACAGAATATTCATCAGGGTGGATTTCCCTGCCCCGTTTTCTCCCACGATTGCATGAATCTCACCTCTTGCAATGTCAAAGGAAACTCCGTCCAGGGCAATCGTACCCGGAAATTTCTTAGTTATATGTTCGATTTTGCATATGATATCCCGATCCATAAAATACCCTCCGGCCTATAAACTTCATTCTCTAATCAGAAGAAGGGGCGACAGCCCCTCCTCCTTATTCTGTCATTCCCTTTTTCTTATGTTATTCGAACAGCTCCGGGAACAGTTCCTTTACCGTATCCGGTGTGGCGATCACTGCATCATAAGCATTGATTTCCTCGCAGTCCTGATCTGCTACCAGCTTATTGAAGGCGCATACCACCGGCTCATAGCCCTGGTTGAAGGGATCTTGGTCGATTGCCACGGCAATCGTTCCGTTTGCAATGTAATCTGCCACTGCGTCCAGAACGTCATGGCATACCAGTGTTACCTGATCTGCTTTTCCTGCATCCTCAAGAGCCTGTGCTGCTCCGGAGGGGCCGCCGGCCGTTACATACAGCGCATCCAGATCCGGATTTGCCGTAATAATATCTGTGGTTAAGCTGTAAGCCTTATTTGCATCGTCATCATTCTGATACTCGCCTACCAACTCAAGACCCTCTACCTCATCCGTGATGGAGCGGCATCCGGTACGACGCTTCTCATGTCCGGTTACCGCGAAGTCTCCGGTAATAATCGCATATTTTCCACCGTCTGCAACGGCTTCCTTAATGGTCTCTCCTGCGGTTACGCCTGCTGCATAGTCATCCATGCCAAACCATGCCGTACGCTGAGTATCGGGAAGGTCGCCGTTGAAGCAGTATACAAGGATTCCTGCATCCGTAGCAGCGTCCACAACGGGATTCAGCTCATCAGACACGCCGAAAATACAGATGGCATCGTATTTGGATGCGATACAGTTCTCAATAGTGGAGGTCCAGAGCATTGCCTCAAAGGCCTCAACAGAGATAACGTCAACGGTACAGTTGCGGTCTGCCAGAACCTCTTTCGCATAGTTCTGTCCTACCATAACGGCTGCGCCCCAGGGATTGTTCTGCACGCAGATGGATGCAATCCGGATGGGCTTGTCTGCTGCCTGGTCAACGGGAAGGGTGCGAAGGGTCTTACCTGCCGGTACCTCCAGATCTGCTGCTGCCACAAAGTCTCCTGCCGGCGCTTCTGCTTCCGGCTCCTCAGCCTCAGGCGCTTCTGTCTCAGTCTCTGCAGGCGCCTCTGCAGGAGCGTCTGCCGCAGGCTCTGCCTCGCTCTTGCCGCCGCAGCCTGCCAATAACGTAGATACCCCCAGTACCATTACCATCATCATGGCCAACCATTTTGTTCTTGTTTTCATATGTTTCCTCCTTTTTTGTGATCACGGTTTCCCAGGTGATCAAATTTATGTTTAAACTTTTCGAAAAGTATAAACCGTTCCTTACGCTTACCTTGCCTCTCTCTTCTTGCGGAAGCAGTCAATGGCTACGGAGAAGATAATAACGATACCAAGCACAACCGTCTGCCAGTAGCCGGGAACCGCCACCTGTACAAACAGATTCTTAAGAAGGGACATCAAAGTGGCTCCCAGAACCACGCCGAAGATGTTGCCCTCACCGCCGGCCATGGAAATGCCGCCAATCACACAGGCCGCAATGGCATCCAGCTCATAGCCGTCTCCGTAAGAGGGGCCTGCCTGCTTTAACTGTCCCAGCATCAAAAGACCTACAAATGCGCTCATCACCCCGCTCAGTGCGTACACAAACATGGTCACACGCTCCGCATTGATTCCGGAGAGCTTGGCTGCCCGCACATTACAGCCCACTGCGTAAATGTTGCGTCCAAGAACCGTATACTTTCCAAACATCCACGCAAGGATAACCACCACCGCCATAAAGATCACGGATACGGGCACAGGCCCTAAGTAGGAGCCTCCGAAGAAGCTGATCCAGGATTCCCCGTATTTGATGGGAGAGCCTGTAGAGATCAAAAGAGCAATTCCGTTGCCGATTTTCAGTACGCCCATGGTTGCAATAAACGGCGGAAGTCCGATCTTCGCTACCAAAACTCCGTTGAGAATTCCAAAGGCAAGTCCCACTACCAAAATAATGAGCAGAACCAGGAAGGGATTCATTCCGCCCTCAGTCACGGAATTTGCATAGGCTCCCACACAGATGGAACAGGCAATCACCGCTCCCACTGACAGGTCAACGCCCCCTGTAACGATTACAAAACCCATTCCCACTGCCAGCACGGCATAATGGGAGGCCTGCCGGAATACATTGAAGATATTCAGTGTTGTAGGGAAGGAATCAGGTCTGACACAAGCGAGAAAAATTGCAATCGCCACAATCACCAGAACCACAACGGTCTCTTGATGGGATACAATTTTCTTTAATTTCATTGCCGTACCTGAATTACCCTTTATCTTTTCTTGCATTTTGAAACCCCTTTCTCCCGCCAATTATTTATGATGTGTTTTTTGATAATATATTGATTATAATTTATTTTAATTAATAAGTAAACATTATAAAAAAATTTCGCCATTTTTTACAAATATCTACACAGTTCTTTCGATATATTACCATTTTTTCATGCAAATTCCACAAAATAGATTATAATGAATTATTCCGTATCCAATGCCTCTGCGCGCTTGTATGCAAGGTAAGCATTCTGTACCTTGAACATTCCGCCATCTATGCCGATAATCTCACCTGTCAGATATCCGGCCTCTTCCGACGTCAGAAATCCCACCAACGCAGCCGCATCCTCAGGGGTTCCAAACCGGCCCAGACACATATCCCGCACCTGCTCGTCTCCGCGCTCACAGATCATCTCATGGGTCATATCCGTGTGAATAATCCCCGGCGCATAGGCATTTACGGTAATGTGATAGGGACCCAGCTCTCCTGCGCCGATCTTTGTCAGCATATCCACGGAAGCCTTGCTGGCTCCGTACCCCACCAGACCGCAGTCTGCAAAATGGCCGGAGATAGAGGATGCGTTCACAATTCTGCCTCCCCCAGCCTTTTTCATATAGGGAATCACTGCCTTCATCATAAAAAACTGGCTTTTGAAATTCACATTCAGAATCCGATCCAGGTATTCCTCTGTCATATCCTCTATGTAACAGAAATCAAAAATTCCCGCATTATTCACCAGGATATCCACCCGTCCAAAGAGCTCTGCCACACGCTCCACAATCCTGCCCGCCGTCTCCTGGCCGGACACGTCACCGCAGAGGGTACAGCTTTCTTCGCTGAGCTTTTTAAGCTCCCCCTCAAGCTTCTTGGCACTCTCCTTATCGGATCGATAGACCGCACATACAACGCAGCCTCTCTTTGCAAGCTCCAGGCTGATAGCCCTTCCCATCCCCCGGGTGCCTCCCGTTACAATTGCCACTCTTCTTTCCATTTTCTTTTCTCCTATCTTAAAGCTTCTTTTATCCAATGGTAAAGCCGCCGTCAATGACAATATTGGCTCCGTTTATCAAGCTGGCGGCATCGCTGGCCAAATATACGGCGCAGGCCGCTACCTCCTCCGGATATCCGAATCTGCGGGCAGGAATCGTCTGCTTAAACGCCTCCCCTGCCGGATTGTTCCAATTCATCTCTCCCAGCGCCGTCAGAATAATGGTAGGCGAAATGGCATTGATATTGATGTTATATCTGGCCCACTCCAGGGCGCACTGTTTCACCATCTGGATAATCCCCGCCTTGGTACAGCCGTATGCCACATGGCGGTCAAGGGCCACAACACCTGCCTGGGAGGCAATGCACACAATCTTGCCGCCTCCGCTCTCCAGCATGCGCTTTCCCACCTCCTGGGTCATCTTAAAGCTCCCCGTCAGATTCACGTCAAAGGTTTTCTGCCAGATATCATCGTGGACCTCCTCCACCTTTTCCAGAATTCCGATTCCCGCACAGTTGATCAGAATATCGATCTTTCCAAATTCCTGCACAGCCGTCTCAACCGCATGCTTGATATCCTCATCCTTTGTAATATCCCCAGCAATCCCCAAGAATCTGCGGCCGCATTTTTCAACCGCCTCACGCGTCTCCTCCGCATCCTGGAGATCAAAGCACACGATGTCCGCTCCCTTTCTGGCAAACATCACCGCAGTGGCCTGTCCGATTCCCGCAGCGGCTCCCGTAATCAACGCCGTTTTTCCCTCTGCGCCAAAATTAATGTCAAAATTTCTGTAATCCAAAGCTTTTGATTCCTCCATTCCCATCCTTTAACCCTCACAGCATTTTTTTAAATAAATCAGTGAATCCGTAATATATTGGGTCATCTGAGCCTCGTCTGCCTGATTGCTCAAATCCCTCCAAACCCGAACATCTCTTCCCACTTCTCCGCCGCTTAACAGGAAGGGCTCCATGACAACATCCTTCTCATAATGAATATCCCGCAGAGCCTTTCCAATCTCCGGCCAGTTGATGCTGTTGTTCATCCCGGGCAGCTTTCGATTGCACTCTCCCACATGAACATGTCCCAAAAGTTCCCCGGCCTTTCGGAGGGCATCGTACATATTGTCCTCCTCAATATTCATATGATAGGTATCCAAAAGAATTTTGATCTGCTTGCTTCCAATCCGGTTTACATACTCAATAGCCTCCGCACAGTCTGTCAAAATATAAGTCTCATTCCGATTCAGCACCTCAAGGGCAATGGTAATGTCAAGCTCCTCTGCCGTCACTGCCAGTTCCTTTAAGCAGGCAATGCTTCTCTCCCAGGCAGCCTCCTTATCATTATCCGATACGGAAAAATCCACCGGCCAGTAGGAATAAATCGCGCCCACCAAAACCTCCGATCCCAATCGTGCCATCTTATGTAAAATGCTGTTAAAATACGCCACTCCACAGGCTCTCACAGCCTCGTCGGAAGAGGACATATCGTACTTCTTGGCCGGACCGCTGTTGGTGGAAAACGCAATCCCCCGCTTAAGCCCCTCTGCCTTCAGGGTATCAATCTCGTCATCTGTCATATGGTACAGATGGTCCGCTCCAATCTCCAGCACATCAAAGCCAATGTCCGCAACCTTGTTCACAACCTCCAGGTAATCACATTTCCACTCCGTTCCCCAGTAAGAATAGCCTGTGCCAAATTTCATACTTCCTTTACCTCCATTTTTGTGTACGAGCTCGTTATGGTCTGATTATACTCCTCCTGTCTAAAATTTTACAATATGTATTATTACACAAGTTATTTTCTTTATTTTTGTGCATTTTGTATAAGAACCGCTCTATCTCTATTATTTTAACGTGCTCGAGCAACTTTGTACCTGCATTTCCGGGTATAAATTTCTCTGGACACAAACATCATTCTCTGATATTTTTGTTAATAGGAACGAAAATCAGAAACGAGGCAGAGTATCGTATGGCTGTTACTATCAAGCAAATCGCTGAATTGGCAAATGTCTCCCGGGGCACCGTAGATAAAGTGCTGAATCACAGACCTGGCGTCAAAGCCGAAACCAAAGCCAAGGTTCTTCAAATTGCAAAGGAGTTAAATTACCGGCCCAACTTTCTCGGAAAGGCCCTGGTACAGAGCAAAGTTCCCACAAAGCTGGGCGTAATTCTGACTCCGGATTACAATCCCTTTATTCAGGCAACCCTGAAGGGGATTCACCAGGCCTCCGAGGAGTTCGCTCCCTTTGGTCTTGAGGTCTCCGTAAAAATGCTCACAACTCTGGAGCCTGCAGAGCTGGTGAATCTTCTGACGGATATGGGTTCGGACGGCTATGACGGAATCGCCGTATTTCCCATTGACGACGGACAGGTAAAGACTAAGATCAACCAGCTTGTGGACCAGGGCATTGTGATTATTACCTTCAATTCTCAGATCGACGGTATTCGGGATCTCTGCTTTCTGGGTCAGGATCACATCAAGGGCGGCGCTGTAGCCGCCGGCCTCATGGGGCATCTGCTTCCAGAAGGCGGAGAGCTTGGAATCATCATCAGCTCCAACAATCTGTCCTGCCACCAGTGCCGTCTGGAGGGCTTTCGCCGGAAATTGGAGCAGGCATACCCAAAGCTTCGGATTGTTGAAGTTCAGGAAAATCAGGATCGCAAAGAGGAAGCCTTCCGTATCACCCTGGAATACTGCAATAAATATCCCGATTTAAAGGGAATCTATATCACAGGCGGCGGTATCGGCGGCGTGGGACGGGCTCTGGATATTGCGGAAAAAGCCGGGCGCCTGAATGTTATCTGCCACGATCTGGTCCCCGACACCATCACCCTTCTGCAAAACAAAACCGTGGATTTTGCCATCGGGCAGAGCGCCACACAGCAGGGCTATCAGCTGGTGAAAATCTTGTTCGACTATATCATCAAAAGACAGAAGCCGGACACCCACCACATTAAAATCCCCATCAGCATCGTGACAGAGGACACGGTGGACTGCTTTGAAGAATAAGCGCTATGTACATAAAGATGCCGCAGATGCGCTCTCGCGCACCTGCGGCATCTTTATCTCTTGCATACTATATTTACCGAATGGTCTTGTAAAGAGGCCCATAAGCCTTGCAAGCTCTGTAGTCCTGTCCCTCTTTATCCATGCCGAATGCGTTCCATGCAGCCGGACGGAAGATCTTCTCCTCCGGTACGTTGTGCATGCAAACCGGAATTCTTAAGATAGAGCACAGAGTAATCAGGTCCGCACCTACGTGGCCGTAGCTGATAGCGCCATGGTTTGCGCCCCAGTTGTTCATCACGTCGTATGCAGTCTTGAATGCGCCCTCGCCGGTACATCTGGGAGCGAACCAGGTGCAGGGCCATGTATAGTCGGTTCTCTTCCACAGCTTGTCGGTTACTTCATCCGGAAGCTTCACGGTCCAGCCCTCTGCAATCTGCAGAACCGGTCCTAAGCCCTTTACCAGATTCAGACGAATCATGGTAGCCGGCATCTCAGCCTCAGTCACAAAGCGGGAGGAGAATCCGCCGCCCCGGAAATATCCGTTGTCTGCCGCATTCCAGGTGGTTGCCTTCAGGATCGCCTCCTGATCCGCCTCGGTCACATTCCACCACTCCTTCATGCAGGGATTGCCGTTCTCGTCCAGAGCCTTGCCGCAGGCGTCCAGGCAGGCAGCTCCGGAGTTGATAAGATGAATAAATCCGTCCGCATCCTTTGCCTTACCTTCAATGGCATAGCCGGTTGCCTTCTGAACGGCATCACCGCTCCAGTAAGTACGCACATCCGCAAAAATCTGTGCCCGGTTGGTGAGAAGCTTTAAGAACAGCATACCAAGGCCATTCAGCGTATCATTCTCCGTTGCCAAAATGTAGGGCTCTCTTGCTCCGTTCCAGTCAAAGGAGGTATTGAGCATTGCCTCCGGGAAGTCACAGTTGGGATAGAAGTCTGTCCACTGTCTCTGGCCCTGGAAGCCTGCCGCAATCGCGTTGTGTCCGATAGCCTCCTCAGAGAACTTCGCATCAAGCTTATCGCTTCCGCTCATCAGATCCTTGATGATCACCATCATCTTAACCACGAACTCCCAGTCCGCATCCTTCTGCTCTCTGGTCTTCTGAATCTCCTCCGGATTCTTGTCAAAGCCCTCGATGCATTTTTCCTTGGTCCACTTGAGAGCCTTCTGGAACTCCTCCTCGTCATAGATGCCCTCGGTCATTCGACGGATAATCTCTACCTCATCCACAGACTCCACTCTCATGCCCAGATACTCTTCAATAAAAGCCGGATCAATGATGGAGCCGCCGATTCCCATACAGATAGAGCCAATCTGCAGATAGGACTTACCTCTCATGGTTGCAGCCGCAACTGCCGCACGGCCAAACCGCAGCAGCTTCTCCTGCACATCTGCCGGAATGCTGGTATCGTCCGCTTCCTGCACATCATGTCCGTAAATGCCGAATGCCGGCAGGCCCTTCTGTGCATGGGTAGCCAGCACAGACGCCAGATACACAGCCCCGGGACGCTCCGTTCCGTTAAAGCCCCACACACCTTTAATGGTCATGGGATCCATGTCCATAGTCTCAGATCCATAGCACCAGCAGGGAGTTACCGTCAAAGTAATATCAACCCCCGCCTTCTTAAACTGCGCCGCGCATCTTGCGGATTCCCCCGCACGGCCAATGGTCGTCTCAGAGATCACAACCTTCACCGGCTCGCCGTTGGAATAGCGAAGATTCTCCTCAAACAGCTTTGCTGCGGATTTTGCCATATTCATGGTCTGCTCCTCAAGAGAGCCTCTTACGTCCAGAACACCTCTTCTGCCGTCAATGGTCGGCCGGATGCCAATTACGGGATACTCGCCAACTAATCTGCTTTTTGCCACTTTACATACCCTCCATACCTATTTTTATTTTCTTTTAAAGTCGAAGCTTCGTCCGCTCCTAAGTGTCTCCATTATATAATATTTTTCAGAAAAATGCACGTAAATTTCGATTCATATCTGGACATTTTTTGTACTAATTGATATACTTTCCATAAGAATATAGATTTCTTTTATAAAATTTGTCGAGGCAAGAAAAACATGAAGGCTTTTCACGAAGTACGCAGCTACGATTCAGATTTTATGGTCTGGCACTCCAACTATGAAAATATCGGTTTTCTTGCCCACTGGCACAAGGAGATCGAACTCATTTACGTGCGCTCCGGTTCCTGCCGCCTCAGTATCACAGACATAAATTTCACGGCTCACGCCGGCGATCTGGCTGTCTGCGAAAGCGGACAGATTCACTACAGCGATTCCCACCACATGGACAATTCTCTGGATTTTATTATATTCGACACCTCCATTCTGGGTCCTCTCTTCGAGAACCCCCATTTTGCCCACCCCTTAGTAACCAAGGAAGAGCTTAAGCGCTATGGCCTCTCCTCCCGCTTAACCTCCCTCATCGACACCGTATCCGAAGAGCTTGAGGAGCGTAAGCCCTACTACCAGGAAATCGTCATCTCCTCCCTAAAAACCTTCTGGTTTTTGCTAAAGCGCTGCCATCCAAGGGCAGAGGCAAGCTCCGTGCCGGACAACCGCCGAACCCGGATGCTTGCAGACTTTCAAAGCCTCCTCTCCTACCTGGAGGACCACTACGCAGACAATATTACCCTGGAATATGCAGCCGCAAGCATGAACTTCAGCACCGGCTACTTCTCCAAAATCTTTAAAAAGCTGATGGGAATCAACTTCGTCACCTATCTGAACCTGGTGCGGATAGAACACGCCGTTCATCAGCTTCGCAGCACACAACAAAAATTCACAGACATCGCACTCAACTGCGGCTTCAACAACATCCGAACCTTCAACCGCGTGTTCAAGGAAATCACAGGCTGCACCCCCTCCGAGTTCCTGCTCCACCCGGATCCGGACACCTACAAACGCACCTACTACAACCGGCGTTCCGAAAAACAGGAATTCGTAAAGCACGACTCCCTAACTCTCATAAAAAATTTTGAATAAAATAAGGAGGCTTTTTATGGCAGCGAAACCTACACTATACCGGAAACGGCTGATTCCCAACGAATGCATCCGACTGGACAAGGACGAAATCCTGCTGCGCAGAGAGGATCTTCTGGTCACCCGCTGGCACACCATCCGCCCCAAGAAGGAGCTGGATCACGGCGTTTCCTGCTTCCTCCTCAACAAAGGCTGGAAGATCAGCCGCTTCCTCACCCGAGAGGACCAGCTCATCTGCTGGTACTGCGACATCATCGACTGGACCCACGATCCCGACACCGACACCTACATATTCACCGATCTCCTGGCCGACGTCCTCCTCTACCCCTCCGGACAAATCCGCGTAGTAGATCTGGACGAAATCGCAGACGCCCTGGAGCAAAATCTCCTCACCCAGCCCCAGCTCTGCCTCTGCATGCGCCGCCTAAACGCCCTCCTGGAGGAAATCTACGCCGGCAACCTATTACCGTCCCTAGCCCCCTACTGGCCCTAGCGTACTCCTGCGTAGTTTTACCAGATATAAGTGTGACAGCACACTAGAAAAGGGTCTACCAAAAAGCGGGCCGTCAGGCTTTTCCGATATCATGTGTCCGGCTGTTCGCATACAGGCTGTCTGATATGGACGGATATTACCCTAAAGTAACCCACGTTACTCAAAATCTTCCTAGGGTAATGTCCGTACAGAGCAGACAGAATGTATGAGAACCGTCCGACCACAGATATGGAAAAGCCTGACGGCCCGCTTTTTGGCAGACCCGCCCTCAAACCTCAAGCTCAATCCTCCGCCCCGTAGCCCGATACTCCACAAGTTCCACCCCGGCCGCCCGAAACATCCGCTTAGAAGCCAGAACCGAGGCCGTCCCCGCATACTTATCACTGCCATAAACCACCGTCTTAATCCCCGCCTGAATAATCGCCTTCGCACACTCATTGCAGGGAAACAGCGTCACATAAATCTTAGCCCCCTCCAGACTCCCGCCACGATAATTCAAAATCGCATTCAGCTCACTGTGAGTCACAAAAGGATACTTCGTCTCATTCTCCTCCCCGGTCCGTTCCCAGGGAAACACATCGTCATCACATCCATTGGGAAAGCCATTATACCCCATAGATAAAATCTTATTATTCCCACTTACAATACAGGCCCCTACCTGCGTACTGGGATCCTTAGAGCGCATACCGGACAAAGCCGCAACGCCCATAAAATACTCGTCCCAGCTGATATAGTCGTTCCTCTTTCCTCCCATATCCACCTCTTCTATTCCAGTTCCGCTGTTCCAGTCCTACTGCACGCCCTTATTTTGTCCCAAAAATCCGATCCCCCGCATCTCCCAGACCAGGAACAATATACCCATTCTCGTTCAGATGATCATCCAGCGCGCCCACATAAATATCCACATCCGGATGGGCCTCCTGCATACGCTTAACCCCCTCCGGAGCCGCAATAATACACATAAAGCGAATATTCTTTACACCCCGATCCTTCAGCATCTGAATCGCCGCCACAGAAGATCCCCCCGTAGCCAGCATAGGATCCACCACAAACACATCCCGCTCACTGCAGTCCGCCGGAACCTTGCAGTAATACTCCACCGGCTCCAGAGTCTCCTCATTCCGATACAATCCGATATGCCCCACCTTTGCAGAAGGAATCATGGCCAGCATCCCCTCCACCATTCCAAGGCCGGCTCTCAAAATCGGAATCACCGCCATCTTCTTGCCCGACAGCTCCTTTACCGTGGTCTTACAGATAGGCGTCTCAATCTCTACATCCATCAGCTTCAAATCCTTCGTAGCCTCATAAGTAATCAGACTTGCAATCTCGCTGATCATAGCCCGAAAATCCCTGGAACCCGTCTCTACCCGACGAATCACGCCAATCTTATGCTGAATCAGCGGATGCGTCATTACCACTACCTTTGACATTCTCTTTTGTCCCCCCTGCTTTTACGCTTCATCAATTGCCTTTACTCGGTTCACATGCCTCTCTGCATTGGAAAATTCCGTATTTAAGAAGGTATCCACAATCTTTACCGCCAGTCCCGGCCCCACTACCCGGCCTCCCATGGCAAGAATATTGGCATCGTTGTGCTGCCTTGTGGCCTCCGCACTGAAGCAGTCGCTGCAAAGAGCCGCCCGGATCCCCTTAAAGCGATTCGCCGTAATGGATATCCCGATTCCCGTTCCGCAAATCAGAATCCCCTTCTCACACTCTCCGGAAAGAATCGCCCCCGCAACCTTCTTTGCATATACCGGGTAATCCACAGCCGCCGTGCTGTCACATCCGAAATTTTTATATTCCAGTCCCTTCTCATCCAGATAAGCGATGACCTCCTGCATCAGCTCATACCCACCGTGATCACAACCAAGCGCTATCATAGTTTCGCTACCTCCATGCTCATTTATTTTTCTCATTATACCATTTTTTTTCGGAATAGCAAATGCCTTTCGGATCAGCCTGTAAAGAAATTCTGCACAAGTACCATATAAAGAACAGTTCCCCCCGCAATGCTCAGCAGAGTATTCCTCTTCCACTTGTGCAGCACAAAAAGAAACACAATGGCAATCAGCTCCGGCAGACCGTGATAAGCAGAGAAAACAGCATCCTTCAGGCAATAGACCACCAAAAGTCCGATGACCGCATGAGGCAGAACCGTCCCCAGCCAGGTAATATACCGGGGCGGATTCTTTCCCTCGGGAAAAATCAGAAACGGAAGAAATCTTGTAAGCATAGTCCCTGCCATAACCGCAAGAATGGTAATGATATGTTGTATGGTGGTCATTTCACAGCCTCCCTATTCTCTTTTGTTCCAAAAAAGGTAAAACAAAGAATGATCAGAGCCATTGCCGGCAAAAGAAAGCTCTGACTGCCAAAAAGCAGCAGGCAGAGAAGGGTGCAGCCAACCCCGGTAAGGGCAGACCTGTGACTCTTACTCTCCTCCCACTGATTGATAAACATGACCACAAACAGAGCCGTCATCACAAATTCAATCCCCATGGTATTAAAGCGAATCACATAACCAAGAAGCGCCCCCAGCGTAGCCCCTGTCACCCAGTAGGCCTGATTGAGCAGCGTTACAAAAAACATAAACCATCCCCTGTCCACATCTGGAGGCGGCGTCACACTGCAGTTGATGGTAAAGGACTCATCGCACATTCCATAGATCAGATACAGCTTTTTCCACCCTGTCCCCCGATACTTGTCCAGCATGGAAAGCCCGTAGAACAGATGTCTGGCATTGACCATCAGCGCAAGCAAACATGCATACAGCGGATCAAAGGCCGACAAAAGCAGGTTGGCTGTGACAAATTCCATAGAGCCTGCAAAGATAAAAAAGCTCATCAGCATAGGATAGACGAAGGAGAACCCTTTGCTCCGCATCAAAAATCCATAAGACATCCCAAGAAACAGAAAGCCCACGGCGATGGGTATGGTATGAGGCAGAGCAGCGCGAAATGCGTTCCTTTTCATTCTGTGTTCCCTCCTTAACTCTTTTGCACATTCTGTAAAATTATACCTTAACGGACGAAGTCTGTCCACCCCGCAGGGGTATGCGTTAATGGGGCGCCCGTAGGGTATCATATACAAAACGGAAAATGTATCGTTTTGTTTTTCTTCCATCCTTTCCCGGCCAATTCAAAGTTACCGTTCACTCCGTGATATGAGCATTAACGATTCAAATACCTCATAATCCCCATATGGATCGCCCATACCAGCTGATCCTGATAATTCTCATCCTTTAGTTTTCCGTTTTCTTCCCAATTGCTCAGAAAGCCGCACTCCACAATCACCACCGGCGCCTGAGTCTTCTTCAAAAGATAATAGGTATCATTGGCCTTGGCCTGCCGATGGTTCTCTGGCTCCACAAAGCGTACCAGCTCCTCCTGGATCAGCTCTGCCAGCCCTTGGCTCTCCTTGGAAGTTCCATAATAAAAGACCTGCGCCCCATGAATGGCCTCCTCATGGTAGCTGTTCTGGTGAATACTGACCACACAGGCCGGCTGCTCCTTATTGATGAGTTCACAGCGCCGTCTCATATCCTGAGCCTTTTTGTTGGAAGCATTTTCATCGTACAGCCCCTGATCGGCCTCCCGGGTCATAACCACCTCAATGTCCTGCTGCTCCAGAAGGACCTTAAGCTTCCTGGCAATCTCCAGATTCAAATCCTTTTCCTGCGTACCGTCCACGCTGATTTTACCCGGATCATTTCCGCCGTGACCGGCATCCAGAATCACCCGCCTGGTATCACTCCTTTGCGCCTTCCCTCCTGCCTGCCTCCAGAAATCCCCTCTCGCAAAATAACAGGCGCTTGCCAGAACCAGGACCGCCATTCCAAGTCCGATGACACGACTCCTCCTTGCTATTCTCTCCTTTAATTTCCGCAAAATCTCCATAAAAAAACCGCCCTATATTCCTTTGTAAAATATATGGCGGTTTCTTTTATTCCATGTCTCAATTCACATACCGCAGAATAATATCCCAAATGTCCTGCCGTTCCAGGCCAAGCTTCCAGGCCGCAATACCGGCCAGATTGTATTCCCGAATCAGAGCGGCTTTCAATTCAATGGAGTCCTCATTCTCCAGCCAAATCTTGTAAGTATTGCCCTCTGCCGTATATTCCGCATAATACTGACCGTATTCGTCACTCCAGGTCTTCTCCGCCCCGTTTTCCGAAAGGACGCGGTCTGCCCCATCCATCCCGTAGGCCTTGCTGGACAACACGTAGGGCACAAATTCCTCATTTTCCGACTCCGAAGCCAGCTCCTCCTCGGTCTTGGGACGCTCCTCCCAAAGTCTGGTAAAGAAGGGCACCGCATTGATCACCTTCTCCGGAGGAACCTCCTTTAAGGTATTCTCAATCCCCTTTCGCACCCAGTCAATGCTGGCTACGGAGCCCGCCTCCTCGGATCCCGAATAGTGCTCGTCATAGCCCATGATAATCACATAATCCGCTACGATTCCCTGCTCTGTCCGATTGTAAATGAGATTGTGGGCCGCCGGCACATAATTGTCTATGGAAAGAACAATTCCATTCAGGCGGCACATAATAGACAGCTCCCGTATAAACTGCAAATATCCTTTGGCCGAATCCTCATTGATATACTCAAAGTCAATATTCAGGCCATCCAAATCAAATTCAATGGCCTTGGCAATCAGATTGTTGACCAGGCGCTGCCGGGAGGAGGTTCTGGACAAAATCTCATAGTTCACAATGGTGTCCGCATGGGTGATATCTTCCACCAGCGCCCACACCTCAATCCCGTTTTGATGGCAGTAGTTCACATAAGTCTGACTTGCCAGAGAATCAATATTTCCCTCATTGTCATTCAGGAAAAACCAGGTAGGGGAAATGGTGGTCAACCCCTTGGTCTTGGCAATGGCCTCCAGAACCGTGTTGTTGGCATCCGCATTGGTCACCTGATGCCATGCCAGATTGATGGTGTAATCCTTCCGTATGCTTGGATATTCCGGATCCTGATAATTGGGCTCCTTCGTCTCCTGCCCCTTCTCTCCCAGATATTTATTGCGGATATAGCCGATAAAGCCGTTGCCTGTGCGTACCCGGGTCCAGTCCTCGGGAAGCTCTGTCTCCTCTGTCTGGGGCAGCACATAGAGAAGGTCTCCCTTTGCCGCATCCGTGAGAATGGGGCTCTTGATATTGGGCTCAAAGCGCACCCGGGCATCCTTTTTCACCGTCACGGTATCCGCCGTGCCAAAGGCCCTCTGAATGTGCACCCGGTTCACCTCATCGGTCATCACCTCAAACTCCATGGCCGTGTACTTCTGAATGTATTTCAGCGCCACATAGGCCGTGTCTCCGTCCACTTTCACCGGCACATAGGTCTCCGTATGCTTTTCCTTGGCTACGGTATATTCATTGCTGCCCACATTTGCGGTAATCACCTCCGTGGGGGTGGTGTACAAAAGCAGATTCTCCTTTGCATCCCAGTAGAACCGCTGATTCAGGTATTCATACAGAAAGTCAGTGGTTACATAGGCCTCGCCGTCCATAATCCGGGCCCGAAGCTCCGTAAGCTCATCCTCCAGAATGACTGCCGCCTCGTCTCCCTGCTCCAAATTAAAATAAGAATATAAATCCATCCGCTCGTCAGACGGACTGTATTTTTTCACCAGATAATTGATCAGCATAATGATCAGGATAATAACAATCAAAAACACAGCTGCCAAAACCGGCAAAAGCTGCCTTCTGTCACCGCTTCTCCTGGCACGGGATCTCCTTCTTTTTCTTCTCTTCTTCACTGCCATGAAAGAATCCTCCTATCCTTTACCATCATAGCAGAATTTTTTCGACACGTCATCCCTAATTTTCGACATTTTGAAATTTTAAGAAAACACTAAGACTTGAAGCCGCCTCGCTGCGGATCGTCTTCTGGTTTAGGCGTCCGCATCAGAGGGGTCCGGTCCGCACGCCTATGATCCGCAGATATGGCGACTTTCCCCAAAAGGAGATCGTGATAGATTCAGGAGCGACCTGACTGCTTTTTCATATTTTTCATGTTGACAATCGTGGAATGATTCACCGAACCGGTGACAGAATGATGTGCCTGGCTTACACAGGTCCTATGTAATATGAAAGTCTTACGCCTCCTTTCCGCAGGCGGTCCTCCCATGTATATTATATTCAGAATTTCTTCAAAAATGCATGTCAGGACAAAATTTAGAAATTTTTAAGAAAAAAATTGGCATTTTTGGCATATTGACTTCTCTTTAAATATTGTATATACTTTCAAAAATGTATATAATAGTTGTAAGCAACGTGATTTCAGATTTGGATGTGGTGATTATGAGAATAGAAAAGTTAAATGACAATCAGATACGCTGTACCCTGACCCGGGATGATCTGGCCACACGTCAGATCAAGCTCAGTGAGCTGGCCTACGGAACCGAGAAGGCCAAGGAGCTCTTTCGGGATATGATGCAGCAGGCCTCGGTTGATTTTGGATTTGAAGCGGATAATATTCCCCTGATGATAGAGGCCATTCCGCTCCCCAACGAATGCATTGTCCTGATTATCACCAAGGTGGAGGACCCCGAGGAGCTGGATACACGTTTTTCCAAATTTGCACCGGGAAATGACAGCCACTTTGAGGAGCTTTCCGATCTGGGAAGTGTTCTTCCCGAAGGGGCAGACAATGTGCTGGATATGTTCCGCAAGCTCATCGAGCGCCACTTAAAGGAGGGCACCCAGGAGGACCAGGAGCAAAAGGCCATTGCGCTGGCTCAGGAGCTGGATTTGACCCGCCTGTATTTCTTCCCAAGCCTGGATACGGTGATTTCCGCGGCCCATGTGCTGAATCACTGCTACAGCGGGCACAACAGCCTGTTTCGCCTGAAAAAGGACGGAAGCTACTGCCTGGTTGCCAGAAAGAGCAGCCATACGCCGGAAGAATTTAACAAAATTTCCAATATTCTCTCTGAATACGGTACCAGTGAAAAGTACGCCTCCGCCAGTGAGGCCTATCTGGAAGAGCATGAGGAACTGATGATTCGGGATGAGGCTCTGCAGAAGCTGGCGCTTTTGTAAGGGAAGGGTAATTCCTATAAAAAACAAGCAGGAGGGAGCTGTTCGCTCCCTCCTTATCTTTTACTTCTGCGCTTCTAAAAAAGCGTCAATCTCCTCCCGCATCGGCATGGAAGGCGTGGTGCCAAGCTTCTGCACGGAAAGAGCTGCCAGTGCCGAGGCAAACTGCGCTGCCTCCCACACATCCTTTCCTTCACAGAGACCGGTCAGAAGGCCTCCGTTAAACGCGTCCCCTGCGCCCGTCGTGTCAATTGCCTTCACGGAAAATGCCGGCAGAATCTCCTCCCTGCCGCCCTCAGAAATAAACACGCCCTTGGAGCCCATGGTAATCACCACAACCTCAACGCCTCTCTCCTTAAACCAGACAGCCGCTCTCTTTGCCGATTCCAGATCCGTAACGGGAATTCCCGTCAGCTCCTCGGCCTCCACCTCATTGGGCGTCACCATATAGGCTTTGGACAGAAACGCGTCGGTAACCGGAGCGTAGGGAGCCGTATTGACAATTACCTTACAGTCATACCTCTTGGCAATATCCATCACCCTCTCATTGGCATCCTGATTGACCTCCAGCTGCAGCAACAGGTACTCCGACTGCCCAATCGCCTCCTCAATGCCCAAAATCTCTTCCTCGGTAATGGTATTACATGCCCCCGGAACAATCAGAATCGCATTCTGGCTGGTATTCTCGTCTACCAAAATCAATGCAATTCCCGTTTCCGCATCCTCTGAAAAGAGAATCTGATCCTTCGGAATCCCAAGCTCCTCCATGGTATCCAAAAGCACATGGGAGAAGCTGTCCCTTCCCACCTTCGTCACAAAGGCCACATCCGCTCCCGCCTTGTGGGCAGCCACACACTGATTGAAGCCTTTGCCTCCAGGCCCCATTTTAAACATAGACCCCTTTACCGTCTCTGCAGGCACCGGAAGATGGGGAGCCCTTCCCATCAGATCTACCACAAAACTGCCGAATACAAGCGCCTTTCCTTTTTTCATACCCATTTACCTCTTTTCCTTCATGCAAAAACCGACAAAGGTATCAAACAGATACCCTGTCGGTTTTGTAAAAGCTCTTTGCTCTACTGTGCCTCCAAAAATGCATTCAGCCGCGCCGTCAGCACATCCGGATCCATCCCGTGAACCATGGCGGCCTCCTCCAGAGACTCAAACTGATGAGAAGGGCAACCTACACAGTGCATTCCCTCCCGCATCAAAATTCCCGCCATATTCTCATCCACCTGAAGGATCTGACCCATCAGCATGTCCTTTGTTATCTTTGCCATTGAAAGCTTCCTCCTTTTATTTGTAATCCTTATTATCTGTATAACCGTAAAATTTATTATAAAGGAATTCCGACTATTTTGCAAGGATTTTTCATCTTGACTTCCCAGTAAAAATTCCACGTTACTGTTCAGACGGAGTACGGCGAAACTGGCCGTCTGTTGCAATTCCACAATAAATTCACCCATTTTCTCATTTTACCACTTGTATAATCTTGTACTTTATATTAAAATACTTCTAAGGTCCCAAAGGGATCACAACGAGAGAATATAAGGAGGAGCGATATCATGGCATATGTAATCAATGACGATTGTGCAAACTGCGGTTCCTGCGCAGCTGTATGTCCTGCAGAGGCTATCAGCGAGGGCGACGGCAAGTACAAGATCGACCCGGATGCCTGCTTAGATTGCGGAACCTGCGAGGCAGAATGTCCCACCGGCGCTATCAGCGCAGAATAATGTAAGAATCCGAAAGGACAGACCTACACAGTCTGTCCTTTTTTCATTCCAAAAAAGCTCCGTTTTTTCTTCTCCTCCTTTTTCAGCAGCGCCCGTTCCTTCCGGGCCTTCTGTGAACTTCGAATCGCCTCATCCAGTCTCTTAAAGCGCTCATCCTCCCGCTCCTCCTTCATGCGCAGAAGATAATCCATCTCCTTAATCACATGCCCGCTCACCTGAGTACTGATCTCCTGTCCCATCCGCTCCGTATGATCCTCCAGAGCCTCAGAAATCAGCCGGCTCATAATACACTGGAACTGCTGCATCTTCTCCTCCCGGAGCGCCGCCTGCCCCTCCGCCGGGACAGGAAGCTTGTCCACCCGGGCCAGCAAATGAGTAATCTCCGTCTCCCCCTGCTCCAAATCCGGAATCAGCATCTTAATCGCCTTCAGCTGCACCCCCTGCTCCTTCAGCTCCCGAATCCGCCGAAACAGCTGCACATTCTCTTCTGTATAATAACGGTGCCCCATCTCATTCCGGCCAATGGGAAGCTCCAGCTCCTCCTCCCAATAGCGGAGTACATGCGCCTCCACATCCACCAGCCTGGCCGCATCCGAAATCATATACCGCACCTCGCCCATACAAATCCCTCCGATATAATGTAAATTTTTTCCATATTCTACATTATACCAGCTTCAGAAAGAATTGCAAGAAAAATTTACAAAAATTGTAAACCAAATACAATCGAAACCGTAAATCGGCAGGCGCCCAAAAAGCCCTCCGCCTTTTCCGATATCCAGTGTCCGGCTGTTCACGCACGCCTGTCTGATATTGGCGGACAAACGTCCAAAGCTTCCAGCAGGCAAAGCCTGTCATTACCCCAAAACGTTAGTCCGACAAGAGCAGACAGATGTGCGTGAACCGTCCGAACATCGGATATGGAAAAGGCGGAGGGCTTTTTGGGCGCCTGCCTCACAACCTTACACCTTACATCACCGGCCTCGGATTATAATTCTTAAAAGCCGTATACTCCGGCATCCACAACAGATTAATGGTCCCAATCGGCCCATTCCTCTGCTTGGCCACAATCACCTCCGCCAAATTCTTCATCTCAGAATCCTTATTATAATAAGCATCCCGATACAAAAACATCACCATATCCGCATCCTGCTCAATGGCCCCCGAATCCCGCAGATCCGAAAGAATCGGCCTGTGATCCGGCCTCTGCTCCACCGCACGGCTCAACTGAGACAACGCCACCACCGGCACATTCAGCTCCCTGGCAAGCCCCTTTAACCCTCTGGAAATATCCGAGATCTCCTGCTGCCTGGAATCCGAAGAGCGCCCCGCTCCCGTCATCAGCTGCAGATAATCAATCATCACAATCCCAAGCCGGTGCTCCAGCTTATACTTCCTGCACTTACTCCGAAGCTCCGCCAGCGTAATTCCCGGCGTATCATCAATAATCAAATTCGACCGGGCCACCCCTTCGGCTCCTTCCACAAGCCGCTCCCAGTCATTATCCGTAAGATTTCCATTCCGCAGCTTCTGCGCATCCACTCCCGATTCCATCGACAAAAGCCGATTCACCAGCTGCTCCTTAGACATCTCCAAGCTGAAAATCGCCACCGTCACATCCCGCCGAAAAGCCATAAATTGTGCAATATTCAGCACAAAGGCCGTCTTTCCCATAGAGGGACGGGCCGCAATCAAAATCAAATCCGACGGCTGAAACCCGGAAGTCTGATAATCCAGATCCTTAAACCCCGTAGCAATCCCCGTCACATTTCCCTTTGTCCGGGAAGCAATCTCAATCTTCTGAATGGCATTCAGCACCACCTGTTTAATGGGCACAAATTCCCCGCTGTTCCGGCGCTGAACCAAATCAAAGATCTTTTTCTCCGTCTGCTCCAGCACCTCCTCCAGAGACTCCACGCCCCCATAACAAAGATTGCTGATCTCATCATTCGCCCGAATCAGCCTACGCAAGGTGGATTTCTCCGCCACAATATTCGCATAATGCTTAATATTGGTGGAGGTATAAACAGAGTCCAGGATATCCCGCATAAACTCCATGCTGCTTATCTCCTCCGGAACCTCCTTGGCCCGCAGCCGGTTCTGCAAAGTCACCAGATCCACCGGCTCATTCTGATTAAACAGCTCCACCATAGCCTCAAAGACAACACCGTACTGCCTTTGATAAAAATCCTCCCCTGTAATCATCTCAGAGGCTACAAGAATCGCTTCCCGGTCCATCATCATGGAACCAATCACCGACTGCTCCGCCTCCACACTGTGGGGCATGGTTCGTTTGATAATCGCTTCTTCCATCTTATGCTTCTCTTACATTCACCTTAAGCTGTGCCGTCACCTTGGGATGCAGCTTGATGGGAACCATCTGGGTTCCAATGGTCTTAATGGGGCTTGGAAGCTGCATTTTCTTCTTATCCAGCTCCACGCCAAGCTGCTCTTGTGCCGCCTGGGCAATCTCCTTAGAGGAGACCGAGCCAAAAATTCTTCCGCCCTCACCGGCCTTAATGCTTACGTTCACCTCCATCTTGGAGATCTGCTCCGCAAATGCCACAGCCTCCTCATAAACCTCCTTGGCCACCTTTTCCTCATTGGCCTTCTTAAGCTTCAGATCATTGAGGTTCTTAGGTGTCGCCTCCACACCCAGCTTCTTTGCCAGAATAAAATTCCGGGCATAACCGTCATTCACATCCACCAGCTGTCCTTTTTTTCCAAGGGATTTCACATCCTCTATTAAAATTACTTTCATTCGAATTCTCCTTCCTCCTGCATCTTCTCAATGGTGTGCTTTACAATCTCCATAGCCTCCTCCACTCCGCAGTCCAGCTGGGCGCCTGCCATATTCATATGGCCGCCTCCCCCCAGACGCTCGGTAAGAATCTGCACATTTACCTCATCAATGGAACGGGCGCTGACATAAGTCCGGTGCTGATAATAGGTCAGCACAATAGAAGCCCGCACCCCTACAATATTCAACAGCTCATCCGCCGCCTGCGCCCCCACAATGGTGGGACTCTCAATGTTCTCATTGGGGCACACAGAGATCGCAAATCCATGGTACACCTCCGCGTGGCGCACCGCCTCCGCCCTTGCCTTATATTCCACCATCTCATTGCGGAACATCTTACGCACACGGGTCACGTCCGCACCGCACCGCCGCAAAAACGCCGCCGCCTCAAAGGTCCGGACTCCGGTTCTGCGCATAAAGTTATCCGTATCCAGAACAATTCCCGCATAGAGACAGTCCGCCTCCGCAGTCTTAATCTTCAGCCCCTCGTCAAAATACTGAAGAATCTCCGCCACCATCTCACAGGCCGAAGATGCATAGGGCTCGATATAAGACAAGACGGCATTTTCAATCTGCTCATTGGTCTGACGGTGATGATCCAGCACCACAATGGTGGGTGTCCGGCTAAGCAGCTCACTGCACTCCGTATAATTTGGCCTGTTGGTATCCACCACCACCAGAACCGTATTCCGGTCAATCATCTCCAAAGCCTGATCTCCCGTAAGGAACATATCCGTCTCATAGGCCGGATTGTCATCAAAGCTTTCCCTTAAGGGGCGCACGGAATTGGTAATGTCATTGATGACAATGTAAGCCCGCTTCCCCAGCACCCTGGCCGCCCGGTAAATACCGATAGAGGCACCAAAGGAATCCATATCCCCCATCTTATGGCCCATTACCATGACCTTGTCACGGCTCTCAATAAACTCCCGAAGAGCGTGAGCCTTCACACGGGCCTTCACACGGGTTGCCTTCTCCATCTGCTGAGTCTTGCCGCCAAAATAGGTAATACTCTCCCCTTCCTTGGTGACCACCTGGTCGCCGCCCCGGGCAAGAGCCAAGTCAATGGCAATTCGGGCGTAATCGTAATTCTCCGCAAAGCTTCCCCCGCTTAAACCAAGACCCATGCTTAAGGTTACCGCCATCTCATTGCCAATATTCACCGTCTTTACATCCTGAAGAAGCTCAAACTTATTTTCCCGCATGATCGGCAGATGCTTTTCCTGAATGGCAATGAAGTATTTATCCTTCTCCATCTTCTTTACAATGCCGCCAAAAGCTCCAATGTACTTGTTGATCTTCCGATCCACCAGAGCCACCAGAAGAGAACGGCGGACCTCCTCCACCGTGTCCAGAGCCTCCTCATAATTATCCAGATAAATCAAGCCTGCCACCAGACGCTCTTCCTTATTCATGCGGATGTAGCGGTTGATTTCCGTCTCATCGAACATGTAGAGGGCGATCAGGTATCCGTCATCATCCTCCACGTCCACCAGGGTATTTTCCTCCAGAGCCCGCTCCAGATAAACCTTACGGATATCCACCCGGAAGTCAAACTCCTCCGTGGAAAAATAAATGGTTTTGCCATCCTCCTTATCCTCCATCAAAAGCTCCTCCCGGGAAACCTCCGGAAGAAACCAGGAAATCGGCCTGCGAAGCCCCTTTTTCGTCTTTTTGCTGATCTCAAAAAAAGCCCTATTGGCCCACTGCACCCTTCCCTCATCGTCCAAAAGGGCATAGGGCAGGGCCAGATCCTGCAAAAGCTTTTTCTGAATCTGTCCGTACTGGGTGGCAAAGGAAATCAGCTCATTATAAATCTGTGTCCGGCTGCGCAGATACAGCACGGAAACCATCAGCAGATAAATCACCAGGAAAGCCGACACCAGAACTCCGGCCTTGACCGATATCGAGTACATACAGCCATTCATAAGAAACAGCAAAATACTCAACAGCAAGACCCACCGGGTGTAGCTCTTTAGCTGGCCCTTTAAATGAACCTTCTTTTTCATCGCTTTATCTCCATGATCCATCAAACTCCTTCGCCTATTGTATCACACATTTTTCATATTTGCCATAAAAATTCCAGTTATACGCTTATTATTCATTTCTATTGTTACAGTTCAGACGTGGGGAGCGGAGCTTCCGCTAATGTTAGGCAGGGCTACGGAATCCGATTCCTGATATACGGTCTGCCTGAAGTCAAACAAAAAACCATGAATCACAGCGTATTCCTCTATCCTGTGATTCATGGCTTCTCATTTACTTTCCCTCAATATACTGCTTTATGGTATGATAAAACTTTTCTGCATTTTCGATCTGTTCATTTACATCCTCTTTTGAAAGGATATAGTAATCATCATAATCGCTGTCATTCCGAATATCAAACGCCTCTCCTATTATATCTGACAGCTCTACACTGAAAATCCCCGTTTTAATGTACTGCTTCCGAAAGTATGCCGATACTCCCGAATGCTTTGAAAAATCCATTCCCTCCAAAGCAAGCACACTTTTCATACAATGGAAAATTGCATAATAAGATCTGTTTGCGGCACCCTTATAATCCTCATCTACTGCCAGTATTTTTGTAAATGGTAAACCATTTGTCCTACGGTTAAAAATTGCCGCTCTTCCGAGCGGCTGTTCAATCACTTGCTTCGTTTTTTACAGCTTTTTGGTAACTTATCTGACCATGGAACCAAGTCGCTGATATAATCTTCCGGTTTGTCATCCAGATGCAGCAGCATCTGTTCCAAAACATACTGGAAATATTCATGGGGCTTCAATCCGTTTGCCTTTACTGTTTCCGCTATGCTGTAGTACATGGCGCTTGCTTTGGCTCCCTGTTTCGAGTCA
>JAAVZL010000023.1 GCA_022791635.1 Lachnospiraceae bacterium
ACGTTCACAATAACCTGTGAGATACCGTCATTCAACCTCACATAAAAGAAAATGTCAAACCTTACAAGCCCCTCGTTAATCTCCGCATTTTCCGTGTTCATCCCGACAATGCGCTGCCCGTTTTCTTCTTTTTCAATATTGGTCAACCCCGGCTCTACCGGAACCACGCCGATAAATGGTTCCCCCTCAATATAGGATACCACATCTTTCGGGTTCATTCCCCGGAACTCATCAACCGTCTTTACCAGGATATGCGCCAGAATGATCTTATTTCCCAACAGACGTTTTGCCTTATCGTCATATTGAGCGTCTTGGTCTGCCGTGCTGACCGCATTTTTTATTTCTGTATCCATCAGCCATAAACCTCCTTTTTGTATGATAGGAAACGCAAAAGCCATTCCCAAAAGGTATATGACCTCAATGCCATTATACCCCGAAATCCCGGCTAAATCAATCGGGACTTTTTTGAAAGCAACGGAACATCTTCCGGATTTTCTTTCTTTTACAACCACTGTCTCATTCTGATTTTGTCACAAATTTGTCACAAAAAGGCATCCGTAGCTTCACGGATGCCCATAAAATCAACATTTTCCATTCAAAAATATCAAGTATTTTTTCTTGACGCCACCCTCCGTGTACAAAGGGCTATAGCTCTATACATATAATTGCGTTTGGCAAACCTTATAATAGATTGTCAGAGTTGCCAGCAGGATCAGGCAAGTAATGCCAAGCAGGATTATCATTTGGTACTCTTGAAATAGAATGCACAGATATAATGGAATGAAACTGCTTGCCAACCCGCCTCCAATCGTAGCCAAAACGGAAATTGCCCCGCCTTTTACCGCATAATACTCACTTGTCCAATCATACTTAGGGAACTTGATGTTCAGATAAATACCAAGAACCGAAATGAAAAAAGCATATACCGTAGGGATAACAAACAGCAATACGGTCTGCATGAAGGAGCACGGAATCGCAATTCTTATAAAAATGGCACTAACATATAAGGCAGGGAGTATCACCGTTAAATTTACCGCAATTTTAGAATGATAGACTGTCCTTGCCCGCGTTGGAACAGAGCACATAATCCATCGGTTTTTTCCCTCTAAAGACAAGGATGCTGCCGTAGTGGAAGTCATACTCACAAAAATGGCCAATGCAATTGGCATGATATTTTGAATGATGCTCATAATTCCCATTGCTTCTACTTGCTGTCGCAGCGTGGACGGCATAAAGAATACGGCCATAACTGCCACAATCAAAAGCAGGACCATGCCAATGCATGAATTTAAGGCATAAATCGTACATGAGCTTAATCGACGAAGCTCTTTTTTATACAATGCCATAAACGGCGATGAAGATTTCAATGCTCCCATTTTATAATCCTTTTTTGCGTAATGTGAGAATACTGCCGTATTCCATGCTTTATAATAACGGGAAACAATCGCCGTGAAAGCAATGCCTGACAGTATAGAAACAACAGCAAAAATCGCAAAGCCCGCCCAATCATGGTGCAATAAGGCATTTGTAAAAAGAATCGCAGGCGGATAACATTTGTTTATCGTTTCTGCTATTGTCACGCTTAAATTGGTTATCTGCGCCGCATCCATGGATTGTGTTTTTGCAGAAGCGAATACGGCCGTCAATACGGCTGCCGTACTCAAGACCAATGAAAACATATTTTTGTGTCTGGAATGCGATGAAACTACAACAATCAAAACACCTAATGATAGTGAAATAATCATAGGAATCACCGGTGTCAGAAATAATGCGCCCACGAAAACCAAGTAGCTGCAAATCGGCGGGTGTTCATACGCAATATAGATCATGCTTGACGGCAGCATAGCTATAAAGCCAATCATCAGATTAATAAGATACAGCAGCGTGATACGGCTTGTTACAATAGAAATCGTATTTACAGGCATGGACATAACCATATCATAATCTTTTAATCCAATCAGCACTCCCGTACTTTTAACAAAGGTAAGGGTCAAAGTCGCTAAAGAGCTGACCGCTACCATGAGCGGCGGCAATGCCTCGCCAAGTCCTGCTTCTGCCATGCTATTGCTGAATTTCGTTGTATAGATTACAAGTATGGCAACGGCGGCCACTCCAAAAGCGGCAACCATCGCCAAACGTTGTTTTTCCTGTTTATCACGAGAATGAATCAAGCGGTTCATTCCAAAAAGATTGTATAACTGCATCCTCAGAAGATACCTATACTTGCCTTTCATTTTCCACTACCTCCATGAACACATCTTCAAGACTATGACTGCCTTTGATTTCTTCCATTGTTCCGCTTTCCATCAATTTACCGTTATGTATGATTGTAACCTTGTCACACAATTTTTCAGCAACTTCAAGCACATGCGTGGAGAAAAATATTGCTGTCCCTGCATCACAAAGTTCACGCATCATCTTCTTTAAATGAAACGTTGCTTCCGGATCAAGACCTACAAACGGCTCGTCCAGCACGAAAAGCTGCGGGGAATGTATAAATGCACCTATCAACGCAAGCTTCTGTTTCATACCATGTGAATAAGAGCTAATTAAATCCCCCAGACTGTCCGTTAATTTGAGAACATCCGCATATTTTTGTATTCTTGAAGCTCGTTCTTTTGCAGGGACAGAAAACATATCACACATATAGTTTAAATACTGGATGCCTGTTATATAATCATATAAATCGGGATTGTCCGGAATATAAGCTGTCATGGATTTGCATTTCACGGACTCGTCTTTTACAGAATGACCATTTATAAGGATTTCCCCCTCATCAAAATCCATGATCCCGACAACCGCGCGGATTGTTGTTGTTTTCCCCGCACCATTGTGACCAATAAAAGCGTGGATTTCTCCCGCTTTTACTATTAAATTCAGATTGTCAACCGCTTTTTTATTCCCAGAATAAACTTTAGAAAAATTCTTGATTTCTAATACATGGTTCATTTTATGATCCTCCTATTTATTATCATTCTGATAATAATATCATAACGATAATAAAAAGTCAAGAAAAATCCCGTCCATCACTGAGGGCAGACGGGAAATTGTTAATCCATTTTAGGAGGAGAAATTATAAGGCCAATGGAATGCAGCTTTCGCCCTGCTGCGGGCATGTTATCCCCATAGGGTTTTATTACATCCCGAATTTTTCCAATTAACATTTCAAGCTCCTCACCCGTAAGATAAAGAGGGGATAAGGAAAAACCGGATTTATCCTTTACAATATCTATATCATCCCGTTTGCAATAGTCTTGAAACAGTTCTGCAAAACCAATGATATATTGCATAAACGCCTGCATATAAGCTTCACCGGAGTTGCTGTCCAGCATTTCTTTCAAATCCTTTGTCATATCAATCTCTATTGCATAGGTCTTTTCTAAAGCTCCTCTAACTTGTGTTTGATTCACAATTTTTAATACGTTGTCGTTTGTCATTCTCTTCAAATAGCGATAAAGCGTTGCCGGCGGAATATCCGAAAATGTTTCCGATAAATGCTTCGCAGTCGTTTCCCCACATTTTTGTATTTCCAGAAATAGTTTGCATTTCACAGGGTTCGTCAAGACATCCATCATTTTTTTGTCCATGTGTATTCCTCCAACAATCCGGCTTATTTGATAATATTATCATTTTAGTAATAAAGGTTCAATAGCCTTAACAAAACAACGGTTCTCTTTGAGCGTATTGTTGAACATTTCAAGTTACCGTTCACACATCACCATTCCGAGAAGGGGGGCAAACTTCTTCTCAAAGGGGCAGATACTGCCTGGCAATCCGATCCTCCGGCCTCTCATCAAAGAGATACAGCACTGCCACAAAGAACCACTCGAAAGGCTTCATGATGAGATAAATGAAATCCGCAGCCAGAGCCGTATGAATATGCCGGGAAATGGGGTATCCGTACGTATCGTAAAACTTCCGCAAGGCCCGGTGGAACTTAGGCGTGCGCTCCTCCAAAAGCTGCTCAAAGGCATTGGCCACACAGAGCTGACGGTTCACCACAATCTTCTCTCCTCTTCGAAGCCCCAGACGCTTAGGTCTTACCAGCTTAGGATGGCCCTTAAGCGCCACCGTACACAGATAATGGGCATCCTGAACAACCGGAGGCGGAGAAATCTTTGTGGACAGGGTCCAGTCACTGGTCTCCGTAAAGGCGCGGATAACGCTGTCCGGCCTCTGCCCAAACAAAAGAAGCACTGCAACAATGAAGCAAAGCAGCGGAAGAGTCAAAATAAGCGCATACAAAGCCCAGTTCCCGCTCTTTGCCAAAATGCAGTTGCAGTGACTTAAAAAACGGCGCTCCAAGTCCGCCATCTCATTTTGCTTCTCAAGCCGCTCCCGCTGTCCTCTGACCACCTGAATCAGAAGATTCACCGCCAGCAGCAAATAGTTGAAGGGAACCAGTGCCATCAAAAGCACGTCCCCCGGAAAGGCATTTCCCAGGTTATCCCCTGCAAGGCCTCCGAGCAGCTGAAAAATCACGGCCCCATTCACCGCAATCCCCAGGTAAACCCCTGCCATGGAAAACACAGCCGCCAGGGGAGGCGCCTTCTCCTTCCTCACCTTCAGGTAAATATAAGAAAGAAGCCCCACTGCCATCAAAACCAGGATGGTAGGCAGATGGAAGGCGGAAAAAGGCTCATGAAGAGAAGACATATCATTGTTCACCCAGATACTCTCCTCCCAGCCTCTGGGACTCCAAAAGCCATAGAGCAGCAAACTATAGAACGTTCCCACACCAAAAATCATTGCTTCCAGCTTCTCGGTATGCTCCCTGTGAAGCAGTAAATTCCGAATATTCCAAACCGTAAACAAAGGCCCCGGAATGAACAGCAAGCCCAAAGCCAGGAAAAACAACAGCATATATCCCATACTGTTCCACACCTCTTCCTTTTATAACCGTCCGGCCGCAGCCAGCCTCTGCAGCCGCTACAGTAACTCCCCCGTAAGCTCCGCCAGCGTATTCTCCCCCCAACTATAGTTGGTCAGATAGCTCCCCTTAAAAAGCTGGGAAAATTCCTCCTTCCCGGAAAGATACTCATACAGATCACAGCGCACCCTCTCGGTGACGATCCGCCTCTTTCCATCCACCGACTCCATCACCTCCTGGATCCCATACTCCTCCAAGATGTTCTTAAGCCGCAGAGCCACCTTCCGGTACCTGGCCAGGGTAACCGCATTCACCGGCTCCTCCTCCCACAAAAAAGCGATGGCCTCCTCCGAGGTCACAAATCCGCCCCTGCGATCCACCAGAAGCGCAAACAGCTCCTTGGATTTCTTATTCCGAAAGGCAATGGGCCGATCTCCCACAAATACATCAAAATATCCAAAGGTGCGAATGGAAACCTGAGCTTCTTTGTCCCCTTCCCCCCGCTTTCCTCTTCCTTCTTCCACATGGTAAAGCATCACATACCGGGCGGCTCCGCTCACGGGAGATTTCTGAGAGCAGATGGCCTTAATCCGCCTCTGCTTCTGCCTTTTCAGATCAAAATAGGCAAACTCCGCCTCCCCATGCTCCAAAAGCCCCATAAATTTCTCATAATCCTCCCGGCGCCTGGAAATAAAGGCCTCAATGGAGGTTCTTTTTTCCATCATCGGCAGCCACTCGTCCCGGGTAAAGCCAAAGAACTCACACACATTGTCGCTGGCGTACAGAGGCTTTACAAAAGCTCCCTGAATCTCAAAGGCGGCAATGCCGTCCGTAAAACGCAGCACCAGATCCTGAATACTCTCCCTCAAGGCCGCATTTTCACTCCGCAGGAAATCAAGCTCCTCCCCGTCCGGCACATTCCTGCAGCAAAAGAGGCTTATCTGGGGATCAAGCTTTAAAAAAATCCCCGTATACCTGCGCCAAAGCCCTTCTGAGGACAGTGCCCGGTACTGAATCTGGGGCGGCCTGCCGTCCGGCTGCTTAAACCTTCTCTCATAGAAGGCCTGAAAAAATGCCTGCAGCTGTTCCCGATCCTCTGCAAACACCGTATCTTTTATCCACTGACAGGTGGCCTCCTCCATCTGCATGGGAATATTTTCCAGCTGCCGAAAAAAGGAAGAACTCTGCCCATAGAGGCATTTCACCGTGCGGCCTGCCAGATCGTACTCGAAAATCTTATCATACACATCCGTCAAAGCCTGCAGATACCGCCTCGTCTCCCCTGCCCGCTTTTCCCGGTGACGCTCCGTCATATCCATGCATATGCTCCGAAACTCCTCCTTCCCCTGATCGTTCCTGCACTTTGTAACCACCCCGGCCACATAAGCCTTGGTGCCGTCACAGCGAAGAAGCATCATCTCGCCGGCCAGAGGCATTCCTTCCCCCCCAACCCGCTCAAGATACCCGGCAAATCGCGCCCGCTCCTCCGGCGGAATCAGAAAATAGAGATTTTCCGTACAAAATCCAAAGCTCTCCTCCCCTTGTGCCGGAAAACGCAGCAGCCTCCGCATATAGTCGTTGAGATATGTAATCCTGGGCTGCTTTTCACAGGTGCACCTAAGAAAGCCGCAGGGAACGGCATCCTCCAAAGAAAGTGTCTCTTCCTGCTCGGTGATTTCCGTAAGAACAGAATTCGCCCTAAAAACCCCCGTTTCCAGACATTCGGAGACGGCGGTGTCATTTACATAAATAACACTGCCGTCCTTTTTTCTCATATGATATTGGAGGGTGAGGGTCTTCTCCTTCTGGCCAAGCTTCCAAAGAAAGTCTTTATATTTCTCCTGATCAGAAGGAAGCACCAGAGACGCATATACATCCCGGCCCTCCTTAAGAAGTTCTTCCTCTGCGTAACCCAGCATCTTACATAAGTGCCTGCTCACATAGCTTAGAGAAGCCTTTGGAGTCAAAATATACTGGTGAAAGCCGCTGATCTGCCGGCTTAAGATTTCTTCCGCATCTTCTATCTGATTTTTCATAGCATCTCCTGACAGGGGAGTCTGATCATTTGCAGTTCTTTTCTTTATCATATCTCAAGTCAGAAATCCTGTAAAGCGGTTCTTTTTATCCCAGCTCTCCTTTGCGGACCTTTCCGCTGATGGTCTTGGGAAGCTCCTCCATAAACTCAATCATACGAATCCACTTATACTCCGCAAGCTTCTTATTGCAGAAATCCTTCATTTCCATTTCCAGCTCCTTTGAGGGCTCACAGCCCTCCTTAAGAACCACGGCCGCCTTAATGGCCTGCCCCCGCAAGGCATCGGGAACTCCGAACACACTGCACTCCAAAACACCGGGATGCTCCATCAAAATGTGCTCCACCTCATAGGGCCCCACCCGAAAGCCCCCGGTCTTAATGATATCATCGAAGCGGCCATGGAACCAGAAGCGGCCCTTTTCATCCTGGTAAGCGGCGTCCCCCGTGTGGTATACGCCGTCTCTCCACACATAACGGTATTGCTCCTCCCGATGAAGGTATCCGCAGAACACGCCCGGCTGTCTGCCCTCCTTGGGCGGAATCACCACCACCTCGCCGATCTCTCCGATTGGAACCGCCTCCCCGTTCTTCCCCCGAAGCTCAATATGATACAGAGGCGAAACAGTTCCCATAGAGCCCTCCACCGGCTCCATTCCCTTAAAATTTCCCATGAGAAGGGTTGTTTCCGTCTGTCCGTAGCCCTCGCAGAGGGGAATTCCCGTGCGGGCCGTAAAGCGGCGGAAAATCTCCGGCGCCAGCATCTCCCCTGCTGTGGAGGCATGCCTAAGGGAGGGCATATCCGGAACCCCCTTTCGCACCAGGTACCGGTAAACCGTAGGGGGCGCGCAAAAGGAGGTCACACCGTAGCGGTTGATGACGGCCGTCAGCTGCTTGGGGTCAAAATTGTCAAAGTCATAGACCATCACTGCGCTTCCCACCAGCCACTGGCCATACAGCTTTCCCCAGGAAGCCTTGGCCCAGCCTGTCTCCGCCACCGTAAAGTGAAGGCCTCCCTCCTCCGCCTGCTGCCAGTACTTTGCCGTCACAATGTGAGCCAGAGGATACGTATGATCGTGAATCACGCCCTTGGGCTGCCCCGTAGTTCCCGATGTAAAATACATGATCATCGGATCCGAGGCAAGGGTCTCCACCCGGGAAAGCTCCGTGCTCTCCCCCTCCATGGCCCGTGTCAGATTCTCAAAGCCCTCCCGGTCCTCCTTGACACACCAGAGCTTGGCCGTACAACCCGATTTTTTGAGAGCCGCTCTTAGCTTCTCCGGCACCTGATTGTCCGGGGTGCAGATCATAGCCTTTGACCCGGAGACCTTGATCCGGTAAATCCAGTCCTCCTCGGTCAGCATATGGGTGGCCGGAATCAAAACCGCTCCCAGCTTGTGAAGGGCAATGGCCGCAAACCAGTATTCATAATGCCGCTTCAGCACCACCATCACCCGGTCGCCCCGGCCGATTCCCGCCTTCCGAAATACATGTGCCATCTGATTGCTGAAGGCCCGAATCTCCTCAAAGGAAAACCGATGCTCCTCCTGCCGCATGTTGCACCACACAAGGGCTGTTTTCTCCGGAGCTTCCTTTGCAAGCACATCCACCACATCGTATCCGAAATTAAAATTTGCAGGATACCGTAGGGAAAAGTCTCTAAGCCTTCCGGACTCATCCAGGATCTCCTCGCAATATCTCTGATCTATACTCATACCCGTTCCTCACTCTTTCCACACACGGATCCAAAATCACCAGGCACTCAGCTCATGAGCTCCCTTCTGCCAATACGGCGAAACCGCTCGTACCGCTTTCCAATCAAATCGGGATCCACTAAGAGCCGGCCAAGCTCATGCTCCAAAAGCCTTCCAAGGCGACGGTAAAATTTCTCCTTGCCAAGCTCATGCTCCGAGAGAATGCCCTCCACCACGCCCAGGGCCTTCGCATCCTCTGCCGTAAGCCTGAGGCTTTTTGCAGCCACATCCGCCTTCTTCGCATCCTTCCAGAGAATGCTGGCACAGCCTTCGGGGGAAATCACGGAGTAGACCGCATTCTTAAGCATCCATACCCGATCCGCAACTGCAAGGGCCAAGGCCCCGCCGCTTCCGCCCTCTCCAATGAGCACGGAAATAATGGGGACGCACAGGGTGGTCATCTCCATCAGGTTCTCCGCAATGGCCTGACCCTGCCCCCGCTCCTCGGCGCCGATGCCGCAGTTAGCGCCGGAGGTGTCCACAAAGCATACAATGGGCCTTCCGAACTTTTCCGCCTGCTTCATAAGCCGCAGGGCCTTCCGGTAGCCCTCCGGGCCCGGTGCGCCGAAATTGCGGGCAGAGCGCTCTCTGGCCGTATGACCCTTTTCCATGGCAATGACCGTCACCGGATTTCCGTTTAAGCTGGCAATCCCTCCCACAATGGCGGGATCATCCCCAAAACGCCGGTCTCCGTGAAGCTCCAGAAAATCCTCAAATACATTTCTGATATAATCCAATCCTGTAGGCCTTCGGCTGTCTCTGGCCAGCCTCACCCGCTCATACGGCGTCTGACTCATGGTTCCATCCCCCCTTGTGAAGCTTTAGAAGCTTTGCTAGATACTCCTTCTGGCTGTTCCTCTCTACAATGGCATCCACAAAGCCATGGTCCAGCACAAACTCCGCCCTCTGAAAGCCCTTGGGCAGAGATTTCCGGGTAGTCTGCTCGATAACCCTGGCTCCGGCAAAGCCGATGGTAGCTCCCGGCTCCGCCAGAATCACATCCGCCTCCATGGCAAAGCTGGCCGTTACCCCGCCGGTAGTGGGATCCGTCAGCACGGCAGCATAGAGAAGTCCCACATCACTGTGGCGCTTCACCGCCGCGCTGGTCTTGGCCATCTGCATGAGAGAGAGAAGCCCTTCCTGCATCCGGGCTCCTCCGGACACCGTACAGCCAATCACCGGAAGGCGGTTTTTGGCCGCATACTCAAAGAGTGCCGTGATTTTCTCCCCGGTGGCGCTGCCCATGCTTCCCATCATAAACTGGGCTTCCATGGCAAAAATACAGCAGTCCTCCCCGCCAAGCCGTGCCCGGCCGCAGATGACGGCCTCCTCCTCCCGGCTTGCCCTTCGGACCACCTCCAGCTTTTCCTGGTAGCCCGGAAAATCAAGGGGATTTTCGGAGCTTACCGTTCTATAAAGCTCCTGAAAGCTGCCTCTGTCCGCAAGCATTGCTATGCGCTGGCGAGCTCCCATACGGAAATGATAGCCGCAGGGGCAGACCAGATTCCTTGCCTGCAGAAGGCTTACCGGAATCTCCTTGTGGCAGTTGGGGCATTTCTTTTCCGGTTCCCCGTCATCCTGCTGCAAGGGAGCGGCAGTGCGGCCCCCCTCCTCCAATTCGTTTTTCGGCTTTAAAAAATTGATCAATGGCATTGTTCTCACCTATTTCCCATAAATGTAAGGTCGTAGCTTCCCGAAATGAACCGTTCATCCTCCACAATGGCCAGCTGCTCTTCGATGTTGGTGGGAATTCCCCGAATTACCAGCTCACATAAGGCAGCCCGGACCTTCCGAAGAGCCTCCTCCCTGGTCTTTGCATGTACAATCAGCTTGCCAAGAAGGGAGTCATAATAGGGGGTGATCACCGTTCCCTCTATAAGGCAGGTGTCAAACCGCACAAAGGGCCCGCCGGGTACGTGAAGCATTTCTAAGGTTCCGCAGCTTCTGGCATTGATGCGGCACTCCAGGGCACAGCCCTCCATGGGGATCTCCTCCTGGGTAAAGCTTAGGGGAATGCCGGCCGCAATGCGGATCTGCCATTTTACCAGATCAATGCCCGTAAGCATCTCGGTGACACAGTGCTCAACCTGCAGGCGCACATTCATTTCCATAAACCAGAAGCTGCCCTCTCGGTCCAGCAAAAATTCCAAAGTTCCGGCTCCCGTGTAGCCGATTTTCTTTAGGGCCCTTACGGCAAGCTCCGTAAGCCTCCCACGCTGCCTGCTGTCTACGGCCGGAGAAGGCGTCTCCTCAATAAGCTTCTGATTCCGGCGCTGAAGGGAGCAGTCCCGATCTCCCAGGGAGACTACATTTCCGAACTCGTCCGCAAGGATCTGAAGCTCCACATGGCGGGCGGGAAATACATATTTTTCCAGGTAAAGGGAGTCGTCCCCAAAGGCACTGGCCGCCTCGTTCTTAGCCTGACAATAGGCATCCTCAAGCTCACTTTCCGACTGTATCAGGCGGATTCCCCGGCCGCCGCCTCCCGCGCAGGCCTTCAGCATCACCGGATACCCAATCCTGCCGGCCGCCTCCTTAGCCTCCTCCACAGAGCGGAGGACCTTGGTGCCTGGAATCACGGAAAGGCCCGCCTCACCCATGGTCTCCTTTAAGAGGGCCTTATCACTTAAGCGCTCCATGCTCTCCGGATCCGGTCCGATAAACACCAGACCGTTTTTCCGGCACAGGCGGGCAAAGTGGGCGTTCTCCGACAAAAATCCGTAGCCGGGGTGAATGGCCTGTGCGCCTGCCAGCAGGGCCACGTTTATGATCTGATTTTCGTTCAAATAGCTCTTTGTAGCCTCAGGGCCGCCGATGCAGTAGCTCTGATCCGCCAGGGCCACATGAAGGGCATCCCGGTCCGCCTCGGAATATACGGCCACCGTAGCAATGCCCATTTCCTTGCAGGCCCGTATCATCCGCACGGCAATCTCGCCCCGGTTGGCTATCAATATCTTTGAAAACATACGTTATTCTCCTGTCACAGCAAAGGAAAACTCCCCGGATACACAGAGTCTGTTTTCCACCGTAAGGGTTCCCTCCGCAAAATAAAAGGGATGCTTTGCCCGTTTGATCCGGCACCGGGTCTCCACCGTGTCACCGGGCCTTACCGGAGAGCGGAATTTTACATTGTTAAGCCCCGTGTAAACGGGAAGCTTCCCCTCTGCAAGGGCCTGCTCCATGAGCACGCAGGCTGACTGGGCCAGGATCTCGCACAGGATCACCCCCGGCACAATGGGATTTCCCGGGAAATGGCCCTTGAGAAAGAACTCGTCTCCCCGGACTGTGTAGTGGCCCACTGCCGTACCTTCCTGCTCCCTTACATCGTCCAAAAGCAGCATGGCGTCTCTGTGGGGCAGGATCCTCTTCAGCTCTTCCCGGTTCATACGCCTGCCCTCCGAAGACGGAACAGCGGCGTTCCGTACTCTACCACCTGGCCGTCCGTGACACAGATCTCTTCAATGATGCCGTCCTCCTCCGCCGCAATCTCGTTCATGAGCTTCATGGCCTCGATGATGCAGAGGGTCTGGCCCTTTTTCACCGAATCGCCCATGGCCACATAGGGCTTGCCGTCCTCTGCCGGAGCGGCATAGAATACTCCTACCATGGGGGATTTCACCGTGATTTCGGAAAGGGATTTTGTCTCTTTCGGCACCGGAGGAACCATCTGGGCCCCAGGCGCCGGTCCCGCAGGAACCGCCTCCTTTGCCGCCACGGGAATGCTGCGCTCCAGGCGCACCACCTTGTTATCCTCCGTAATCTCAAGGCCCGTAAGGCCCAGCTCCTCCATAAGTCCTGCATATTTTCGAATATCGGATTCCTTCATTGCTCTACACCTTTCTAAACGCCAGACATGCGTTGTGTCCGCCAAAGCCTAGGGAATTGGACAGAGCCAGGGTCACATCTGCCCGTACGGCGCTGCCCGGCACATAATTCAGATCACAGGCCTCATCCTGCTCCTTCAGATTGATGGTTGGGGGGATCACACCCTCCTTAAGGGCCATCAGACAGACCATGGCCTCGATGGCTCCTGCCGCTCCCAGCATGTGTCCGGTCATGGATTTGGTGGAGCTTACCCATGCCCGGCTGGCAGCCTCCTCCCCCAAGGCCTTTTTGATGGCAAGGGTTTCCACCGGATCGTTGGTGGGAGTGCCGGTGCCGTGGGCATTGACATAAACCCGATCCGCCTCGGTATATCCGGCCTCCCGCATGGCATCCTTCATAGCCCTTGCGCCGCCCCGGGCCTCCGGATGGGGAGAGGTGATATGGTAGGCGTCGCAGGTAGAGCCATAGCCGCAGATCTCGCCGTAAATGCGGGCTCCCCGGGCCTTTGCATGCTCGTATTCCTCCAGCACCAGGGCCACGGCTCCCTCGCCGATGACAAAGCCGCTACGGCGCCGGTCAAAGGGCAGGGAGGCCTCATCGGGGTTCTCCGATACGGAGAGGGCCTGCATATTTACAAAGCCGGCCACGGAAAGGCCGTACACAGAGGCCTCCGCTCCTCCCGTGATCACCGCGTCCGCATAGCCGTGCCGGATGAGACGTAAGGCCTCTCCGATGGCATTGGATCCGGAGGCGCAGGCCGTCACCGCCGGCATGGCAGAGCCCCGGCAGTCATGGCGGATGGCAATGAGGCCGGAGGCCATATTGGCAATCATCATCGGCACAAAGAGGGCCGATACCCGGCGGGGTCCCCGCTCCATGAGCTTCTGATGCTCCCGCTCCAGGCTTCCGATGCCTCCGATTCCCGTTCCGAAATAAACGGAAAGCCGTTCCGGCTCCACGCTCCCCTCAATGCCGCTCTCTGCTGCGGCCTGCTCTGCCGCCGCTACCGCATACTGGGCGTAAAGGTCCGTGCGGAGAATGTCATTTTGCTCAAAATATTGTTTGGGGTCAAAGCCCTTTACCTCGGCAGCCAGCTTTGCCTTATAATTGGAGGTGTCAAAACGGGTGATGGGGGCAATGCCGTTTGCTCCCGCTTTTAACTGCTGCCAGGTGGTTTCCACGTCAAGCCCCAAGGGGGTTACGGCCCCCATTCCCGTTACTACGGCTCTTCTCATTTCACTCATACAAACCTCGATTCCTGTGGGGCTGTCGCAAAATAAGCCATCAGCCATTTCCATATCCTGTGTTCGGACGGTTCTCGTACATTCTGTCTGCTGTCTCATTTTGCGACAGCCCCACCTTTTTACATGGCGATTCCGCCGTCTACGCGGATCACGTCACCGGTTACATACTTTGCAGTTGCCAGATAGGCTGCGGCATGCGCCACATCCTCGGGACTTCCCATTTTCCCCAGAGGGATCTGACCAAGCAGCGGATTCTCCTTCTGATCGCCCGTCATATCGGTGGCAATAAATCCGGGGGCAATGGCATTGCAGCGAATACCACGGGGAGCAAGCTCCCGGGCCACGGATTTGGTCAGTCCGATAAGACCTGCCTTGGAGGCCGCATAATTGCACTGTCCCGCATTTCCCATCAGCCCCGTCACAGAAGCAATGTTGATAATACAGCCCTCCCGGTTTCGAAGAAAGAGACCGGCACAGTGGCGGATCAGGTGGAAGGCTCCCTTCAGGTTAGTATCCAGCACCCGGTCAAAGTCCTCCTCCTTCATGCGGAGCACCAGTCCGTCCCGGGTAATACCGGCATTGTTGACTAAAATATGAACGGTTCTAAAATCAGTCTTGATCTGCTCCACCGTTTCCTTTACGGCCTCAAAGTCAGAGACGTCACAGCGGTAAGCCCTTGCCTCTGTCCCATAGTTCTGCCTGCAAAGGTCTGTCACCTCGCGGGCCGCCTCCTCATTGCCTGCGTAAAGAATGGCAAGGCTTGCGCCCATGGAGGCGAATTTGCAGGCGATTGCCCGGCCGATTCCCCGGGAGCCGCCGGTTACGATGGCTGTTTTTCCAGTTAACATAGCATTACTCCTATTTTTTCTCTGTTTGACGCACCTACTGACGCTAGGACAGCTTCAGCTCTACCAGGGAGGTGGTCTTCACCTCCGGCTGGATTTTTCCAATCAGATTTGTCAGGGTATGTCCGGGACCAATCTCAATAAAGGTATCAATGCCGTCTCTTATCATGTTCCGAATGAGCGTTTCCCACTGTACCGGACTGGAGATCTGCCGGGATAGCAGTCCCCTCACGTCCTCACCGTAAGCTTCGGCCGTTACATTGGAATAGAGGGGGATTTGCGGTCTTTGAAGGCTTACCTTAAAAAGCTCCTTCTCAAAGGAGGCGGCCGCCTCCTTCATAAAGGGGGAATGAAAGGCTCCCTGTACCTTTAAGGGAATGGCCCTTCCGCCTGCCGCCTTCACCTCTTTGGAAAATTCCTTCATCTGGGCGGACAGCCCGGAAACAGAGGTCTGTCCGGGGGCGTTAAAGTTCACCGGATAGACATCCGGATAGTGCTCACTAAGCTCGATGACCTTTTCTGCCGGAAGCTTTACTACAGCGGCCATAGAGGTGTCAAATTTCTCTGCCGCCTCCTCCATAAGCCTTCCGCGGGCGCACACAAGGCGAAAGCCTGTCTTAAGGTCAAAGATTCCGGCCGCCGTGGCCGCCGTCACCTCTCCTAAGGAAAAGCCGGCCACTGCCGCAGGATGAATGCCTCTGTCCTCCAGTACGGCCGTCACCGCAAGCTCCACCGCAAAGAGGCAGGGCTGCGTATTTCCCGTTTTCCGAAGCTCTTCCTCCGTTCCCTCAAAGCACTGCCTTAAGGTGCCGGGGCGAAGCTGTTCGCACAGCTTTAGGACTCTTGCCGCGCTTTTGTGCTTCTCATACAATTCCTTTCCCATTCCGGGGTACTGATCTCCCTGTCCGGAAAAGACAAATGCTATCCGATCCATCCTGCCGCCTCCCCAAGTGCCTGCTCTGCCTCCTCCATCACTTCCGAAAGAATCTCGGCGGCCGGCTGTTCTTTTTTCACCATGGCGGCTATCTGACCTGACAGGAAGCAGCCCTTCTTTGTGTCACCCTCCTGCACTGCCAGACGCAGTGCGCCGGTGCCAAGGGCTTCCAGCTCTTCATCGGGCATTCCGCCGTACTCTGCCTTACTGTAATCTCTGGCAAACTGGGTGCGAAGGCTGCGGACCGGATGCCCCAGACGTTTTCCGGTGACCATGGTGCACAGATCTGTGGCTTTCAGGATTTTTTCCTTATAGGTGGGGTGGATGGTGCATTCCCTGGCGCTTAAGAAGCGGGTTCCCATCTGTACGCCGCAGGCTCCCAGCATCCGGGCTGCGGCAAAGCCTCTGCCATCCGCAATTCCTCCTGCCGCCAGAACGGGAAGCTCTGTGGCATCGCATATCTGAGGAACCAAAACCATGGTGGTAAGCTCTCCCACATGGCCGCCGCTCTCTCCTCCCTCTGCAATCAGAGCCGAGGCTCCCAGGCGGGTCATAAGCTTTGCAAGGGCCACGGAGGCCACAACGGGTATTACATGAATGCCTGCCTGCTTCCAGGCTTCCATATATTTGGAAGGGTTTCCTGCTCCTGTAGTGACTACCTGAACGCCCTCCTCGATTACGACATTCGCAACCTCGTCTGCATAGGGGCTGAGCAGCATAATGTTTACTCCGATGGGCTTTTGGGTTTGGGCCTTTGCTATGTAAATCTGCTCTCTTACATAGGAGCCGGGAGCATTTCCGGCGGCAATGATGCCGAGGCCGCCGCCTTCTGATACGGCTGCTGCCAGCCTGCTGTCGGCTATCCAGGCCATTCCTCCCTGAAAAATGGGGTATTTGATTCCCAGAAGTTCGCAAATTTCTGATTTTATCATGGTTTATCCCTGCTTGCTTTGAATAAATTTGTCCAGATCGTCTACGGTTTCTACCTTCTGATCCAGCTCGATCTCGATGCCGATCTCGTCCTCCAGATCCATCAAGAGCTCTACGGTGTCAAGGGAATCGATTCCCAGCTCGGTAAAGGTGCTCTCCGGTTTTACGGCCTCCACATCACAGCCTGTGCGCTCTGAAACTATCTTTGCAATCGTATCAAAATACATGGTTTATGCCTCCTTACTGTTTTTTCAAGCGCTTTTTCCTTACAGAGGAACCTTGGGGGCTACTCTTAAGGAATTTACCGCTTTCTGGATTTTATTATACAGGGGGAAAGTTCCTAAAGAATTCTTTTAGAGTTCCCGCTGCGTTCCAGGTTTGAAAAACTTGCAGGGATTTGTTTGTCAAGGGCTATTATTTTTTTTATTTTCTGCTTCCTGCGTATAGAAACATTCGAGCTGGAAATCTTGTTAATAGTAACGGCAGCAAGGAGGACGTTGGCGCAATGGCGTTGAATAAGGTAGAAATATGCGGTGTGAACACGGCGAAGCTTCCGCTTCTTAAGCAGGAGGAGAAAGAGGCGCTGTGGGAACGGATTTCACAGGGGGATAAGGAGGCAAGGGAGCTGTACATTAAGGGTAATCTGCGGTTGGTGCTCAGTGTGATTAAGCGGTTTTCGGCCAGCAGTGAAAATGTGGACGACTTGTTTCAGATTGGGTGTATTGGGCTTATGAAGGCGATTGACAATTTCGACGATAAGCTTGGGGTGAAGTTTTCTACTTATGCGGTTCCTATGATCATTGGGGAGATCCGTCGGTATTTGCGGGATAATAATTCGATTCGGGTGAGCCGGTCCCTTCGGGATACGGCTTATAAGGCGATTTATGCGAAGGAGGATTTGACTAGGCGCAATTCGAAGGAGCCTACGATCAGTGAGATTGCGGAGGAGATTGGGATTCCGGATGAGGATATTATTTTTGCTTTGGATGCGATTCAGAGTCCGGTGAGTTTGTATGAGCCGGTTTATACGGAGGGTGGGGATACGCTTTATGTGATGGATCAGATTAGTGATAAGAAGAATAAGGAGGAGCTTTGGGTGGAGGAGCTTTCCTTGAGTGAGGCGATGAAGAAGCTGCCGGAGAGGGAGAATTATATTATTAATCTGAGGTTTTTTCAGGGGAAGACGCAGATGGAGGTGGCGGAGGAGATTGGGATTTCGCAGGCGCAGGTGAGTAGGTTGGAGAAGAATGCTTTGAAAAATATGCGGAATCATTTGAAGATTTCTTGAGAAAGGACGTGAGAGGAAGGAACGGAAGGCAGCAGACTTTTCCATATCCGTGTTCGCACGGTTCTCGTACAGCGTGTTTGCTCTTGTCGGACTAACGTTTTAAGCTTTATAACAGGCTTCGCCTGTTCACTCTTTATGCGTTAGTCCGCCAATATCAAACACGCTGTACGCGAACAGGCGGACACTGGATATCGGAAAATCTGCTGCCTTCCGTTCCTTCCTCTCCCTGGTCGTGGCTCCGGTTTTATTAGGTATATATTTACTGGTTTAATTCCGCTAGCTTGGCGCCGGTGGTGAGGTTGTAGGCGGTTACGGTTCCGTTTTCGGTGAGGAGGTAGAGGGTTTGGCCGATGTAGGTGCCGCGGGTTCGGTACCAGGTGTGGTCTTCTCGTTTGGTGCTTATTTTTAGTTTTTGGGTGAAGGCTCCCTGGTCGTAGGTGTAGACGAGGTAGTCCTGTCGGTTGGTTCCGCGGTTGCTGCCTTCGGCTTCGAAGGCGATGAGGTCCTGGGAGGGGTCTATGAGGACGGCGTGGTGGTCCCAGAGGGCTTCGGTGTAGTTGTAGTCTTTCAGGTGGAGGCGGGACTGTTCTTTAAGGTCTTTTGGGTCGGTTAGGTCGAACATGGAGAGCTTTAAGCCCTCCTCGCGGCCGGTTTCTTCGTCTGCTTCTACGCCGAGCCCCAGGAGGGTGTGTTCGCCGTAGGGGTGCAGGTATTCGGAGAAGCCGCTGACTTTTAATTGGCCCAGGAGTTTTGGCTCTTCCGGATCGGACAGGTCGATGGCGAAGAGGGGATCGGTCTGGCGGAAGGTGACCAGGTAGCCTGTTTCTCCCAGGAAGCGGGCGGATTTTATTTGTTCTCCCTCTGCCAGGCCCTCCAGCTTTCCTTTTATGGCGAGGTTGCGGCCCAGGATGTAGAGGGCGTTGGTTTCTTTGGGCTCTCCGTAGTCGTAGCCGAGAAGCTCTTCGGTGCGGTCGTCGGTTACTGCCTTTGCCTGGTATTCCTGGACGGTTGTGGCGATGCGCAGATTGGACTCGTACTCATCCAGGGAGAAGCTGTTGTCTACTCTTCCGGGGACTTCTCCCTGGGCCTGGGCGTAGAAGCGGCCTTTTAGGTAGGAGAAGCGGAGGAGTCGCGTTGTGTCCTGATGGAGGCCTTCACTTTGGGGCTCTTGCTGGTAGACGGACTGGTATTCGGCCAGATAGATGTTTTGGGGGCTTACGTAGTAGGTTCCGGAGCCGGACAGGATGGCCCGGGTGTCTGTGAAGTCGGTTGGATTGGACAGGTCGATGGAGACCAGCACCAGGTAGCTTGTTCCGTCGGCATAGGCTGGACAGTAGATATTCTCGGCCTTGATGTGCTTTCCGTCTGCTTTGGGGATGTAGGCGTCGTAGTCCTTCTCTCCCTCTCCCGGGCTTGCGGTGAAGCGGCTGATTCCGTAGAAGTATCCTTTGGAAATCCGGGAGCTTTCGTAAGAGCCTTGGAGGGTGAATGTTTTTAGCTTCTTGGGATTGGCTTTGTCTTCTATGTCATAGATTGTAATTTCGTGGTAGACTCTCTCGGGCTCCAGGCCGCAGATGGCCAGATCCTCTACGGCTGTCTCCTTCTTGGCTGTCTGTGCCGGGGTGGCGGCTTCGTAATATTTGTTCTCTATAGTAATGATCCGGTCTTCCCAGAGATAGAATTCTTCCAGGTTTTCAAATCCTTCGATAAAGGCTGTCTCTTTGAGGCCGTCCTTTGTATCGATGATCTGGATGCCTTGCTTTTCGGGGCCGGCTGTGCCCTCCTGATCCTTTGTCTGTTTTCTGGCTGTCTGGTACAGGTAACGGCCGTCATTTTTGATGCGGTCTGCCTCGTCTACCTCCGCTACCTGGAGGTTGGTCTGTCCAAAGACGTTCTCGGAAGCGGAATCCTCCAGGGAGGATTGTTTCTGGGCGGCGGCCAGATCGGCCTCGGCATATTCCATTTTTGCCATGCCTCTTGAGAGCTCTTCCTCTTCCTGCTGCCAGCTCTCTTGAAGGCGGGCGTAGATTTCTTCGTAGGTAACATTGGGAAGGTCAAGAAGGTCCTGCTCTTCTTCTGGGGATGTCTCTGGGAGTATGGTCTCTATGGGTGTTGTTTCTGTTATCGCTGACTCTAAATTCTCCGTATCAGCCTTTCCGAAGGGATCCTGATGGGTGAGGAGTCCCAGGTGATAGATGTGTAGGGACAAACCTGCAACCAGGCAGAAGCTTGCGGCAGCGGCCAGCGCCGGATAGAGGCGTCCTTTGCGGAAATATTGTTTTCTCTCATGCTCCTTTAGGGTTTCCCGCATCCACTCCGGGTCTAGGCCGGAAGGGATCTCAAGTTCATTGCCTTTTTTTCGAAGGAGCTCTAAAATTTCTTCGTTTTTTTTCATTCCCTGCTTCTCCTTTCCTGGAGTTGTCTTTCTTTGCGCTCTTTTGCCAAGGGCTGCATGACGCTTACTTTTCGGTCTTTAGAACCTTTCTTCTCTTATGTATTCCTGTTTCAGCTTTTTTAAGGCTCTTCGGTATTTAGATCGGATGGTGTTGTGATTCTTATTCAGAATTCGGGCGATCTCCTCTCCTCGGTAGCCGCCAAAAACCGTTAGGGTTACGATCAGGCGTTCTTCTTCGCCAAGCTTTCCCAGAAGCTCCAGAAGCTCTGCCTGGGAGGTGGGGCCTGGCTCGTAGGAGATCTCCGGATCTTCCTTTAGGAATTCCTGTCTCTTTCTTTTTTTGAGGCTTTTTTTGCAGTGGTTTACCAGGATTTTGAAGATCCACGGGCGGAAGGCTTCCTTGTTTTTCAGTCTGGCAAAGTGTTCGTAGGCAGTAAGAGCTGTCTCCTGCACGGCGTCCTCGGCATCTTCGGCATTGCCCATGTAATAGTAGGCAAGACGATACATGTCCTTGTAGCTTGCCTCATATAGCTCCATAAAGCGTTCCATTCCTCCCACCTCACTCTTGAAATGCATTTCGTACTCTTCTACTATAATAGAGTACTTTTGATGGCAAAATGTTGCAGGGTAATAGAAATTTGTACAAAAAATCGTTAAATTTCCTCACTGAGGGTAGCATAATTTGAGTTGTTATTCAAGGGAATCTGAGTTCAATGACATGAAGTTAAGCCTGCAAAGACTACCGGCGCAGGGGAGGAGGGCCGCCCCGCTAAGGGGTGGCGGTTCTTGCCAGGAGCCTTCATACGCCTTTCAGGGCTTAACTTCATGGCATTAAATCTGAGATGGGGGATTTTTGAAATTCGTAGATATCTGTAAATATAAAAATTCTGTAAACCTGGAAATTGTTGTTTTTAATGATGTAAAAAGAGCCGATATGTATATAGGAGCTGTAAATTCAAATTGAAAGGAGCGGATTTTTATGAGCAAACGGATTTTTGTAGTAAAACGTATCATGGCTGTTGTGTTAACTGTTGTTATTTTTGTTTCTGCACCATCCATTTCGGTATGTGCAAGTGATGATTCCCGGAATCTCATTACGCAAATTCTGGATTTTCTCAGCGATAAGCCTCTTTCTATTGATTTATTTTGGAATTATCTTGGAGAGGGGAAAGAGGTTGCTTACTGGGAGGAGGAGGTCTATCCTCATATAAAGAGAAGTATCCTTGAAAATGCAGACTATCAAAGCAAGCTTCAGGATGTTTTGAAACTGGCGTATGAAAACGGGCACTATAAGATTGATTTTATATCGGACAGTACGCCTCCCGGATATTATGAACCAAGCTTTGATGAAACGCGCTATAACCAGTCCTTTGCCTTTAACGATGGGGATTTGTTTTATGCGCTTCATGGAATTAACGGGCATCTTGTGATTGACGCCACTTATCTTGGCGGCCAGCAGTTTGACGTATGGGTTGCGGTGTCGGATTACTATGACTTTGATCTCAATATGCAATGCTATGCAGGCAATGGTCTGGCCTGCTTTGGCAATAATTATATGACTGCGTTAAAGGAGCTTTATGATATTGGAAATGAATTTCGCGTAACCATGGGCTTTACTTATTCCTGTTTCTGGGAGATGCCTGAGGTTTCCGATAGCAGCACAAAGGAAATTGCAAGCTCTCCTACTCTTACGGATCCACAGCCGCCGTCTGATGTAAGCACGCAAGGTACGCCTTCCTCTCCTGGAGGATATGTGACAAATCAGTATTATGCCCGAGGTTCTTATGATATCGGGTATTATACCGGAGAATGGAAAGGCGGAAAGCCCAATGGGCAGGGGACCCTTGTCTATGAAGGCGGAACAAAATATACCATTAAGATGACAAATGGGGATATTTATTCTGCCAGTACTTTTACCGGGAATTGGCTGGGTGGGAAAAAATACGGTTACGGGGTTTTTACGTTTGCCAATGGAATCCAATATGACGGGGTGTGGAATGTAGATGGTTATTATTTTAAGGGAAATGTTATTTTTCCTGCATACAAGCAGTATATAGAGCAGATCGCCTATGGGGATGATATTCAAACCGTGTACAGCGAAGAACCCATTTATAACCAAATTTCAAACAATGATCCCGATTCCTCGGAAGCTGAAAGTGAAAAAAATACTTCCTCTGATCCGGCCGTTAAAGCCGTGGAAGAGGGTTCCTTTGTCTGCCGGTTTTCCGCCGAAAAAATTCCGGTGTATAAGAGCGCGGCTTCTTCTGAGATTCGCTATTATGTTATCAATGAAAGGGATTGCTATACGATGATTTGTGATAAGAAGTATGTGCTTCAGGATGGGTCTGTGCGTTATTCCCATTGTATCGGATCCGGGGATGACGAAGAAATTGTTGGAGAGCCGGATAGCGTTGAAATAGAAAAATAATAGATTTCACCTCGGATTTTGTTGGAAAGCAGGTAAATAGTGAGTCTATACTCCCAAGCTCAGGGAATGCTTCCTGGGCTTGGGGAATACTTAAACTCCTGAAAACGGAAGCGCTTATTCTAACCGGTTGTTAAGAGAGCACTCTTTAAAATTTCCAGTCTTTTACAAAACATATCATAATATTGAGGAAGGCTTACAAAGAATTCTTCCTTTACCTCAGCTGTCTGATGGAGCCCGATGGCTTTTACGGCTTCGATTGCCGCCTCCTTCTGGGTCAATTTCTTTCCAAATGCGGTCTGGCAGTTTGCACCGTCTAAGCTGTCATAGCTGTGAAACGCCTGATTAAAGTCCATCAGCTTGTGCAGTCTCAGGGGCCTATTATTGGAATTGTCCACTGTTATTCCCCAATTTCCCCAATGGCGATCCGTATTTCCCACAAGATAGTCTACGATATTCATCATATAGTAGTTATGCTTATCCAGGCTTATGACATACTTTTGTGTATTCTTATTATGATTCTGGCAGTAAATTTCAAAGGCTTCCGTGGATACGATGGAATATTCCTTTGATGTCATATTTTTACTTACCGTAACCTTTTCTCCGTCAAAATAATCCTCCTCATAGAGGACCTGCTGCACATCAAAACAGCGGCAGATACGGCTTGCCAGAAGCTCTCGCTCTACTGGCTCTCTTCCTCCGTTCTTCAGCAGCCAGAAATCTCCCTGCTTTCTCTGCCATGCTTTGGGAAAACAGCCGTTTGTGGACAAATCCCGCGCCAGATATTCATTCTGAACGGTGTACTGCCTTCCTCGAAGAGAGATATCAAGGAAGGCTGCGTCCAGGTGATTCTCATATAGGTTTATTTCTTTGAAAGTGATGCGCTCTTTTTTGCTCTTTACCCAAAAAACATCAGTGATGGAAGCGCATCGGTAGGTCAGGGCGATCCTTGCCCGGTCTCGTCTATTTCAGCTGTTCTTCTGTCCTTATGCATGATTACATATACTTCTTTTGACATGGAACCTCCTGGCTTTTTGTATGATCATTCTATTTATTGGCTTTGTGGACTTCTTTTCAAAGGAATGGAAATTCTTTTTTTATTTTAGCATTATTTCTCTGTTGTGTCATGGATTTTTTGGGCAAGAAAGCCGTCAAGTCCTATGGATTTATTTAAAGTAATTATCTCACCAAAGGCACTTTCTCAGTTGAATAGTTACATTGATTATATACAATATACCTTACTGAATGAACAAGCCGCTCTTCGTGTATGACAAAATGCCTTGCAAACTAGCAGTCGTCTTGCTACTGTAGCTGGAAGCTCCCTTCTCTACAACAACTGTTTTTTCTCAACGTCTATAAAGGCGTCAACCAAACAGTCAAAATCTGATTCTTCCAATGCTCCAATATGACCAACCCGAAATACTTTATCTCTCAGTTCTCCACCATTTGGGCAAATCCATATTCCATATTGATCTTTTAAAAGTGTAAAATAATCATAGGCGGACTTTCCATTTGTTGGAGTAAGAGGCGTAACTGCATTTGACAAGCTTTCGGATATAATATGGAAAGGAAGATTGTTTTCTTTCATCTGTTTTCGAAAGTATCCGGCAAGACTTCTAATTCGTGCAATTTCCATATCCACGCCTCCGGCAGCATCTATTTCCTTAGCCCTTTGATTGATTTGAAGAAGAATACCAACAGCAGGAGTAAACGGAGTCTGCCCACGCTCTCCATTCTTTAATGCTAATTTCAAATCCAGATACATGGTCTTTGGGTTATTGTCATAAACCTTTTTTACTGCTTTTTCACTTAGAACAAGCAAAGAAACGCCTGGAGGACATGCCAGCGCCTTTTGTGACCCCACTATCATAACCTGTACATCAAGTTCAGCCATAGAAAACGGATCACATAAAAAGGAGCTTATAGAATCAACAACTAAAAATATATCATTCTTTTTACAAAAGTCACTAATAAGCTTGATGTCATAGAGTACACCTATGGATGCTTCATCCAGATTGATTAGGAAGCCTGTGTAACCGCAGCCATCATACTGGCTTAGTTGTTCCTGTGTCACTCCATGCCCAAATTCTGGTTTTATCACTGTATAAGGAATATCATAAATTTCCAGCATCTCCACAAATCGATGGCCAAAGCTGCCGCCATCAACAACAAGGACCTTGTCCTGATTTGTAAATATATTAATCACTGCTGCCTCCATTGAGGATGTCCCGGAACCGGTCAGAAAGCAAACTCTGGCATTCTGTTCCGCTTTTGCAAACTTTTTAATTAGTTCTTCATTTTCAAACATAATTTTAGAAAACTCTGGAGTACGAAAATAGGGAACCTGCTCTGCTCCTATCTCCCGCACACTATCACTCGTCATAACCGGACCAACTGTAAAATTAAGCATTTTATACACTCCTTTTTTCTATATCGCTGAAAACGTTAAGAATATCATAAGCTAACATCCAATACCCATTCAATAAACTCTCTGACTGCTCCGTTTCCTCCTGGCTTTGCACTTATAAAATCAGCCAAATCCTTTACCTGCTTTGCCGCATCAGAAGGGCATCCTATCAGGCCGTCTGCCTTTTTAATGGGATCCATACAGCAAAGATCATTGATGTCATCCCCAATATATGCAACACGATTATATGTGTCTCCTGTCTTTCTAAGGATCTCATCTAATGCCTCTTTTTTATCTCTTATTCCCTGAAATAATTGTGAGATCCCAATTTCTCTGCATCGATTCTTCAGTATTTTAGATGTTCTACCTGTAATTATAATAGGTATTATTCCAGCGGGAAGCAGTATATCATGAATTCCACAACCATCTTTAATATCAAACGCTTTACATAGCTCTCCATCACTTCCCATATAAATCTTTCCGTCAGTTAGGGTTCCATCTACATCCATAATAAAATACTTGATTTTAGACATTGCTTCCCTCACATTCTCAAATATTTCGCATTTGGTATATTTGCCGCTATCCTTTCCATGACAGCATTCCACAAGAACAGCCCCACAAGAAGTATTACTAACTTTAGTCCAAATACCCAATACCAGCTTGGATATAAGCCAGCTACACTCAATAATTGCCGCGCTACACTACCCGAAAAATAGTCAAATCCCATAAAAAATACAGTATGACGTCCTAAATAACAAATCCCTTTCACAAGTGTCTGATTCCAATGCTTTATAGTTCGAAAGCATAGAATCATCAGTCCTAAGCTGATGCTCAAAGCACCGCATATCATACATAACAGGTTTCCATATATATTATCATCAAAATCAACATGCTCCACGGGGTTTAAATGAATTGCAACACTTCCTAATATAATCAGAAGTACAATTATGAAAAAGTACCATGTGCTACTTTGACAATATTTTGATTTTTCAAATTTTAAGCTTTCCTCTTTGCATCTGTATCCTATGCTAATAAATAGGACTGCCATAAGAGCAGTATCCATATTCCAAAACAATTTCGGCGCATCCATAAAATAAAAGATATAGCTAATACCGGGACAAAAGAGGATGAATATTATTTGGAGCTTCCTGCTCTTTCTATTTCCTATCGCATAGAATAGCAACAACGCCATAATAAGCCCTGTTAAGAACCATAAAGGCGAGCAATTAGGCATCCACTCCTGACTTCCTCTGGAATATATAATTCCGCAAAGATAATGATATAGTAAGTCCGCTTTATCTGGTATGTGGAGTATTAAGTTTCTGCCCATCTCCAAGAATAGATTCACAAAGCATAAAATTCCATAGGGAAAAAGATAACTTTTCAACAATTTCTTTAGATATAGCGCAAAAGAAATTTGAAAATTTTCTTTTTTAAATACATATCCAGATATTATAAAAAACAGAGGCATATGAAAACCATAAATAAATTTCATAAATGGAGGAGAAACATGCCCCAATAAGACCAAAAGAATTCCTATCCCTTTACATGCATCAATCCATAATTCTCTACTTGTTTGCTTAACAAATTCTGTCGGATCTTGCATTGCATGTCAACTCCTCTCACTACTTTCTCAAAAAAATCCACATTTTTGCTATTATCTTTTGCCTTGCCTTTACAAAAGTTTCTCTTTTATCCCCGACTTTTATAAATACAAGATAACGAATACTTACTTAAATATTCCTGAAAACCTGCTGCCCGTAAGAAATTGAACGGTATGCTTATCCTTCAAAGTGTTGGCAAATTCCTTAAGAAGTATTGTCAAATCATTGTTAATCTGATTGTAGTTCTTCTCATATCGATTACTTTCATAAGAGGCATCAATATAATTTTTCTTTCCCTCCTCAAAACCATCAAAACCTGCAAAAACAATTTGTTCAAAACCAACCTTCTTTAACAGATTTAATAGAATAATCACCGAATTATCAAAGTATTTCACTCCTCTCTTTACCAATCCATTATAATTTACTACAATTGTTTCAGTAGTTGCCTCTACCACATTAGAGGATACTATTACGCATCTTCCTTCCAAGCTTTTCTTATCTTTTAAATATCGCCTTGGATTCCCGTAGAAAACAAAGCTGCGCTCAGGTGGAAGTTCTATATCAGCAATAAAATTGACACTGATTACAACTGGATTCTCCCTGTTTATAAAGTCCTGTATTACTTCTCTGTTTTCTCCTATAGAAGCTCCGGGAACTAAAATGAGAATTCTCTGATTCTCCAGCTTTTTCTGTAAGATTTTCAGACTTTCCTGATCATTGATATCCAAATCCAAATATTCCAGATAAAGACTTTCAATATTGTCATAATCGTATCTTTTTCGTTTCTGCGGCTCAATCATGGATATAATCTGCTTGATGTCCTTTGTCCGCAGTTTGTGCTTCTCATTCAGGTAGATAATATTATTGGCGTGAGAGGAATAAATACCAGCCATTGCATAGGGAATTGTATAATCCCAGCTATGCTCCTCTTTAATCCAGTGCAGATATTCGTCTATAGTATCAAGTAAAACATCCAGGTCATAATTATAGTATTTCTTTCGTATCAAGAAATCCATAATTAACTCCGAGTTCAGATTTCCAGTTCCTTTTCCCACTCCCTCTAATGTTGCATCCAGAATAATCTCCCGTTTTCCTTTGCTTAACTCAATAACCTCCTGGGAAAAGGAAAAGGAAAGCTGCAAATTATTGTGTGAATGGAAGTCAATGGCAATATCCTCATTCAGGTTATAATCTACCAGATTGTAATAGTGAATTACATCATCCTTATACATAGCTCCATACGTATCTACTACTCCAAAGGAATAAGGCTTCACCTGATTGATGATCTCGATAGCCTCAAGCATTTCCTTATCCGTATAGCTTAAAGAATCCACACCCTGAATAAATAGGGTGTATCCCTTTGCCTTTACAAGCTCGAAGATCTCAACCGCATCATGCAAATCTTTTTTTCGATATCCTATGCGTATTCCTGTAATGGAAATTCCGTCGCATTCCGGGAGTTTACTGAAATCCCACATCCCATATTCCTTACCATAATCTGCAAACGCCACATACATGGTATTTCCCTTGTTTTCCGGAATAAATGGCTTAAACTGCTCCACCTCATTAAAAAAGGTACTATTTCCCGAATACTCAATATTTCCTCTCAGGAACCCCAGCTCAACAATATCTATCTTCGCATTTGTCAGGCCTTTCGTAATCCCTTTGATATGGGAATCCGGAAACGCGCAGTCAATGATCCTTCCTCCATCCCGCAAAGTACAGTCTAATATTTTAACATTTTTCATTGTATCTGTTTCCTTTCCCTGCTTTCTGCTGATCCATCATAAGCACAGCCTCCGCCATCTCAAAATCGTCTAAATCATCAATGCAAATCCCCTCTCTCCATTCCAGAGGATGGATATACGGCTTTACTCCGATTCTTCTTCCAAGCTTTGTAAAAACCTCTTTTCGGAAAACATACAATTCCCCCTCTACATAAACGGGTTCCAGATTCTGGGTTAGAATTACATTTTCAAAACTGTAATTGATAGGGTTCCCTTGATACCAGGAAAACTCTTTTATTTCTCTTGCAGCAAAAGCGGAATCATATCCCTCCTCTATCACTTTTTGAACAGAGGTCTGTATTGTGGCAGCCTTGATAAACGGCTCGGTTACATGCATCAAGGCATAGACATCTGCATCGATAGTACCGGTAAACCAGTTTAATATATCCTTTGACTTGATGGTTGGCTCGTCTAATTCTTTGGGACGTCTTAAAAAGGTAATCCCCTCCGGCACATATGACTGGAATGCAGGATCGCTGCAAATCACATAAATTTCATCCAGCCCGTGCACCTTACGAACCGTGTCAAACAGATATGAACATAATGCCCTTCCACCTAGCTCTCTTGTGTTTTTTCCAGGTAGTCTTACATTGTTTAATTTTACTGGAATAAACCCTACTGTCTTCATAAAAATTTCCTCCCTTAGTATTGAAGCTTTACTATATCTTTTTCACAAATAAAATCATCAATTACCCTTGCTATTTCTATGGATATGTCCTCCGAAACTGCCATATTATTCCTTCCTTTCTCAATCGCATTTACAAAGGAAACTATTTCATATCGAATTCCCTCACCATCTAACTGATAAAAATATCTCCGGTTATTTTCTGCTCTCTCAAAACGTACCTCAAAATACTCTGTCTTCCACCAAGGTGCGGGAACATAAATATATCCATTCGTACCCGACACAACGAGCTCTCCCTCTGATTTTACACCTTGTCCAACTTTTAAAGATGCCACTGCATCCAAATATACAAAGTCAATTTTAGTAAAATCATCATAATAATATTTTTCATTCGTAATATGAGTAATAATTTTTTTATCTATATAATTTGTACCTTTTTAACAGAGCCATAATAAAAAGCAATCCCAAAATACAAGCAATACTCCATCGAAGCAGCCAGTTATCCAGGCATAAGTAAGAAATAACAGACACCACCGTAACAAGAGTTAGCGGAGTGACATTAAGCCGGAAAGGATAAAGAGCCCTGTTTAACCTTCTACTATACCGGCAATGCATTAAAAACAGCAGCACATAGGATGCAAGAGTTGTATAGGCCGCACCCATCATGCCAAACTTCGGAATCAAAAGTACATCTGTAAAAAGATTAAAAGCTGCTGCTGTTAAAGTATTTAAGGCTATACAACGGTTCGCTTTGTAGTAGAGCTCTACCGCAACATAATTTGAATAAAGAAAAATCATAAAGCTTGACAACACAATGGGTGCAATCAAAATTTTTCCGCTCCAATATTCTTTGTCTGACATCAGCATCAGAATCTCCGGGGCAATCATCAGTATTCCGCATATCATCACCACAACAGCATAGATATATATATTTCTTCTAAAATACATTTTTATATCCTATTTAGAATAGAAAAAAGGAGATGCGAATAATGAAAAATCGCATCTCCTATATTTATAACTATCTTATTTTCCAAAATCTCTTTGTTTACCTAATCCTCTGTTATTAAAAATTTCAGAATCCTGCTCTGATATAAATTCCAGCCGCAGCCTCATTCCCATGCCTTTGGCCAGACGTTTGAGCATATCCAGACTCGGGTTTCTGGTTCCGTTTTCTATACGACTGATATCTGCCTGAGTAATACCTGTTCTTTCAGATAATTCCTTCTGTGTGATATGCTGCTGCTTTCTCGCCTCAATCATGGCTCGTATAATATCAAACTCTGGCTCCAGGTTTTCGTATTCCTTTCTGAATTCCGGATCCTCAAGTTGTTCGTTCAAAAATTCACGGAATTCGCTCATCTTTTCTCATCCTTTCCACAAAATCTTTCCGGTACTTTTTTGCCAATTCAATTTCCTGTCTGGGAGTTTTCTGTGTCTTTTTTACAAATCCATTTGTTAAAATAATCCGGCCTTCGAAATAGAAAAAATAAAGGACCCTTGATATATTATTTCCTATTTTTCCTCTAATCTCAAAGATCCCATCTTCCAAATGTTTACTATAGGGCTCTCGAACCTGATTTCCATACTCCTCCAAAAGTTCAAGTATACCGGACAGCTTTGCCCGCATTTTTTTGTCAGTACAAAGAAGAAATTCCTTTGCTGGCTTCTCCCCATTTTCTTTTGTATAGAACTCAATACTAAATTTATCCATTCTATATTTTCACTCTCGTTCTATAAGTACATAATATGTCGTATCCAACATATTGTCAAGCAGCTTTGTTTCTCTATAACTCCCCTCTACTCATACTTCAAAATCTCCTTCTTCAGCCTCCGAATGATCTTCTTCTCCAGCCTGGAGATATACGATTGCGAGATCCCCAAAAGATCCGCCACCTCCTTCTGGGTCATCTCCTGCCCTAAAGGATTCTTTAGTCCAAAACGCAGCTCCACAATGGTTCTCTCCCGATCCGAAAGCTTCTGTATGGCCTTATCAAGGAGCTTTCGCTCCATCTCATTCTCAATATCCCGGTAAATCACATCCTCGTCCGTTCCGAGAATGTCTGACAAAAGCAGCTCATTTCCGTCCCAGTCTACGTTTAAGGGCTCATCGATGGATACCTCCATCCGGGTCTTGTTGTTTCGGCGCAGGTACATAAGAATCTCATTTTCAATACATCGGGACGCGTAGGTGGCCAGCTTAATATTCTTCCCGCTGTTAAAGGTATTGATGGCCTTGATAAGGCCGATGGTGCCAATGGAAATCAAATCCTCCACGCCCACACCCGTATTGTCAAATTTCTTTGCTATGTACACCACCAGGCGAAGGTTGTGCTCGATAAGAAGGGAGCGGGCCGCTCCTCCGGCCTCGGTCCCCAGCTCTTGAATCGCCCTGGCCTCCGCGTCTGCCTCCAGGGGCGCCGGAAGCACCTCCGCCCCTCCGATATAATGAACGTCATTCTGTTTTCCCATCAGCATGGCGGGAAAATTCGGGACTAATTTTAACTGTACCTGGTTTGGAATTGCCACTTTAATCAGCATAATGTTTGTTTTCCTCCTGCAACTGTTCTTGTCTTTCGGATCCGCCTACTCTAGCAAATCCGGATGTAATATCATGTCATAATCCTTTTGGGAAGAAAGTGGTTCCTTTGTAACGCCTATTAAAGGCCGCTCTATGCGCTTTTTTGTGCCGTCCTCCCTGCAAAGGGATACGTAGTCGGCAAAAAAAGCAGGCAGAATGCCGTTTTGCTCTCCGATACTGTGAAAGGGAATCATCTGATACAGCGGTTCCTTACTGCCGCAGAGCTCCAGCTTCCTCTGCTCTGTCAGGATGCTCACAGGCTTTCCGAAAATGGGATCCCGAAGCTGATTGCCGGTATCCAGAAGCCCCCTTACCCGGATGGTTCTTTCCCCAAGCCTCACCTCTACCTCAAAGACATTCTGCAGGCGGCTTCGAACGCCCATGAGCCACTCCATACAGGCAGAAAGGAGCCAATAGCTTAAAAGGGTAAAGCCTATAAAGGGATAAAGGGGAAGCCTTATTAGGCTTTGCACCCATTCAAAAATGCCTCCCAGTAAAAAGCTGCTTATGTACAACAGGGCCACGGCCTTTCCACAGGTACGCAAATCCCTGATTCCAAGTCCCATTCTTACCATAACTGTGCTGAATACTACATAGAGGAGGATTCTTCCTGCCAGAGTGCTTTCTATAGCAAGGAGATAAAGGCCGCATACCCCTATGCTTCCAAGGGCTGCTCCTAAGAGCCTTCGAAGTCGTCCTGCCGGAATTTTGAGAATTCCTTTTAGAAGACTTAAGAGCAGATAATCCACCAAGAGATTCTCAAGGAACAGCACATCCAGGTATAATTCATACTGCACAGTCCACCTTCTTTCTGTCCTATATTATAGGGAAGAGCCTTCGCGGAATCTGTCAAAAGAAGGCGGAGGATGCCTTGTTTTATTTCCGTTTTTTCGACAAAAAAAGAGCCCTCCGGACTTGGAAGGGCTCTTCTGACGGAAACGCTCACTGTTCTATTTTGTAGTTCCACCGCAAAAAAGGAGCCGAAAATTCATGCTTTGAATTCTCGGCTCCTCTATCTTCTGACTTTATAAAATTTGTTCATCCAAAATGTATTACTTATTCTTCTGCAAAAACTCGGGAATCTTAATCTCCGTCTCCGGGATCTTGCTCTCCGGACGCTTGGGCATATTCAATCCGGGCAGCGGCTTAAAGGCTGGGCTCTCTGTACGGCCGCCTCCCTGGCCCATAGTTGCCTCGAAGGTCTGCTTGGCTACGGAGTTGGGAAGCTTGCCAAAACTGCTCTTGGGAAGCACCTTGGTGGGGCTCTTCTCTTCCAGTCCTGTGGCAATCACAGTGATGGTTGCCTCGTCGGTGTATGTATCGTCATACATTGCACCAAAGATGATGTTGGCATTGTCTCCTGCCATATCCTGCACATAGCTTGCAGCGTCATTGGCATCCATCAGGGAAATATCTCCGGAAATATTGATAATGACATGGGAAGCTCCCTCGATGGTAGTCTCCAAAAGAGGACTTGCCACAGCCTGCTTCACGGCATCCAGAGCCTTCTCGTCTCCCTTGCCGGAGCCGATGCCGATGTGGGCAATGCCTTTGTCGGTCATAACGGTCTGTACGTCTGCAAAGTCCAGATTGATAAGGGCGGGCAGGTTAATCAAATCCGTAATGCCCTGCACGGCCTGCTGAAGGACCTCGTCCGCCTTCTTTAAGGCGTCGGGCATGCTTGTCCGGCGATCCACGATCTCCAGCAGCTTGTCGTTGGGGATCACAATCAGGGTATCCACGCTGTCTTTCAGCTTCTGGATGCCCGTTACTGCATTGTTCATACGTGTCTTTGCTTCAAACTTAAAGGGCTTGGTGACCACGCCTACGGTCAGAATTCCCATATCCTTCGCCAGCTTTGCCACCACCGGAGCTCCTCCGGTTCCTGTGCCGCCGCCCATTCCGCAGGTGACAAACACCATATCCGCACCCTGGATGGCTTCCTTGATCTCCTCGATGCTTTCCTCTGCGGCCTTCTCTCCTACCTCGGGCTTTGCTCCTGCCCCAAGGCCCTTAGTCAGCTTCTCGCCAATCTGAATGGCTCTCTCGGCCTTGCAAAGCTGCAGTGCCTGCCGATCGGTATTGATACCGATAAATTCAACTCCGCCAATCTGCTCCTCTATCATACGATTCACAGCATTATTCCCGGCACCGCCAACACCAACCACAATAATTCTGGCTGCCGCTTCTGTGTCATTCATAGTAATCTCAAGCAAATTCTTGCCCTCCTTAAGCATAGCATACTATTCCAAATCAAATCTATCCCAGTCAATCCTGTTATTTTATCTTAGGAATACATACAAAGTCTGAAAATCTCATACAACATATGATAACTTTTTTTGCCAAATTAATCAACCCATATTTATAAGATTTCCAAAAAAATTATATCCTATACAAGCTCTTCGCTACTCATTCGGCTCAAAGCTGATAAATTTTGAATCTTCCGTATAATTCTCCATTCGAAATACTCCGCTGCGCCCCTCTAGGTCCGGATACAGCTCGTAAAGCCTGCTGATCTTCTCGTCCAGGGAACCGCTGTTGCCTAAAGCTACCTGTACCTGATCAAAGTAGAGGGTTAAGGAATCGTTGGCTCCGAATTCGATCCGATCCGGGGCGAGCTCGTACTTTTTTACCAGCTGTGTGATATCCAGAATCCGCTGGAAAATGGAATCGTCGGCTACATTGAGCTTTTGGTAGAGGGCCAGGGAATCAAATTTAAGGCCTGAGATACAGGGGATGCCTTCGGTTATCTCGGAGGAGCTTTCCACGACAATTCCGTCTTTGTCGAAGTATAGGTTGGCTCCCATGTAGTTTACGTAGCCTACGATGCTTTTTTCGTAGACCCGCAACTTGACCTTGCCAGGGGAGAGGAGGCTTACTTCGATTTTGTCTACGAAGGGGATTTCCTCGGTGTCCAGGTATTGATATTTGAAATAGAGGTAGAGGGAGTTTCTGGTGTAGTTGTCGGTTATGACTTTGTCGATGATCTCCTGGGCGGAGTAGTGGCTGTTACCGGTGACCTCGATGTCGCGAATCTGGAAGACGGTTGCGGCTAGGATCAGGGTCAGGGCCAGGAGGATGGATAGAATGGCGGCTATTAGGGGGCGTTTGGAGCGGGGGGTTGGGTCTTTGTAGAGTGACATTTTGGGTCCTTTTTTATAGGGGAGACGGGGAAGCCGCAGAATAAGCCATCAGACATTTCCATATCCTGTGTTCGGACGGTTCACGCACACCGCGTCTGCTCTGATCGTACATTGCCTTAAACGTTCCTTAAGTTTGAAGGATTTTTGGCAATGTACGCTCCTATCAGACGCGGTGTGCGTGAACAGCCGGACACTGGATATCGGAAATGCCTGCTGTCTTATTCTGCGACTTCCCCTGATTTTGGGGGTCGTTTGGTTTCTTTTCTTTTTGGCCCCTTGGCTTTGGGGCGTTGAAGGCAATGTCATTTCGTTAAGCCGCTAAAATGACTGGCGGTTGTTGCCTATGTGGATTGTATCACAATTCCCAGGGATTGCAAATCCCTAATTATATTTTCATAGCCTCGGGCAATATAATGGTATTGGTGAACTCTGCTGGTGCCCTTGGCGGCGGCAGCGGCTATGACCAGGGCTGCGCCGCCGCGAAGCTCCCGGGCAATGAGGTCTGTGGGGGTTAGTTCTTCGGTGCCTTCTATGATTGCCTTTTGGTTTTCTATTTGGATCTTGGCTCCCATGTGGCGGAGGTCTTCTACGATCTTGAAGCGGGCTTCGAAGATGGTTTCTTCGATGACGCTGGTTCCCTGGGCTAAGGACAGTGCGGCCAGGAGGGGGGACTGGAGATCGGTGGGGAAGCCTGGATAGGGGGCTGTGGAGAGATTGGGGACGCAGTCTGGGCGGCCCTGGCTCTGGATTCGGAGGGTGTGTTCTCCTGTCTCTTGTTTGGCTCCCATTTGTCTTAGTATTTTTTGGACGCTTGACAGCTGTTCTATGGGGACATTCCGAAGCAGAACGTCTCCTCCTGTGGCTGCCGTCATCAGCATATAGGTTCCGGCTACAATCCGGTCTGGCATGATGGTGAAATCCGTATCGTGGAGTTTTTTTACGCCTGTAATTACAAGGTTTGAGGTTCCGGCTCCGCAGATTCTGGCTCCCATGCTGTTTAGGAAGCGGCAGAGCTCTTCTATCTCCGGTTCTCTTGCGGCATTTTCAAGGCAGGTGGTTCCCTCGGCCAGGGCGGCCAGAAGGATCACGTTTTCTGTGGCTCCTACGCTAGGGAACGGCAACTTTAAGGTAGTCCCTGTCGGATGACAGCATACGGCCTTCAGGCCGGCAGGCTCTTCCAGGAATATGGCCCCGAGCTTTTTTAAGGCGGCCAGGTGGATGTCAATGGGGCGGGCTCCTATTACACAGCCGCCCGGGTAGGATACGGAAGCTTCCTTCATCCTTCCCAGAAGGCTTCCCAGCAGCATAATGGAGGAGCGCATCTGTCTTCCGTAGCACTCTGCCACCTGACTGGCACAAAGGCAGGTGGCGTCGATGATCAGAGCCTCTCTCTCCCAGCTTATCCGGCATCCGAAATCTTTTAAAATTTCCAGCATGTAAAGCACATCTATGATTTTGGGACAGTTTCTTAGCACGGTGGTTCCCCGGTGCAGGATGACTGCGGACAGAATAGGCAGCGCGGCATTCTTTGAGCCCTGAATGCAGACTTCGCCCTTAAGCGGACTTCCACCCCTGATTTCCAGATATTCCACAAATCTTTCCCCCTCTTTCCCGACTATATACTAAGATATGCGGAAAATGTGGTTCTGTTCATATGTGGAAATATCACAAAAAAGACAGCAGACTTTTCCACGGTGTACGGCTGTTCGCGTACAGGCTGTTTGATATGGACGGCACCCTTTATTTGGTCACATGGCGGGATACGTTTAAGGCGAGCCCCATTTCCGACAGGAGAAAGAGGACGGAGGTGCCTCCGTAGCTGATAAAAGGCAGGGTAATGCCGGTGTTGGGAATGGTGTTGGTCACCACGGCGATGTTCAATATCACCTGAATCATAATATGCCCCATGGTTCCCACGGCTATCATGCAGCCAAAGAGATCCGTTACGTGAACGGCTATCATCAGAAGCCGCCAGCCCATGAGAAGGAAGAGCAGCATGAGTAGAATCGCCCCAATAAGGCCGAATTCCTCGCAGATAATAGAGAAGATCATGTCGTTCTGAGCCTCGGGCACAAAGCCCAGCTTCTGCATGCTCTGGCCGTAGCCAACACCGAAGAGGCCTCCGGATCCGATGGCGTAGAGGCCCTGGAGGGTCTGGTAGCCCTTTTCATAGGCCTCCGGATTTCTCCAGATGGCAAGGCGCTCCAAACGGTAGGATTCCACGCTTAGGAAAATGGCAAGAAAGCCTACGCCTAAGCCTCCCATAGCCACGAACTGCAGGTATTTGGGACTTGCCACAAAAACGAGGATGACGGCGATTCCCATGATGATAATGGCAGTGCTTAAGTTGTTGGTTCCCACCAGGCCCACGATGGGAAGGATCAGAAGCATGACCAGAAACATCTGCTTTAAGGACTTCATCTTTTTCACTCTGCGGCTGATGACAGAAGCCAGAAGGAGAATCACCGCCACCTTGGCAAACTCCGAGGGCTGGAAGGAGAGGGGGCCTAAGGCCAGCCATCGTTTGGAGCCATTGTACTCATCTCCGAAGAAGAGCACGGCCGTGGACAAGAGGATGGACAGAAGGTAGCCAAGCCAGGCCAGACGCTCCCATTTATGATAATCGATTTTCGACACCACATACATAGCCATAAGGCCCAGGGAGGTGGCAAAGAACTGTTTTTTCAGATAATAGGCGCTGTCCGCAAATTTGACCCGGCCGTTGTAGGCGCTGGTGCTGTAAAGCACAACAAGTCCGAAAACCACCAGAATCAGCACACACAGCAGAAGACCATAGTCAAAAGGCTCCCGCCTCTGCTTCTTTGCCTGTTCCGCGGCTTTCGGACCTGTCATAAAATCACCCCTGCTTTTATAGAACTGTTGACCGGGGGCTTGCACAAAACAAGACAGCCGACTTTTCCAATATCCAGTGTACGCGAACCGTCCGAACACCGGATATGGAAATGACGGATGGCTTATTTTGTGTAAGCCCCCCTTCTCTGCAGGACTTTCTTCCTACAGCTTTCGCACAAGGTCCTTAAAAATCCTTCCTCTCTCCTCGTAATTTTCAAACATCCCCCAGCTTGCACAGGCAGGAGACAAAAGCACGGCATCTCCCGGCTCTGCCTTTAAGGAGCATACCCGAACAGCCTCCTCCATGCTCTCCACAAAGAGAATATTGGTAAAGCCATGGCGTCTTGCCGTCTCCGCTATCTGCTCTGCGGTGGCTCCCATCAGCACCAGCCATTTTACTCTGCCCGGGAAGGTCTCCACCCAGTCGTCAAACTCCACATGCTTATCGTACCCGCCTCCAATTACAAGGGTTGGGCGGACCATGGCCTCCACAGCCTTGATGGAGGCGTCCGTGTTGGTTCCCTTGGAATCGTTGTAATAGGCCACACCGTTCTTTTCCTCCACGAACTCAATCCGGTGCTCCACAGCCGTAAAGGATGTGACAGTGCTTCGGATGTGAGGCATTGGTACTCCCATGGCAGCGCCGATGGCAATGGCGGCCATGACATTTTCATAATTGTGGGTCCCCAGAAGCTGAAGCTCTGAGATATCACATACGTTCATTTTTTCCGGACCATCCCGATAGATGATGGATGTTCCGTCCAGATAAACGCCTCGATCCAATATATGCTTGCGGCTGAAATAAAGAACCGAAGCTTTGACCTGCTCTCCGAAGCGCCTGGTTTCCTCGTCATCATAATTCAGCACGCAGGTATCGGAAGGCCCCTGGTTCTTCGCAATCCGTTCCTTGGTTTTGATATAGCACTCCATGGTGTGATGGCGGTTCAGGTGATCCGGGGTAATATTGAGAATGGCGCTGACCTCGGGGTGGAAGCTCTCAATGGTTTCCAGCTGAAAGCTGCTGATCTCCGCGGCCGCGACGCTGTTTTCCGTCATGTTCAGTGCTTCCCTGGTGTAGGCGTTACCGATATTCCCCACCACAAAAACCTCCTGGTAGAAGCTTCTCAATATCTCCCCCACCAGAGCCGTTGTGGTGGTTTTCCCGTTGGTTCCTGTAATGGCTGCAAGCTTTCCCTTGGCAAAATGATAGGCAAGCTCCACTTCTCCCCATATAGTTGCTCCATTTTTGCGCAATTCCTCCACCAACGGGAGATCTACCGGCACTCCAGGGCTTACTATCACCACTTCTGTTTCTTTTTTCTCCTTTTCCGGAAGCTCTCCAAGAAGAATCCGGACTTCAAAGCCCTCACCCAGGCGGCTTCTTACGGCTTCCTGCGTAAGCTTGGGATTGCTGTCATAGAGTACCGGGCAGGCGCCTGCCTCACACAGAAGCCTGACTGCCGCCACACCGCTTACGCCGCCTCCGATGATTAAAATTTTTTTATCTGTCAGCATAAAAAATCTCCTTCTCTCTCTATAAGGCCAGTATTCCAATCAGGCAAAGAATCGCCGTGACGATGGAGAACACGGCTACAACTCGGGTCTCGGACCAGCCTCCCAGCTCAAAATGGTGATGAATGGGCGCCATCCGGAAGATACGCTTTCCGCCTGACATTTTAAAATAGGTCACCTGGATCATCACCGAGAGAATCTCCACCCAGTAGACAAGGGCCACAATCAGAATAAACATCGGCATCTTCAGCATATAAGCCGTGGAGGCCACAAAGCCCCCCAGAGCCAGAGATCCCGTGTCTCCCATAAACACACTGGCCGGGTAGACGTTAAACAGCAGAAAGCCCATCAGGCTTCCCACCACCGCACAGGTGATGGGGGAAATCCCGCTGTCCGTTCCAATGGCCACCACTGTAAAAAAGGTGGCGATCAGCACCGTCACACTGGAGGCCAGACCGTCCAAACCGTCCGTAAAGTTGGCTCCGTTCACCGTGCCGATGATAGCCAGAAAGGCCACCGGAATCGCCAGAATCCCCAGATGAAGATAATGCTCCGGCCAGAAGGGAATCAGCATGGCCATATCTCCCTCTGTCAGACCATAATAGTAATAGACAAACACGCCGGTCACCAGGATCTGGCCGAACATCTTCTGGCCCGGAGTCAGCCCCTCCGACCGGTGCAGCACGATTTTGATATAATCATCCAGAAATCCGATGATGCCAAAGCCCAGGGTCACAAAGAGAATGGGGATAATCCTCGGATAGTCCTTCACATACAAAAGGGCTGTGATCACAATCCCCGCCAGAATAATCAGACCCCCCATGGTAGGAGTCCCTGATTTCTTCAAATGACTCTTTGGCCCCTCCTCCCGCACCGTCTGCCCGAATTTCAGGCGGCGCAGCAGCGGGATCACCACCGGCCCTAAGGCCGCGCTGATGGCAAAGGAAATGAGTACCGGCAATATCATTCTATCATTCATGTTATTTTACCTCTCAAGCTTCTTTGGTCTGCCTTACGTACAGCATTATAAGTCTTTCCGGGGGATTATTCAACCTTTATCTGTCCTCCACCGGAATTTCCGCAATCACCTCTTCCTTTTCAATCCCCAGATAAGGCAGGATATTGGAAAAGATGTCCTGGACCACCGGAGCCGCGATGGTTCCCCCATAGTAAACGCCCTGGGGATTGTGAATGATGGCCAGGGCCAATACCTGGGGATCGTCCGCAGGCGCAAAGCCGATAAAGGAGGAAATGTACTTATTGGTGCCTCGAGGCAGGGTCTGGGAGGTGGCCGTCTTGCCGCCGATGCGGTAGCCCTCAAGGTAAGCCTTGTGCCCGCCTCCCTCAGCCACCACCTGCTCCAAAAGGTAGCGCATGGTCTCGGAAGTCTCCTTGGACACCACTCCCTCCTTCTCCTCATAGGTAAGGGTTTTCAGAAGATTTCCCGCTCCGTCCCGGATCTCCACACCAAAATGCGGCGTTACCCGGGTTCCCCCGTTGATAATAGAGCTCACCGTGGTCGCCAGCTGAATGGGCGTGATCTGAAAGGACTGTCCAAAGGAAATGGTCGCCAGCTCCACAGGGCCGATATTTTCCTTCTTATGAAAAATCGTTCCCGCCTCCCCGGGAAGATCCACCCCTGTCTTTTCAAGCAGGCCGAACTGCTGAAAATAGCCGCAGAAATCGTCCACCCCAATCCGCTGACCGATATCGATAAAGACGGGATTACAGGAATTTTCAATCCCCTGGACAAAGGTCTCCGAGCCATGTCCTCCCACCTTATGGCAGCGAATCCGCCGATCCTCCACCATCCGAAACCCCGGACAGCTAAAGGTATCATTTAGGGAAACCACGCCCTTTTCCAGGGCCGCCGTAGCCGTAATGGTCTTGAAGGTGGAGCCCGGCTCGTAGGTGTCGTTGATGCTCTGATTTCTCCACATCTGATTCAAAAGATCCTGCTTTTGCTGATCCGTAAGAGCGCTGGTATCCACCTCCACATTTAAGGTAAAGGGATCGTTTAAGTCAAACTCCGGCACATTGACACAAGCATAGATTTCCCCGTTTTTCGGATTCATAACCAAAATGGACACGTAGGTAGCCTGTTTTTGCTCAAGAGCCTTAAGAGCTGCCTGCTGAGCGTAGAGCTGAATGTTGTAGTCCAGGCTGATATAGAGATCATTTCCCGCTACCGGCTCTACCCGCTCCTCTCCTGCGTCGGCAATCTCCACCCCTCTGGCGTCCGTCTGGGTTAAAATGGTCCCATTGATGCCCTGGAGATATTTGTCATAGACCACCTCCAGGCCGATGATCCCCTGATTGTCGCTTCCCGTAAAGCCCAAGACCTTGGAGGCCAGGCTGCCGTAAGGATAATACCGCTTAAAATCCTCGTCAATCTTCACACCCTCCAGCTGATAAGCCCGGATGCGATCCCCCACCTCTTTTTCCACATTGGTTTTGATCCGCTCAATGGAGCTGTATTTTTCCACCCGCTTTCGCACCGCCTCCTCAGTCATCTCCAGCTCCTTGCAGAGAACCTCAATCACCCGCTCCGGATCCTTTAGCTGACTGTGAACCACGGAAATGGTGCAGACCGTCCGGTTGGTGGCAAGAATCGTTCCGGAGGCGTCGATGATCTTTCCCCGGGCCGCCTTAATGCTCCGCTCCCGCTCATGAAGATCCTCCGCCAGCTCCTGATAATATTCCGATTCAAACACCATCAGCTTTACCAGCCGCCCGGTAAGCACGCAGACTGCCAAAAGACAGCAGGTAAAGATGAGAATGATTTTCTTTCTATTATATGTCTTACACTTCGGATACATAAAAAGACCCCATAATAGCTTTGTATTAACCTATTATGAGATCCTTTTCCTTAGTACATATTTGAAAGCTTTTTCTCTTACTCTGTTACTGTTCACTCCGTGACCAGCAACACGCTTCGCGAGGCGCAGAAATCGCAAAAGGATGCGATTTCGCGCTCAAAAACTCGGGATTTCCGCAAAAAATATGCGGAAACACCTCGCGGAATAGCGGCGTGTGAACAATAACCTTACTCTTCCTTCGGTTCCTCTGTCTCGGGCTCGGGCTCTGCCTCTCCTCCCAGAAGCGGACTCTCGATGCCGCCTAAGATTCCGGTATCCTCCTGATTCTCCAGATCCTCCTCCGTGGGCATCTTCACCACCTCGCCCGTATTGGGATCCACCAGGGTTCCCTCTGGATTGGCTTCCTCTTCGTCCGGATTCTCTTCCCCGTTCTCTCCTTCGCCGTCCTCTCCCTCTTCCTCCTGCTGGGCCTTGGCGGCATTCTCCGCCTCCACTTCCTCCTGCATATCGGCGGGAATCTCCTCGGTTGCGTAAATATTCAGATAGGGCATAGCCTCCTTCATAATATTCTTGAAAATCTCCTGGGCATAGGTGCTGCTGGCCTGCATCACATGATCCGTGGCATTGGGCTCGTCCACCACCACATAGCAGACCACCTGAGGATTGTCCGCAGGCGCAAAGCCGATAAAGGACACCAGATATTTTCTGGCAGAACGGGGAACCTTCTCCGCCGTTCCCGTCTTGCCGCCCATGGAATAGCCGGCCACCCGGGCCTTTCTTCCGGTGGGATTGTTACCGTTGGCGTCCGCCACCCCGTACATGGTGTGGTACAGATACTGCCGAATCAGGGCCGAGGTCTTGGCCGACACGGTCTGCTTCACCAGGATCGGATTGATATTCTCCACCGTACCTCCGTTGGCGTCGAGAATCTTCTTCACCACATGAGGCTGGTAGTAATATCCGCCGTTGATGACTGAGGAAAAGGCGCTTGCCACCTGAACCATGGTCATATTGTAGCCCTGTCCAAAAGAGCTGGTTGCAAGCTCCGTGGGGCCGATGGTCTCCTTGGTAAATACGGTGGAGGCGTTGTTGGTCTCTCCCGGCAGATCGATATTGGTCTTCAGGCCGATATTGAAGATCTGCTGATATTTGAGAAAGGTGTCATACCCCTCCTTGGCTCCAATCTGCATGAGGGCGTCATTGCAGGAAAACATCAGACTGCCTTCCAATGAAATGATTCCGTGACCGGATTTCTTGGCACAGGTAATGGGCTTTTGTCCCTCCACAATGGTCTGACCGCCGTCGCAGAGAAAGGTCGTGGAATCATCTATCACTCCGGTCTCCAGGGCTCCTGCGATGGTAAGAGGCTTTACCGTAGACCCCGGCTCATAACCGTCGCTGATGCAGAAATTTCTCCACATCTGGTTCTGGAGAAAGAGAACCAGTTTTTCCGTTCTCTTTTCTTCATTCGTCTCCGTCAGAGCCAGCTGCTCATACTCCCGTTCCTTCATATAGCCCTCATCCACAAGGATATGAGGGTTGCTGGCCAAAGCATCATAGGTTCCCTGGGAAATATAGCCGTTTTCCACCAGATCGTGGGGATTGTTCAGATCAAAATCCACATCCCCGGCCATGGCCAGAATCTCTCCGCTCTGGGGATCCATCATCACCACACCGATATTCTTGGCCGCCGGTCCCTCTACGTATTTGTTGGTATAATCCTCAATAAACTTGTCAATGTACTTCTCTACAATTCCCTGGAGCGTTACATCGATGGTGCTGACCACGCTGTTGCCGTCCGTAGGGACTTTCACCGACTTGGCCTGCTCCAGATCCTCATTGAGATAATTATAGCTTCTTCCGTTGGTTCCGTTGAGAATGCTGCTGTACTCCTCCTCAATCCCTGTCTGTCCCTGATTTCCCGTCACCGTATAGCCTACCACGTGACAGGCCAGGGAATTGTTGGGATAGCGGCGGATATAGGAGTCCTCAAACCAGACGCCCTTGATCTTGGGGCCCCGCTCTTCGTCCTCCAGAAGCTCCCGAAAGGCCATGGTCTCATCCTTGGTCAGCTGCCGAAGAAGGGGCACATAACTGCTGTCCTTCTTCTCGCTTAAGGCTGTGCGCAGCTCTGCCTCCTCAAGCTCAAAGCATTCCAAAAGGGCATGGATAGTCGGCTCCACACAGTCCTTTTTGGCATCGTCGCTTTTGTTCTGGAGCAGTACCTTTGGGTCCAGAATCAGGTTGTAAACCTTCTCGCTGGTGGCCAGAATGGTACCGTTCCGATCCAGAATATCTCCCCGCCGGTAGGGAAGGAGGGTGCTGGCCGTATCCTGCTGGGCCAGTACCTTTTTGGTATATTTTTCTCCGTTTGTCTTATTGATATAGGCCAGACGGACATTGACGCCAATTAAAGCAAGCACTATTATGGTAAATAATAGTGCCAGCTTTCCTTTCATCCGATGCTCCATCACGGCTCTTCGATTTGTTCTTCTTTTTTGTGCTGACTTTCTCAAGCTATCACCTGCTTCCAAGGCCCAGGGCCCCCTTAAGGCCGCTGTCATCCTTGGGAATCTCTTCATACTGTCTCACATAGTCGCTGCCCTGGCCGTTGTAAAGAATTACCTGATCCGCCTCCGCATAGACCATGCCAAGCTCATTGATCGCAATTTTCCGCACCTCCTCCAAATCCACAGAGGTGGTTACCCGGTTGTATTCATCGTCATTTTCCGCCTTTAACTCGGAAAGCTTTGCCTCCAATGCCACAATGTTCTTCATTCTGGCGGAGTTCTCTGCCTGGAGCTTCAGATAGCCTGCACACACCCAAAGGGCCACAACGGCTGCCGCCGTCAAAAGCAGGGAATATCCGATGCTCAGATACTTTACCTTTTCCCTTCGGTAATGATGCACCCGGGGTCTTCTCCTGGGTTTCTCTTCTGCGCTTCTTCTCGGGTTCTCCACAACCTGAAGCTTACGGACAGCCGTGCCATTCACATAGGTCTGTCTGCTTTTATCGGAAGCTCTTCTTTTGTCCGTATACATGCTTCTAATTTCTGCCATCTGCTTCTCTCAACTCTCATTTTCGATCCGCTCAAATACCCGAAGCTTTGCGCTTTTGGATCTTTTATTTTTGTACAATTCCTCCTCACCTGGAACAATTGGTTTTTTAACAGCTAACCTGCCCTTCGGTTTGTTACCACACACACACACAGGAAAATTAGAAGGGCAGGTGCAGGGATTTTCATTTGTCTTAAAAATGCTCTTTACCATCCGATCCTCCAGGGAATGGAAGGTAATCACACAGATTCTTCCGCCGGGCTTTAAAAGATCAATCATGTCATCCAGGGAATCCTTAAGCACCGTAAGCTCTCCGTTCAACTCAATGCGGAGGGCCTGAAAGGTTCTCTTGGCCGGATGTCCGCCGCTCATGCGCACCTTTGCAGGAATGGCTCCTTTTATGATCTCCACAAGCTCCCCTGTGGTCTCGATAGGCTTTCTCTCTCTGGCAGCCACCACATGTTTGGCAATGTTCTTTGCAAACTTGTCCTCTCCGTAGTCCCGGATCACCCGAAAGAGCTCCTGCTCGGAGTATGTATTGACAATCTCTCTTGCCGTTCTGGTCTGCCGCTGGTCCATCCGCATATCCAGAGGCGCATCCTCCCGATAGGTAAAGCCGCGCTCCCGGGAATCCAGCTGGTAGGAGGAAACACCCAGATCCAGAAGGATTCCGTCCACTCTGTCTATGCCAAGCTTTTGTAGCTCCTGGCGCATATTGCAGTAATTGCTGCGGACAATGGTGACCCGCTCTCCAAACCGGGAGAGCCGCTCTCCTGCTGCCCGGATGGCATCGGCATCCTGATCGATTCCGATGAACCTCCCCTTTTCCGAAAGGCGCTTACACACCTCAAAGGCATGTCCGCCTCCCCCCAGGGTCCCGTCCACATAGATTCCGTCAGGCCGGATATTCAGCTGTTCGATGGTCTCCCCTAGGAGGACCGACACATGTGAAAATTCCATCCTAGTCCTCTTAAATATCCAGTCCAAGCTCCGTCAGCTGACCTGCAATCTCGTCCATATCGATTTCTTCGTAATTGTTATTCTGATTCCACTTCTCCTCACTCCAGATCTCAATGCGGTTCAAAAGTCCTGCCAGAACCACATCCTTTTCGATCTCCGCAAATTTGCGAAGGGTAGCGGGAAGCAGAATCCTCCCCTGCTTGTCAAACTCACAGGAGGTGGCGCCTGCGGTGAGAAATCTTACGAAGGAACGTGCATTCTTGTTGGTCGTGGGAAGCTTGCGGAGCTTCTCCTCATAATCCTCCCACTCCTTCATAGGAAACACAAAGAGACAGCCGTCCAAACCTCTGGTCACAATGAATTCCTCTCCCAGCTGCTCTCGAAATTTGGAAGGAATGATGAGCCTGCCCTTGGTGTCCACCGAATGGTTGTATTCGCCGCGGAACATAGCGCTCACCCCTCTTTCCTTCGGTTTCAGGTCTTATTCTCCACTATTCTTCACCTTAAAACCACTTTCCACCACTTTCTACCACTGTATTTCCATAGTAGCCTACTTTTTTTCAAAAATCAAGCTTTTTTCGCGGGAAATTCAAAGGAATTTTAGAGGAACCCTCTGGAAAAAAGAGGGACTCCCATATCTTGTATCCCACCAAAAACAGATACCCAGATATAGAAGTCCTCCTTCCGTCTTCCCTGGGTCTGCCGCAAAATGAGCCAACAGACTTTTCCGATATCCAGTGTCCGGCTGTTCGCGTACAGGCTGTCTGATATGGACGGATATTGCTTAAGCAATGTCCGTACAGAGCAGACAGCCTGTACGCGAACCGTCCGAACATCGGATATGGAAAAGTCTGTTGGCTCATTTTGCGGCAGACCCATTCATAACACTTGTTCTTTCTGCCTTCAGGACCTATGAGCTCCCCGGGGACGCGTCCGGTAGAACCATATGATTCCGCTGACGGCGCTGATGGAGAGAACGATGAGCATGATGTGGGAGTATTCCCCCACCAGATAGGCAATCCGCCCCCAGGACTCCCCAAGGATGGCTCCCAGAGAAACAAGCGCCAGATTCCACAGCACACTCCCTGCCGTCGTATAGGCCAAAAACATCCCCATGGGCATCCGGCTCATGCCTGCCGGAATGGAAATCAGGCTACGGACAATGGGGATAAAACGGCAGAAAAACACGGTCCTTACCCCCTTTTTCAGGAACCAGTCATCTGCCTTCGCCACGTCCGCCGGCTTTAGACAAAGCACGCGCCCCACCGGCCCCGCCACCAGCCGCATGAGGCGATCCCGATTTAAAAGGGCCCCCAATCCATACAGCACCAGCCCTCCGGCCAGGGAGCCCAGCGTCGAGTAAAAGACTACCCCGAACACGGAAAGCCGGGTGTAAGTGGTTAGGAAGCCTCCAAAGGGCAGAATAATCTCCGAGGGAATGGGCGGAAAAATATTCTCCACTGCAATCAGGAGAAAAATCCCCGGATAGCCATACTGCTCCATGAGCGTCATAATCAGTTCCCGCAATTGCCACCTCCGCAAATGCTTTTTTCTATTTACAGCCTATGCAAAAAAGAGGCGGGAAATGCTTTCTTTGCAATTGAGCAGGGAAGATTTCTTCCCCTACTCGTGCGCCGGGCGCCCGTGTGCATAAAAAAGGTGTAAAGCCTTCCTCATACATTCAAAGACTTTACACCTGTTATGACTATGGTTTTATTGTATCAATGACTACTCTTTCATCTTATCGATATCGGTAAGATTCACACCGCAGACCTGAAGAATCGCTTTTAATGATAAATACTCATCCTTCAGCTTTGCATACGTTTCTGTGGCATTTTCCTTTTTGGCCAACTGCATATATTCCTGGATCTTCTTGAAATCATCAATAGCAACTTTTGCAACCTCTACTCCCGTTGGCATTCGATCACCTACTTTCTGGAACTATTGTTAACCTGGGCCTATCTTAATTATAGCAACCTGTACTCGAAGTGTAAAGTCTTTCGTCCATTCTTATACATTAAACCGGAACAAGATCACATCCCCATCCTTCACCACATACTCCTTGCCTTCCAGCCCCACCAGTCCCTTTTCCTTTGCCGCAGCGTAGGAGCCGCAGTCCAGAAGGTCCTGATAATTCACCACCTCGGCCCGGATAAAGCCCCGCTCAAAGTCCGAATGAATCTTTCCCGCCGCCTGAGGCGCCTTGGTTCCCTTCTTGATGGTCCAGGCCCGGGTCTCCGTCTCCCCGGCCGTCAGGAAGCTTAGCAGGCCCAGAAGACTGTAGCTGGCCCGGATAAGCTTCTCAAGCCCCGACTCCTTAAGGCCCAGATCCTCCAGAAACATGGCCTTTTCCTCATCCTCCAGCTCCGCAATCTCCTGCTCGATCTGTGCACAAATCACAAAGACCTCATTGCCATACTCCTTTGCAAAGCCCCGCACCTCTTCCACATAGGCATTGGAGGCCCCGTCGTCCGCCAGATCCTCCTCGGCCACATTTGCCGCAAAGATCACCGGCTTGGCTGTCAAAAGGTTGTAGCCGGAAAACCACTCCGCTTCGTCTTCATCCTCCGTCTCAAAGCCGGCCGCCATCTTCCCGTCCTCCAGCCACGCCTTGACGCGCGTAAGAAGGTCAAGCTCCTTGGCCAGGGTCTTGTCGTTGCGGGCTCCCCGTACGGTCTTGGAGATCCTGCGCTCCAGGATCTCAATGTCAGAGAAAATCAGCTCCAGATTGATGGTCTCAATATCACGCAAAGGCGCGATGCTGCCGTCCACATGAACCACGTTGCTGTCCTCAAAGCAGCGGACTACATGGACAATGGCGTCCACCTCCCGAATATTGGCCAGGAACTGATTGCCCAGTCCCTCCCCCTTGGAGGCTCCCTTCACCAGACCTGCGATATCTACAAACTCAATCACAGCCGGTGTAATTTTAGCCGAATCATAGAGGGCGGCCAGAAGCCCCAGCCGCTCATCTGGCACCGCTACCACGCCTACATTGGGGTCAATGGTACAGAAAGGATAATTGGCAGATTCCGCTCCTGCCTTGGTCAGTGAATTAAAAAGGGTGCTTTTTCCCACATTGGGAAGCCCGACGATTCCTAGCTTCATGTTGATCTATTCTCCTTTGTTATAATCAGATTTTAGAAACATTTCCAAATTTCAATGCTATTATAATGCATTTTGGGAATCGGCACAATAGATCTTTTGGGATTTCATGTTACTGTTCACTCCGTGACCAGCAACACGCTTCGCGAGGCACGAAAAATCGCAAAAGGATGCGATTTCGCGCTGAAAAAACTCGGGATTTCCGCACAAAATGTGCGGAAACGCCTCGCGGAATGGTGATGTGTGAACAGTAACGATTTCATCTGCTCTCCGGTATCAATAATAAAATCTACTTCACAGGAGCCACGGTCATTGGTATAATAGTAAATATCCATAATTAAAAAGGAGCACCCAAATGATAAATCATTATGAATTACAAGTACACTGTATTGGATTGGAAAACAATGCTACGTTTCCCTTAGAAAATACGGGAAGAGGAAAGGATATCTCACCGGCATTTGTGCTTGAAAATCTTTCTCCTGCGGCAAAAACAATTGCGATTACATTGGAGGATATCGGACATCCTCTCTTCAAAAATTTTACACATTGGGTTATATGGAATATTCCGGCCTCGAAAAACATTGCCGGGGCAATTCCTCATGGGAAGCATGTCGCTTCTCTCTCTAATGCGGTTCAGGGAATTGCTTATGGCCGGCACAAATATGCCGGCCCCAAGCCCCCAAAAGGAAAGCAGCACCAATACCGTTTTACCGTTTATGCATTAGATTGCGTCCTCTCTCTAAGTCCTAACTCTAAGAAAAGCAGGTTTATGAAATCGGCTAAAAATCATATTTTACAGCAGGGTACGATCACCGGGCTGTTCGAATAAATTTCATTCCATAGCTGCCTCCTTCCAAACTCAATGGTCAAAATGCTCGGAAACAGATTTGAGATTTTTTATAATCGGCAAATGCTGAGGACATACGCTTTCGCACTGACCGCACTCAATACAATCCTTAGCCTTCCCAAATTTATCTGTTAAGTTTGCGTAATTCGTGAAGTTTACCGTCCAGCCCTTCTCCGCAAGATTTTCCCGCATATCTTCATTATAGAGGGAAAAATACTGCGGAATGGCAATTTTCATCGGGCAGCCCTCAGTGCAGTAAGAACAACCGGTACAGGGTACGGCGATCTGCGCATTGATTATGTCTGCCGCTTTATAGCAAAGTCCCTTTTCTTCCTCCGTAAGCGGCTTGAAATGCTCCATATAACCGAGATTGTCTTTCATCTGTTCCACACTCGACATACCGGAAAGCACCACCATCACATTGTCAAGCGAAGCGGCAAAACGAATGGCCCAGCTCGGCACGGACATATCTTCATCATAGTCTTTGAACATTTTTTTCGCTTCATCGGGAACTCTCGCCAGTGTGCCTCCCTTGACAGGCTCCATAACAATAACAGGCTTACCGTGCTTTACAGCGACCTCATAACAAGCACGGGACTGCACCCACTCACTCTCCCAATCCAGGTAGTTAATCTGCAGTTGAACAAATTCCATTTCCGGATGCCGGGTTAAAATTTCATCAAGCAGTTCGGCAGAATCGTGGAAAGAAAATCCGGCATACTTCACCAACCCCTTTGCCTTTTTATCAAGCAGCCAATTAAAACAATCAAATTGCTCATATTTAGGCAGCATAGCGCCTTCGATACCATGCAGCAGATAATAGTCAAAATAGCCTGCCCCTGTTTTTTCAAGCTGTGCATTGAAAACACGGTCCCGCTCCTCCAAGGAATTAAAAAATCCGGCATGAAGCTTTGTGGCAAGCGTAAAGCTGTCTCTTGGATAACGATCCACCAGTGCAGCTTTCGCCACGCTCTCACTTGCAAAGCCATTATACATCCATGCGGTATCAAAATAAGTAAAACCCTTTTCCATGAACAGATCTACCATCCTTTTAACCTGTTCCACATCTACATCCGCGGCATTTGCCTTATCCAGCGTCGGCATACGCATTAAACCAAAACCAAGTTTTTTCTTACTGTTCTTATAAATCATAATTCCTAATCTCCTTTCCAAGTCGTTGACTTTCACCTGTGATCCTTGCTATAATCAAACCAATAACGAAACTTTAATTACATTCTACATGTTAAAGTCAACTTTAAGTCAAGCAAAAAAACTTATTTTTTCATTCGTACGAAAAAAGAGGTAAAAAGCAATGTTCTACACCGTAGGCGAAATCGCCAAAAAGCTAAATATCCCGCCCTCCACCCTGCGCTACTACGACAAGGAAGGCCTTCTCCCCTTTGTAGAGCGCACCAGCAGCGGCATCCGCATGTTCAGCGACAAGGACTTCGAATCCCTCTCCGTCATAGAATGCCTCAAAAAAGCCGGCACCTGCGCCGTCCACGAAACCCTGGACCCCGCCCAAATCCCCGCCCCCTACCAATCCGCCCACCAAAAGCTCCACCAGCCCCCAAAAGAAAATTGAATCGAAGAATCCCTCCATCACACCTACCGCCCCTCAAAGTCAGGGCCAGCCGAAAAATACCCCGGGAGGCTTTTCCAATATCCAGTGTCCGGCTGTTCGCGTACATCCTGTCTGATATTGGCGAACGAACGCCCAAAGTGCAAAACAGGCGAAGCCTGTCAACACAAAAACCGTTCGTCCGCCAAGAGCAGACAGGATGTACACGAACCGTCCGAACACCGGATATGGAAAAGCCTCCCGGGGTATTTTTCGGCTGGCCCGTCTCACATCAAAATATTCCGAAAATCATTAAACATCACAAAAACCATCAGAGCCATCAGCACCATCAACCCCACAAAGTGCACCATCCCCTCCTTCTCCGGATCAATCCCCTTCCCACGGACAGCCTCCACAATCAAAAACACCAGCCGCCCGCCATCCAAAGCCGGCAGGGGCAAAAGATTCATCACCCCAAGATTCGCCGTCAAAAGAATGGAAATATAAAGCATATTCAGCCAGACATAGAAAGCCCCGTCCGCCCGGCTGCTCTCATACGTATCTCCAATGGCATTCACAATGCCCACAGGCCCGGAAATATCATCCGCGCCCACACGCCCCCCAAAGAGCATGCCAAGACTCTTGATCGTGGTAGAAATCCAATACTTCACCTCATAAGCGCTATACCCTATGGTCTCAAGCACATTCCCCTTCATCCGAACCCCGGATCCCCGAAGCCCCAGATAATACATCCCATTCTCCGACTGCTTCGGCGTAAGTGTCACCGTATGCCGCTCCCCGTCCCGCTCATAGGTCAGCGCCACCGTCTTCCCCTGGTTCATCTGCACATACATATTCACCTCCCGGTAAACATGAATCCGCGTATCATTCATCCGTACAATCCGGTCCCCCGGCTCCATGCCGGCCTCCTCTGCAGGATACCCCTCCGTCAAGGCAACCACCACCGGCGCATCATACCCAATACTCCCAATCACAATCAGCGATAACAGAAAAGCCAAAATAAAATTAAAAACCGGCCCGGCCGCCACCACCGAGATCCGCGTCCAAACGGATTTCGCCCCAAAGGAATCCTCCGGGACATGGGTATACTCCGTCCCGTCCTCCCCCTCCATCATACAGGACCCGCCAAAAGGCAGAAGCTTAAGAGAATATCGGGTCTCCCCAAACTGCCTGCTCAAAACCCTGGGCCCCATGCCAAGAGAAAACTCATTCACCCGGATGCCTCCCCGCTTTGCAAGAAGGAAATGCCCCAGCTCATGAATCACAATAATCAAGCTGAATATCATAAGTGCCAGTAAGATTTTCAACCTACCACCTGCTTTCAATAAATTCGTAAACCGCCTGCTCCGCCTCAAGGATCTGCTCCACCCCGGGATTTGGAATCACCCTGTGAGCCTCCATGCTGGCCTCAATGATCTCCGGAATCTCCAGATAGGCAACCTTTTTGTCCAGGAACTTGCTCACAGCCCGCTCATTTGCCGCATTGTACACCGTAGGCATCGAGCCCCCTGCCGCCGCCGCGTCAAAGGCAAGCTTCAATCCCCGGAAGGTCTCCATATCCGGCTTCTCAAAGGTAATCTCCTTAAGTTTCCAGAAATCCAGCCTCTCCCCAGGCAGATAACGGCGCTCCGGGTAATAAAGAGCATACTGAATGGGAAGCTTCATGTCCGGCGTCCCCAGCTGGGCGATCACCGCCCCGTCCACAAACTCCACCATGGAATGGATAATGCTCTTGGGCTGCACCACAATCTGAATATTCTCCGGCTCCACCCCGAACAGCCACTTGGCCTCCATCATCTCCAGCCCCTTATTCACCAGAGTGGAGGAATCAATGGTAATCTTGCGCCCCATGGCCCAGTTGGGATGCTTTAAGGCATCCTCCACCTGAATCTCCCTAAGCTCACTGCGCTTTTTCCCCCGGAAAGGACCCCCGGAGGCCGTGAGAAGAATCTTTTTAAGCCTCCCCCGACTCTCCCCCCGAAGACACTGAAAAATCGCACTGTGCTCACTGTCCACCGGAAGAATCCTCACGCCCTTCTCCTCTGCCAATGGTATAATCATATGCCCGGCAGTGACCAAAGTTTCCTTATTGGCCAGGGCAATGTCCTTCCCCGCCTTCATGGCCTCGATGGTGGGAACAATGCCGATCATGCCCACAATGGCCGTCACCACAATTTCCGCCTCCGGGCAGGTGCAGACCTCCACCAGGCCCTCCATGCCCCAGACCACCCTTACGTCAAGGTCCCGGACTCTGTCCCTAAGATCCCTTGCGCTCTCCTCGGTCCAAACCGCCGCAAGTCTCGGACGAAATTCCCGAATCTGCTCCTCCAGCTTTCTCACATTGGATCCTGCTGCCAGAGACACAATCTCAAGATCCCCATTTTCCCTGGCAACCTCAAGGGTCTGTGTCCCAATGGAACCCGTAGAACCCAATACCGCAATTTTCTTCATCCCTTTTCTCCTCACGTCTTCCCACAAAGCCCTGCTACAGGCTGAAAAGCGCCAGAACAAACATGGCCGGCGCCGTAAAAATCACACTGTCAAACCGGTCCAGAATTCCTCCGTGGCCGGGAATCAAATGTCCGTAATCCTTAATATCATGGTTCCGTTTGATGGCTGAGGCCGTCAAATCCCCAATCTGGGACAGCACCGCCCCCGCAGCGCAAAGCAGGGCACAGACCCCCGCCTGACCGCTCATAAAAAAGCTGCCGTACAAAAATCCCAGAAGGGCCGCACCCACACAGCCCCCTATGGCGCCCTCTATGGACTTCTTCGGGCTTAACACCGGCGCCAGCTTATGCTTTCCAATCAGCATTCCCACCGCATAGGCACAGGTATCACAGCCCCAGGAGCAGATAAAGATCAGCCAGTACAAAGACATGCCGTGAATAAAAATATCACTCATCCGTATGAGGTAGAGAAAGGACAACATAGCCGGAACGTAAATCACGCCGAAAAAGGCCGCCATCACATCCTCAATCCGATATCTGGGAAAGGTAAATACATAGACTCCCATCAGCAAAAGCAGGAATACAAACAAAAGCAGAGGCAGGCAGACCAGAGGGATCAAAATCCCTCCCATTCCCGTACTGCCCATCCTCACCACAAGCACATAGAGAATGGTGGCCGTCACACCCAGAATCCCCATCACATTCCGGCTGATTCCGAACACACGGGCAAACTCCACATAGCCAACCACCGAGATCAAAAGCGTCAGGCCAAACAAAAAATCTCCGCCCAAAATTCCGGCTGCAATCATCACCGCCAGCAGCACAATCCCGCTGGCCAGTCTCGTGAAAAACGCCTTCAACTACGTTTCCTCCTTCACCCCGCCATAGCGCCTGTCGCGCCCGTTATAGGCTTCAACCGCCTTCAAAAGCTCTTCCTTCGTAAAATCCGGCCAGTGAACATCCGCAAAGTAAAATTCCGTGTAGGCAAGCTGCCACAAAAGGAAATTGGAAAGCCGCTGCTCTCCGCTGGTCCGAATCAAGAGGTCCGGATCCGGAATATCCGCCGTATCCAGATAGGATGTGAAGATTTCCTCGGAAATATCCTCGACTTTCAGTCTCCCGCTCTCCTGGTCTGCCGCCATCCTTCTCATGGCCCGGACCATCTCGTCCCGGCTTCCGTAATTGATAGCAATCTGGAAATTGAGGCCGTCATTATTCTTAGAAGCCTCCTCAAGCTCGGCAATCCGCTGCTGGATATCCTCTGACAGAGCGGTTTTATCGCCAATCACCCGGACCCGCATATGATTCTTCTCCGCCGTCTTCAAGCAGGTCTTCATGTAATTTCGAAGAAGCTTCATCAGGGCATCCACCTCATCCTTGGGACGCTTCCAGTTCTCCGTGGAAAAGGCATACACCGTCAGATACTTGATACCCATATTCCAGGCCTCCCGGCAGATCGTCTCCACATTTTTGCTTCCCTGAGCGTGCCCGTAATTCCGCGGCATTCCCTTGGATTTTGCCCAGCGGCCGTTGCCGTCCAAAATAATTGCCACATGCTGTGGTATTTTCATCTGTTCTCTCCCTTATAACTATGAAAGGGGCTGTTGCAAAATGCAATTTTGCCACAGCTCCCCTTAAATTTTATCTCTGCCTTCTATACGGTCAAAATCTCCTTGGACTTTTCGTCCACGGCCTTGTCAATATCGGCAATGTATTTGTCCGTCATTTTCTGAATCTTAGTCTCCAGATCCTTCTGATCATCCTCGGAGATCTCCCCGGCCTTATTCTTCTTTTTCAGAGTCTCATTGGCATCCCGGCGGATATTGCGGACAGCTACCTTGGCCGCCTCGCCCTTCTTCTTCACATCCTTCACCAGCTCTTTTCTGCGCTCCTCCGTAAGCTCCGGGAACACCAAACGAATGATAGAGCCGTCATTGGTAGGATTGATGCCGATATCCGAGGTGAGAATGGCCTTCTCAATCGCCTTTAAGAGACTCTTCTCCCAGGGCTGAATCTGCAGCATCCTGGGCTCCGGCACGGAAATATTACCCACCTGCTGTAAGGGAGTCGGCGTTCCATAATAGTCCACGCGAATCTTATCCAGCACATGGGGATTGGCCCGGCCGGCCCGAATGCTGATAAACTCCCTCTGCATGGAGTCATAGGACTTTGTCATCTTCTCTTCATACACTTTTAATCTCTCATCCATGTAAATACCCTCCGCTTATACTGTAATTTTTGTTCCGGTAAACTTCCCCTTTACCGTATTGACAATACTGTCCTTCTCACCCAGCCCAAACACCATCATGGGCATCCGGTTCTCCATACACATAATGGAGGCCGTCAGATCCATCACCGCCAGACGTTTATCCACCACATCGGAAATGGAAATCTCATCGTACTTCACCGCCCCGGGATTCTGCTTGGGATCGCTGTCATAAACGCCGTCCACAGCCTTGGCCAAAAGGATCACATCTGCTTCAATCTCAATGGCCATCAGGGTTGTGGTGGTATCCGTAGAGAAATAAGGATGGCCCGTTCCTCCTGCAAAAAAGGTAACACAGCCCCTATTCAGTCGCTTAAGAGCCCGATCCTTGGTGAAAAGCTTTGCAAAGCCCGCACACTCAAAGGGCGTGAACACCTCCGTCTCCATGCCCACGGAACGGAAAATCTCAGACACATAGATACAGTTCATGACAGTAGCCAGCATTCCGATCTGATCCGCTTTAGTCCGGTCAATATTTTCACTGGTCCGGCCTCTCCAGAAATTACCTCCGCCAATAACGATTCCCACCTGGATGCCGTCCTCCACCAGAACCTTTACCTGCTTTGCTACACCGATGACCGTGGCCTCGTCAAAGCCCGTATGCTTCTCCCCGGCCAGGGCCTCTCCGCTCAGTTTTAACAACACTCGTTTCATAACCTTGGGCTCTCCTGATCTTTTTTCTTACTTAAATGAACGCCGCCTGCCGAACAAGCCCGTTCACGCTTCTTGCTAACGCTCATTATACCATATTTTCAGAAAATTTCAATCAAAGAACAAAACATTTTTCCGGTGTATCCTTTTTCCGGAAAATAGGGTATAATAGAGCAATCTTACAAACACAGCCGGGCTGTTGCAAAATAAGGCAGCAGACATTTCCGATATCCGGTGTCCGGCTGTTCGCGTACAGGCTGTCTGATATGGACGGAGATTGCCTTGGCAATGTCCGTGCAGAGCAGACAGAATGTACGTGAACCGTCCGAACAAAGGATATGGAAATGGCTGATGGCTTATTTTGCGACAGCCTCTACACACTACACGATAAGGGGAGTGCTATGAAAAAATTCTTTTTTATTGACTACGACAACACCATTTTCAGCCATTTCACCCATTGCATTCCAGAAGATGCCGGGGCCGCCCTTTTGTCCCTGCAAAAAGAGGGGCATAAGGTATTTCTCGCCAGCGGGCGGGGACTTTTCAATGAACCACTGCCGGCTCTTCCGGATGGCTTCACCCCGGACGGGCTTGTGGGGGCCAACGGAGCCATCGTCCAGGCAGAGGGGCAGTCTCTCTGGGAAAACCCCATGGAGCCGGCCCTTAAGAAGCGCCTGATTGATTTTGTCAGAGAGCAGAACTATTTTCTGGTGACCTCCTCGGAGGGACAGTTCTATGTATCCAGTATGAAGCGCTACGAAAGCTCCCACTTCCGCTACACAGAGCCCCAGTACCCCAAGGGCGACGAAGACTTCCTTGAGCTCTGCACCAAACCGGTATTCTCCTTCTTTCTCAATGAGCCCCTGGAGATCATCGAAGAGACCCGGCGCAAGTTTCCGGAGCTTAAGCTCTTCTATATGGGAGACGAGCTGGGCGGAGCCGACGTGATTCCTGTGGAAAACGGCAAAATCAAGGGGATTGAGCGCATCCTGGCCCACTACGGCGCCGATTTGTCGGATACGGTAGCCATCGGAGACAGTCTCAACGATCTGGAAATGGTAAAGGGGGCCGGAATCGGAATCGCCATGGGCAACGCCATGCCGGAGCTCAAAAAAGCCGCCGACTATGTGGCAAAGCACATAGACGACGGCGGTCTTGCAGATGCGATTTCCTATGCATTGACTCACAGCCCGCAAAAGCAATAATTGGAAATGACAAAGCTGCGACCTACTTTCCAAACTTCTTGCAAATCTTCACCACCACGCCGCTCAAAGCCAAAAGGGCCAGCGCATTGGGAATAACCATGAGACCGTTGAAGAAGTCCGCCAGCTCCCACACCAGCTCCACCTTCAGGGTGGAGCCCACCACGATAAACACCACCACAATCAGGGAGTACACCTTCACGGCCTTATGCCCAAAGAGATACTTCACATTCACCTCCCCAAAGAAGTGCCAGCTTAAAATCGTGGAAAAGGCAAAGAACAAAAGACAGATTGCCACAAAAATATCTCCGAAGCCATGAAAGCTTGTGCTAAAGGCCGCCTGTGTCAGCGCAATGCCGCCCTCCCCCGTAGCCATAGCGCCTGTGGTCAGAACGGAAAACACGGTCAGGTTCAGCACAACAAAGGTGTCGATAAACACGCTGATCATCGCCGTCAGCCCCTGCTCGTGAGGGTTCTTAGCCGCCGCTCTGGCATGGGCATGGGGCGTGGAGCCCATTCCGGCTTCATTGGAAAACAGTCCTCTGGCTACCCCGTAGCGGATGGCTTCCCGAACCGTAATGCCTGCCGCCGCACCCGCCATAGCCTGGGGCTTAAAGGCGCCCACAAAGATCATGCTGATCGCTGCCGGAAGAGCCGTAATATGTAAGCAAATCAGAATCAGGCTTCCCACAATATAGACAGCCGCCATAAAGGGAACCATCTTCTCCACAACCGCCGCCAGACGCTTGGTTCCGCCGATAAACACAAAGAAGGCCAGAACCGCCAGAATCACGCCGACCACAACCGGCGGCAGATTGATATTCCGCGCCTGAAACACGCCTGCAAAGGCGGTGCCGACGGAGTTGGACTGCACCATATTCCCCATAAAGCCCAAGGCCAGAATAATAAACACCGCAAACATTCCTGCCAGAGCTCTGCCAAAGAAAGACCCATGAAAGGCCGTCCAAATATAATAAACAGGCCCTCCGGTCACCTCTCCGCTGTCCGTAGTCTTATACTCCTGGGCCAGCACAGCCTCTCCGTATATCGTAGCCATTCCGAAAAAGGCGCTGACCCACATCCAGAAAATAGCGCCCGGACCGCCGGAAATGAGCGCCGTAGCCGCTCCTGTAAGATTTCCCGTACCCACCTGAGCCGCAATGGCCGTAGCCAGAGACTGTAAGGGCGTCATCTCCCCCCGCTCACGCTTCTCCCCGCTGAGTTTAAAGTGCCCGAACACCAGACGGCACCCTTCGCAAAACTTACGCACCTGAATAAACCTAAGGCGCACCGTAAAATAAATACCCGTTCCGCAGAGGATGAATAAGAGCACATAGCTCCACATAATCCCATTCGCACTCTTCACAAATTCCAACATGATTTTTCCCTCTCTTTTTTCTTTAAAATAAAAACACAAAAATAAGAGCCGATTTACCATCAGCCCTCCAAAGAGTAGAACATCTGCATGTAAGCCCTGTCCTTTTGCCTGAGAGATAGGCAGGCTCCCGAACCTTCCAACGGGGAAGCCTGTGTTACACCTTCGGCGCTCATTTGCTGAGACTCTCCAGAGTTTGTCAATTTTTGTCTGACAGAGAGTATCATAGCATACTTCTTCCGAAAGCGCAACACTATTTTCACCCGGATAGCTCTGGGCTCAGATCCCTTTCTCCGGCTCAGAAGCCTGAGAAAAATCAATAGAAATCTCATTTTTCTTCATAAACAGCAGGCCAAAAGATCCCGACCCGCAATTACATGCAATGGCCGCCGAAGCCTTCTGCAGATACACCCGTTCAAAAGGACAATACTGCTTCACCAGCTTCTGAATGTAAGCAATGCTTCTGTCCTCCAGCCCGGCATATGTAATAAACAAAATCCGCCGATCAATATTTCTTGCATCCAAAAATACTCTCCGCACATAATGCTTGATCATATGGACAAAATCCCCCATCTCCATACCGCGCACAACCATTTTGCTCTTCTTAAGCTCAATGACAGGATGCAACAGCAGGGCGTCACAGATAACCTGCGTCTGCTTAGGGATCTGTCCCGCCTGGCACATGGAATGGGTACTGTTTATGATAAAGGCAGAAGAAATATAGCGTCCAAGCTCATTCACCAGCCTCACAATCTCCGCTTTTGAGGCATGCTTTTCCGCCATGGAAGCGGCATAGAGCACAATCAGTCCCAGGCTGCTGGAGAGATGTCCGGAATCCAGCACCGTCACATTTTCAAAGGATTTGGCCGCCTCCAGGGCATTGTAATACCCCTGGCTTGCATGCTTTGCCATAGTAATATGGATCACGTTCTGGGCTTCCGTCAGCTTCTCCGCAAAAAACCGCTCGTAGTCCTCCACTCCCGGCGCCTCCGAACGAGCGTTTTGTCCTTCCGACATATGCAGCAGCAGCTCCTCTGCTTTCAGCTCCACCTCATCCAGGAAGCGTCCTTTATCCGTGCGCACATAATAGGGGCATACGGAAATGCCAAATTCCTTTCGCAGAGACTCCGGAAGGTCGCAAACGCTGTCCGTTGTAACCATAACGGACAAACGCTGTGTCTGCTCAAAGATCAGGATATCCTTTCCAATCTCCGACAGCTCCGCTTCCTCTGTCAAATTCACCAGCTTCTTGGGCAGAAGGCTCAGCACCGCCGCCTCAAGAAGGGCGCCGCTTACCGGCTTTGCCAGATAGCCGCTAAAGCCCTCCTTCCGGTAAAGAAGCTGATTGTCGCTTCCCGCATTGGCCGTAAGGGCAATGACAGGGGAGCTCTGGCACAGACCTCCCGGCTGTGTGCGCAGTTTGTGGAGACACTGGATTCCATCCATACCCGGCATCAAATGATCCATCAAAATCACATCGTAATGCTGTTCCTGGGTCTTTCTGAGACATTCTGTACCGCTTAAGGCCGTATCAAGCTGAACCCTTGTATCCATAAGCAGCTTACGCACCACCATAAGATTCATCTCATTATCGTCCACCACAAGAATATGGGCCTCCGGCGCCTCAAAGCTTTTCTGATACTGCTCTCCCTCATGAACCCTTGACCGGGAAGCCAGCGTAAAGGTGCCCAGCTCCTTATCATCCACAATATCCTGCTCCAGCATGACAATAAAGGTGGACCCCTTGGTGTAAACGCTGTTGACGCTGATCTCGCCGCCCATCAGCTCTACCAGCTGATGCACAATGCTTAATCCAAGCCCCGTGCCCTCAATGTGACGGTTTTTCTCCTGATCGACCCGCTTAAAGGCATTGAAAATATAGGGAATACTCTCCTTTTTTACTCCCTGGCCCGTATCCTCCACCATGTACCACACACGCACCCTGTTAAGCCCCAGACGTTCACAGCGGGCAGATAACGTAATAGACCCCTCGTTGGTGTACTTCAGGGCATTATTCAGCAAATTGATCAAGACCTGCTTAATACGCACCTCGTCACCACAGAGCATACTCGGAATGGAGGAATCCACATGAAGCCGGAATTCCAGTCCCTTTTCCTTCGCCTTGAGCCAAATCATATTGACAATCTCTGAGAAAAGCTCTCCCGTCTCATAGGAAACATTTACAATCTCCATTTTCCCGGATTTAATCTTGGACAGATCGAGGATATCATTGATGAGCGTAAGCAGTATTTTACTGGCGCCCTGAATATTCCTTGCATTCTCCGCCACTTCCTCAGAAATATCACCTCTTAAAATGATCTCATTCAGGCCGATGATGGTGTTGATGGGGGTACGGATCTCATGGCTCATACTGGCAAAAAAATGATTCTCCGCCTCATTGAGCTCTTCGATCTCCTTCTTCTGCTGCAGGGAAAGCTCATTTTCCTCCTCGTAAAGCTTGTTTAAAAACATCATCATCACACTGGTGAGCACTCCCACCATAATGACCGAGACTGCGGAATCAAAGAAGGAATGGCGCTGGGTGTTCCGGGCAGCCAGCTCCGGATAATAAAAGGCCAGATAGTAGCATGCCAGGGTCTCCAGGGCACAGAGCAGGAAAAATCCGCCCTTTCTCCTCCCCTCCAGAGCAATACTGATGTAAACAAAGCAGAGCACAAACCACTCTGGCATTCCGCTGTAAAATCCTCCCGCCGTAAAAAAGCTCACGGGAAACAGCACAAGAAGCAAAACGGCAATGATGGTAGCTCCTCTGTTGATACATTCTTTTTTAATGCTGAGCCTGACAACCAATGCCATGGTTACAAGGCCAACCGCCAACAGCAGCATATTTACAAGGTTTCTGCCCAGGGGCAGGATAAAAATCAATGCAAGCATGCAGATGCTTGTGACCACGCGAAACATGCGCTCTCGCAGGCTGATCCTATGGTCAAAGATGATTTCAAACCATTTTTGCAACACTTCTTGATCCCCCTATTCCAGTTCCTGAATGCTCCTGCAGACCTTATCATAGGCCTCCAAAAGCTCGGAATGATTCTGCCGGATGTATTCCGTGTCTCCGTTTCGCCCTGCCTGCTCCAGGGCTCTTGCCTTCTCGGAGAGCTCTTCCGCTCCGATGGTCAGTGAGGTGCTCTTTAAAGCATGAGCCTTAATGGCATAGTCTCCCCAGCTTTCGGAAGTATATAAAGCCTCAAGTTCCGTCTTCTTTCCCTCACTCTGTTCCGCAAAGGTCTGAAGCATCTCCAGGTAAAATTCCTTCTCTCCACAGCAGTACTCCAGCCCCAGCCTTACATTCATGCCTGCCTCCACAAGGGGGGTAAGCTGCAGAAGGGAGAGACCCTCCGGGGACTCCTCTTTCGGCACAGGCGCTTCCTTATGTACCGGTTTTTCCTGCACAGCCTTCTGCTTTACGGCCTCTTTGCGTACCGGCTCCTCCTTGTGAGCAGCTTTGGAGGCCGCCTCCTTTTTGGGCTGTGCTTCCACGCCGTACTGAATGGCTTCCTCCGGCAGAACCTTGCGCAGCACCCTCTCCAGAACGGAGCGCTCAATGGGTTTGGGAATAAATTCCGTGAACCCTTCATGGCGGAACATTTCTCTGGCGCCGCTGATGGTATTGGCCGTCAGCGCCAACACCGGCAGCTCCTGATACATGCCGTTGTTCATCTCACGGATGCGCCGCAGCGTCTCCACGCCGTCAAAGCCCGGCATCATGTGATCCAGGAAGATCACATCGTAATCATTTTCATCCAGACGCTTTACGGCCTCCCTTCCGCTTGAACAGGTATCCACGTCAATGCCATAGCTGCCCAGAACGCCCTTGGCCACTACGAGATTCATCTCCTCGTCATCAACAGCCAAAGCCTTAATGCCTGTGCAGGAGAAGGGTCTGCGGCCATCCATTCCCACAATTCCGCTTTCTTCCATATCACCGTTCAACAAATTTGCCACAGAAAGAGCGGAAAAGGGCTTGTGCAGTACCAAAAGCCGGCTGCTCCTGTCTAAGACAAAATCCCGATCCGCAATCACAACCACCCGAAGCTTATTTACAAGCTCCTCATAGTAATCACGATTCTCCTCATATTCCGCCTGAGCGATAAATACATGGGTCAGCGTATGGTTGCTCTGCAGCTTAAGCAGTCCGTCAAAGTTGTGGGCCTGATAGCCCTCTATGCCAAGTCCCTCCACCAGGTGCAAAATCATCCTGTCGTAGTATTCCTTCACCTCTTCACAGCTGTATTTCTCCGGCCGGAAATAGCAGGCAATACAAAGCTTATCGGCATTGGCAACCACAATGGACGGGGAATCATCCGCCACGCCCTGGGGAATGGTAATATGAGCCTCCAGACCCTCATTCTTCTTGCTGGCAAAATGGATAAATCCGCCCATGGAGTTGAGAAGTCCTCTGGCAATGGGAATTCCCAGGCCCAGCCCTCCCGCAAAGCGGCTGCTCCCGGAATCTGCCTGGTAAAAATCGTCAAACATCTGATTGAGCTGAGCATCCGTCATGCCAATGCCCGTATCATAGATATCGATAACCAGATTTACCCCGTAGCTCTCCTTCCGGCATTCGATACAGAGATGAATCCCTCCCTCTTCCGTAAACTTAACGGAATTTTCCAGAAGAATCTTCAGCACATGAGAAATTTTTTCCGCATCTCCAATCAGCACGGCCGGTATTTTGGGATCCATATCAAATACGATTTCCAGCTGACTCCTGTTCCCCTGCATGGCCGTCGTAATCATAATGTCATTGAGCACAGAGGTGAGCATATATTCCTGCTTTAAGGAGGTCAGGGTTCCCTCTACAATCTCCGTATAATCAAGCATATTGTTGATCTGGCTGGAAAGACGCTTGCCCGCAAGCTGAATGGACAGCATATCCTCCCGAAGCTCCCCGGGAAGCCCCTTTTCCAACACGACCTCACTGATTCCCAGCACCATATTAATGGGAGTCCGCAGCTCATGAGACACGTTTGACAGAAAAACTGCATTCTGCCTTCCCGCCTTCTCAAGCTCCGTAATGGCTGTATCGTACTGCACCCTCGCCTTCAGCCTCCGCTTGATCCGGTATCTTGCAATGGACAAGGCTCCCAGAGTCACGGCAATATCAATGCCTATCCGAATCATATCCCGGGGAGGCATCTCCCAAGTAATGGTGCCCAGAATCAAAAAATGATACAGCAGCACCGTTACATACAAGGCGGCTATCATATACAATAGCCGCTTTTTATCAAACATGGAAAAAACAAGAATAACCATACAGGCCACAGCCGGAGTATCATACAGGCTGCTCACATGAACGCCAAAGAAAAAAAATCCAATCATCAGCAATCCGGCACACAGATTTTTGTAAAAGGATTCCGATCCAAACCTCCCAATGTGAAGGCACCACACAAGGGTATTTCCAACCAAAATAATGGGAATCATCCAGTATTCCCATGATAATGCAAGGGTAATCAGAATCAGAAATACGCCAAATATCGTAACGATTGTTGCCAGAAGCAGATGAATACTGGTCTGATCCTCTGTTCTCATTCCTTATCAAACTCCTTTGCAACCCGCTTCAACAATTCTTGGGGGAAAAATGGTTTCTTGAGGTAATTCACCGCTCCCAGGTTGATTGCTTTCTTTACATCATCCTCATATCCCGATGCAGTGAGAAAAATTACGGGAATGTCATAAGCGGAAGCCTTCATGCGCTCAAAGGTCTCAATGCCGTCCATCTCCGGCATCGCAATGTCCAGAAGAACCAGATCAAACAACTCGTTCCTCAGCTTTTCAAGGGCTTCTCTTCCGGATTCTACCAGCTCCACATTATAGCTCTTTCCCAGAATCATCTTCGTCCTTTTCAAATTCATTGTGTCATCATCCACTACCAAAATACGCTTTACTTCCATAAAAATTGCCTCCTATTACTATTCCAGTTCCGCAGAATTCCTCTCTGCACCTTGAGGATCTTGCTGCTCGCTCTCAGAGACTCCCCGATCTCTATTACCTTCTATTTTAAAGCAGGAAGGCCGTAAAGTCAACCGGCTACCGGCTCGAAACACCTCCCATATCCAGGTGAAAAATGCCAAATAAAGGGGAAAACAAGGCAAAAAAGGATATTACCAAAGACTTCCGTCCTCAGTAATATCCTTTCGCCTTCCACAGGTATTCGGCTGATGCAGATCTTTACTCACCCAGGTAAGCCTTCTTCACCGAATCATCATTCAAAAGATCTTTGGCCTTTCCGTCCAGTACAATCTTTCCTGTCTCAAGCACATAAGCCCGGTCCGCAATCGAGAGAGCCTTCTTTGCGTTCTGCTCTACCAAAAGCACCGTGGTTCCTCCCTCGCTTACCTCCCGGATAATATCAAAAATCTCATTCACAAAAATGGGGGACAATCCCATGGAGGGCTCATCCATAAGAATAATCCGGGGCCTTGACATGAGGGCCCTGCCCATGGCCAGCATCTGCTGCTCCCCGCCGGAGAGGGTTCCCGCCATCTGGTTTTTGCGCTCCTCCAGACGGGGGAAGCGCTTATATACGCGGATGAGGCTCTCCTCCACCTCTTCCTTATCCTTGCGGGTAAAGGCGCCCATCTTGAGGTTCTCCAGTACCGTAAGCTGGGCAAAAACCCGGCGTCCCTCCGGCACATGGGCCATCCCCATGGAGACAATCTTGTGGGCCGGAGTGGTGGTAATCTCCTGCCCCTCAAAGAAGATCTGACCCTTTTTCGGCGCAATCAGACCTGTAATGCTGTGTAGAATCGTTGTCTTCCCTGCTCCGTTGGCCCCGATGAGGGCAATGACCTCTCCCTCATTCACCTCAAAGGAGACACCCTTGATGGCCTGTATCATTCCGTAAAATACTTCTATATCCTTAATTTCCAGCATTGCCATACCCGCACCTCCTATTCTCCCAAATACGCCGTAATAACCTTCGGGTCATTCAGCACCTCACTGGTCTCTCCCTCCGTAAGAATCTGGCCGAAGTTCAGTACGGTCAGCTTCTCACAGATTCCGGATACCAGTCTCATATCATGCTCGATAAGAAGAATGGTCATATGGAACTCATCCCGCACAAAGCGGATGGTATTCATCAGCTCCTGGGTCTCATTGGGATTCATGCCGGCCGCCGGCTCGTCTAAGAGCAGAAGCTTCGGATCCGTGGCCAGGGCTCTGGCAATCTCCAGCTTCCGCTGCTTGCCGTAGGGCAGGTTGGAAGCCTTGTAGCCTGCCTCCCCGTCCAGATCAAAGACCTTCAGAAGCTCCATAGCCCTCTCATCCATCTCTTTTTCCACCTTGTAGTATTTGGGCAGGCGCAAAATGCCTGTCAGAGTGGAATAGCCGTGGTGATTGTGGAGCCCCACCTTTACATTGTCCAGAACGCTCAGCTCGTTAAAGAGTCGGATATTCTGAAAGGTTCTTGCAATCCCATGCTGATTAATCTCAATGGTTTTCTTCCCTGTAATATTCTCTCCGTCCAGGAGAATATAGCCGTCCGTGGGCTTATACACGCCGGTGAGAAGGTTAAAAACCGTGGTCTTTCCGGCTCCGTTGGGTCCGATAAGCCCGTAAAGCTCTCCCGGTTCAATGGTCATATGGAAATCATCCACAGCCCGAAGGCCTCCAAAGGAAATTCCCAGCTCTTTTACTTCCAGTAATGCCATCTTACTTCGCCTCCTTTTCCTGCTTCTTCTGTCCAAGAAGCGCCTTCAGGGAGTAGCGCTCCCGGAATGCCTGCCCGCCCGGACTGGAGGTAAAGATCATCGTTGCAATCAAAACAACGGCATACATCAACATTCGATAGTCATTGAGGCTTCGAAGAAGCTCCGGCAGCAAGGTCAGCACCACAGCCGCGATAATCGAACCCCGGATATTTCCGATGCCGCCCAGAACCACAAACACCAGGATCATAATGGACATATTATAGCCGAAGTTTTTGGGCTGAGCCGCCAGCGTGGACAGATTATGGGCATAGAGTACGCCTGCCACACCTGCCAGAGAAGCGGATACGGTAAAAGCCAGCAGCTTATACTTTGTAATGTGAATTCCCACGGACTCCGCCGCAATCCGGTTGTCGCGAATCGCCATAATCGCCCGTCCCGTGCGGGAATTTACCATATTGATCACAATAAAAAGCGTAATCAGAATCAGAATCACGCCAATGAGGAAGGAGGAATCATGGGGCGTTCCTGTAATTCCCTGGGGGCCGTTGATGAGCACCTCTCCGTCCGGCTCCATGTTCATGGAAAAGGCATCCTTAAAGGAGATATGAAAGCCCTTGCTGTCATGACCTAAGAAAATAACATTGATCACATTTTTAATAATCTCGCCAAAGGCCAGAGTTACAATCGCCAGATAATCTCCCCGCAGTCGAAGAACCGGAATTCCAATCAAAAATCCAAACAGGGCGGCCACGGCCGCGCCAATGAGAATCGCCAGGAAAAACCTGAGTCCGCTGACGGTAATTGCTTCCTTGGTGTAATTGGAGAAAAATGCGCTGGCAAAGGCTCCCACGCACATAAATCCTGCATGTCCCAGGCTCAGCTCGCCGGAAATTCCCACCACCAGGTTTAGGGATACTGCCAAAATCACATAGGTACACAGGGGCACGAGAAGTCCCTGGAGAAGGCTGGAAACCATCCCCGCCTTCATTAAAATCTCCATGATCACATAGGCGGCAATCACCATGCCGTATGTAATCAGATTGCTCTTTGTACTTTTATTCCATGCTTTCATCTTCATCCGTCTCACCTACACTTTCTCTTGAATCTGCTTACCCAAAAGTCCCGTAGGCTTCACCAGAAGCACGATAATCAATACGGCAAACACAATGGCATCTGCTAGCTGAGAAGAGATATAGGCTTTTCCCAGAATCTCAATGACACCCAGAAGAATTCCGCCGATAAAGGCCCCCGGTATGGAACCGATTCCGCCAAATACGGCCGCAACAAAGGCCTTAATGCCGGGCATTGCCCCCGTATAAGGAGTCAGCGCCGGGTAAGAGGAGCACAGAAGCACGCCTGCAATAGCCGCCAGGGCAGAGCCGATGGCAAAGGTCAGAGCGATGGTTGCATTTACATTGACGCCCATAAGCTGTGCCGCGCCGCTGTCCTCGGACACGGCCAGCATGGCCCGCCCGGACTTGGAATATTTAATAAAGGAGGTCAGCGCAATCATAATCACGATACAGGCAAGAATGGTAACGATGGTCTCACCGGAAATAATAATAGCGCCGTCTGCCAGAGAAAGAGGTTCCATGGACACCACGGAGGTAAAGGACTTCGTGTTGGAGCCATAGATGAGAAGCGCGATATTCTGCAGAAAGTAGCTGACTCCGATAGCCGTAATCAGCACGGCCAGCTTGGAGGCTCCCCGTAAGGGCTTATAGGCGATGCGCTCAATCACCATTCCCAGCACCGTACAGACCGCCACGGAAATCAGCACGCCCAGTATGGGAGGCAGCCCCATACCGCTGACTGCCGTGAATGTCACAAATCCGCCGATCATAATGACATCACCGTGGGCGAAGTTCAGCATTTTCGCAATTCCATATACCATGGTGTAGCCCAGGGCAATCAATGCATAGACACTGCCCAGACTGATTCCGTTCACCAGGTAGGATATAAATCCCATCATACATAACACCTCTTTATTCTTTAAAGTTCTACACAATTTGCATTGTATTATAGCATAGATGACAGGCATGCACAAGTGGAAAAACGGAAAAACAGAGGAACCCCGCGGGCTCCTCTGTCCAGATTTTCTCATACTGCCGGCTTCCAAGTCAACCGGCATTCTATTTCATTTGCTGTGGCTGTTCTGATTCTTACAGCGCAACGCCCTCGCCGCCCTTGATCTGTACAATCAGGGGAGCCTTGTTGGGCTCGCCGCTTGCTTCCCAGCTGATTCCCTTGCCGGTGATGCCGTCAAAGGTGATAGAAGTCATAGCCGTCTTCAGAGCATCACAGATTGCGGATGCATCCATATCAGCCGTCACGCCGGCCTCTTCCATCGCTGCCTTTACGACGTATACGCAGTCATAAGCGTCTGCCGCGAACTGATTGGGAATCTCGCCGTACTTCTCCTGATACTTTCCTACAAAGCTCTTTACCATCTCGTCATCAGAGTTTGCAACGAAGGGAGCCATGTACATCAGATCCTCAGCCAGAGAAGCGTCAAAGTTCTCTACGGACAGGATTCCGTCCATTCCGTCCACACCAAAGAACAGGGGAGCGTAGCTCTGCTTGCTGCACTCTGCCAGTACCAGAGAAGCCTCGGTATAGTAGAAGGGCATATACAGAAGCTCTGCGCCTGCATTCTTTGCGCCCTGAACTGCGGTGGAGAAATCAGTCCTATTGTCAGCGGTAAAGGCCGCGTCGGATACGATCTCAATGTTCTGATTTGCAGCCTCTGCCCGGAATGCCTCGTAGATACCTACGGAGTAGGGATCGGAGCTGTCATAGATAACGGCCACCTTGGTTGCCAGGCCGTTCTCTCCGATATACTTTGCAGACTCAAGACCCTGGTTGGGGTCAGAGAAGCACATACGGAACGCATTGTCATACTGTACGCACTTTACTGCGGTTCCGGAGGGAGTAAGCTGGAACATATTGTCATTGTAGGTCTGCTCTGCAACTGCAATACAGGGATTGGAGGTTACGCTTCCGATCAGTACCTGCATTCCCCAGTCCTTCAGGGTGTTGTATGCATTGACGGACTTCTCCGGGTCATGCTCGTCATCCTGGAAATTCAACTCAATCTGAACGCCGCCAATACCGCCTGCCCCGTTGATCTCCTCCACTGCGATCTCCATTCCTCTCTGTACGGCAATGCCGTAAGCGGATGCGCCGCCGGTGGTAGGTCCAATGCCGCCAATCTTGATTACGGCTCCGTCGCTTGCAGCCGGCGCCTCTGCGTCGTCTCCTGCCTCCGCATCATTTCCTGCTTCTGCAGGCGCTTCTGTCTCTGCGTTGTCTGCCGCAGGCGCCTCAGTCTCTCCGCCCTTGCCGCCGCAGGCTGCCAGAGAGAAGGTCATGGCACATGCCAGCAGTAAGCTTAATGCCTTCTTTTTCATAATGTCATCCTCCTTATTTTATTTCAGATTCCGATATATGTACCCGCCTCATGAAGAGCGGTCTGCACTCATGAGGCTCGTATTTATATCGTTCTCTATATTACTCCCAACAAAATAAATTTGTCAAGGAAAAAATTATCCCTATTGCCCCTATTTCTTATCCTTGATGCTGACCATATTGCCGCTTACACAGAGCTGACGAATGCTCCGAAGGAAGCTGGAGAGGCGGCTGTAGCCGTAGTCCTTCAGGTCAAAGGCCGGGTGCTTCTTGTGGATCTCCTCATAAACCATGGACAGGTTTTCGATCTGGCCTCCGTTCTCCCGGATGAACACCAAGATCTCTTTTTCCAGCTTCTGCCGGTCCAGATGACCTCCCAGGCCCACCGCATAGGCGGAATCAATCTTGTACAGGTAGAGTCTGGGGCAGGTATCCTGAAGGAAAACCACCAGCTTGGTGTAGCCATAGTTTCGCACGTCAAAGTCCGTAAACTTGTCGTTTAAGCGGCTCCCGATTTCTCCCAGATAGGTGATCTTCCCCTTATTTTCATTGTCATTGATAAAGGAAATGATGGCCTCCTCGATCTGAGGCAGGGGAGTGACGCCGCTTCCATGCTCCTCCTCCACAGCCCGGGAGCCCTTTCTGCTGGCGGTGGCCGGGGAAGCATTCTCCACATCGTTGACCTGCTTGTTGATGAGATTCAGGTGGATGAACTTGTTGCAGGCTTTGGTGAGAGCCATGGGGGTTTTGGACTCTCCCATGCCGATGACGTACATATTCTCCTCCCGCAGACGCATGGCCAGACGGGTGAAATCACTGTCGCTGGTCACCAGACAAAAGCCGTCTACCTTGCCGGAGTAGAGGATATCCATGGCGTCAATGACCATGGCCATGTCGGTGGCGTTTTTTCCGGAGGTGTAGGCAAACTGCTGCACCGGGGTAATGGAATTCTCCAGCAGAATCTCCTCCTTCCAGCCGTTTCCCTTTGTAGACCAGTTGCCGTAAATCCGGCGAAAAGAGGCGTAGCCGTAGTTTTCAATCTCATTGAAAATGCTGCCGGCATACTTGGCGCTGATATTGTCCGCATCAATCAGCACTGCGAATTGTTTTTTGTCTTCTATTTGTTCCATAAATGTAAAAGCTCCTTTTTGTTTGATTTTTCAACTCCTTTTTCCTTATCTTTCGGGTCCGTAAATCCCATGATGTCCGCCGCAGAAAAACACAACGCCTTGTCCGCAGGCTTTTAAGCTGTAGAGTTTCTTCCTATTATAAAGAGGGGGAAGCTCCTAAGCCCGCTTCCCTTTCTCTTCTTCTCAAAAACATTTGTCCGTTTGACAAAGACACACCTTCCTGCGCTGCCTACTCGCTCACCAGGGCCCTTACGAGCTCTGCCATTGCCTCTCTGTCGGCCTCCTTCATGGTGGAGCGAATCGTAACTACCGGCTCACAGATGGTGAGGTTCTTCATCTCCTCCAGGATGCCCCGCATGGTCCGGGCTGCGGACGGGGCCCAGGTTCCGTTTTCCACAAGGGCCACTTTGCGATTCCGGTAAGTCTTCGCCCTAAGATGATGGAGAAAATCCTCCATGCAGGGGAATACGCCGCCGTCATAGCTTGCCGCCAGAAGTGCCAGGCGATCGTAGCGGAAGGCCTCTGCCACTACGGCAGGCATGTCGGCCCGCGCAAGGTCATACACCTTCACAGGAACATCAGTCTTTGCTTCCAGCATTCCGGCCAGCTCCCCGGCAGCCCTGGCCGTATTGCCGTGGATGGAGGCATAGGCTACGACAATGCCGGGCTCCTCCGGCTCATAGCTGCTCCAGATCTGATACTTTTCCAGGTAATAGCCGAGATTTTCCTTCAAAACAGGGCCGTGTAAGGGACAGATTATGGCAATGTCAAGGCCGGCCGCCTTCTTTAGAAGGGCCTGAACCTGGGCGCCGTATTTCCCCACTATATTGATGTAGTAACGCCTGGCCTCGTCGGTCCAGTCCTCATCTGCGTCCAGGGCTCCGAATTTGCCGAAGCCGTCGGCGGAGAAGAGAATCCTCTCTTTGGACTCATAGGCCACCATAACCTCCGGCCAGTGTACCATGGGAGCCATCACAAAGGTCAAGGTATGTGCTCCCAGACTTAAGGTGTCGCCTTCCTTTACGGTTACACAGCGATCCGTCAGATCCATCTCAAAAAACTGCGGGAGCATGGCAAAGGTTTTGGCATTGCCTACCAGCTTCATCCGTGGGTATTTTTCCGCCAGCCTTCCGATGTTGCCTGCGTGATCCGGCTCCAAATGGGACACCACCAGGTAATCCGGAGCCTGTCCCTCCAGAACCTCCTCCAAATTGGCAAGCCATGCCTCCCCGGCTCTTGGATCCACGGTATCGAGAACGGCTGTTTTCTCGTCCCGAATGACGTAAGAGTTATAGGAGACGCCCTTTGGAACTACGTATTGGCTCTCGAACAGGTCTATGGTTTTGTCATCTACACCTACATAATATACGGAATCTGTGATCTGTTTTTTCATTCCGTTTATCCTCCGATTCTTTTAGGTTTTGGAAAGGACATGCCGGAAGGATTTTCCATTCCTCCTTTGGGTCCTTTCAAATTGTACACAACTTTTTGGTTTCTGGCAAGTACTTTAGGAAGCTTCTGCGTTTTTTCATGCAGATCATATTGCTGTCTATGGAGCATGAGTCAGAGATTTTTCCACACAACCGCAATCATCGTAAAATAGCAGGCAAGGCCGCCTATGATATTGGTAACCGGCTCGGCAGCCAGGACACCGTAGATGCCAAGGCCCCACAGATGAGGAAGAAGCAAAATCAGAGGAACCCCCAGGATGGCTTTGCGAAACAGAGAGAAGAAGACGGCCTGCTTCGCTTTTCCAAGGCTCACAAATACGGTCTGGCCTACATACTGGAAAGCCATAAAGAAAAAGAGGCCAAAATGCCAGCGCATGGAGGTAACAGAAACCTCAAGAAGCGCCGCCTCCCCGTTAAAAAGCCGGACTACCGTCTGAGGAAACAGCATCAGAACAGCCCACACGGCCAGCGCGTACACAAGCGTCACCCGTCGGATGAAGCGGATACCTTCCTTTACGCGGCCGTTCTCTTCTGCCCCATAGTTGTAGCCCAGCACAGGCTGGGCCCCCTGAGTAAAGCCCTGCATAGGCATCTGCACCACCTCCCGGACAGAATAGATGATGGTCATGGCGCCTACGTAAAGGTCTCCCCCATAAAATTGCAGAGAGGCATTGCAGAAAATCTGTACCAGGCTGTTAGTCACAGACATAGTAAAGCCGGACAGTCCCAACGCCAAGATCTGCTTTACCAGTCCGGCTCTCAGACGCAGGGTGGACAAACGCAGACGGAGAATAGCCCTCCTGCCGCTTAAGAAAGCCAGAACCCAGACGGCAGATACCAGCTGGGAAAGAGTCGTAGCCGCTGCGGCTCCCTGTACGCCAAGCTTCAGGCTAAAGATAAAAATGGGATCCAAGATGAGATTTAACAGAGCTCCTATAACCACGGTAAGCATTCCCGTCTTGGCAAAGCCCTGAGATTCAATAAAGGGATTCATGCCAAGCCCCAGCATCACGAAAAGATTCCCCGCCAGATACACATCCATATAGGCATTGGCATAGGGAATGGTCTCGTCACTGGCCCCAAACAGATACAAAAGGGGCGTCTTTAAAACATAGCCCGTCAGAGTCAGCAGAATACCGAAAAGCAGGAGCAGCGTCAGAGAATTGCCCATGATCTGCTCCGCCTTCCGTTCGTCTCCTCTCCCCCGCTCAATGGAGCACAGAGGCGCTCCACCGCTTCCACACAGATTAGCAAAAGCATTGATAATGGTGATGATAGGAAACGCCACCCCCACGCCGGTGAGCGCCAGACGCCCGTCCCCGGGCATATGGCCTAAATACATGCGATCTACGATATTATAAAGGACATTCACCAACTGGGCCAGGATCATAGGCAGAGAAAGACGCACGATACCAGATGCCATGGAACCTTTTGTGAAATCATGCTTTACCATTATATTCTCCCTTTCACTTTTTAAGCTCTATATTCAGAATCATAACGCAAATGCCGCCAACAGACAAGTCTTACCTTTCTTACAGGCATAGACCTCCCATGAGGTGCTGCAAAATCGGACAGCAGACTTTTCCGATATCCAGTGTCCGGCTGTTCACGTACAGACTGTCTGATATGGGCGAACATTACCCAAGATGCCTCCATCCATACAAGCCCCTCCTCAGGGTAATGTACGACCAGAGCAGACAGCCTGTACGTGAACCGTCCGAACACCGGATATGGAAAAGTCTGCTGTCCGATTTTGCAGCACCTCCTCACCGTATACAGGCAAAGACAGCCATTGCTCCCTCTCCTCATAAGTGAATTCGGAATCAATGGCTGTTTTTTCTGCTTATAGAAAGCAACAATTCTCTCAGATATCCGTCAGGAGGCGCTCTCTTCTTCCTCCCCCTTCTTCCTTTTTACCGCAACAACCCCACCAATGCCCCCAAGGATCACCAGTAAGATCACAATAAGCCACCACGGCCAGCCAGCCTGACTGCTCTCTTGGCGGTCATCCGGCAGGGACGCAGGCTCCTCAAGCTTTTCAATAGGCTCCGTGTAGGTGTCGCCGCAGAGACTGCAGGTATAGGTCATCACGCCCTCCTCGGAAACAGTGGGCTCCTTTGTAACCTCACTCTCATAACTGTGGTCAAGAGCCGGAATACTTTCCGTATAACTATCCCCACAAGAGCAGGTATACTCTTTGACCCCTTCCTCCATACAGGAAGCTTCCTGCACCACCGTAGCGATGTACTCATGCTCATGATCCTCTTTTGGCAGCTTCGGGATAACCTTTGACGCCGGAAGCTTTTCGCCACTCTCCTCTTCCCTTTTTTCCGACGGATTCCCGGAGCCGGACGGCCTGCCCGACGTACTCGGCGTGCTCTGCGTGCTCTCCTCCTGCTCCGCCTGCTCTATGGTCAGCGTCAATGTATTCGTACTCTCTGCGGCGGTATAGTTATTCTGCTCCGCAATCCTGGCCCTGATCGTGTATGTTCCGGCATCTTTAGGCAGACCCGGAGTATACTCCGTGGACCCCTTTGCCGCATAGGAATAGGCAATCTCCCCCTTAAAGCTCTCGCCGCCCGCCAGCGTCACAACAGGCCGGGAGACAGTGACCTGACTGCCGGAATAGGTTACGGTCTGGGCAGTGCTGCCCCAGGTAATCACAGGCACCGCCTTGGCTATCTGAAACTTTACCGTTCGCTTAAATCCCAAATCCCCTTTTCCCGTAAGAATCACCGATGCCTCTCCGGCATTGATATTATCGCCGTAAGAAACCTGGTATCTGGAAGCATCCAGCTTTGCACCGTCCAGCGCGGCGGCAACGCCTGGTTTCTTCTCCTGCCCGTCATAAACCAGCCCTTCCGCATTGCTTAAAAGAACCGTCAAGGTGGAACCGCAGGCACACGCTCCCGTATTGTCGTCATAAGTATGTACCTCATACCCTGTCGTTTTGTCACATCCCTCCACGGTACATTCTTTCCAGTGGCCGACCTCGTCTCTTCCGTTCCATCCCTCCGGCCAGACATGGTTTTCGTGGATGGTCAGGGCGCCGGTATATATTTCGCCCGTGCTTTTCTTCACAAAGTCAATCTCTCCACCCCGAATCTTCACCTGACAGTCCGAGGGCAGATAGCCTTCCGGAATAGAAAAGGCTCCTTCCTCCGTGGTTCCGGGGGGAAAAGAATCTCCGATTCCCACTGCCTTAACATGGTACTCCGTACAGTTGCCTATAAAGCAGCCGCCCCTCTCCACGGTAAACACACCGGTGACGTCATAGCCATTGCCGCCGATGTTCATGCCATTAAGCATAATCCCTTTTTCCCCGGAAACCTGAAGAAGGCCGCCGGCCCCCACGACTACCCTTCCGGCGGATATGGCGTTATAGCTGCCCTTGGCAGTCAGGGTTCCGTATACGGTCACAGTGGAATTCACTCCGCCGCTTGCACCGATGCCGATACCGTCGTCTGCCACCACACAGGCGCCCTTGGCTACCGTAATAATATTGGAATCACCTCCATAGATACGGAGTTCCTTTTCGATGGTCAGCCTCCCTGATCCGGTAAAGATCAATTGTGCATTCTGCGGATCTCCGCCGGCGCTCAGCTCGGAAATGAAACATTCCCCCGCACTCTCTATGGTCACGGTATCATCTGGCAAAAGCACAGATTCACCGATATGGGCATTCTTCAGCGACAGCTTCTTACCGGCCGCATCCCAATGGTAGCCATCCGTATCCAGATCACCCTGATCGCTGCCTGGTCCTCTAAAATCAAGACCGGCCCCTGCCGCCGGTGCGCCGTCCAAATCCGAGGCGCACACCGTCATCCCTCCCAGTAACAGTATATGAAATACCATCACTGCTGACAGAAAAATTCCCCTGACGAGCCGGGCCGTGTTCCTCTTCATCCTCTCTCTATTCGATACAAAAACAAATTTCATAACACCAATCCTCCGAGTTTAAATTTCTCCGCAAGCCAAACCCGCAGAAAACTCCTACTATTATACTAGGGAATCTTCTGTAAAAAACAAGGCTTCTGGCAGGAACGTCAATTTTCTGGCAAGAACGTCGTGAACTATTTTTGAACAGGAGACAAACGGATTGGAACACGCCTTTTTTGTGGCGCAAACCTCTGAGCCATGCTATAATAATGCTGAATTTTTTACGAATAGAGGTGAACATGTTTTGAAGATCGCTTTCGTGGATGATGAGCAGAAGTGTCTGGATGAAATGGACCGGCTGTGCGCCAGCTTTGGAAAGAGCGTCGGATATCCTGTGGAAACAGCTGCCTTCCAAAGCGGTGAGACCTTCCTTGAGGCCTTTGACCGTGACGATTTTGACCTCGTATTCATGGACATCTACATGGAGGGCATGGATGGGATCGCCGCCGCACTGGAAATGCGCAGGCAGAATACCGGCTGTCTCCTGGTGTTTCTAACCTCCAGCAAGGAATTTATGCCGGACGCTTTCTCCTGCCACGCCTTTGAATATATCACCAAGCCCTTTACCAAAGAGCGCATCTTTGATGTGCTGGCCGACGCTGTAAAGGTGCTACCCCAGGAACAAAAATACATAGCGCTCACAGCCGGCCGGAGATCCGTCCGAATCTTCCTTGACGAGATCGCCTCCGCCATTACGGACGCACACTATCTTGACATAAGGCTTAAGAACGGAGAGCGGCTGCGCTGTCGCATGACCATGCCGGAATTCATGGAAAAGACAGGAGGCGACACCCGCTTCCTCCCTATCAATAAGGGGATTACGGTAAATGCCGAGCACATTCTTGAATTTGAAAACAATTGCTGCATCATGGAGAGTGGGGAGAAATTCCCGGTCCGGGTGCGCGAGAGCGCGAAAATCCAGCAGATGGTAAGAGACTATCATTTTGTGAAAATACGGGAACGTCAGACACTCTCTGCCGGACATTCTGTGCCAACCGGCTTTTCGGGCAGACGATGTGAAAAGGAGGGCTGACCATGGATATGGGGAAATTCCTATCGGCATTTCTGCAATTTCTGATTCTGGTGCCTAGTGCGGTGTCCTGCTACCTGCCGGCAAAGAACCGGATGAAATACTCTGCGGCAAAGACCGCAGTCCTGTGCACGGCGGTGATCCTGCTCTACTCCTCTGCCGCCGCTTCGCTCCATGGGCTGTTCTCCCTGAATGTGAACGCTATCCTGCTTTCGTCCCTTGTGCCCTTCTTTTTCCTTTACCGCCGCACAGTGGATCTGGATCTTTCCTGTACCCTTGCCATCTATGTGGGGGTCTGCGCCATTGAGACCTTCCCCGCACAGTTTGCCTATTCCTTTGATGCTGCCCTTCATCCTGCCTCAGGAGCCGCAGCGTTTTCTTTTGAAGCGGCTCTATTGCGCCTTGCACTTTCCGCTCTGCTGCTTGCAGCCTTCGCCTACCCCGCCACACATCATTTCCCATGGGCAGTAGACCGGCTCAATTTTCCAAAAATATGGTATTCCACGGCGGCCCTGTCCTCCGTATCCCTCATTCTCAACATTCTTTCTGTCCCACAGTCCTACAGCACCCTCCATGCCGGGCGGATGCAGTGGCTCTTTCCCATATTTGAGACAGGCGCCTTTGCCATGCTTGTGGCAGTCTATGTGCTTTTTTACCGGGGCGCGGCTATTATCCTGGAGCACGCAGAGCTTAGGGAGCGCATGAGGCTCCTTGAGATGCAGTCCCGCCAGTACCATACCCTGCAGGAGCATATGCGCCAGACCGCAAGGCTGCGCCATGACTTTCGCCATTCCATCCATTTGCTGGCCTCTCTTGCCAGGCAGAACGATATCGACAGTATCCGTGCGCACCTTGCGGAGTATGAAACCAGTCTCGCAGACCATACACAGGCAGACTACTGCGCCAACGTCGCGCTGAACGCTCTGTTCGGATACTACCAAGAGATGGCAGTCTTTGCAAACATCCGCACAGATTGGCGGATTGAGCTGCCAGAGCCGCTTCCTTTTTCTGAGCTTGATATGGCGGCGCTGTTCGGTAACCTTATGGAAAATGCCATCGCAGGCTGTCAAACGGTTCCCAGGGAAGCGCGGTATTTCTGCCTTACCACAGAGGTCCGCCATGGAAACAGGCTGTATATCGTCTCCACCAACAGCTTTGACGGAAAAGTACATAAGGGGAAGGACCGATACCGATCCACCAAACACAGCGGAGCCGGTATCGGCCTTGCCTCCATCTTTGCCGTCTCGGAAAAATATGGCGGATCCGCAAAATTTTCCAACAGCAATACGGAATTTTTTGCGGATGTGGTGCTGAAATTATAGGAACGCTGATGGGGGCTGTCACAAAACAGGGCGGCAGACTTTTCCGACAGCCGGGCACCGGATATCGGAAAAGTCTGCCGCCCTGTTTTGTGACAGCCCTATCTACGCCTCGTGTCCCGGACAGCCGTGCTTATCCTCCCCACAGTGATGCTCCCCGCAGGAATGTCCGTGCTCGTGTCCGTGATGATTGCACTGTACATTGGGATTGAAGTTCAGGTTTCCGGCCAGGTATGCCTTGACGGCATCATCCGCCATTCCGGAGACGCCTCCGTACAGCTTGATTCCGGCCTCCGCCAGAGCCATCTGTGCTCCGCCGCCGATTCCGCCGCAGATCAGTGCGTCTACCTCTGCCCCTGCAAGGAAGCCCGACAGAGCTCCGTGTCCCTGGCCGTTGGTATCCACTACCTCCTCTGCCGTAACCTTTCCATCCTCAATATCGTAGAGCTTAAACTGCTCCGTATGGCCGAAGTGCTGGAAGATAGATCCGTTTTCATAAGTAACCGCGATTCTCATAATATTTTCTCCTTTCCTTGATCTGCACATCTTTTCCGTGCATAAAGGTATACCCGCAGGGTGTTTTCTTGATCTGCACATGTCCTCATTCCCTGCTTTTTTACAGGCTTTTTGACAATAACGAAGGGCGGATCCGTCGCAAAGCCGGTAGTTCCCGCCGGCGATTCGAAGTATTTTCCCATGCACCAGGCTGTCGGCCAGCTTTTCCCTGGCAGATTCATAGATCTCCGTCACCGTGGTTCTGGAGATATCCATCTGCCTGGCGCATTGCTCATGGGTCAGCTTTTCCAGATCCACCAGGCGGATGACCTCATACTCATCCAGAGTCAAAACAATCTCTTCCCGGCAGGGGATTCCCTGGGGAACAAAGCTCTCATAGGCCGGCTCCCGGCAGATCCTTCTGCAGCGCCTTGGTCTTGACATGGTATCACTCCCTTTCATTTCCGTCATATGTCGAATATATTATAGCGCGATTTTGGAAAGGGTGCAAGGACTTTTCGTCATCCGTTCCCCATCCGCCTGCAGTAGGTGCGGACGGTCAGAAAGGAAAACAGCGGTATCTCCAGGATACAGGCTCCAATCATCGCATAGGGCGTCCAGACAGCCATTCCCCCAAAATTCAAAAACTGAAAATCCGTAAGCGCGTAGAGAATGCTTGCCTGGATGCTCGTACCGCTGGCAGGAAGAAGACTGCATAGCCAGTTCGACAGGGCTCCCGGCATGGTCATGCAGACCACCGTGGGCGCAATGGCAAACACCAGCGCCGCCGCCACACAGGCTACGGTGCCCTTAAACCTGGAGGAGAGAAACAGGGTGAAGCTCACCGAGGCCAGAACCGAGAGCAGTCCTGCGGCGGCGAAAAACCACTGCAGCTCCCCCAGATTCATATCAGCCAGGGTAACGATGGAATAGATCATCTGAATACTGGTTTTTGTGCTCTCCCATCCAAACAGGCTGTTGGCCGTCAGAATATACCCAAGGGCACAGAGAAGGAATGCGGCCCCGCTGATGAGAAGGGCAGCCGCAAGCCTTGCCATGGCAAGAGGCGCTCTCCCAAACTTTGTGCAACGCAGAATATCATCCGCGCCGGACTGGTAATCGGCGGAAAATGCCGGGGCAGCCATGGCCACGCAGAGCAGCAGCACCAGAAAGCCCGCCATATTCTGGTAGTCCATCACCGTAGAGCTCATGCCTGGGTATACCTCAAAGGGCTTTGATACCCTGCGGTACAGCTCCACTCCCTTGCGCTGTGCCGACGGATTGTCCGGCTGCTCCATAGCCATCAGAGAGGCAATCCGCGCCTGGCAGACGGAAAAATAATCCTCAAGCCAGGCCGGATCAAGCTCCATAATCCCCGGCGCCATGCCTGTATCCGGATCGGCAAAGGCCTCCTTCACGCCGTGAAGCAGGGGAGCTATGGGAAGGATCTCCTGCTCATAAACGCCCTCGGGCAGGTCGTAGGATTCCGTGACCTTGTATTTGCTTAAACAGGCCTGGTAGGCCTCCACCGCCTCCCGAACCCTCTGTGGAGTAACCGCCCCGGCACAGGCCTTCTGCAGCTCCTTTTCATAGGCAATGGACTTAAGCCCCTTTACGGTGACCTCATTTCCCTCCTCGTCCCGAAAGGTGCTGTAGCAGTAGGTTGTGGGCAGGTATGCCAGCAAAAGGGAGCACAGCAGCGCCAGACATAGGAGCATCCAGGTACCTCTTGCCTTCAGCATTCGTTTTATTTCCATTTTTAAAATTCTCATGATCTTCTCCTGTTCCGATTTTGTGCCACATCGCCGGCGTCCCGGCCCATGGTGCCGTCCTTTTTATGATTGCTTCGTTTTTTAGCCGGATATTCACCACTTTCCTTGTTCTGGGGAAACAGCCACAGGTACAAATCCTCCAGCCGGGGCGGGACTAAGACGGAAGCTTCCACCTGGGGCTCCTCGGCCAGATAGCGGATGGAAACCTGATCGCCGCTCTCATTTCGCAGACTGATCATGGAAAGCCGGCTTTCATATTCCGATACTGTCCTTGCAGGAACGGCAGCGGTCCACACCCTTCCCTCCACCAGCCGCACCAGCTCCTCGGTGGTCCCGGTGGCCAGAAGCCTTCCGTTCCTGATGATGGCGTGGCAGGCGGCAATGTACTCCACATCGGAAACAATGTGGGTGGAAATCAGCACAATCCGATCCTGGGCAAATTCCGACAGAAGGTTGCGAAAGCGCACCCGCTCACCGGGATCCAGACCTGCGGTGGGTTCGTCCAGAATCAAAATTTCCGGGTCGTTCAGCATCGCCTGGGCAATTCCCACCCGGCGCTTCATGCCGCCGGAGAGACTGGCAATCCTCTTACCGTAAACCTCGGACAGGGATACCCGTTCCAGCAATTCCCGTATCTTACGCCGGCTCTTCTTTTGGGGGATTCCTTTCAGAGCCGCCATATAGCTTAAATAGTCTCCGACGGTGAATTCCTGGGGAAAGCCAAACTCCTGAGGCAGGTAGCCAAAGACATTCCGGTACTCCTCCCCTAAGGTCCGGATGGGAACGCCGTTATAGCACACCTGGCCAGAATCAGGCTCCATAATTCCGGCGATCACCCGCATCAGGGTCGTCTTGCCTGCCCCGTTGGCCCCCAAAAGTCCCCAGACTCCCGGCGTAAGCTTAAGGCTGACGCTGCGAAGGGCCTTTTTATCCCGAAACTGCTTTGAAACCTGGTCTATCAATAATTCCATATAAAAACTCCTCTCCTGTCCTGATACATGGATTGTATCAAAAGCAGGAGAGGCGTTTCTTTGTTTTTCCACACCATATTCCTCTGTTTTTCCGGGGATTTTCTTATGATTTTCCTACAAAAGAGGCAGGGTAACCGTAAAAACCGTCAGATCCTCTTCGCTTTTTGCCGTAAGGTCTCCTCCATGAAGCGTCACAATCTGCCTGGCAATGGCCAGCCCCAGCCCTGTTCCGCCTGTACTGCGTCCCGTATCCAGCCTGTAAAACTGCTCAAATATCCGCTCCAGTTTTTCCTCCGGAATCCGCTCACCGTGGTTGGAAAACCGCAGGACTATGCTGCTCTCCTCCCGAATGCCTGTGACGGTAATCTTTGTCCCCTTATCGCTGTAGATAACGGCATTTCGCAGAAGGTTGTCAAACACCCTCTGGAGCTTGTCTCCGTCGCCCTTCATCCTCAAATCATCTGCCAGCTCAAGCCGGCAGGCAAGCTCCTTTTCCTCCAGTATGGGGCGAAGCTCATATGCCAGCTGCTCCAGCAGGCAGGCGAGATTGATTTCTCTGTATTGCAGGTTGATATCCGACAGGTTGTACTTTGCTATCTCCAGAAATTCCTCTATCAGCTCCTCCAGACGCTGGGCCTTATGAAGAGAGATGGATAGATATTTTTCCCGAAGCTCATCGGAAATCTCCTGCTCATCCTTAAGTAAGTGGAGATAGCTGATGGAGCAGGCCAAAGGCGTTTTCAGATCGTGGGCCAGATACATGATGAGGTCGTTTTTTCTCTGCTCTTCTATGAGCATCCGGCTTTTCTGCTGATCCATGGCGTGCTTTGCCAGATTCATTTTGCGCTCTATGGGAAAAAGCTCCGAGGCCAGGGAAATCTCCCCGGCTGCGCCCTCCAGCAGGGCATCCATTCCCCGGCTGATTTCCGAAAGATACCGGGTAAAAAAGCGAAGATACAAAAGAAGCAGGACCATGAACACAAAAAGCAGCGACAAAAGAAGGAGCAGATCCATATGTCTGCGAAAGGTCCTCTCGTACAACCCCAAAGCCTCCTCATAGCCCATGCCAAGGAGCCTTTGAAACAGGGATACCGTTCCCACCGCAAAGCCGCTCTTTAAGAAAACGGAATATAGGAAATAGACGAGAAGAAATGCGATTCCCACCATAGCCACGGTCTGGAGAAAAATTTTTATGCGCACCGAACGAAACTCTTTATCTGCCTTCTGCTTCAATGGTATATCCCACCCCCCACACGGTTTTTATAAATCTGGGATGCTTGGCCGGCTCCTTCATTTTCTCCCGGATACGGCCGATATGGGCCATGACCGTATTGTTATTCTGAAGAAATCTTTCGCCCCACACGGCCTCAAAAAGCTCCTCGGAGGACACCACGGTTCCCTGGCGCTCACAGAGATACCAGAGGATGGAGAACTCAATGGGCGTCAGCTTAAGCTCCTTTCCGAACAAGAGGCACCTGTGATTGTCCCGGTTTATGACGAGCCCGCGGATGTCGTATTCCTGTACCGGTTCTCCCGGCCTTTTTGCCAGGGGATTGTAGCTGAGGTAACGCCGCAGCTGTGTTTTTACCCGGGCGGTAACCTCCAGGGGACTGAAGGGCTTTGTGATATAGTCATCGGCCCCGATGGTAAGCCCCATGATTTTATCCCGGTCTTCCCCCTTTGCCGTGAGCATTATGACGGGATAATAGGAGGATTCTCTGATTTTTCTTAAGATCTGAAAGCCGTCTCCGTCCGGGAGCATCACGTCGAGAATGGCCAGGTCAAAAGCCATATGCTCGAGGCAGTCAAGAGCCTGGACGCAGGTGCGGCATTTATGGACCACATAGCCGTCATTTGCAAGGTAAAGCTCCAGGCAGTCGGCCAGCTCCTTTTCATCATCCAGCAATAAAATATGAATACTCATTTTTGTCCTTTCCTTTGGATATTGCTTTTATTATAGCAAAAGGGATGGCGCTATGTTTGCGTTTTCTGTGTGGATTTTCTTAAGATTTACCTACGAAGCAAAAAAGGGGGGGTACTGTGGAACAGATTTATCTGGAGCTTAAAAAGAAATGTCCGAAGGTTGTTCTGGCAACTGTTTACAATAATGTTAATAAGCTGTGGAAAGCCGGACGGATTCGCAAAATATCTGTTGAA
>JAAVZL010000024.1 GCA_022791635.1 Lachnospiraceae bacterium
AAAAGAGAGAATGGCCGAATCAATGTCCGAATTGGAAAGAGCAAGAATGCAGATTATTTTGATTTATCTGGAAACAAATAAAGAAATAAACAGTGCTGTTGCGGCAAAATTGCTGGAAGTTAAAATAAAGACCGCAAGTCGTTTGTTGTTGAAGACTGAAAAGCTGAATATTCTTAAAGGCACAGGAAAACAAAAAATAAGGTATATTTTAGAGAATAATACAGATGAATGTCATAAGAATGGATTAAGAAGCCTATCTCCATCAATATGAATACGGACAGTGATTCCCCATATACACACAGAAAGTATCGCATAACAGGATGCTTAATGCAAAAGCGTGCAAAGCAGAAAGGAACTACATGAAATTTCTACATTTAGGAGATTTACATTTAGGAAAAACTCTAAGTGATTTTGATCTGATTGAGGATCAAAGGTATATCCTGGAGCAGATTCTCGATATCGCGGATAAAGAAGCCGTAGACGGCGTGCTGATTGCCGGGGATGTGTATGATAAATCGATTCCAAGCGAAGCGGCTACGAGGCTTTTGGATTATTTCCTGATTGAGCTGGCCAAAAAACAGATAAAGGTATTTATGGTGAGTGGAAATCATGATTCCGATGACCGTTTGAATTACGGGAGCGCTCTGTTTGCATATAATCAGATATTCATATCGGCTGTCTTTGACGGAAGGCTTCCGAAGCAAAGCTTTATTGACGGGAACACAGAGATTACGATATACATGCTTCCGTTTGTAAAGGCTTCGCAGGTAAGACGCTATTTTCCGGACGAGGAAATAGAGAGCTACGATGCTGCAGTTCGAACCATTATAAGAAACACGCTCATAAACAAAAACCATAAGAATATTCTGGTGGCACATCAATTTGTCTCAGGAAAGGGAGAGGATCCTGCACTTGCAGGTTCTGAGAGCATTGGAACACAGAGCGCGGGCATGGTTGAAAAAATAGGATATGACTGCTTTGATGATTTTGACTATGTGGCATTAGGCCATATCCATTCGCCTCAGAGGGTTGGAAGAGAGGAGGTTCGATATTCGGGATCTCCTCTTAAATATTCACTTAGCGAAGTGAATAATGAAAAAACAGCTCCTCTTATTACGGTATCGGCGGAGGAAGGAGTTAAGATAGAGTTTGTTCCCTTAAAGCCGAGGCGGGATATGAGGCACATAAAGGGCACGCTGAAGGAACTGCTGGATAAGAAGAATGTAACAGCAACGGAAGACTTCATTTATGCCACATTGACAGATGAGGATATCATCAATGATGCGATGGGAATATTCCAACAGGTATATCCAAATACAGTTCGAATTGATTATGACAATTCGCATACAAGAGAGATTGAGCAGGTGGATATCAGCAGGATTGCCGAAAACAAATCATTTCCGGAGCTAATCGGAGACTTTTACAGGCTGGTGTATGGGTGCGAGATTCCGGAAGAAGAAATGGATGTAATGAGGATAGCGGCGCGAGAGGCAGGTGTCATAAATGAAGCCGATTAAACTGATCATAAGTGCAATTGGTCCCTATGCCGGAAAGCTTCCGGAAATAGAGTTTGACGCATTTGAAGAAAAGGGATTGTTTTTGATATCCGGAGATACAGGTGCGGGAAAGACTACGATATTTGACGCTATCTGCTTTGCGTTATATGGAACCACCAGCGGAACATACAGGGATACGAAAAATTTAAGAAGTGAATATGCCGAGGATTCTGACCGGAGCTATGTGGATTTCTACTTTTCACATCAGGGGCGCGAATTTCATGTCTTTAGACAACCGTCCTATGAAAGGCAAAAGCAGCGCGGCTCCGGCACGATATTAGAGAAAGAAAAGGCAATTCTTTATGAAGAGGGGCAGGCGCCCATAGAAGGCCTGACTCAGGTGAATTATGCGGTAAAGGAGCTGCTGCATATTGATGAGAAGCAATTTAAACAGATTGTGATGATTGCACAGGGGGAATTCTGGGATCTGCTGAATGCGAAAACGGATCAGAGAACAGAGATACTGCGCACGATATTTTTAACGAATGGCTATAAAAATATAGAATACAAGCTGAAAGATCGAATGGACGCAAGCTATAAGATAAAAACAAATGCTGAAAACAGTATTGTTCAGCATTTTGGGGATGTGTCGGCAAATAAGGAGGAGGAGCTTTTTACCGAACTGGAGGAGCTTAAAAGCAGGGCCGGACAAGCCGGAAGCGCATGGAATCTGGATGAAATCTTAGACGTCATGAAGCGTCTGATTTTGTCAGACAAGCAAAAATTAAAATCCATGAAAGCGGACTTAAAAAAAGAAGAGGCCGAGCTGGAGAAGAACAAGAAGAAGCTTGCCCTTGCTAAGGATAATAACAGCTTCCTTGAGAAAAGAGATAAATTTGAAAAAGAAAAAGAGGAGCTTGAAAAGAGAAGGACGGAAATAGATGAGAAAATCTTCCTTTTGGACAAGCAAAAGAGAGCCACCCGTAGTGTGAAGCCCTCTTATGATGGGTGGACGAAAAAGTGTTCTGAGGTATCCCGGACCCAAGAGAAGATGAAAGCAGCGGAATCTAATTTGGAGGCGGCTATGGCGGATGCAAAGCGGGCGAAAGACGCTTTGGATGCTGCCCAAAAGCTGCAGCCGGAGGCTGACAGATTAAAGCAGACCATAATCAGGATTGACGACGAGGAACAGAAATATCAGCAAAAAGAGGAGCTTGAAGAAAGGCTGAAAGAGCTTGGAGAGCTTGAGAAGAATATCAGCATAAGCGAAGCGGATTTAAAAGCGTGTGAGAAATCTCTTAAGGAGAAGATAGAAGTCCTTAATAAGACAGTTAAGGAATTAAAAGGTAAGCCAACACAGCTGATAGAGACAAAGAATGAGAGTGAAAGGCTAAAGGCGCTCCTGGCAGATTTCAATGCCATAATAGAAGGTCAGATTCTGGAAAGGGAAAAAAGGAAAAAGGATCTTTCTAAAAAGCAGAAAGCGTTTTTGGATGCGCGCGGCAGATATGAAGAAGCAAGCAGAAGGAGAGTGGAGGCTGAGCATATTCTCGAGGACAGCAGAGCCGGTATTCTGGCAAAAAAGCTTGTAGAAGGAGAGAAATGTCCCGTATGTGGATCCGTGCATCATCCGGAACCGGCTAAGCTAAAGGAGGCTTCGATTTCAGAAGCTGAGTTCAAAAAAATTCAAGAGGAAGAGTCTCGACTTCAAGAGAAAAAGAACAATGCTAATACGGAAGCAGAAAAAGCAAAAACAGCATTGGAAGAGTTTGAGGGGCAGCTTAGGAGAACCATATGGAATTGCATGGAAGCGCCGTTTCAGGATATAGATAGTTGTGAAGAGTCTCTCGAGGAATTGATCAAGGCAGCAGAGGAAGCAAAATCGAAGACTGAGACCATGTCGAGGGAAATTTATAAGAAATGTATTTCCCTTGAGAAGGATTGTGAGACACTTAAAAAAGCTGAAAAGGATCTGGAGACTGCACTGGGAGCTGAAACAGAGAAGCTCAACCTGAAAAAAGAAGAAATCGGGGAAAGCAAGCAAAAAATAAAACAGGATCTGGCGGAGGCAAAGGCCATACAAAAGACGTTTGAGGAATTGAGCTTCCCAAATTGGAAAACGGCAAAAAAGGAGAAAAAACAGGCAGAGACGAAGATAAAAAAGATATTAAATGATATCGCGAAGGCAGAGAAGGAAAAGAAAAAAGCGGATCATAATGTTACTGCTGCCACATCAGAGCGAAAGACATTGAATGGCAGTCTAAAGCAGCAGGAAAAGGAGGAAGAAGCCTTAAGAAAGAAGCTGGATAGAGAAGTCCGTGCAAATGGATTCTCTTCTGTGGAGGAAATGCTGGGATACGCTGTGCAGGAAAAGGATATCGCATCCTCGGACAAAGTGATCAATGCATATCATCAGGCAGTTGAAACGAATAAGAAACAGCTTTCAGATGCCAAGGCAGATGCAAAGGGAAAAAAGATGATAGATATGGAAAGCTTAAAGGCCGTATGTGATGAGCAGGGCGCAAATGTGGCTTTGCTTAGGAAAAATTGTAATAATAACGAACACAGAATAAGTATGAATGAAGAGAAGCAGAAGAGCATTCTGGAAAGGAGAGAAGAATTAGAGAAAGCACGTAAAGAGAATGCCATTTGTCAGCGGCTTTATCATCTGGTCAAAGGAACAACCGGAAACGGAAAGATCACGCTGGAGCAGTACATACAGGCTGCAGGATTTGACGGGATCATCGCTGCGGCAAACAGGCGTCTGCTGCCCATGAGCGACGGGCAGTATGAGCTGTATCGCCAGGAGGATTCTCTCGGTAAGAAAAGCAATCATTTCCTTGACCTTGAAGTGCTGGACAATTATACGGGACACAGAAGACCTGTGGGAAATCTTTCCGGAGGAGAAAGCTTTAAGGCCTCACTGAGTCTCGCTTTAGGGCTGTCTGATACCGTGTCATCGAATCTTGGCGGTGTACAGATGGATGCGCTCTTTGTGGATGAGGGCTTTGGAACCTTAGATCGGAAATCGATGGATAGTGCAATGGAAATTTTAATAAACTTAACCGGAAGTAACAAGCTGGTGGGAATCATAAGCCACAGGGAGGAGCTTGTGGAGAATATTCCACAGCAGATTAAGGTCAAGAAGACAAAAGCCGGAAGTCAGATTACCATTGAACGTGGCTTATAGGGGCTTGAGCTATGAGCAAATGTTAGAAAGTGCAAAAAAGTCACTGAGTTGAAATCCGAATTCTCAGTAATAAGCAGTTCAAGGAGGGGAATTTTCTTTCGATTATGCAAAATTCCGTGACATTTATGCGAAGGAATTTTATCAAAAAATTATTGACCGCAATTTATGCTTAGATGGACAATTTGTCCTTGACATTGGAACGGGAACAGGCGTCCTTTCTAGAAATATGTACCGGTATGGGGCGAAGTGGACGGCTGCGGATATTTCAGAAAACCAAATCAAACAGGCGAAACATTATGGTGGCTCTCGATGCGTTGACCGGCCTGTCCGTTCTGTGTGCGGCGGCGCTTTTGAAGGAAAGCAACGCGGTGGAAGCCATAAGCATTTTGCTGGTGATTCTGTCCGTACTGGGAGCCTTTGAGACGCCCACGGTGCAGGCCTGCGTTCCGCAAATGCAGACAGGCGACTATTACAAGAGGAAATGCAATGATCAATCAGGTGGCATCTGTATCCTATCTGACGGCGCCCGTGATTGGCGGAGTTTTGTATGCCGCTTTCGGTCTGAAGCTCGTTATGCTTGCAGGCATCCTCTGCTTTTTCCTTACGGCGCTTCTGGAATGCTTCATAAAGCTGGACTTTCAAAAAGATATTTCCCACCAAAGCATCCGAACGATCATAAAAAGTGATGCTGTCATCAATATTCGATTTTTCACAAAAGAACAGCCGGACATTTTGAGTATGCTGCTGCTGACAGCGGCGTCCCGATTCTTTGTCATGGGCCTTACCCTCGTCGGGCTTCCCTTTATGGTAAGAAATATCCTTGGATTAAGTGCAGGCCACTATGGAGCCGCAGAAAGCGCCATGGCCGTGGCTACCATCATGGGAAGCATTGCGGCCGGACTGGCCTTTCTTCTTCCCCTTTCCGCAATCACGAAGTACGGAATCCATGTAGGCGGTTTCTCTGGTACTGATTCCCACAGGCGTGATGGTATGTTTGATTGGGCTGTTGTCCGCAGGCTTCTTTCAGAGGCTTGATCGTCCGCCTGCTTAGAAGCTGCTGAAAAATTGAATTTTCTGCACAGAAGGGATACCAAGATTTCCCATCTTGTAGTATAATCTTCATAAGAACAAAAAGGGGGAAATTTTTATGGCAAAAGAAATGATTGCAATGCTTCTTGCCGGCGGCCAGGGCTCACGTCTGTACGCACTGACAGAGAAGCTTGCAAAACCAGCAGTTCCTTTTGGCGGAAAATATCGGATCATCGATTTCCCGCTGTCTAACTGTGTCAATTCGGGAATCGATACAGTCGGTATTCTGACCCAGTATCAGCCCCTGGTGCTGAACGAATACATCGGCAACGGACAGCCCTGGGATCTGGACCGGCTTCACGGCGGCGTGCATGTGCTTCCGCCCTATCAGAAGGCCAGCGGCTCCAACTGGTACAAGGGAACAGCCAATGCAATCTACCAGAATATCTCATTTATTGAGCGGTACGATCCCGAGTACGTGATCATCCTCTCCGGTGACCAGATCTGCAAGCAGGATTACAGCGATTTCCTGCGGTTCCACAAGGAGAAAAATGCGGAATTCAGTGTGGCGGTGATGGAGGTTCCCTGGGAGGAGGCTTCCCGCTTCGGTCTGATGGTGGCAGACGGGGAGGACAAGATTACAGAGTTCCAGGAGAAGCCCAAGGAGCCTAAGTCCAATCTGGCATCCATGGGAATTTATATTTTCAACTGGGACATCCTCCGGAAATATCTGGAGGAGGACGAGGCGAATCCGGAATCCGAGAACGACTTTGGGAACAACATTATTCCCAATCTTCTCCGGGACGGCCGCAGAATGTATGCTTACCATTTCAGCGGTTACTGGAAGGATGTGGGAACCATCTCTTCCCTCTGGGAGGCCAATATGGAGGTTCTGGATCCGGAGCACAGCGGTATCAACCTCTTTGATTCCGACTGGAAGATTTACAGCCGCAACAGCGGCATGACCGGCCATAAGATCTGCAAGGGAGCCGTTGTGGAGAATGCCATGATTACCGACGGCTGCCGGATCAAAGGTACGGTGAAGCACTCCGTCCTCTTTGCAGGCGTTAAGGTGGAGGAGGGAGCCGTCGTAGAGGATGCGGTGATTATGGGCGGCACCCGGATTAAGTCAGGAGCCGTCGTGAAGCACTGCATTGTGGCGGAAAATGTGACCATCGGCGAAAATGCCGTTGTAGGCGCCATGCCTTCGGGGGATGAGAGCGGCGTTGCTACCGTAGGCGCCGGCGTCACGGTTGGGGACGGAGCCAAGATTGGACCAAAGGCGATGGTAAGCAAAAATGTGGAAGGCGGTGAAGAGGTATGATGAATGCAAATAAAAGCGCTCTGGGCATTATTTTCCCAAACAGTCATGATGCACTGGTTCCGGAGCTGGTAAATGTGCGTCTGATGGCTTCCATTCCTTTTGCCAGCCGTTATCGTCTCATTGATTTTATCCTGTCCAGTATGACAAACTGCGGCATCAACAATGTCTCTCTGATGGTGAGGAACAATTACCACTCTCTGATGGATCATTTGGGATCCGGCCGCGAGTGGGACCTGGTGAGGAAGAACGGCGGACTGACGATTTTCCCGCCCTTTGCGGACAAGACCAACAAGCCCTTTGTGGGACGTGTGGGAGCGCTGGCCGGTATTCTGGATTTCCTGCGGAATCAGAAGGAGGCTTACGTGGTCCTGGCGGATACCAATATTGTGGTGAATTTTGATTTCCGCGCCATGATTGAGGCTCACATTGCTTCCGGAGCGGATGTAACCATTGCCTACAATGAGCAGGAGTTCCCGGACAGTATCCTGGAAAGCACCTCCAATGATAAGGGCTTTTATTACACCTTTGCCATTGAGGAGGGCAGGATTAAAAAAATATATGTGAACTCCAGAGCCACGGGAGTGCAGAATTTCTCCCTGGGCATTACGCTGATTGGACGGGAGATGCTGATTGATCTGATTAACACGGCCTATGTCCGGGGCGAGGAGTATCTGGAGCGGGACGTACTGCTGCATCAGCTGGACCGGCTGAATGTACAGGGCTATAAGTATGAGGAGTATGCAGCCCGCATTTCTGATATGAAGAGCTATTTTGATGAGAATATGAAGCTTCTGGATGACTACAATCTGGATGCATTGTTCTCCGGAGCGCCCATTTACACGAAGATTCGTGATGACAATCCTACCCGGTATATTGAAGGGGCAAAGGCAGAGAATATTATGGTGGCAGACGGCTGTATCATCGAAGGCGAGGTGGAGAACAGTGTGCTCTTCCGCGGTGTGAAGATTGCCAAGGGTGCCAAGGTGAAGAATTGCGTCTTGATGCAGGGCACGGTGATAGAGTCCGGAGCAGATGTGGAGTACGTAATTGCGGACAAGGATGTGACCGTGAGCGCAGGAAAAGAGCTGAAGGGGACAGACACCTTCCCGGTTTACATTGGGAAGAGGCAGAAGGTGTAAGGAGGATGTGAGAGTCACCTGAGGCTGGCGTGGAAAGACAAAGAGGTGCTGGGCCTGGCCTGGCGCCTCTTTTAGGTGTAAGTTCTAAAAATTAGGTAGGAGTGGATTTGGTGCTGTACGATAAGGATATTAGGGAGCCGCTCTTTGATTATCTGGAAGAACGGTATGGAAAGGTCCGGATAATCGAAGAGAAGCAGATGGGGAGATCCCGGGCAGACGTTGTGATGGTACTTCCGGGAGAGCTTGCAGGGATTGAGATTAAGAGTGATGCGGATACCTATGCAAGGCTTGAGCGGCAGGTAAAGGATTATGATCGGTTTTTTGATCGAAATTATGTGGTGGTGGGCTCCACCCATGCGATGCATATTGGGGATCATGTGCCAAAATACTGGGGGATCATTTCCGTGGAATGGCTGGACGAACGGGTGGATTTCTATATGATCCGAGAGGCGGTTCGAAACCCGAATATGGATATAAAGCGAAAGATCCGGATTCTCTGGCGTCCGGAATTGGCACATATCCAGGAAATTTGCGGGATAGCGAGATACGAGGGGAAGAGTAAGGATTTTGTGAGGGAAAAAATAGTGGAACGGGTGCCGGCGGAAATCCTCCATGAACGAATCAGTGAGGAGCTGTTTGAGAGGGATTATACAAAGATTCAGGAGCAGGTGGAGGAGTTTAAGCGGAGGAAACAGAAGTGAAAATGGGTTCTGTTTGACGGGTGACCATAAATCATGTACAATAGAAAAATAACCTGGATATAAAATCCAAGATCGGCAGACAATAACAGGAAAAAGAAAAAGGAGCTTCAAATGAAGAAAGCAATTATCATCGGCGCAGGTCCGGCAGGTGTGACGGCGGCCTACGAATTGTTAAAGCAGTCAAAGGAATACGAGGTACTGGTGCTGGAGGAAAGCCAGGAGATCGGCGGAATCTCCAGAACCGTGCGCTACAACGGCAATCGCATGGATATCGGCGGCCACCGTTTTTTCTCCAAAGACGACCGGGTGACACGCTGGTGGGACCAGATCATGCCCCTTCAGGGAAAGCCTTCCTATGACGATAAGGTGTTGGGACGCACCGTACCGCTGAAAAAGGGCGGACCCGATCCGGAGAAGGAGGATCAGGTGATGCTGACCCGGAATCGGGTATCCCGCATCTATTATAAAAAGAAATTTTTCGACTACCCCATCAAGCTCAATGCAAAACTGTTCCTGAATATGGGCTTTGCGGATACTGTTGTGGCAGGCTGCAGCTATCTGAAAACGGCAGTAGTCAAGAAGCCGGTGGATTCACTGGAGAACTTTTATATTAACAGTTTTGGACGGAAACTCTACTCTATGTTTTTTGAGGGCTATACGGAAAAGCTCTGGGGCCGTCATCCCCGGGAGATTGCTCCGGACTGGGGCGCACAGCGGACGAAGGGACTGTCCATTATGGGAATTCTCAAGGACAACCTGGTAAAGATTCTTCCCGGGAAACAGGACAAGAAGCATGTGCAGACCTCCCTGATTGAAGAATTTAACTATCCCAAATACGGTCCCGGCCAGCTCTGGGAGACAGCCGCTGCCGAGGTGGAGCGCATGGGCGGAGAAATCCGCAAGGGCTGTAAGGTAACAAAGATCAACACCGCAGGAAACCGTGTAGAGAGCCTTGTGTACCAGTGCGACGGCCAGGAAGTAACCGTGGAAGGCGACGTATTTATTTCCTCCATGCCGGTAAAGGATCTGGTGGCAGGCATGAACGACGTGCCGGAGGACAAGGCAGAGATTGCGGCAGGGCTGCCCTACCGGGATTTCGTCACCGTGGGCCTTCTGGTGAAAAAGCTGAATCTGAAAAATGAGACCAAGCTGAAAACCCTGAGCAATATTGTTCCCGACTGCTGGATCTACGTCCAGGATACCGGCGTAAAGCTTGGCCGCATCCAGATTTTCAACAACTGGTCCCCCTATATGGTTGCGGACCCGGAGAAAACCGTCTGGATTGGTCTGGAGTACTTCTGCAGCGAGGGTGACAAGTACTGGAAGCTCAGTGAGGAAAAGTGGGTGAAATACGCCACAGCCGAGCTCCTGAAGATGGGCGTGATTTCCAGTGAGAGCGATGTGCTGGATTCCCACCGGGAGCGGGTAAAGAAGGCATACCCTGCATACTTCGATACCTACGAGCATATGGACGACTTGATTTCCTATCTCAACGGCTTTGGGAACCTCTACTGCGTAGGCCGCAACGGCCAGCACCGCTACAACAATATGGATCATTCCATGGCAACCTCCTTCGAGGCTGTGGGCAATATCTTAAGCGGCAGAGAGGATAAGAAAAATATCTGGAGCGTGAACACGGAGAAGGAGTATCACGAGGAGAAGAAATAAGATAGAAGGATGAATTGGCAGGGGGTGCCGCAAAATTTGTGAATACTAATAAAAATACCCTCAACAGATATGAAAAAGCTGTTGAGGGTATTATGCTTTATAATGAGATGCCTGAAATTGCTATATATTTTCTGAAGATTTTAATAAATACTTACCCGGCAAACTTCTGCCAATACCCCATCGCAAAGATAAACAGTACAATCAGCGGCAGAATATAAGACACATAAAATCTTGCCCACTTAGGAAACTTGACGCCCTCCCCGGCATCCGCCTCTGCAATAAATTTATCCCAGCCCCAACCGTACCGGCTGGTGCAGAACAAGAGATAGACCAGACTGCCCAGAGGCAGAAGGTTGTTTGAGACGATGAAATCCTCCAAATCCTGCACCGTTGTACCGGCGCCAAGAGGAGCAAAGCCGCTCCACATATTAAAGCCCAGCACACAGGGCATGGAGAGGATCAGAATGGCAATCAGGTTCACCAGAACCGCCTTCTTGCGGCTCCAGCCCCACAGGTCAATGGCAAAGCTGATAATATTTTCAAACACGGCAATCACCGTGGACAGGGCCGCAAAGCTCATAAAAACAAAGAACAAAGTTCCCCACAGCCGTCCGCCGGCCATCTGATTGAAAATATTCGGCAGAGTCACAAATACAAGCCCCGGCCCCTCTCCCGGGTCTACCCCAAAGGCAAAGCAGGCAGGGAAAATCACAAGTCCGGCCATAAGAGCAATCAGGGTATCCAGGATACAGATATTCATGGATTCTCCCATCAGAGTCCGCTCCTTGCTGATATAGCTTCCGAAGATAGCCATAGCGCCGATCCCGAGACTCAAGGTGAAGAAGGACTGTCCCATGGCGGCAAACACCACATCTCCGATGCCGTTCTCCACTACCTTGCCGAAGTCAGGCACCAGGTAAAAGCTTAAGCCGGCTCCCGCGCCCGGAAGGGTAATGCTGCGGACACACAGAACAAGCAGGATTACAAACAGGAAGCCCATCATAATTTTGGTGATACGCTCCACTCCGTTTTGAAGCCCCAGGCTGCAGATGCCAAAGCTTAAGAGAACCGTAACCACCATCCAGAAGGTCATAGACCCAGGCTTGGAGAGCATTTCGCCAAAGACGCCTCCCACTGCATCGGGGGTCATCCCGGTAAAGGTTCCGGCGGCCATTTTATACACATACGCCAGCATCCAGCCTCCCACAGTGGTATAGAACATCATCAGAAGGTAATTGCCGGCCATGGCCGCATATCCTTCCAGGTGCCATTTGCTTCCCTTAGGCTCCAGCACATGAAAGCTCCTGGCCGCCGACTTCTGGCTGGCCCGCCCCACGGCAAACTCCATAGCCATAATCGGCATCCCGAGAATCACCAGAAATACCAGATAAATCAATACAAAGGCAGCTCCCCCATACTTTCCCGTGATGTAAGGAAACCGCCACACATTTCCAAGTCCCACAGCGCATCCCGCCGAAATCAGAATGAATCCAAGACGGGACGAAAACTTTTCTCTTTTTTCCATAACTTCCGTTCTCTCCCTTTATGTAATAAACAGCCGCAACAGCCCTGCGCTCTGGCAGCGCCGCAATACGGCACATACAGCAATGATAACAAAGAAAGTGTGCTGCGTCAAATTGTTTCTGGCATTTTTCCTTGTTTTTCCCATTTCCCTGTATTATAATGTTACTGTTCCTGTATAATAAAATGCTGTCAATGAGGGAGTGAAAGACAGCGTGCGGGGACGGCGCGGCAAAGGTACAATTACAATCAAAAAAGAGTTGCTTGGTACAAAGGAGGAGGAAGCCATGCCTGTTATGAATGTAATCAAAAATGACGCTTATGGCAATATGCTGTGCGCTAAGATTCCCTGCGAAGACTTTAACATCGGTTCGCAGCTGATTGTGGCAGAGTATGAAGAGGCATTGTTCGTAAAGGACGGCGTCATTGAAGAGATTTTCGGGCCGGGAAAATACACCCTGACCACAGAAAATTATCCGTTTCTGACAAAGCTTATGTCAAAGCTTTTGACAGGAGGCGTAAGCGCCTATAGCTGTAAGGTATATTACATCAATAAATCCCATCATCTGGAGCTGAAATGGGGAACTCCCATGCCGATTCGCTGTATTGATCCCATATGGGGAATTGAGACTCACGTACAGGGCCGGGGAGCCTATTCCGTGGTGGTGAAGGACGGGAAAAAGTTCTTTATAAAAATGGTGGGGGCCAACGAGGCGGCTGCGGAATCCGATATCATCAAGCAGTTTAAGACGGCCTTCCTGCAGAATATCACGGATCAGCTCTTTGAATACCTCAACGGGGCGGAGACAGAGGTTATTGTAACCTGCAACCGCAAGAATGCCTTGGCTCAGACCCTGACTCCGATTTTGAACAGTGTTCTGGACGAGTACGGTCTGGAGCTGGTAAACTTTTACATTGAGAATCTGGAGATTCCGGAGAAGGACGACTCCATGAAGCGTATCCGCGAGATGCGCATTCAGCGGCAGGAGCGACAGTTTGAGCGTGAGCAGAGCATGGCAGATCAGCGCCTGGAATTTGGTATGCGCCAGGAGAGCGCGGTGGCGGATCGCTTTGTGTCCGGCCAAAAGGCTCAGTCCGACTATGAGCGGATGAAGATTCGGGATCAGGACGGCAATAACGGCTGGGCAAGGCAGGAAGCCGCGGAGATCATGAAAACCATGGCTGAGAATCCGGATAACGGCAGCAATATTATGGCAGAGATAGGCATGGGCTTAGGGATGGGCCGGGCCATTGGAAATGCGGCCGAGGATATGTTTGCCAACCTGAACGCTCCCGGCGGAGCGGGCGGGTCCAAAAAGGTGATTTGCCCTGCCTGCAATGCAGTGAATCCTGAGGGAACCAAATTCTGCGGAAACTGCGGAGAGTCCCTGGCGAAAAAGGCCAATGTCTGCGCCAACTGCGGAGCCGAGGTGGCGCCGGGGATGAAATTCTGCGGGCAGTGCGGAACGCCTGTGGCGCCGGTGGTAAAGCACTGCACCAACTGTGGGGCCGAGCTTGCTCCTGACGTAAAGTTCTGCGGAAACTGCGGGACAAAGGTAAATTAGGAGGGAGACAAGATGAGTAAAAAAATGGGAAAGCTGGCAGGTGCCATCGTGTTCCTGATTCTGATAAATATAGGCCTGTTCTCTCTGGCCGCCATCAAGCTGACCGCCTTTTGGATCAGCTGGATCTTTATTCATATTGCTTTTCTGATCTTTGCAGGGATTTTGATTTTCAGCGTACCGGAGCAGAGAAAGCTGAAATTTGCCTATTCTGAGACGGCAATCGCTGCGTACTACTTTATCATAGAGCTGGCGGCAGGCTTTGTGCTGCTGACCTACTTTGCATTTTTCCCGGTGATATCCTTTGTAATACAGACGGTGATTCTCGCGGGCTTTCTGATCGCCTTTTTGATGCTGAAGAAGATGAATCACGATATTGACCGGCGGGAAGAGGAGAGCAAAGGGGATTTACGGAAATTTCAAGCTCTTCAGGAACTTATGAAGGATGTGCTGAATCAGGTAGATTACAGCGCTCCCTACCGAAAGACGATCCAGCATGCCTACGATGCCGTCAGCGGCTCTCAGGTAAAATCCTCCGTCAGCGTGTATGAGACAGAGAAGGCTATCTGGGATTTGACCGGGCAGCTAAAGGAGGCGGTCCTGGCGGGAAAGGAAGAGCGCATCAGCGCCCTCTGCCTTGACATAGAGAACCAGACGGCCGAGAGAAACAGACGCCTTCGCATGGAGCGCTAAAGCAATATCCTTTCAACAGACAAACCAATTAGAAAAAGAAAAAGCCGTTTGGGACTCCCGTCAGGCAAACTGCAAAGAGAATCCGAAAGCGGAAAGAAACCTAAGGAGGAACTACAAATGAATAACGGATCTTATCCCTGGTATTTATCCTGGCCGGTTATCATCATCGCCTTTCTTTTCTTCTGGCCGGCAGCCATTGTTTTGATTTATCTGAGAACTCAGAGCACCAAGGGAGGCGCCTTTGCGGCAGCGTCCAACAAGAAGGTGTACATGATTTTGGGCGGTATCCTGATTCTGTTTGGACTGACCCGGTTCAAAAGCTCCATTCCCATGGCTCTGTTTATGATTGTGGGCGGCGCTGCCATCATTTACTACGCCAATACGCTGGCCAAGAAGGCCTCCCGCAATAAGAGCTACATTGATCTTCTGGTCAACCAGGGAGAAACCAGCATCGACAAGGTTGCCAATATGCTGAACGTAAGATACGATGTTGCCTTAAAGGAGCTGAAAACCATGAAGTCCCTGGGCATCTTAAAGGGCGCCACCATTGACGAGCAGAGCCGAAGCGTCTCCATTACAAGAGTTCAGAACGCGGCAGGAGAGATCTCCGGCATGGTAAATTCCGTCACAGGCGCTCTCATAGGCAGCGCATCTACGGCAGCCGCTTCCGGCGCCGCAGAAACCGTGGAGGGCGCATGCCCCGGCTGCGGAGCCAAGTATACAGGCCCCAAGGGAAGCACCGTAACCTGCAGCTACTGCGACGCCACATTCGTATTACATTAAAGGGGAGGAAGCAATGGACATTTTCAACAAAGCAAAGGAATCCCTTACCGCAGCAGGAAAAGGCTTTACCCAGAAGGCCAGCGACGTATCCGGACTTGCAAAGGTAACCATGAAAATCAAGGAAGAAGAAAAGCAGCTGGATCAGTCCTTAAAGGATCTGGGTTCCCTTTTATTCAACCAATATAATGAAGAAGCCAAACAGCTTTTCCCCCAGCAGACCGAAAGCATCCGGCAGCTGTACGCCGCGCTCCAGCAGGATCGGGAAGAGCTGGCCTACCTGAAAGGAAAAAAGATATGTCCCAACTGCGGCGCAGAGCTGGATGCAGATGTACAGCGCTGCATCAGCTGCGGCATGAACGTAGAGAATGTGGTAAGGCCCAGTCAGGCCCAGGCATTCTGCCAGAACTGCGGCAGCCAGCTAGTTCCAGGCTCTAAATTCTGCAACAACTGCGGAACGAAAATAGAGTAAAAAACGATGTCGTTTCGTTAAGTCTAAAAGCCTACCAAAGTTCTAGGCATGAACCGTTACGCTACCGGGGCTGTCGCAAAATAGGACAGCAGCCATTTCCATATCCGTGTTCGGACGGTTCTCATACATTCTGTCTGCTCTGTACGGACATTGCCCAGGCAATCTCCGTCCATATCAGACAGCCTGTACGCGAACAGCCGTACACTGGATATCGGAAAAGCCTGCTGTCCTATTTTGCGACAGCCCCTCCACCGGTAGTCTTTGCGGGCTGAACAATGACATTGTCCGTGTGTTCGAAACCATCCACACGCAAAACAAAACTAAGGAGAGAAAGAAAAATGAAAGAAAACAAAGTATTATTCATGGCACAGGCTGCAATGATCGCAGCCATCTACGTGGCGCTCTGTATTATCTTTGCGCCTATCAGCTACGGAGCCATTCAGGTCCGCATCGCAGAAGCTCTGACCATCCTGCCCTACTTCACCCCGGCCGCCATCCCAGGCCTGTTCATCGGTTGCATCATCGCCAACATCCTGGGCGGAAGCATTCTTATCGATGTCATCCTGGGAAGCCTGGCCACCCTGCTGGGAGCTATGGGAACCTACCTCCTGCGCAAAAACAACCGTTTCCTGGCTCCTATCCCCCCCATCCTGTCCAACACCCTCCTGGTTCCCTTTATCCTCCGCTACGGCTACGGAGAACCCCTTCCCATCCCCTTCCTCATGGCAACCGTAGGAATCGGAGAAATAGCCGCCTGCGGCATCATGGGAATAATTCTATTAACGATCCTAATCAAATACAAAAAATTCATCTTCCGCACCGCCTAAAAAAGAGATAAAGGAAAAGCTTAAAAAGATCAAAAGGATAAAAGCCTCTACACAATACACCCCACAGAAATATTTTTTGATAAAATACCTAAAAGGCACCAACCAACAGGGGACGAGGGGAGGGATTTCCGATATCCAGTGTACGCGAACCGTCCGAACACCGGATATGGAAATCCCTCCCCTCGTCCCCGTCCGTCTACCAAAAAAATAATCAAAACCCTGTTGACTTACATGTTATAAAATGTTATAATTTGTTACAAGTTAAGAAAAGAACCTAACAAATCTTAACAAGAAGGAACCCAGATGAACCAACTTCGAAGAGAAAATATCGGAAAATATATTCAGGAAAAAGGCGCTGTCACCGTAAAGGAGTTAAGCGCTCTTTTTCCTGACGTCAGTTTAATGACCATCCACCGAGACTTAGAGAAGCTGGAAGAGGAAGGCGTCATCATTCGAACCCGCGGCGGCGCCATATCCGCCACCCCGGGAACCAGCCCCACCGAGATCAAGCTGGAGACCCGCATGCAGACCAACTGGAAAGAAAAGCGTGAGATGGCCAAGAAAGCCCTGCGCCTCTTAGAGCCAGGCAGCGCCGTATTCCTGGATGCCGGCACCTCCAACATGGCTCTGGCCCAGGCAATCCCCGATATGGATCTCAACATCTTCACCACAGGCCCCGGAATCGCCCTGGAGCTTGGAAAGCTTTCCGCCCCCACCGTCCACATGTGCGGCGGAACCCTGAATCGCTTTAACCAGGCAGTCTCCGGTCAAAGCACCCTGCAGATGCTGGAGCAGATCAACATCGCCACCGCATTTTTGGGCGTATCCGGCTACACAGAGGACAACGGCTTCACCTGCGGCAAGGAAGACGAGATGCTGGTAAAGAGCCTGATGATGAAAAAAGCCGGAAAAAAAGTCATCCTCATGGACAGCTCCAAGTGGGGCAGAATTCTTCCCTACACCTTCGGCAATGTGGAGGATGCCGACTACATCATCAGCGACGGAAAGCTTCCAAAGGAAGTAAAGCTCCGTGCCGAGCAGGCCGGAACCCTTCTTCTTTAAGGAGAAAGGAAGTCTGAAAACATATAAAAAGCCTGTATTAAGCAACAAAAAATATATAAAGAAAGAAATCATGGAGGGAAAAAGAAATGGCAGTAGGTGTATTAATGCCAAAAGCAGGAATCACGGTAGAGGAATGCATCATTACCGAGTGGCTGAAGAAAAAAGGCGACCATGTAAACGTGGGCGACATCCTCTTCACCTACGAGACAGACAAGGCATCCTTTGAGTGTGAGTCCACAGCAGAAGGAGAGATCCTGGAAATTTTTTATGAAGACGGAGACGAAGTGCCCGTTCTGGTGAACGTATGCGCAGTAGGACAGCCCGGCGATGACATCTCCGGAATCAAAGAGGGAACCGCAGCCCCGGCAGAGGCAGCGCCCGCCCAGGCGGCAGCACCTGCGCCAGCAGCAGCACCGGCCCCGGCAGCCGCTTCCGGCCCTGTGGCCCAGGGCGTACTGATGCCCAAGGCAGGAATCACCGTAGAAGAGTGTGTGATTACCGAGTGGCATAAGAAAAAGGGCGATCAGGTCAACGTAGGCGACATCCTGTTCACTTATGAGACGGACAAGGCCTCCTTCGAATGTGAGTCCACCGCAGCAGGAGAGCTTCTTGAGATCTTCTATGAGGACGGAGACGAAGTTCCGGTTCTGATGAATGTCTGCGCCATCGGTCAGCCCGGCGACAGCATTGAAGGCCTGAAGGAAGGAACTGCACTGGCAGCGGCTCCCGCTCCCGCAGCAGCACCGGCCCCGGCGGCAGCGCCTGCAGCGGCTCCCACCGGTCCTGTAGCTCAGGGTGTACTGATGCCCAAGGCAGGAATCACCGTAGAGGAGTGCGTAATTACCGAGTGGCATAAGAAAAAAGGCGATCAGGTGAAGGTGGGAGACATCCTCTTTACCTATGAGACAGATAAGGCAGCCTTTGAGTGCGAATCTACCGCAGAAGGAGAGCTCCTTGAGATCTTCTATGAGGACGGAGACGAGGTTCCGGTTCTGGTGAATGTCTGCGCTATCGGCCGTCCCGGCGACAGCATCGAGGGCTTGAAGGAAGGAACCGCTCCGGCAGCAGCACCGGCCGCGGAAGCAACTGTGGCAGCGGCAGCAGCACCGGTGGCAGCGGCCGCCCCCGCAGCGGCAACCGGTCCGGCCAATCCGGATGCGAAGGTATCCCCCAGAGCCAGAATGGCGGCAAAGAACCTGGGCGTGGACGCCACTGCGGCAACGCCTACCGGACCTCACGGACGGATTGTGGAGGCCGACGTAAAGGCATACGCAGCAAGCGTTCCGGCCCCGGCAGCAGCGCCCGCCCCGGCAGTAGAAGCACCGGCCGCTGTCGCAGAAGCAGCACCGGCTCCTGCAGCAGAAGTGGAATATGTAGATGTGAAGTTCTCCGGCGTGAGAAAGGCTACCGCAAAGGCAATGGTGAAGTCCTTGAGCACCATGGCTCAGCTTACCCACTATCACACCTTCGACGCAACGGCATTGATGAACTTAAGAAAGCAGATCAAGGCCAACGGCGAGGCCATGGGAATGCCCAACATCACCTTAAACGATATGGTAATGTTTGCAGTGTCCCGCATTATCCTCCATCATTCCGACCTGAATGCCATTATGCCTGAGGACAATGTGCTTCGTAAATACACCAACGTACATCTGGGAATGGCTGTGGATACTCCCAAGGGCCTGATGGTTCCCACCATCTTTAATGCCAACAAGATGACTCTCTCCGAGCTGTGTGTGGAGGCAAAGCGTCTTGCTAAGATTTGCCAGGAGGGCAAGGCCACACCGGATATGCTGTCCGGCGCAAGCTTTACCGTATCCAACGTAGGCTCCCTTGGAGTAGAGATGTTCACACCCGTTGTGAATCCGCCTCAGGTAGGTATCCTCGGCGTCTGCGGCATCACCACCAGGGTGAAGGAAGTAAACGGCGAGATCAAGACCTATCCGGCTATGGGTCTCTGCCTGTCCTATGACCACAGAGCTCTGGACGGAACACCGGCTTCCAAGTTTGTGAAGGAGCTGTGCACAGCCCTTGAGAACATTTCTCTGCTGATGATGAAATAGACCTAATTGAAAAGTTATCCGCACCAATCTGCGGAAAAATAAAAGGATATAAAAAAGGAGATAAAAAAATGCCAAAGTCATTGTATGTCGATCCCGACAAAATGCGTGCTGAGGGAAAAATTACCTTTAAGGATATTCCCGTCAACGCCTACAAGAAAACCATAAAGGAGGAGATGGAGGAAGGAAACTTCACAAAAGAAGATTTGCTTCGCATCTTCCGTGATATGACCATCTGCCGTGAGTTTGAGGATATGTTGAATCAGATTAAGACTCAGGCAAAGTATGCGGATGTTGAGACTACCTACCCGGGCCCTGCGCATCTTTCTCTCGGCCAGGAGGCCGCTGCCGTAGGTGAGGCCTATCTTCTGGGCAAGGAGGACTTTACCTTCGGAAGCCACAGAAGCCACAGCGAGATTCTTGCAAAATGCCTTTCCTGTATTCAGAAGCTGGATGACAAGGAGCTTCTGGACGATATGGAGAACTTCTTTGAGGGAAAGACCCTGAAAGCCATCAAGACCGTCAGCAAGGCAGAGGGCGATGTGAAAGAGCTGGCCATCGAATTTATCGTATACGGCGCTCTGGCAGAGCTGTTTGCCCGGGAGAACGGCTTCCACAAGGGACTGGGCGGATCCATGCACGCCTTCTTCCTTCCCTTTGGCGTGTACCCCAACAACGCACTGGTAGGCGGCTCCGCAACCATTTCTACCGGCGCTGCTCTCTTTAAGAAATGCAACGATCAGGACGGCGTTGTAGTAGCCAACTTAGGTGACGGCTCCATGGGACGTGGTCCTGTGTGGGAGGCTCTTTCCTTTGCAACCATGGATCAGTACCGCACCCTCTGGGAGGAGGGCAAGAAGGGCGGACTTCCCCTGATCTTCAACATCAACAACAACTCCTATGGCATGGGCGGACAGACCTGCGGTGAGACCATGGGCTACGGCGAGCTGGCACGTATGGGCGCTGGTGTCACGGAGAGTCAGCTTCATGCAGAGCGCGTGGACGGCTACAATCCCCTGGCAGTGATTGATGCCTACCGTCGGAAGCTGCCCCTGGCAAAGAGTGGTGAAGGCCCCGTATTCTTAGACGTGGTAACCTACCGTCTCCTGGGACATTCCACCTCAGACCAGAATGCATACCGGACCAAGGAGGAGATCGAGGCCTGGAAAGCTCAGGATCCCCTGGTTACCTTCCGCAAGGCGATGGTAGATGCCGGTGTGGCAGAGGACAGCGAGTTCGAGGCAATCTGGGCGAAGACCAAGGAGAGGATGGCCCGCATCTGCCGTCTGGCAGCAGACAAAGAGGCTTCCCCCTACCTGGATTTCGACAAGGATCCCGGAATCGTAGAGCGCCTCATGTTCAACAACGAGAAGAAGCGCAATATGGATACCACCAGAGAGCCATCCGTGACAGGACCCAAGGAGAGCTGCAAGCGTTACACGGATATTCAGAAGAAGGTTCGCACCCACTATCTGGACGGAAAAGAAGTAAGCTCCATGAAGCGTTACAACATCCGCGATGCGATCTTCGAGCCCATGTTCAATAAATATTATGAGGATCCCACACTCATCGCCTATGGCGAGGACGTACGTGACTGGGGCGGCGCATTTGCCGTATACCGTGGATTTACAGACGTAATCCCCTACTCCAGACTGTTTAACTCCCCCATTTCCGAGACGGCTATCGTCGGTACGGGTGTTGGTTATACCATGTGCGGCGGCCGTGCGGTGGTAGAGCTGATGTACGGCGACTTTATCGGCTGCTGTGGTGACGAGATCTTCAACCAGATGGCAAAATGGCAGGCAATGAGCGCCGGCATTCTGAAGATGCCTCTCATCCTGCGCGTATCCGTTGGCTCCAAGTACGGCGCACAGCACTCTCAGGACTGGACCTCCATGTGTGCTCATGTACCGGGACTTAAGGTTTGCTTCCCGGCAACACCCTACGAGGCCAAGGGTCTGATGCAGTCCGCACTGAACGGAACCGATCCGGTGGTATTCTTTGAGAGCCAGAGAATCTACGATATCGGCGAGAAGTTCCATGAGGGCGGCGTTCCCCAGGGTGAGTATGAGATTGAGTTCGGTGATGTGGACGTGATCAAGAGCGGCTCCGATATCACCATGCTGACCATCGGTGCAACCCTGTACCGCGCATATGATGCAGTCAAGGAGCTGGAGGAGAAGTACGGCCTCTCTGTAGAGCTTATCAACCTGCACAGCCTGGTTCCCTTGGATTACACCAAGATCCTGGAGTCTGTTAAGAAGACCGGAAAGGTGGTAATGGCCTCCGACGCCTGCGCAAGAGGAACCTTCCTGGACGAGGTTGCCAAGAACATAACCGAGCTTGCATTCGATTACCTGGATGCACCGCCGGCCATCGTGGGCGCTCAGAACTGGATCACACCTCCCTTCGAGTACGATCACTACTTCTTCCCCCAGAAGGAGTGGATTCTGGATGCCATCAACGAGAAGCTCATTCCTCTTAAGGACTACAAGCCGGTTACCAATGTGACGGCAGAGGAGCAGTTAAGAAAGCTGAAATTAGGAATTTAAGCTCACGGCTGAATCGGTATGAACTGAATAAAGAAAAATTTGACAGAGGTGCGTTTCCGATCATGGAGGCGCACTTCTTTTTTGTTTGTATTCTACCCCAAAATTCGCTATACTGTTAAAATAGGAAGACAGAAGTTTCTTTTAAGACGACTGTTTTGGGAAGGCAGGTGCTTTAAGAAGCGTGCTAAGAACAGAAAAGAAATATAAAAAAAATCCATTCAGCCTGTTTTTTATTATGGTGCTTGTGGTGATCATCAGTGTCTCGGCAGGCTTTTCCTTTTTTTACTATCATGTTTATAACAGTTCCATGAAAAATGCGCTGATTTCCAGGAGAGCCTCGGAGCTGCAGACCTCAGAGCAGTATCTGGATAACCTGTTTTCCGCTCTCATACGGCAGATGAATTCTCTGATGTTTGCCAAAGAGATCTATCTGTGGGATGATTCTATGGTAGATTACACAAAATATCATGCAATTATGGATATTTTAAGAGAAAGCAAGGCCAAGCATTCCGCTATCCATTCGATTTATGTGGTTTTTGAAGAGCGGGATCTGGTCTTGACCTCCAATGAGGGATATTTTACCCTGGACCGCTTTTACGATGATACCTGGAAGCTTTATGGGACCAGCGAGGTTCAGATGCTTAGGGGAACAGATAAAATCGGAATTACAAAATCCCATCTCTTAAGGCCCAGGGCCCTCTACGATACGGATGTGGTCAGCCTGGTAGGGCAGGTGCGAAGCCAGGGGGCAAGTCTTCCGAATAAAAGCGCGGGATATATGGTAGTGAATCTTTCCAAAGATAAGATTGTTCAGGTGCTTGACGCCGAGAGCTGGGAGGGGAGAACCGGGGAGGACGAGGTAGCGATTCTGACAGCGGATAACGCTGTCATTTATGATAATACAGGAGGGCTTTTGGAAGCCTTCACCAGAGAAGAGCTGATAGAGCTAAAGGAAAGTGAGGACCATTATCTAAGCAAAAAAATAGACGGACAGACCTGGCTGTGCCAAAACATCTATTTTGAAAATACGGGCTGGTACATTCTGCGGCTCTCCGGGATGACGGAGGAGGCAGAGTCTGCGGTCTGGGCTAAGAATGTGATGATTATAGCGCTGATCATAGGGATTTTGGCCATTGGGGTTGTTCTGATTCTCATCTGGAAGCAGGTGTATCTCCCCTATGCAAGGCTGACGGAAAAGCTGAAAAAAGGAGATAATGCCTTTGGAAATGTAGAAAGCATGGAATATCTGGAGGAATTGATTGCAAAGACTCTGGATACGAAGGAGCTTCTCCTGGAGTCTTATTTTGAGCGGGTGCTTTTGGGAGGCTGTAAGGGAGCAGAGGAGCCGGATGAGAAGATCATCCGGGTAAATGAGTTCGGGCTTCTTCTGATTCAAAAGAACGAGAGGGCTTCGGATCCGGAGGTGGGACATGCGGCGGCGAACGTACAGCTGACTGCTCTTAAGACCTGCATCAAGCAGTATATGATGGAAGAGCAAGCCGATATTTCCGTGAAGGAGTGCTACTGTATCGGTATGACGGATATGCGGGTGGCCGTGATCCTGGAAACAAAAGAGGAAATCGGGACAGAGGCCATGGAGCTTTGCATTAAGATGCTCCCCGGGTATGTGTCCGCCCACCGAAACATTGATATTTCCATTGGCATCAGTGAAAAGCACCTGGGCACGGAAAAGCTGCACCAGGCATATCTGGAGGCCAAGGATGCTCTGGGGATTCATTACTTCTATCCTGAGCGGTGCCTCTTTTATTATGGAAAGACCTCCAAACTGAAACGGGACTTCTATATAGAGAACAGCGTGAAGGTGGATATGTTCACAAGCAATCTTTACCGGATGAACATAGAGGAAGCGAAGGACACTCTGGGAATGATTCTTACGGATCTCAGAAGAGAGCTGGAAAATGTGATCTATTATAATCTGCCCAACTTTTTTTCCCGGATTTTCGAGCGGATTTACCGGGCTGTTCGCAATATGGGACTGGAACCGGAGCAATTCTTTGATCTGCCCATTCGCGACAGCGATAATTACTTTAATACCTGGGAATTTGACTCCATGGAAGAGGCAAAAGAGGCGCTCTACCGGATGCTGGATCAACTTCAAGCCTATCAGAAGGAGCAGGGAGGCGCCCTTCGAAAGGCGAATAAGCAGTGGGCCAAGGTGATGCTGGAATATGTGGAGCAAAATTATGATAAGGGAATTTCCCTGGCGCAGATGGCGGAGGATTTGGGCCTGGATGAATCCTATCTCTCCAAACAATTTAAGGAAAAGGTTGGAGTATCCTTTATCCAGTATGTGACAAAATGCAGGATGGACAAAGCCAAGGAGCTCCTTTCGGACCCCTCCATGAAGCTTAAAGATATTGCGGAGCTTTTGGGAATGGGAAATGTGCAGAGCTTTATCCGCACCTTTAAGAAATATGAGGGAATGACCCCGGGACAGTACCGGGAGAACGGGACTGCCTCTGAGTAAAAAAGATATTGGAAAAGGACAGCCCTTTGATACGGCAAAAGTGCAGTTGTTAGAGTCTTATGACTTCTGGCAGCTGCACTTTTTTGCTGTCTTTTTTGAGAATGAACCATTTTTATGGAATGATCAATTTTTGATAAGTCCGATTTTGGATCACAAATCTCAATTATCGAATATTGATCATGCACATACAAGTTTGGTATAACCGGGGTAACACATGTGGAATGTGCATGAAAAGTATCCTAAAAATTTTTCTATACTGTGCAAAGTAATGGAAGAAAAAGAAAAACTTGGAGAGAAGGTGTTGGATTGAGTTTGGACATTATAACAATGGGTCCTCTTCTGGTAGAAATCATTCGAAAAGAGCTTAATTTGGAATTTCATGAGGCAGGCGTCTTTGAGGGACCCTTTGCCAGCGGCGACACACCGATTTTTATTCACGCGGCCGCTTTGCTTGGAAGGAAGACGGGAATGATAGGAGCGGTTGGCGACGACGGATTCGGGAAATGTGTGATGGATAAGCTGGCAAGGGGCGGAGTGGATCTGACCTGCATTCAGAAAAAAGAAGGAATGCACACGGCGTCCACCTTTGTTTCCTACTATAAGGACGGCTCCAGGAAGTTTTTATACCATCTGGACGGTTCCGGATCCGCAGCCTTTGACGCAAAGGCATATCCGGCGGAATATTTTAAGGGCTGCAAATGGATACATTACACAGGCTTTACCATGGAAGCGGCCAAAGGGTACCGGGAGGCGGTCTATCGCTCCCTGGAGCTTCTGGCTCCGGAGACAAAGATAAGCTTTGACCCCAACATCCGTCCGGAGATTTTCACGGCAAAGGAAATTCGTGAAATGTGCGAACCCATTTTGAAACGGGCAGATTTGATTCTTCCAAGCGGAGAGGAGGCAATGCTGTTTACCGGAGCCTCTACAGAGGAGGAGGGCTGCCGGCTTTTGGCAGAGGGCGGAAAGCTGGTGGTACTGAAAAGAGGCGCCGAGGGATCCCGGTTCTTTGCAGGCGGCGAGGTGATTGACGTGCCGGCCTTTGGGGCGGAGGAGGTGGATCCGACAGGAGCAGGCGATACCTTTGCGGCGGCGCTGCTTACGGCGCTCATAGAAGGGAAATCCGTCTACGATGCAGGAGTCTTTGCCAACGGAGCCGGAGCCTTTGCCGTGACAAGGAAGGGTCCCATGGAGGGAGCGCCCAGAAGAGAGCAGCTGGATGCATTTCTGGCATCCGGGAAAAAGATTTTGGATATTGCCGAATGGCAATGACGGTAAGATTTTGGTTCCCAAAGGGGGATTAAAATAAAACGAAAACCCAAAAGGGGAAAAGGAGGATAAAAATGAAAGGAAAAAAATTACCGGGGCTGTTACTTGCAGTGGCTATGATCACATCCATACTGGCAGGATGCGGCGGAAAGAAGGAGGAGGCGCCGGCGCCTGCTCCGGCCGAGACAGAGACGGAAAAGCCGGCTGAGGAAGAGGGAGCAGAGGCCGTGGACGAGGCGGCAGGGGAAGCCGGAAACACAGAGGGCTTAAAGATTGGCCTGTCCGTTTACGATCTTGCCAATCCCTACTTTGTATCCGTTGCAAACGGAGCTCAGGCAAAGTGTGACGAGCTGGGAATCGAGCTGATTATCGACGATCCCAAGTCCGATGCAGCGGCACAGGTAACGGCCCTTGATAACTTCATCACCATGGAGGTAGACGCCATCATCGTATGTCCTCTGGATACGGCAGCCTGCGAGAGCGTGGTGAAGGAAGCGAAGGATAAGGGGATCGCCGTGATTTCCCAGTCCAGCTGTACGGAAACCCACGATGTATGGGTATCTGCAGACGAGTACAATATGGGATATGTCTGCGGAGGCGGTGCGGCTGACTGGATCGTGGAGAAATACGGCGCCGATGCAGAGATTACCTGCGCTGTGCTTGGATGGGATCAGATTTCCACTCAAATTGCCCGGGGAGACGGTATGGAGGACGCCATTCGCGAGAAGTGTCCCAATGCGAAAATTATCCGCCAGGACGCAAATACGACTGCCCATGGACAAAGCGTAGCTGATTCGCTTCTCCAGGCAAATCCGGATTTGCAGGTGGTTGTCTGCATCAATGATGCAACCGGAATCGGCGTTTACTCGGCTGTTCAGGCAGCAGGCAAGGACAATGATGACTTCTATATCGGAAGCATTGATGCTACGGATGAGGCGATTGCACAGATTCAAAAGGGCGGCGCCTATCGGGCAAGCGTGGATTTGATTCCCTATGAAAACGGCGGAATCGATGTAGAGCTGGCAGTGCAGCTCATCCATGGGGAGTCGTTGGATGACACCTATGTAATTCCCGCACAGCTGATAACGGCTGAGGATCTGTAAAGACATAGAAAGGCAGACGCAATCAATCCGGAAGTATCCCGAAAGCAGAAAACAAAGGGCTTTCGGGATACTTCTTAAGATGAAAGGTGAGTGAATATGCAAAATGATGATGTGATTGAAATGAAAAATATCACCAAGCGTTATCCGGGCGTTGCGGCCCTTGACAACATTCAGCTTCAGGTGAAGCGGGGCGAGGTGCACGCTCTCCTTGGAGAAAACGGAGCAGGCAAGTCTACCTTGATTAAAATACTGGCAGGGGCCATCCATCCGGACGAGGGAGAGATTTGGATCGAAGGGAAGGCTTACTCCCATCTGGAGCCCAGATTGGCGATGGAGCTGGGAATCGGTGTGATTTATCAGGAATTCAACCTGATCTCCTATCTGACGGTGGCCAATAATATTTTTCTTGGAAACGAACCGGTAAAGCGGGGGACCATCGATGAAAAAACGTGCTATGAGGAGTGCTTGAAGGTATTTGAAAGGCTGGGTTTAAAGCTGGATCCAAAGGCCCAGGTGAAGACCTTAAGCGTGGCCTATCAGCAGCTTGTGGAAATTGCCAAAGCAGTATCGAAGAACGCCAAGGTTCTCATTATGGATGAGCCCACGGCGGCCCTTTCCGGAAAGGAAGTGGATATGCTGCTTGATTTAGTTCGAAAATTACGTGAGGAAGGAATCTCGATTATTTATATATCCCATCGTCTGGAGGAGCTCTTTGAGGTTGCGGACCGGGTGACGGTGATGCGGGACGGCCAGTACATAGAGACTCTGGACATTGAGGATTGTACCAGGCAAAAGCTGATTTCCCGGATGGTAGGGCGCAAGATGGGAGAGAATTACCCCCAGGGGAAATACGGGACGGAGGAAGTGGTCCTGGAGGCCAGGCATCTGACAAACGAAAAGATTCAGGATATCAGCTTTCAGCTTCACAGAGGAGAGATCCTGGGGCTGGGCGGCCTGGTGGGAGCCGGGAGAACGGAGACGGCACGGGCCATCTTCGGAGCAGATAAAGCCTTGGGAGAAATCTATCTGGAGGGAAAGCAGGTTTCCATCCAAAGACCCGGGGATGCGGTGAAAAACGGAATTGCCTTTATCACAGAGGACCGGAAGCAGCAGGGGCTTTTGATGAAGCTCAGCATCCGGGAAAATATCAGCATTTCCTTCCTGAGCAGACTGCGCAAGGGAGGCGTATCTCTGGATCTGAAAAGGGAGCGGGAGCTGGCGGAGGAGTACCGCAGCCAGCTCAATATCAAAACTCCCTCCATCGAGCAGCTGGTATCCAATCTGTCGGGAGGAAATCAGCAGAAGGTTGTTCTGGCTAAGTGGCTTCTGACCAATTCCAAGGTGATCATCTTCGATGAGCCTACTCGGGGAATTGATGTGGGCGTAAAGTTTGAAATCTATCAGATTATGCGGGATCTCGCCAAGCAGGGTATCAGTATCATTATGATCTCCTCGGATATGCCGGAGCTTCTGGGCGTATCGGACCGGATTCTGGTGATGAAGGAAGGAAAAATTGTGGGAGAGCTCACTGGGGACGAGATTCGGCAGGAAAATGTCATGCAGTATGCAGTGGCGGATTAAGGAGGAAGTGATACGTATGAAAACAAAAACAGATAAAAAAGATCTGCTCCGTAAATACGGAATTGTATTGATGCTTTTGGCGCTCATCATCTATTTTGCCTTTGGCTCCCCTTACTTCCTGACAGGGGGAAATATCGTCAATGTTCTCAGACAGAGTGCCGTAACGGGGATTTCCGCCGTGGGACTGACCTATGTCATGCTCACAGGGGGTATCGACCTGTCTATCGGAGCAGTCATCGGCCTTACGGCAGTCATTGCCTCCAGCTGTATGGCAAAGCTGGGCATGAGTCCCATCCTGGCATGCTTCATTGCTCTTTGTGCAGGCGTTCTGATTGGCCTTATAAACGGAATTCTGATTAACTATGTGGAGATTCCGCCTCTGATTGCCACCCTGGGCGTGATGACCAGCGTGCGGGGATTATGCTACATATTGACAGGAGGCCTTCCGGTGTACGGCTTCCCGGCATCCTTTGACGTTCTGGGAAAAGGGTACGTGGGCTTTATTCCGGTGCCTGTGATTGTGATGGTTCTGGTGCTGGCAATCGGCTGGTATGTGCTGAACCGGACCCAGTACGGGCGCTATCTCTATGCCATCGGCGGAAGCCGCGAGGCATCCCGTCTGTCAGGCATTAACGTGGATCGCATGATCCTGGCTACCTATATGATCGCAGGCTTCTTGTCTGCGCTTGCAGGCTTGGTGGAGCTCTCCAGACTAAGCTCCGGGCAGCCGGCGGCGGGAGACGGCTTTGAGATGAATGTGATTACGGCAGTGGTGCTGGGAGGAATCAGCGTAAACGGAGGAGAGGGCAAGCTTTCCGGCGTGGTGGTGGGTATCTTTATTATGAGCGTCCTGGCCAATGGACTGGTGATGATGAACGTCTACGAATTCTACCAGCAGCTGATCCGGGGAATCGTGCTCATCTTTGCCGTGGGCTTTGATCAGCTGAGCAAGCGCAAAAAGAGCGTAAAAAAGACAAAGGGAAAGGCAGCATAGACAAAAAAGCAAGGAGGAAGGCGAGGCTATGCCAAAGCAGGAGCAAAGAGAGTGGAGGGAAACACAGCGGATCAAGAGGCTGAAAAGCAGAGCCCTTGGTAAGGAACGCTTTGTTTCCATCGAGCAGGCAAAAATTATTACGGCATGCTATCAGGAGCATGAGGGCGAGCCTGCGGCCAGAAAGCGTGCCTTAAGCTTTCGGGCGGCATGCGAAAGGATGGAGATTGCCATCGATCCCGATGAGCTCATCGTGGGCAACCGGACAAAGGAATCGAGGGCAGGCGTGATCTTCCCGGAGGGAGGCATTACCTGGGTGGCCAAAGAGATTGACGAGCTGGCTACAAGAAAGCAGGATCCCTTTACGGTGCGGCCGGAGGATCGGGCAGACTTCTTTGAGAGGATTCTTCCCTTCTGGACCGGAAAAACCCTGGAGGATCGGGTGGAGGAAGAGGTGGGCGAGGAGATTGGAGCAATCAAGCAGGTGGTGAAGATCAATCAGACGGATCACGCCCAGGGCCATATCTGTCCCAACAGCATTACCTGGCTTGAGAAGGGACCCGCCTTGCTTGGACGGGAGGCAAGAGAGAAGCAGGAGGCGGCCCAAGAGGATAGGAGACTGTTTTATGAGTGCGTAGCCCTGTGCATGGAAGGGGCAGTCACCTTTATTCGCCGCTACGGGGAGCTGGCAGAAAAAATGGCAGAGGAGCTTGAGGGAGAACAGAAGGAGGGCCTTGAGAGGGTGGCAAGGAACTGCCGCAGCCTGGCGGTCAGTCCGGCAAAGGGATACCATGAGGCCCTGCAGTCCGTGTGGTTCCTCTTTGTGCTCCTTCACCTGGAATCCAACGCCTCCTCCTTCTCACCGGGAAGGATGGATCAGACCCTGCTGCCCTACTATGAGGAGTCGGTGGCGGAAGGCATGACGGAGGAGGAGGCTCTGGAGCTTACGGAGTGTCTGTGGCTCAAATTTAACCAGGTGGTTTACCTGCGAAATGAGATGGGAGCCCGGTACTTTGCAGGCTTTCCCATTGGCTTTAACCTGGCTGTGGGAGGGCAGAATGCGGATGGGACGGATGCGTCCAATACACTTACCTATCTCTTTTTAAAGGCCCAGTCCCATATCCGCCTGCCTCAGCCCAACCTGTCCGTGCGGCTCCATAAGAATACGCCGAAGAAGCTTCTTGAGGCAGTGACCCGGGTGATTGCTCTGGGCGGAGGGATGCCGCAGATCTTTAATGACGAAAGTATTATCCCGGCCCTGAAAAGGCAGGGCGTGTCTCATAAGGATGCCAGCGATTACGCCATTGTGGGCTGTGTGGAACTGACCACTCAGGGGAACAACCTGGGCTGGAGCGATGCGGCCATGTTCAATATGGTGAAGGCCTTAGAGCTTGCCGCCAACAACGGCGTCTGCCTGCTGACCGGAAAGCAGGTGGGACCAAAGACCGGATATCTGACAGACTTTGGGTCCTTTGCGGAATTTGAAGAGGCCTTTCAAAAGCAGGTGGATCACTTTATTGACCGTATGATGCCCGTTACCTTTGCGGTGGATCGGATTCACGGAGAGGTTCTCCCCTCGGCCTTTCTCTCCGCCGTCATTGACGACTGTATGGAAAAAGGGATCGACGTGACAAAGGGGGGAGCCAAATACAATTTCTCCGGGATTCAGTTGATTCAGGTGGCGAATATCGCAGACAGCCTGGCGGCCCTTAAGAAGCTGGTGTTTGAGGAAAAGCGAGTAGACAAGGAAGAGCTTTTGGAGGCCCTGCGAAATGATTTTGAGGGAAAAGAGACCCTTCGGAATCTGCTTTTGGATCAGGCCCCCAAGTACGGCAACGATGTGGACTGGGTGGATGAGCTGGCCGTGAAATGGCACGCTTATTTCGCAAGGCGGCTGGAGGAGTTCCAAAACGTAAGGGGCGGCCGTATCCAGACGGGGCTTTACACCGTGTCGGCCCATGTGCCCATGGGACTAAATATCGGGGCCACGCCGGATGGCAGAAGAGCCTTAAGTCCTCTGGCGGACGGAGGCGTATCGGCCGTATACGGAAGGGATAAGCTGGGTCCCACAGCCCTGTTAAATTCCGTATCAAAGCTTCATATGGAGCTGGGCTCCAACGGAACCCTGCTGAACATGAAGTTCCTGCCGGAATTTTTCGAGACCCGGGAGGGGATTGATAATTTCTGCGCCCTTTTGGAGACGATTGTGGAGCTTGGGATCAACCATTGCCAGATTAACGTGGTCCGCAGAGAGGATCTGATTGCGGCCAAGAAGATGCCGGAGCAGTTCTCCGGGTTGACCATTCGCGTGGCAGGTTATACGGCATTTTTTGTGGAGCTGGCAGATGACCTGCAGGATGAGATTATTGCCAGGACGGCATTTGGAGGGGGAGGCTGATGGAGTCGGGACTGGTATTTGATATCAAGCGATTTGCGGTGCATGACGGAGCAGGAATCCGCACCACCGTCTTTCTGAAGGGATGCCCTCTTAGGTGTGCCTGGTGCCACAATCCGGAGGGTATGGTGAATCGGCAGAGGATCTGGCAGGTACGGAACCGCTGTATCGGCTGCGGCGTCTGCGTAAAGGCCTGTACTCAGAAAGCGTTAAGGGCAGAAGGGGGGAGGATTCACTTTGACGCCGCCCGTTGTATTTCCGACGGGGGCTGTGCCAGGGTGTGCACCACGGGAGCTCTTCGGTGGGACAGCAAACGGATGACAGTGGAAGAGGTGATGGAGGTTCTGCGAAGAGACCGGATTGCCTATGAAAAGTCAGGAGGGGGCGTTACCCTGTCCGGAGGAGAGCCCATGGGAGAGCAGGCGGAGTTTGCCCTGGCAATCCTGGCCCAGTGTAAGAGAGAGGGCTTTCGAACCACCGTGGAGAGCTGTATGTTCACCTCTATAGAGATCCTGAGGCGTTTTGAGGAGGTGACGGATCAATTTATTACAGACATCAAGATTCTGGACAGCGAGCGTCACAGGGCGGCAACAGGGGTGGAGAACCGGCGGATTCTTGAAAATATAAAGGAGCTGTCCAAGCGGCATTCCCTGCTGCTCCGGACGCCCATGATTCCTGGATACACGGAGGATTTGGAGAACGTCCGGGCCATAGGGGCCTTTGTGAGAGAGCTTCCCGGCGCGCGGATGGAGCTTTTGAATTTTAACCCTCTGTTTGTTCAGAAATACCGGTATCGGGGCGAAGTACCTGAGTGTCCGCAGGGAGAGCGGCTGACCCGGGAGGAGATGGAGCTCAGACGGGGAATTTTGGAGAATATGGGAATTGAGGTAGTGTGTTCATAGGAAAGGAGCAGTGATTGGTATGGTAATTGATATGCATGCGTTTCCCGGTTTTTTTGAGGAAATCTGTGAGGATCCCAAGAAGATTGCGTTTCGAAGGGAGCAGTATTTTCTCTATAAGCAGCACGTATGGCCCTTAAGTCTCTTTATGACGCAGCTTGATGCGGCAGGGATTAACAAGGCAGTGATCTCTGGGGAGGATGTAACCACCAGAGCAGGCGGGGTCATCGTGTCCAATGAGGAGGTCAAAAGCCTGGTGGATCGGTATCCGGACCGGCTGATTGGCTTTGCAGGGGTGGATCCCAGGCGGCCGGATGCTCTTGAGGTTCTTGAGAGGGCGTTTACCGAGCTTGGGATGAAGGGCTTGAAGCTCAGTCCGGCCATGCAGTATTTTATGCCGGGGGATCCGATTATGAAGCCTGTTTATGAGCTTTGTCTTAAGTACGACAAGCCCATTTTGTTTGAGGCGGGTATGACCTGGGTGAAGAACAGCCCTTCCCGGTATTCCAATCCTTTGAATTTTGAGGAGGTGGCCATAGAGTATCCAAAGCTTCGCATGTGCCTGGGACATTTCGGATGGCCCTGGACCAGAGAGACGGCTATGTTGATATTAAAATATCCTAATCTGTATGCAGACACGGCCCTTCTGTATTTTGATTCGCCCAAGCAGTTTTTTGAGACTACCTTTCATGATCAGCTGGGCGAGTACTGGATTGACCGCATGCTCTATGACAAGGTGCTGTTCGGATCCACATATCCGCGAATTGAGCAGAAGCGCATGGTAAAGGCCATGGAGGTCCTGAATTTGCGGCCCAGGCAGAGAGCCATGGTGATGGGAGAGAATGCATGCCGCTTTATGGGGATGGAGGTGTAGACAATGGTAAAGCATTATGAGTTTTTTGTGATGACCCAGGATGAGTACGATATGGAATACATAGGGGATAAGGTAAAGGAATTCGCGGCGGAATCCGGCATACAAAACGGAATCGTGTCCGTGGTAACGGCCCACACCAATTGCGGAATTATCGTTACGGAGCCCTTGGATTGCATCTTAAGCGATCTGGATGTGCTGCTTCACCGGCTTGTGGATGACGAGGATGAGTATTCGCATGCCCATTTTCTTCCCACCTACGGAAGAACCTCGGCCAATGCCTACGGCCATCTGCGTTCCATACTGGTGGGGAACAGCACGGTGATCTCCCTGGTGAACTGGAAAATGATCATGGGCGAGGCCCAGGAGATCGTGTTTATGGAATTTGACGGTCCTCAGGCAAGAAAAATCTTTGTGGATATTATTGGGGAGTAACCCTTGTCCGCAAAACAGTTGCTTCTCCTCTGATTTTGCTGTAGAATGAAAAAAACGTTATTGTTCACACGTCACTATTCCGCGAGGTGTTTCCGCACATTTTGAGATTTCTGTGCCTCGCGAAGCGTGTTGCTAGTCACGGAGTGAACAGTAACAAAAAACACCCAAAAGGAGAACCGACATCATGAGCAATTACTTCATTCAAACCTACACCTATAACCCCTGGCATAATCTGGCTGTTGAAAAATATCTCTCCACCCGCATTCAAAAGGGAGATGCTATGCTCTATCTCTGGCAGAATGAGCGCACCGTAGTAATAGGAAGGAATCAGAACGCTATCCGGGAATGCAGGGCGCAGCTTCTGGAGGAGGAGGGAGGCTGTCTGGCCAGAAGAACCACCGGGGGCGGGGCAGTCTACCACGACCTGGGCAATCTCTGCTTCACCTTTCTGGCCTCCCCGGAGGTCTACAATCTCGAAAAGCAGCTTCAGGTGATTCAGGCAGCCTGCCGGAGGTTTGGCGTGGAGACCCGGTTCTCCGGAAGAAATGATATTATCACGGAGGATGGTTTCAAATTTTCCGGCAATGCCTTTTCCAATACGGCTCAGTGTAGCATTCAGCACGGAACTCTGATGGTCAATGTGGATGTGTCACAATTGGGAAGATATCTGACCCCCTCTAAGGATAAGATGAAGGCCAAGGGGGTAAAGTCTGTTCAGTCCAGAGTCTGCAATCTGAAGGATTTAAACCCGGAGGTTACCACCGACGCCATGCGCCAGGCCTTAAAGGAAAGCTTTGAGGAGCTGTACGGAGGCTTTGAGGAACTGAATCCCGAGATTCTGGACAATCCCCAGGTAAAGGAGACCTATGACCTCTACGCCTCCTGGGAATGGAAGTTTGGGAAGTCTCCGGAGTGTGAGACCAGCTACAGCAGGCGGTTTGACTGGGGAGAGCTGGAGGTGTACGTAAAGCTGAATGCTATGCATATCAGTGAGGCGATGGTGTTCTCCGACATGCTGGACACAGAGCTTCCCGGACTTTTGGAGCAGTTCCTTAAGGGAAAGCGTTACGATATGGCAGATGTGGATCCGGAAAAGGATTTGCCAAAATGCAGTGAGGAACGTAAGGAAAGGCTTCTGGAAGTGGTCAAATGGCTGGCAAATCTGCGGGAATAGAGGCAGATCCCTTAAGAAATGATTAAATTTCCCCATCCCGAAAAAAAACGCTTTTCTTTTTAGCAATAATTGTATATAATATAGGTTACGCAAGAGCGGCCTGTGACCAGAAACAGGAAAAATGAATAATAATTAACAATTCGGAAAAGAATGAAGCATAGAGAGAATCGCGAGAAAGGGGATATGGAACATGGCTGGAACAGATATCGGAATTGACTTGGGTACCGCAAGCATGCTGGTTTTTATAAATGGAAAGGGCGTTGTGTTAAAGGAGCCCTCCGTAGTGGCGTTTGACAGAGATACCAATAAGATCCGTGCCATCGGCGAGGAGGCTCGGCTGATGCTGGGAAGAACTCCCGGCAACATTGTGGCGGTCCGCCCGCTGCGCCAGGGTGTGATCTCCGATTATACGGTAACCGAGAAGATGCTCAAGTATTTTATCCAGAAGGCCATGGGAAAGAAGACCTTCCGCAAGCCGCGGATTGCGGTCTGCGTGCCCAGCGGCGTCACCGAGGTGGAGAAGAAGGCCGTTGAGGACGCTACCTATCAGGCGGGAGCCCGGGAGGTATTGATCATTGAGGAGCCCATTGCGGCGGCTATCGGAGCGGGGATTGATATCTCCAGACCCTGCGGCAATATGATTGTGGATATCGGCGGCGGCACCAGCGATATTGCCGTGATCTCTCTGGGAGGCACGGTGGTGAGCACCTCTGTGAAGGTGGCCGGCGATGATTTTGACGAGGCCATTGTCCGCTATATGAGAAAGAAGCACAATCTGCTCATCGGTGAGCGGACGGCGGAGGATATCAAGATCAAGGTGGGAACCTGCTTCCCCAGGGCTGAGGTGGACAAGATGGATGTCCGCGGACGGAACCTGGTGACGGGTCTTCCCAAGACCGTGGAGGTGACCTCTGAGGATACGGAGGAAGCTCTTCGGGAGACTACCATGCAGATTGTGGAGGCCGTGCACAGCGTGCTGGAGAAGACGCCTCCGGAGCTGGCGGCGGATATCGCGGATCGGGGCATTGTGCTCACCGGCGGCGGCGCACTGCTGCGGGGCTTAGAGGAGCTTTTGGAGGAGAAAACCGGTATCAACACCATGACGGCCGAGGATTCCATGAAATGCGTGGCAATCGGAACCGGCAAGTTTGTGGAGTTCATGTCCGGAAAGAGAGACGAATAGGAGCAGCCGTAAGAAGAGGGAAGGGCTGTGAATAGAAAAGAAAAAGCGGGGGCATGACGGTTGGGGCCGTCCTGCCCCTTTTTAGGAGCTATATGAAACTGGAAGGCTATGTGGAGCACATTGTTTATCGAAATGAAGAAAACGGATATTCCGTCCTGAATCTGGTATCCGAGGGGAAGGAGATCACGGTGGTGGGAAGCTTTCACTATGTCAGTGAGGGAGAGCTTCTGGAGCTTACGGGATCGTATACGGAGCATCCGCTGTACGGAGAGCAATTTCAGGCAGAGAGCTTTGAGATGAAGGCTCCCAGGGATGTGACGGCCATTGAGAGGTATTTGGGGAGTGGCGCCATTAAAGGGATCGGAGCGGCCCTGGCGGCCCGCATTGTGCGCCGGTTCGGCAAGGAGACCTTTTCGATTCTGGAGCGGGAGCCGGAGCGCCTTTCGGAGATCAAGGGCATCAGTGAGCGCAAGGCCCGGGAGATCGGAGAGCAGCTGGAGGAAAAGAGGGAGCTTCGCCAGGCCATGATGTTTCTTCAGGAGTATGGAATTTCCATGAACCTGTCTGTCAGGATTTACCAGAAGTACGGACAGGAAATTTATCGTATGATAAAGGAGAACCCCTATCGGCTGGCCGATGAGATGGAGGGCATTGGCTTTCGCACTGCCGATGAGATTGCCAGGCGGGTGGGAATCCGGGCGGATTCGGACTTTCGCATTCGAAGCGGAATTCTCTATGCCCTCCAGCAAGGAGCCGCGGAGGGACATACCTGCCTGCCTCTGCCCCTTCTGATTTCCAGGACCGCAGAGCTTCTGGGGGGCGTTCCCGTGGAGGCGGTGGAAAAGCACCTCATGGATCTGTGCATAGACAGGCGGCTGGTGCAGAAGCAGCTCACCGGACCCGACGGGGAATTAAAGCCCTTTGTCTATGCCTCCTCCTACTACCACGGAGAGCTTGCCGTGGCTGCCATGCTTCATGATCTCAAGCTTTCCTTTGAAATTCTGGACTGTGAGATAGAGGGAAGGCTTCAGAGGGTGGAGGAGCAGGCATGCATTTCTCTGGACGAGCACCAGCGAGAGGCTGTGGCCGTAGCCCTTCGAAACGGCCTTCTGATTCTCACAGGAGGTCCCGGTACGGGAAAGACCACCACCATCAATGCCATGATCAAATATTTTGAGATGGAGGGGCTGGATATCTATCTGGCGGCCCCCACTGGGCGGGCTGCCAAGCGCATGACCGAGGCCACGGGCTGTGAGGCTCAGACCATTCACCGGATGCTGGAGCTGTCCGGCGGTCCGGAGAATTCCTCGGGCCGGGCCATGTTTGCAAGAAATGAGGAGAATCCTCTGGAGGCGGACGTGATTATTATTGACGAGATGTCCATGGTGGATCTTCATCTGATGCAGGCCCTTTTAAAGGCTGTGATTCCGGGAACCCGGCTGATTCTGGTGGGGGATGTGAATCAGCTTCCAAGTGTGGGGCCGGGCAGTATCCTCCAGGATATCATTCGATCGGAGGCGTTTCCTGTGGTGCGGCTCACCAGGATCTTCCGCCAGGCGGCCCAGAGCGATATCATTGTCAATGCGCACAAAATCAACCGGGGGGAGCAGGTAGTCCTTGACAATCAAAGCCGGGACTTTTTCTTCCTGAAGCGCCAGGATCCCAATGTGATTCTGCGGGTGGTTCTGGCTCTGGTGCAGGAGAAGATGCCCCGCTATGTGAATGCTCAGATTTCCGATATCCAGGTGCTCACGCCCATGCGAAAGGGCGCTCTTGGGGTAGAGAACCTCAATCAGGTGCTCCAGCGCTATCTCAATCCCCCCTCTCCGGACAAGGAGGAGAAAGAGCACAGCAAGGGGCTCTTCCGGGTGGGCGACAAGGTGATGCAGATTCGAAACAATTACCAATTGGAGTGGGAGGTCCGCAACCGCTTCGGTATGGCGGTGGATCGGGGCCTGGGAGTATTCAACGGAGATATGGGGATCATCCGTTCCATCAATTCCTTTGGGGAGGAGCTGACGGTGGAGTTCGATGAGGGGCGTATGGTGTCCTACCCCTTTAAGCAGCTGGAGGAGCTGGAGCTGGCCTACGCCATTACCGTACATAAATCACAGGGGAGCGAATATCCGGCCGTGGTCATTCCCCTGCTTACGGGTCCAAAGCCCCTCATGAACCGGAACCTTTTGTACACGGCAGTAACAAGAGCACGCTCCTGCGTAACCCTGGTGGGAAGCGCGGAAGCTTTTCAGATGATGGTGGAGAATGAGGCAGAGCAGAAACGCTATACAGGCCTTTCCGAGATTATTGGATCTTATCTATCCCCGCAGATGCCCCGTATGTGACGGCATTGTGGGAGGAGGGCTTATCTGTGAGCCCTGCCGGCTGCGGCTGCATCCCCTTTTGGAGCCTCTCTGCAAAAAATGCGGAAAGCCTTTAAGCCTTAAGGAGGCAGAATACTGTCCGGACTGTTCCCGGAAAAGACATCTCTACACCAGAGGAAGGGCGGCTTTGGAATACGATTCCCTGATGCGGGAATCCATTGGCCGCTTTAAATACAAAAACCGCAGAGAGTATGCGGACTTTTATGTGCAGGAGCTGCTTCGCACGTGCAAAGAGGCAGTTAAGAGCTGGGGAGTGGATCTTTTGGTTCCCGTTCCCCTTCACAAGAGCCGCAGGAAGCTTCGTGGATTTAATCAAGCGGAGCTGATTGCCAGAGGACTGGGGCGGGAGCTTGGGCTTCCCGTTTCTTCGGAACTTCTGCTGCGTACCAGGAAAACGGTGGCCCAGAAGGAGCTTAATGATCAGGAGCGGAGGGCCAATCTGAAAAATGCCTTTCAGGTGGCAAAAAATAAGGTGAGCCCTAAGAAAATCCTGCTGATTGACGATATATATACAACGGGAAGCACCATAGATGCCGCGGCTGCGGTGCTTTTGGACCACGGGGCGGAAAAAGTGTATTTTTTGAGTATATCTATTGGAAGAGGGTATTAAATGTGGTATACTACACGTAAGCAGTAACATAAATTTTGAGGTGACTTATGCTAAATGAAGACAAAATCAGGCTTATGACAAAAGCAGCAGTCTTTGAAGCCGGTGAGGGCAAGAAGGCGCTGGCTATGAATAAGTATTTCCGGGGAGACTATATCAGTATCAATCTCATTGCCTCCTGGATCTCTTATACCATTGCCTTTGCCATCGGCGTGGCCGCCTGGGCCTTTTATCATATGGAGGATTTGATGGAGAATATTAACACCATGGATCTGCCTGCCCTGGGGAAGCATTTCGTATTCCTCTATCTGGGGCTTTTGGCGGTCTATCAGGTGATCAATTACGCGATATATCATATCCGCTATCAGAAAAATCGCAAAATGCTTGCTGCCTATCAGCAGCTTTTAAAGCAGATTTCCCATATTTACCAGATGGAATCCAAAAGCGGCGGCAGTGATTTTGCAGGAGGAGCAAAAGAAAAATGACAACCTTACTGGAAATAAGAGAAAAGATGAAACTGTTTATGGGGAAATATGATATTTATATCATTCCTCTGATGAAGTTCTTACTGGCCCTGATCACATTTCTGATGATCAACGGAAGCGTAGGCTTTATGGAGCAGGCTAAGAATCCGGCGATCGCTCTGATTTTTGCTCTCATGAGCTCCTTTTTGCCGGTAAACATGATTGCAGTTTTCGGAAGCATTCTGGTGCTGGCTCACGCATATGCATTGTCGCTGGAATTTTTTGTGATTGCCTTTGTGGTGATTCTGCTGATGGTGCTGCTTTTCTTCCGGACGGCGCCTCAGTACGGCTATCTTCTGATTTTAACGCCTTTGGCCTTTGTGCTTAAGGTGCCTTATCTGGTTCCTCTTGCCATGGGTCTGATGGGAACGCCTGCGGCGGCCATCCCGGTAGCCTGCGGTACTGTTGTATACTATCTGCTTCACTATATGAAGCTGAATACCACTATGCTGAGTGGAACGGAAAACGAGTCCATGAAGCAGAAGATAACGTATCTCATTGACAATGTGATTCGCAATAAAGAAATGATGCTGATGGCGGCAGCCTTTGCCCTGACCCTTCTGATTGTATATGTGGTACGACGGATGTCCATTGACTATGCATGGTCCATTGCCATCGGAACGGGAGCCGTGGTGGACTTTGTGGTGCTGCTTCTTGGTAGCATGGTGATGGGCGTGTCCCTGAAGGTGCTGCCGGTGCTGCTTGGAAGTCTTATTTCTGCGGGTCTTGCCATTTTGCTGCAGCTTGCGGTGTTCAGTATGGACTATTCCCGAACGGAGTATGTGCAGTTTGAGGATGATGAGTATTATTACTATGTAAAGGCTGTTCCCAAGATGACCATTGCCGTGCCGGAGAAGCGGGTGAAAAAGATCAGCGCTCAGAAAAAGCAGAGCACGCCAAAGAAGAAGCCGGTTCCGGCCAGAAGAACCAAGGAGCGTCCCCATATGGAGCAGAGCCATACGGATCACCGGGAGCGGGCACACAGATAAATAAGAGATCATTTGGAAAATAAGGGAGCAAGGAGGCGGCAGAATGCAGAATTCCATAACGGATCTGATTGGCAAATCGATGAAGACATTAGACTCTTTACAGATCCGGGCAACAGATATAGTGGAAGTGGTCATTTTGGCATTTCTGCTGTATCAGGTTTTGGTGTGGATCAAGAGAACCAGGGCCTGGTCTCTTTTGAAGGGCTTTTCGGTGCTCCTGATTTTCATCTTTCTTGCATGGACCTTTCAGCTGACCACCATCCTCTGGCTGGCCCAGAATGTGTTCAGCCTTGGAATTACCGCATTGATTATCGTATTCCAGCCGGAGCTTCGAAGGGCTCTGGAGCAGCTGGGACAGCAGAATATCCTAAGCTCCATGTTCAGCTTCGACAGCTCTAAGGAGAACAGCGCCAGATTCAGTGACAAGACGGTAAATGAGCTGGTAAAAGCAGTCTATGAGATGGCCAGGGTGAAGACAGGCGCCCTGATTGTGATTGAGAAGAATACGCCTCTTCATGAGTATGAGAGAACGGGCATTACCCTGGATTCCCTTTTAAGCAGTCAGCTTTTGATTAATATTTTTGAACACAATACGCCCCTCCACGACGGAGCCATTATTGTGCGGGGAGACCGGGTGGTCTCCGCCACCTGCTATCTGCCTTTGTCAGACAATATGTTCTTAAGCAAGGAGCTGGGAACCCGTCACCGGGCGGCGGTGGGAGTCAGCGAAGTGAGCGATTCTCTGACCATTGTGGTGTCGGAGGAGACCGGAAAGGTATCGGCGGCCCTGGAGGGCAAGCTGATGCGGGCGATCACGGAGGAGGAGCTGCGGGAGCTGCTTATAGAGGCTCAGAATAAATCACCGGAGACAGGCCGGTTCAAATTATGGAAAGGACGGGTGAAGAAGCGTGAGAAAACTGCTGACAAATAACCTGGGCTTAAAGCTTCTTTCCGTAATTGCGGCAGTGATGCTTTGGCTGGTTATTGTGAGTATGAACGATCCGGTGGCCTATCAGGATTTTTCGGGCATTCGGGTTACCATGCTCAATGAGGATGCGGTGACGGATAAGGACAAGGTTTATCGAATTGAGGATAACAGCGATATCATCAGCGTGCGGGTGCAGGCCAAGCGGTCCGTGCTGCAGAAGCTTTCCTCAGAGGACTTTACGGCTACCGCCGATATGGAGAAGAATATTAAGCTTGACAATCTGGTAGGTATTGAGGTTGTCTGCAGTGACCGGAATGTGCGGACTGCGGATATTACGAAAAGCCGGGAAAATGTGGTGATCAGCATTGAAGATGCCTTAAGCGATCAGTTTAACGTGGTGGTCAATCAGAGCGGCACGGAGGGCGACGGCTATAAGGTGGGAACGGCCGTGCCGGAACAGAGCCTAATCCAGATCAGCGGTCCGGCTTCCGTGATTGCGGAGATTGGCCGGGTGGAGGTGGATCTGAACGTCACCGGCTTTACCACGGATCAGATAAAGAACTGCGCCATCAAAATCCTGGATCGCAATAACAGGCAGATTGATACCACCTATCTGGAGTACAACGGAAAGACCACGGGCATGAACGTTCATGTGACCATGTATAAGAAGAAGACGGTACGCCTGCGGGTGGATTATACGGGAACGCCCGGGGACGGCTACAGCTTTAAGGAGCTTACCTTCAAGCCGGAGACCCTGGAGATTGCCGGAACCGAGGAGGATATTGCAGACTTAAGAGAAATTACCATACCGGGTGAGGCTGTGAACATAGACGGTATCACAGAGGATACACAGATCAATGTGGATGTGACCAAATATCTGCCGGAGAACATCCGACTGGGAAATGAGAAGGATGCTTCCGTGGCCGTGGAGGTAACCCTGGAGAAGAAGCAGGGCAAGACCATCCGCATTCCGGTGGAGGAGATTGAGCTTCGGAATGAACCAAGGGGATTGCAGATAGACTTTGGCAAGCTTAGCGAGGTCGAAATTGTAGTCATGGGAACCAGTGCAGAGCTTGGGGAGCTTAAGGAGGATCAAATTGCCGTAAGCCTTGATCTGGATACCTATTCCAAGGCGGGAACCTATACCAGAGCTCTTGAGGTGGAGCTTCCCCAGGTTTACGACCTCATGCAGGAGGTCCAGGTGGAATTCAAGCTGGTAAAACGCACTGCCGCCGGCAATAATAACAGTAATCATTGAGACACGAAAAAGAGAATGGGAGGTTTTCATATGGTAAGTCAGAAGGTAGTCATTCAAAATCCAACAGGGCTGCACTTAAGGCCGGCAGGGATTCTCTGCAAGACGGCTATGCAGTTTAAGGCGCTGATCACCTTTACATTTGAGAATACAACGGCAAATGCAAAGAGTGTGCTGAGCGTGCTGGGAGCCTGCGTCAAGTCCGGCGATGAGATAGAGCTCATCTGTGAGGGTGTGGACGAGAAAGCGGCTCTTGCGGCCATGGTAGAAGCTGTGGAGAGCGGCCTTGGTGAATAGGAAAAAATGGGCGATAGGGTATGCAGTGCTCTGCATGCTCTATTTCGCTGTGTCCGTAATCATACCTCACGAAAAACTGGAGCCCCGGGGATTGGAGGGAATCGGAAAGCCCTCCCTGAGGCTTAAGACAGAAGCCCTTACAGAACAGACAGAATGGAGATTTGACTATCCTGCGGACGAACAGGCTCTTGGCCAGATTTCTTTTTATTTTACGGACAATAACCAGATATTTGACGGGGGAAGGGTACGGATTCAGGCCTATGACAAGGAAAGCCAAAGCCTTTTGGCAGAGGAGGTCTATGAGCTTACGGATCTGAAGACAGAGGCCTTCTGGGGCGTGTCCTTTGAGGAGGCCCCAAAGGGGCGGGAGCTTACGCTCGTTATCACAGGGGAGGACGTGGAGAAGGGACCCTCTGTGTGGCTGAATACGGAGACCGAGACAAAGGGAGCCTCCTTTGAGAACGGACAGGCTCTGGAGCGAAACCTTATCTACAATGCCGTCTATAAAACCAAGGTTCATTATATAAAGAATCCCCTGCTTACTACCCTAATGCTGCTGCTCTTGGGCGGTATGCTGTATCTGGTATCGGGAAGAAAGCAGGAAGCGCCCCCGAAGGACAAGCCTGGGAAGAGGGCGGGAGCCTTACGCTTAAAGCTCTTAGCCCTGTACCCAAAATACCGTCTGTGGATCGGTATGGGCTTTTTGCTGTTCCTGGTGGCCCTGCTGTTCTTCTATGTGTACGACGGGCAGATACGAAAGGCCATGAACAGCACCCACAGAGTGGTGGTGATGCGGGATAACAACAAGCTCTTACCGGTGACAGAGGAGACAAAGGAGCTGGTACAGTATTATACCACAGAGGAAGAGACTCTGGTGGGCCTGGGAGTTCGGATGGATCTGGCAGAGGGCTTTGTGCCGGAGGGAACCGTCTTTGCCCAGGTTCGGGATACCTCCAGCGAGGAGCTGCTCTGCGAGGCCCAGATACCCGCCTCCTCCCTGCTGGACGGGCAATATATGGGACTCATTTTCGACCGCTCCCAGAGCGGAATCAAAGGCCATACCTATGAGGTAAGTCTTAAGTTCTCAGAGGAGCTTTGGGGAAGCGGCCTTTCGCTGATTGTGACCCCGGAGGGCTACTATCCGGAGAATCCTCTCTATATCGGCGAAGAGGAGAGTGAAAACCGTCTGAGCATGAACGCTCACACCTATTTCAACCTCTTCCTGAAAAAATACTTTTTCGTCATGTTCCTCTTCTTTGAGGCCATGAGCGCAGGCTTCTACTACCTGGCCTTTCTTCGAAGATGCAGAATCGAGAAGGTCTTCCTCTTCACGATTTTGTGCCTGGGCGTGATCTACAATTTTATCCTGGTGCCCTATATGACGCCGGATGAAAAGTATCACATTGACATGTCCTACCGACATTCCAACACCCTCCTTGGGATCTCCCAGATAGGAGAAAACAAATGTCTCAAGCGGGCGGACGACACAGAGCTTGACTTCACCTCAGAGCCAAGCCTGACCAATTACAAGAATATCTACGACGGCCTGTTCACCATGGTTCAGGATGACCGCCTGGTGGAGGCGGAGGCTACGGCCAACACGGAGGCTCCCATGATCCTCTATCTGCCTGCAGTCCTTGGCATGACGCTGGCCCGCCTGCTGCATTTGGGCACGGTTCCCATGCTGCTGCTGGCCCGCTGGTGCAGCCTTCTGTTCTTTGCCTGCATGGTTTACCTGGGGATGAAAAAGCTTCCCTTTGGAAAGATGACCCTATTCCTGCTGGCAATTCTGCCCATGAACCTGCAGCAGTGCACCTCCTTTTCCTACGATGCCGTGATTACAGGCACCATCCTATTGTACACCTGCTGGTGCATTGCCCTGGCCTACAACGACGAGCCGGTGAAACCAAAGGACATCCTGATCCTGGGAATCCTGGGAATCATCTTTATCTACGGAAAGAGCGGCATTTACCTTCCTATGTGTCTTCTGGCCTTTTTGATACCGGCCTGGAAGCTGGGCGGAAACCGTGTGCGGGGAATCTGCCTAGCGGGACTCTGCACTCTTCCGGTGCTGAGTTTTCTGAATAAAAACACAGTGGCAGTCAACTACATTGCCACCACCACAGAGGCTACCGCCACAGTGGGCTCCTCCACCACGGCCGGCTACACCATTGGCTATTTCCTGAGCCAGCCCTTGGAGCTGGTGCGGATTCTGGCCAATACCATCAGCGATAAAACCGCCTTCTATCTGGAATCCCTGGCAGGACAGAAGATGGGATGGGTGGAGATCGAGATCTCGGAAGTAGTTCCCATGCTGTTCCTCCTGCTGCTGATTCTCTCGGTGCTGAAAACCCGAGAGGAGCCCTTCTATGTAAAGACCTGGCATAAATGGTGGGTGAGTCTGATTTGTCTCATGTGCACCGGCATTATCCTGGCCGGTATGCTGCTGACCTGGACCCCTCGGGATCACATATCCATTGAAGGCGTGCAGGGACGCTACTTTATCCCCTTTATGCTGGCCCTCTCCCTTACCGGCCGCAACAGCCGCCTGATGTATGAGAAATCCATCGACCGGGGACTGATGTACGCAGGCTTTATAGGACAGCTTTTGGCCGTGATGTATCTAATCAAAGCAGTCCTGATCCTTTAGAAAAATTCTTCCGGACACAAGACTGGGGCATAGTAGGAGCAAACGATGAATAAAAGACGAGTTGCAATCAATATGACGGCACAGCTTATGGCCTTCGCAGTCAACATGCTGCTGGGCTTTATTCTGCTACCCATCATTGACCGAATGATTCCCAATTCCTTCGGCTTTACAGACATTGCCAATAAATTCGTACAGGCAGCCCAGATCATCGTGTCGGCCTTAAATACCATGGCAAGCCGTTTTATTACCATTCACATTCACCGAAACGACAGGGAAGAAGCCAGTCAATACTTCTCCTCCGTATTCTTCGCCAATGTGCTCATGGCAATCGTATTTATGCTTCCGGCCATGTTCGTGGTGGTTTACCTGGGACAGATCTTCCAGGTGCCGGCAGAAGCCAGTCTTCCGGACGTGCAGATGCTGTTTTTCTTTACCTTTGTAAACTTTCTCATCAGCATCACTACCTCTGTATTCGGCGTAGCGCCCTACAGCAAGGATCGGCTGGAGCTAAGCTCCATCGCCACCATCTTAGGGGAATTTACTCGTCTGGCGGTACTTTTTATCGCCTACTTTTTCTTCCGTCCCTACCTGTGGTATGTAGGCTGCGCTTCCGTTGCCTCCACAGTCATCCAGGCAGCGGCCAACCTGATCTTCACCAAGCGCCTCCTGCCGGACATGGAAATCAAGCGGAAAAACTTCCGCTGGGCAAAAGTCAAAGAGCTGGTAGCCCTGGGCGCCTGGAACTCCATCACCCGTCTGGGCCAGCTTCTGCTGGATGGCCTAAGCACCTCCATCGCCAACATTATGATCAGTGCCGCCGCCATGACCACCATCTCCATCTCCACTCAGGTTCCAACTGTAATTTCTAATCTCATGGGAACCATAGCCGGCGTGTTCAATCCCCAGATGACCATAGCCTACGCCAAAGAAGACAAGAAACAGCTTCTGGAGATCATAGCAAGCGCAGACCGGATCATGATCTTTCTTATCAGCATCCCCATCGCTTTTCTCACTGTCTTCGGCAAAAGCTTTTTTAAGCTCTGGATAGGAGAGACCCAAGACGCGGAAACCCTCTACATTCTGGCCCTCCTGAATGTAGGCACCCTCTTTGTCAGCGCCAGTATCCAGGTACTCTACCATGTATTTTTGATAACTAAACGCGTAAAACTAAATTCTGTGGTAATCCTTCTGAGTGGAATCCTCACCACAGCCACGGTATTTATTCTGCTGGAGACTACGAGCTTAGGTATCTACGCAATAGCAGGCGTCAGCACCTTCTACGGAATCCTGCGCAACCTGATTTTTACCCCCATATACGCTGCCCGCTGCCTAAAGGTAAAATGGTACACCTTCTATGGAGATATTCTGTTAGGCCTGGCATCCATCGGAGCCATCTGCCTGGTAGCCCTTCCCTTCCGGCTGTTAATTCAAATAGACGGATGGATAAAGCTCTTCGCAGTGGGAATAGCAGCAGGAATCCTGGCCCTGGTGGTAAACTTCCTCATCGTACTCCGAGCCAACGAACGAAGAATGGTCCTTAAAATGATAAAAAAGAAGCTGACCCACTCACATTGAGTGCCAGCTTGCAGAAAGAGAACATCTGCCCAGGCGTGTTAGCCTTCAGGCGGAGCAGGGGCAGATGCTCTCTTTCTGCAAGCGTCCGCCTTACAATAAGGAAAAAAAGAAAATGATAACCATCATCGTCCCAGTATATAAAAGTGAAAAAACCCTCCGCCCCTGCGTGGAATCCTTACAAAACCAGACAGAAAAAGACATCGAAGTCCTCCTGGTAGACGACGGCTCCCCGGATCACTGCCCCGATATCTGCGACGAGCTGGCGGCAGAGGATTCCAGAATCCATGTCATCCATAAGCAAAACGGCGGCGTCTCCTCCGCCAGAAATGCCGGAATCCGGGAGGCAAAGGGCGAGCTTTTGCTCTTTGTAGATAGTGACGACTCTGCAGATCCGGACATGGCAGAGCAGCTCCTACGCAGCTTAGGGGAGGCAGATCTGGCGATCTGTGGATATCATCACCATTACATGGGAAGACTGGTGGAAAAGATCCCGGATTGTAAGACGTGGACAGGAGCCGAAAGCTTCCTTGCACTCTACGGTCAGGGCTATCTAAACATGCCCTGGAATAAGCTGTTCCGGAAAAGTCTTGCCGGAAGCTTCGACGAGAGCTTAAGCCTGGGAGAGGACCTTCTGTTCAATTTGGATTATCTTCGCCGGGCCAAAGGAGACGTTGCCATCGTGCAGAAGCCCCTTTACCACTATATCCAGAACGACACAGGCCAAACTCTCTCCAGTAGGAAGCGGGACGACAAGCTTGCGCTGGCCAAAAGAATCTGGCGGGAGGCCTTAAGATTCTATGAGGAGCTGGCAGGGCAGGAGGATGAAAGCGGAGTGATAAACGCCCGGCTGATTCAGGAGGTGCTGGACGATGTGGAGAGCATGCCCTTTGATCACAGCCGGAGCAGAAAGGAAAAGCTGGATGTTATAGCTTCCTACTGCAACGATCCGGAGCTTCGGAGGGCGGGAAGAAATGCAGCTCTTACGGCTCTTGATTACCGGCTGATTCATTTCTGTATCAGGCATGGATGGAAGAAGGGAGCATATCTTTTGAGCGTACTTCGCTCCTTGGTGGTACGGATGGTGCGTGCTTAGAGCTTTGGGAGAAGAAAATGAAAATGGAAGATTTGATATCGGTGATTATCCCGGTCTTTCGGGTGGAAGCCTATCTGCGGCGCTGTGTGGATTCGGTGCTGGTTCAGACTTATGAGAATATGGAGATCATACTGGTGGACGACGGCTCTGACGATGGCTGTCCGGCTATCTGTGATGCGTATGCGGGGCAGGATGAGCGCGTACAGGTGATTCACCAGAAAAATGCAGGCCTGTCCGGGGCCAGAAACGCCGGGATTGAGCGGGCCGGGGGGCGCTATCTGGCTTTTGTGGATTCCGACGATTATCTTTCCCCGGAATTTTTGGAGCGCCTTTACAAAGCCTGCGTGGAGACGGACAGTGATATGAGCGTCTGCCGGTGGGAGTATGTGAAGGGGGAGGCTATTCCGGAGCGTGGAAGCGGGGAGATAAAAATCTTTACCGGACGGCAGATGCTGGGGAATCTTTATATTCCGGACGGGGCTTACTTTGTGGTGGCCTGGAACAAGCTGTATCGGCGGGAGCTGTTTGAGAGTATCCGTTATCCTCTGGGAAGGATTCATGAAGATGAGGCGACGACCTATCGGATTTACCATCAGGTGCGCAGGGCGGCTTATGTGGATGTTTCTCTCTATGGATATTTTGTGACGCCCTCCAGCATTACCAGAGGCTTTAATCCCAGGCGGCTGGACTGGGTGAAGGCGGGGGCGGAGCGGATTGATTTTTTTGAGGAGTGGGGATATTCGGAGCTGATGGTTTCGGCTTTGCAGGCTTTTGCGGACGGGAGTATTGATATTTACTTTGGAATGAAGGACGAGCTGCCGGGAAGTGACAAGGAGCAGAGGTGGATTGCGGAATTGGTGCGTAAGGGCTTAAAGCGGGTGAAGCCTTATGGGAAATTTCCCTTGCGGACGGAGATTGGCTACCGACTGTTTCTTGCATGTCCTGGGGTGTATCGGAAATTGTTGGATCGGGTGAAGAGTGAAAATGGAAAGCAGTAATTATCAAATCAGCGTGGTGGTTCCGGTTTACAATGTGGAGCCTTATTTGAAGCGGTGTGTGGACAGTATTCTGGCTCAGACGGTCACAGATCTGGAAATTATTCTGGTGGATGACGGGTCTACGGATGGGTCTGGGGGGATCTGTGATCAATATGGGGAGAGAGAGCCCAGGATTCGGGTGCATCACAAGGCAAATGGGGGGCTGACTTCTGCCTGGAAGGCGGGGGTGGAGCTGGCCTTGGGAGACTATGTGGGGTTTGTGGACAGTGATGACTGGATTGATCCCGATATGTATGAGCGGATGCTGGAGGCGGCCCTTCGGGAGGATGCGGATGTGGCGGTCTGTGGGCTGGTGTTTGATTTTGAGGATCCGAAGATCCCCAGGCGGGAGGAGATTTCCAATTTTAAAAAGGAGGTTTATGATCGGGAGGATTTGGAGGCTTTGTTTCCTTCTTTGATTAATGACGGCTGCTTTTTTGGGCGTACCCTACAGCCTGCACGGGTGACGAAGCTTTTTCGCAGGGAGATGCTTCTGCGGAATATGAAGTTTTGTGAGGAACGGGTGTCTTTGGGGGAGGATATGCAGATTACGTTTCCGGTGTTTTTGGATGCGCAGAAGCTTTGTGTGGTGCAGGGGTTTTATCCTTATCATTATTGGATTAATCAGAAGTCGATTACGGGGAAGTATGACAGCGGGTATATGGAGAAGGTGAAGCTTTTAGCGGAACGGCTTTTGACTATCAGTGAGAAGAAGGGGGGGTATGATTTTTCGGAGCAGATTCGGAATGATTTTTTGAGTATGACGGTGCTGGCAATTAAGAATGAGATTTATCGGAATTATAGGGCGGGGAGAAGGACTGTGACGGCGAATGTGAGGGGGATCTGTGAGGATCCCAAGGTGCGGGAGGCTCTGGAGGGGCATACGATGGATAAGCTGTCCTTGTCGATTCGGATTTATCTTTGGTTGATGCGAAATGGGTGTTATAATTTGTGTTATTGGCTGGTTTTGGTGTTTTTTAAGGTGAATTATTATTTGGGGAGGGAGTATAAGAGGCAGTGAGTGAGGGGGATGTCCCAAAATAAGACAGCAGCCTTTTCCATATCCTGTGTTCGGACGGCTCACGCACACCTGTCTGCTCTTGTCGTACTAACGTTTTGATGCTTTGCCTGCGGGAGGCTTTGGACGTTAGTTCGCCAATATCAGACAGGCGTGCGTGAACAGCCGGACACTGGATATCGGAAAAGGCTGCTGTCTTATTTTGCGACATCCCCATTTACGTTTTGGGAGGGTGAAAAGTCATTAAGTTAAGCCTTTCAGGGCTTAACTTAATGACGTTGGGCGCATGGGTGGTGGGGATTTTTATTTATTTTATTGTTAGCTTAATCTGAGAGGAGGATTCGGTCGTTGTCCAGATCTTTGCCGGTGCCGGCTTTGAAGCGGGTTAAGAGGTCTTCTACGGACAGGGTGGAGCGTTCTTCTCCTTTAATGTCAAGGACGATGCTGCCGTCGGACATTAGGAGGGTGCGGTTGCCCAGGTCCAGAGCCTGTTTCATGTTGTGGGTGATCATGAGGCAGGTGATGTGGTGGCGGGTGGTGATGTCTTTTGTGAGGTTCAGGACTTTTTCGGCGGTGCCGGGGTCCAGGGCGGCGGTGTGTTCATCTAAGAGTAGGAGCTTGGGGGGGACCATGGTGGACATGAGCAGGGTCAGGGCCTGGCGCTGGCCGCCGGAGAGGAGGCCTACGGGCTGTTTCATACGATCTTCCAGGCCCATATTCAGGAGGGAGAGCTGTTCCCGGAAGAAGGCTTTGTCTTTTTTGGAAATGCGGGTGAAGGGGGAGGCTCCTTCGGTGTTGCGCAGGTAGGCCAGGGCCATGTTTTCTTCGATGGTCATGGTGGGAGCCGTGCCCTTTAAGGGGTCCTGGAAGAGGCGGCCGATAAAGTGGCTGCGCTTGTATTCCGGGAGGAAGGTGATGTTTTTTCCGTCCAGAATGACGGAGCCCTCGTCTACATAGAAGGCGCCGGCTATGGCGTTAAACATGGTGGATTTGCCGGCTCCGTTGGATCCGATGATGGTGACGAAGTCTCCCGGGTCCAGATGGAGGGACAGGTTGGAGATGGCTGTCTTGGCGTTGACGGTGCCGGGATTGAAGGTTTTGGAGATGTTTTTTAAGTCTAGCATGTTAGTTGCCTCCTTTCCGGGCTGCGGCTTTTCGTTTCTGGAAGAGAAGCCAGTTTTTGATGGTAGGGAATGCGATGGCCAGGGCTACGACGATGGCTGTAATGAGCCGCAGGCCCTGGACGGGCATGATTTTGGTGTAGAGGATGATGGCGTAGATCAGGCGGTAGATGACGGAGCCGATGACGGCGGCGATAGCGCCCTTGACGAGGGTGCGGCGTCCCAGGACGGTTTCGCCGATGATCAGGCAGGCCAGACCGATGACTACGATGCCGGTACCGCCGTTGATGTCGGCGGCGTTCTGGTATTGACCGACCATGGCGCCGGACAGGGCGGTCATGGCGTTGGAAAGGCAGAGACCTACGGTGATGGTGAAGGCCGGGTTGATGGAGGAGGCCCGCACCATGTCCAGGTTGTCTCCGGTGGCGCGGACGGAGAGTCCCAGGCGGGTGCCCAGAAATAGAAGCAGCAGGACTCCCATGAGGATGGTGATCAGGCCTGCCAGCAGGGCCTCGTGCCAGGAGCCGCCGATGCCGGCGTTCTCAAACATGGTAAATATGGTTTCGGTTTTCAGAAGACTTACGTTGGCGCTCCAGCCCATGACCATCAGGTTGATGGTGTAGAGACCCATATTGGTGACGATGCCGGCCAGGATGGAGGGAACGCCAAGCTTTGTCTGAAGAAAGGCGGTTACAAAGCCGGCGGCCATTCCGGCAAGCATGGCGGCCGGGATAGCCAGGACGGGATGTCCGGAGGCAGCCATGGTGACGGATACGGCGGAGCCCAGGACAAAGCAGCCGTCGGTGGTCAGGTCTGCGATATCGAGAATCCGGTAGCTTAGAAACAGAGCCATGGCTACCAGTGCATAGAGAAAGCCCAGCTCCAGGGCTGTTTGAGTAATGTACGGCACGATAGTTCTCCCTTTTTGAAATGATATACGGAGTTACAAGCAGCATTGAGGGCCATCTGATTTTGCGATAGCCCTCAATGACAGGATAAACGAGTTTCTTCTATAAATATGGGTTCTTTTGCGTGGGCTTATCAATTAATCTTCGGTAGTTATAACTTCAACGATTTCACCCATATCGGAGAATACGGAGTAATCGATGTTGAGAACCTCAGCGGTCTCCGTATTTACGGTGATGATGCCGCCCTCTGTCAGATAGAAGTCTTCCATTCCATCCATGCCCTCTGTGATGGCGTCAAAGGCCAGGTCTGCGGTCTGCGTTCCCAGGTCTGTGTAATTGACGCCGCAGGTGGTGAAGGCGCCGTTGCGGACAAAGGAATCTGCTCCCGTGTAGTGGGGGATGCCGGCCTCTGCCAGATCCTCATAGATGGCAAGCTCTGCGGCCATAATCACATTGTCGGTAGGAGTGAAGATAGCGTCAACACCCTCTGCAATGAGAGAGGAGGCGCCTGCGATAACCTCGTCGTTGGTGGCTGCAGTCTGCTCTGTGTAGGCAACTCCCTTGGCATCCAGATAGGCTTTTGCCTCTGCAATGGGGGTTGTAGAGTTAGCCTCGGACAGGGAGTAGAAGAGTCCTACTTTCTGAATGTCCGGATTCTGTGCAAACATCATATCCATGATAAAGCTTGTGTTCAGTGCATCGCTGGTTCCCGTCACATAGTCAATGTCTACCAGCCCCGCTTCTGCAGGGTCGGAGATGGCGGCAAAGATCACAGGAGTTTTGGAATCCTCTGCACATGTGGCCATAACCTGGGCGGCCAGAGTTGCAATGGGGATGATGGCATCCACTTTGTCGCCTACTACCTGATCGCCAATCTGCTTTAAGGTGGACTGATCGCCCTGTCCGGAGTAGATTTCGTAGGAAATGGTGATGCCCTTGTCGGCGGCGATGGCGTCCAGCTCTGCGGCTACTGCGTTTGCAATCTCGTCCAGGGAGGCGTGGTCCATCTGCTTTACGATTGCGATTTGGTAGGAATCCTTGGCTTCCGTGGGAGCTTCGCCTTCCGGTGCATCTGTGTCGGCAGGCGTATCCGTTGCCTCTTCCGGGGCGGCAGGTTCTTCTGCTTTGCCGGAGCAGCCCAGCATAGAGCAGGCAAGCACGAAAGCGCATCCAAGAGCCAGTAATTTTTTCATAGTCATCTTTTTCATAATTTTTTCTCCTTTTCTTTTACGAGATTTTTTGCTTAGGTGGCAGATGAGGGATCCTGTTTTGCCAGAATCAGGTTCCATATGCACTCTGGTGCCATCGAGGAGGGGAGACTTTCCCTACTCGTGCGCCGTGCGCCCGTGTGCATAAAAAACGCTTCTGCCCCATACATGGGACAAAAGCGTAAACTTCTGCGATACCACCCAAATTGACATTCCCTGTGGAATGTCCACTCGCTACACGTACCATCATACGTGCCCCGATGGATAACGGGTGGGGTCCCGTCAGCCCCTACTGGAAGTCCTTGCTCCCTTCGTTCAAAGCTGCCCTCCGAAGCCCATTCACCGACTGCCTCACGCTCCCATCCCACCACCGGGAGCTCTCTGTAGATCCGCTTCTGTCAGTTACTCTTCTCCTTCACAGGTTTCACTTATATTGCGTTACTGGTATTATATGCACAGGAGAGGGGATTTGTCAACAATTTTTTTGTGGAATGAGCCTTACTTTTTTATGATGGGAGGAGGTATACTAAAAAAGCTATCTGTTCTATAAATAAAAAAAGGAGAGAGGATTATGAAGAAGAGAAACAGACTTATCGCACTGCTTCTGACTATGGCACTGTCCATATCGTTGGCAGCGTGCGGAAACGACAAGGCAGAAGGCGGCGAGACCCAGGGACCTGCCCGGGTGGAGGCAGAGGAGGATATGGCTGATGACGCTTCTGAAGAGGCAGAGGCGCCGGAGGAAGAGAAGGATCCTTTTGAGGCTGCCAGGTAGAACCTGGATTCCATCACCAGTGTGGATACCTTAGTTGAGATGGAGATGGATATGGTAGTCAACAACAATGGGGAGGAGCAGCATGCGGAGAGCGTTACATCAATGGATGTGAGCTGTATCTATGAGCCTCTGGAGCTAAAGATGGATATGACAGTGGAGGTCAGCGGAGAAACCGCAGCCACGAGTCTGTATATTGAAAATACGGAGGACGGTTGTGTGGCATATGTAAATACCGGTGACGGCTGGCAGTCTCAGAGGATTTCCGAGACGGATGCAGATCAGTATAATTACAGCACGGATATGGCTATCTATCTGTATGGCGACTATGATTTCCAGGAAAACGGAATGGAGGAAATAAACGGCGCCAATGCATACAAATATACGGGAACTATCGCAGGGGAAGAGATGAAGCAGCTGATGCTTTCCTCCGGCGCTTTAGATTCTGTCAGCCAGCTGAATATCGACACCAGCCAAATAGAGAGTATGCTGGATGAGTTGGAGCCGCTCTCTGTGGATCTGTGGATTGATGAGGCTACTCTTTATCCGGTCAGATATGAGATCGATATGACAGCGTCCATGGACCTTTTGATGAGCAGTATCGTAGAAGCCATGGGTGAGCAGGGAGAGGGGATGTCCATGAGCGTTCCGAAGATGGTGACCCGCATGACCTGCTCCAACTTTAACGGTGTAACGGAGATTACGGTTCCGGAAGAGGTAAAGGCAAATTAAATAAAATAAAATTTGAGAGCAGCCGTATCTGTACAGAAAACGGCTGCTCTTATCTGCGGTTTTATGACACAATCAGCTGCCGATACCGGTTCACACAGGCCAGAATCTCCTGCCTCCTGGGACGGGCCAGTGAGGAGCGCACGTCTCCCCGTTCAAAGAGCCCCTCAAGCCCCTGACCATTCAGCAGAGCCTCCAGCTCGTCGGCCAGATCCGCCATATTCTTTCTCCCGTCCATGGCCTTAAGCTGTAAGTATTTCAGAAGGTAGGCCAGTGCCATGGTCTGCTCCCCGTCCCGAAGCTGTTCCAGGTAGCGTAGCTCCACGGCGTCCCGTCCCAGAAGGAGCTCATGGGTGCCCATGGCTTTGAGCTTCAGCCGGTCGTCCCGCTTCACGGCGGCATTTGCCCGGGGACAGCGGTTGGCCGAGTAGGCGGGGAACTTATCCTGGTTGGCGGAAAATACGGGGAATGCCGCCGCTGCCTCCTTGGCGCGCTTTGTAATATCATAGGGCACATATTCCTTCATCTGAACGATTGTATCGGCTACGTGGAAATAAGAGCCGGAGCTTCCGGCCACAATGATGGAAGAAATGCCAAAGTCCTCATAGAGACTGCGTACCCGCTCAATAAAGGGAATGATGGGCTCCTCCTCCGGGGCCACTACCTGCTGCATCAGCTTGTCGCGGATCATAAAGTTGGTGGCAGAGGTATCCTCGTCAATGAGAAGCAGCGTACTGCCGCTCTCCATGCTTTCCATCAGGTTGGCCGCCTGGGAGGTGCTGCCGCTGGCGTCCTCCGTGGAAAAGCTCCGGGTGTCTCTGCGTCCCGGAAGCTGCCGGATAAAGGGAGAAATGTCCACGCCCGTTACGCTTCTTCCGTCCTCGGAGCGCAGCTTCCAGGCGCTCTCGTCTGTGATGACCAGCTCCCGGCCGTCGCCGCCGATGTGATTGTAGACGCCGTACTGGAGAGCCTGGAGAACAGTGGATTTTCCGTGGTAGCCGCCGCCCACAAAGAGGGTGATGCCCTTGGGAATTCCCATGCCTTTTACAGGTCCCCGGTTGGGAAGGTCGAGGGTAACCTCCATGGAGGCAGGCGATTGAAAGGCTACGGCTTCTTGCATGGGCCGGTCGGAGACGCCGCTTTGCCGGGGCAGAACGGAGCCATTGGCAAGAAAGGCGCAGAGCCCCAGAGCCGGGAGCTGCTGCCGGATATACTGCTGATCTTCACAGAGCTCAATGGCCGCCTTTAGGCGGTTTTTGTTGATCTTCTGGAAATAGAGGCTTGCGTGAACACAGTCCGGCAGAATGTCGAAGAGCATCTTCTCAAGCTCCCTGGCATCGATGGTCCGCCCCCTGGCCGGAAATCCGGCCTCAAAGCGCAGGGTTACATTGCCCTCCTGGACCCGGCAGGCCGTGCGCTCTAAGACCTCCTGTCCGCAGCGGGAGGCGCCCAGAAGACCGCTTTTTCCGGAGCCCTTGGCCTGCTTGCTGCCGGCCAAAAGCTGTGCGGCGAACAGCCGGGTCAGGTGATCCTGCAGAGTAATACGCTTGGGGTAGGTATCATAGTATTCCGCCGGAAAGCCCGCCTTCTTTCCGGATACGAGAACCGAAAGCCGTGAGGGGGAGGCAAAGGGATCCCCCTGTACATGATCAATGGAAAGGACAAAGCTTCCAAAGTCGTACTGTCCCTTCAGGTCTTTATAGGCCGGATAACTCCGGTGGTCGATGGAGCGAAGATTCGCTCGCAGATCTTGTGATGATTTCATAAACAAATACTCCTGTCTCAAAATAGAATGATCGCAATAACATAAATACTATTTTAAAGCAGAACCTATTTGCGGTCAATGAAAACATTGCTTTTGGAAGAAATGGTTTGTATAATCGAAGAGTGAATGCAGGCTTCAAATAGCAGGCTGCTCGAATATAAACCATGGAAATGTAAAAATATGTAAAATTTATAGAAACTGCAACCCTTGGTTTACAAATTTCCAAGCGCACTTGGTGGTTGACAACCGAAAAAAGGCCTAAAATAAGCACATACCCAAGGGGAGAGGTACATGTACAAAATTGTGGAACCGGAAAATAGAAAATAAAAAGGATGGAGTAAATTATGATATTGGCAGATAAGATTACAGAGTTGCGGAAAAAGCACGGATGGTCTCAGGAAGAGCTGGCCGGACAGCTTGGAGTGTCCCGGCAGGCGGTTTCCAAGTGGGAGAGCGCCTCAGCCATCCCGGATCTGGAGCGGATACTGAAAATGAGTCAGATTTTTGAGGTGAGTACGGATTACCTGTTAAAGGAAGAGCTGGAGCAGGCGGAGGTAGTCACAACCTCCGGGGAGGAACCGGAAGAGCGGTTGAGAAAAGTGTCTCTGGAGGAGGCAAATGCATTTATAGAGCAGAAGAAACGGCAGGCTCTTCCTCAGGCGCTTTCCGTTGCCGCGTACATCCTCTGTCCGGTGCTTTTGATTTTTCTTGCAGGATATACAGAGCTTCCCACTGCGCGGCTTTCCGAGGATGCGGCCGCAGGAATCGGCCTGGTGGCACTTCTTCTGAGCGTAGGTGTGGCAACGGTTGGCAATCTGTTGTTGGGCTCCCGGATGGAGCGATATGAGTATCTCAAAAACGGCAGTTTCCACCTTCAATACGGTGTGGAGGGAATCGTTCGAAAACGCCAGGAGGAAATGGCAGGGCACTATCGGATCTGCGTTGCGGCAGGGACCTTTCTATGCATAACCGCGGTGCTTCCCATTTTCCTGGTCATGAGCTTTCTGGGAGAGAATGAGTTTGCAGGAGTGATTGCCGTGGATTTTATGCTGATATTGGTGGCTGTGGGCGTGTTTCTGTATGTCTGGGCAGGAGAGGAATGGGGCGCCTGTCAGATTCTTCTTCAGGAGGGAGAATTTACCCCGGAGCGTCAGGGTCAAAAGCCTTTCATGAAAATCTATTGGTGCGTGGTGACGGCCCTTTATCTGGGTGTCAGCTTCTGGACCTTTGATTGGCATAGGACCTGGATGATTTGGCCCTGTGCAGGCGTATTGTCCGGAGCTATAAAAATGATTCTGCGGATGAAGAGCGGAAAAGCTTAAAAACCGGACAGACAGTGTCATGTTTTTTGTGGTATAATTTTAAAAAACGAGTGGAAACAGCCTCTTTCTGCCGCTTGCGGAAGAGGCTGCCGGGAGGGCACAGGATGGCGTCCAAATTAGAATTTGTTGAGTTCGTGGCGGATCAGCTCAGGGAAGCCGGGGAGATAACGTACCGGAAAATGTTCGGCGAATATGGAATCTACTGCGACGGAAAGTTTTTTGCAACCATTTGCGATGATCAGTTGTTTTTCAAAATCACAGAGGGCGGAAGGAAGCTTATGCCCGATCTGGAGGAGGGGATTCCCTATCACGGGGCCAAACCGCATTTTCTCATTGAGGAGCTGGAGGATCGGGAACGGCTTGCCGAGCTTGTGCAGGTAACCTGCCGGGAGCTGCCTGTGCCCAAGCCAAAGAAAAAGAAAGGGGCCGCAGATGGAACAAAAAACAGCAAGTAAGAAAATAGATTATAGAAAAGAGTTTCCGGATCTGTATCTTCCCAAAAAGAAGCCGGCCCTGATTGAGGTGCCAAAGATGACATTTTTTATGGTGGAGGGGCGCGGGAATCCCAATACCTCTGCCGCCTATGCAGACGCCTTAGGCCTTCTTTACGGCATGTCCTTTGGCATTAAGATGAATTTGAAATTTGGAAAGGTGCCAGAAGAGGTTCTGGAAGGAATGTCTCTGGAGGAGGGCTCTGGGATCCGGGAAGGAAATTATGTGGTGCCGCCTTTGGAAGGTCTCTGGTGGACCAAGGAGGATGGGGCATTTGACGGGAAAAATCTGGTAAACAAAGACGCTCTCTGCTGGTTCTCTATGATCCGTCAGCCGGATGAGGTAACAAAAGAGCTGTTTGTCTGGGCTAGAGAGGAGCTTCATCGGAAAAAGCCGGAGCTTCCCGTTTCTGAGGTGAAGCTGGTAAGGTATGAGGAGGGCTTGTGCGCGCAGCTTCTTCATGTGGGTCCCTATGACGACGAGCCTGCTTCCATTGAGATTTTGGAGCAGTTTGTGGAAGAGCAGGGCTGTGAGGCGGATTTTCGGAGAGGAAATCCCGGATTATCCGGAGGGCGGTTTCATCATGAGATTTATCTGGGAGATCCCAGAAGAACAGCGCCGGAGCGGTTAAAGACCGTGATCCGCCATCCGGTTCGAAGAAAATAGGAGAGTGCGTCTACTCTCGGAAAATAAGAAAGAGGCTTCCGAAAAGCAATTCCTTTGACCTTTCGGAGGCCTCCTTCTTTGATTGTCTCTGAAAAAAGCGTATTATCCCTTTTCGTATCGGAAAATTTCCGTCTCTTTAGCGGCTACAGGCTTGCTGCCCTTCTCCATTACCTTAAACTGGTCTTTGTTGCTGATCAGAATCATGGTATCTGCAGAAATTCCGGATTTTTGGAACAGCTCCAGGTCGGCTTCGCACAGCAGGGTGCCGGCCTTTACCTTTTGTCCGGGCTTTACATGGGAGGTAAAGCCTTTCCCGTTTAAATCCACGGAGTCAATGCCAATGTGAATCAGGATTTCCAGCCCGTCTGCCCCAAGGATTCCATAGGCGTGCTTGGTATCCGCGACCAGCCTGATTTTGCCTGCAATGGGTGCGTATACATGCCCGTCTGTGGGGCGGATGAAAACGCCGTCCCCCAGTACCTTTTCTGCAAATACGGGATCCGGACTTTCCTCTATGGGATATACGGTTCCTGTCTGGGTGGCGTACACCACCGGTTTTGTCTTTTTATGAAACATAGTTATTCCCACCTTTTTGTTTACCGAAGGGGCGACTGAGCCATCCTCCGATATGTATGCCGTTTTCCTTTTACGGCAATGCAGATATCCTTCATGGTTTCCGGAAGTGTAACGCTCTCAAACACGCCTCCGGCCGCAACGTTGAACATATCCACACCGCAGACCTTATTGTCCAGTATAATCCGCTCCAGCACCTCTTTACTGGAGGCTTCCAGGGAATGAGCCACGCTGGAGGCCGCCAGGGAATGCTCCTTGTGGATTTCCGTCACAAGCTCCCGTACATAGTCCATGTGGAAACCGGGAACAATGTCCACGGCAGGAATATCCACGATGTCGGCGCCTGCGTGCGCCAGTCTTCCTACAAACTCCGGAGTTACAATTTCTCTCAGGTTATAGGGAGGGAAGTCCCCGTCAATGGCTCCGGGACCGTGAGGAATTCCCGCCTCAATTACGATCCGATCCTTAAAGAGACTGCTGGCCTCAGCAACTGCCTGAACTAAGGGCTCCTGGCCATATCCGCACAGGCAGATAAAGTCATACTGCTCATTGATCAGGTACTCCATCATTTCCTTCGAGTAAATAGATTCCTTGTAAATGCCTCCGAATACCTCATTTTCTCTGGGAACCAGAAGAATCATTCCCACAGGCCTTCCTGTAAGCTGCTTGATTTCCGGGATGGTGTATCCGCGTCCAAGTTCTACCTGAAGCTGCGCCTTGGTAGCGAGATCATCCTCGGGATTTTTGGAAGGAAGTCCCGGGAACTGAACCTCTCTCGGATCATAGCCCTCCAGGGTAATGTAGTCTGCGCCAAAGGCAGCTACAAGCTCTGCGTTGGATACCTTTTCAATGTAATTGGGCGCCAGGGGGCAGACGTATGCGCCTACAACACGCCCCTCAGAGGCACGGATTCCCTCCAGGAAATCTTCTTTGGTTAAATGGGTCAGCTGTGAAGGTGTTAATTCCAGATATCTTTTACTCATTATGCATTCTCCTTTACTTTATATTGCGGAAATACTTCCTCTGCTCCGGGCTTATATCCCCAGATCCACACGCCTGCGAAGGACAGAGCTGCGGTCAGAACGGCTCCGATAACCCAGTAGACAAAGGTGTCTGTGAAATACAGGGGAATAGAGCCTAAGGGAGACAAGCCAAGAGCCAGGGCGCTTACCTTAAAGATTCCGTAGAAGGCTCCTCCGATTCCGCTGCAGATGCAGGAAATGATAAGAGGCTTCTTTAAGGGAAGGCAGACGCCGTACAGAGCGGGCTCCGTGAGGCCGATGCCAGTTACGATAGCGCCGGTAGCTGCCACGGATTTGAACTTCGGGTTCTTTGTTTTAATATAAATGCACAGAGATGCACCCGCCAGGCCACAGTGTGCGATGGACATTAAGGGCATAATATAGTCTACGCCTGTTTTGGCAATGCTGTCAAGCATCAGTGGAACAAAGCTTAAGTGAACGCCTGCCAGTACAATCAGTGGATAGAAGGCGCCGAAGAGAAGGCTGGCCGGAATGCTTGCAACGGCGTAGAGGGCAAAGTAGCCGTTTGCCAGAATATCGCTGGCCCACTGGGAGAAGGGACCTACCAGCACCAGAATAACGGGACCCAGAATCAAAAGCTCCAGGGCCGGAACGAGAACGGTGCTTAAGGAGGCGGGAATCACCTTTGTCAAAAGCTTCTCTGCCTTTGAGAGCAGGTATACAGTCAAAAGCGGAGGGATCACAGAGGAAGAATAGCTTAACAGGCGGATGGGAATAAATCCAAACAGCAGTACGGAAGTTACTTCCTCGGTAACCAGAGACATCCAGGTGGGATGCATCAATACGCCCACAAGGGTGATGGCCATATATTTGTTGCATTCAAACCGATCGGCTGCGCTGGTGGCAACCAGGAAGGGCAGAAAGTAGAAGGCAACATCGCCGAGGACCCCAAGAGTTGTGTAAACGGCATCTCCGGACTGGATAACCCCAAGCTTAAAGAGCAGAATCTGAATACCGGTCATTAAACCGGAGCCGCAGATGGCGATAATCAGCGGCGTGAATACGGCGGACATGGTCTCCGCAAAGATGCCGATGGGATTGCGGTTCCTGTGGTTGCCCTTCTGAGCCTCGCCGGAAGTGTCCGTGCTGTCCCCGCCGCTGAAGCTTCCGTATTTCAAAAGTTCCTTGTACACATCCTTTACCTTCTCGCCTATGACGACCTGATACTGATCTGCAGAATCCTTGGTGGTCATGACGCCCTCTAAGGCGCGTACCTCATCGTTTTGCACCAGATCGTAATTGTACAGAGTTAAACGAAGTCTGGTTTGGCAGTGGATTGCCTTTTTGATGTTTTCTTTTCCGCCTACCAATGGCAATAAATCCTTAATAAATTGTTCGTTGTTCATAGTTCCTCCATGCTTTGATTTTTAGAGTTTTTCTGTAGTTATGGGCTGCTTTTGCTTCGCCTTATGTAAGAAGCTTTCTTAGGGCGGTCTAAGAATGGCTGTCACAGCGTCACCTCCTTCGGTTTCTATTACAAAGCAATTCTGCTTTAAGAGATCAAATGATACAGGTGGACCATCAGATAGGACTTTTCATTTTCATTCAGCGTAAAGTTGTAGTCCTCCCGGATTTTCTGCTCAATCAGGCAGACACAGCGGTGAGTTTCGGGCAGCTCTTCCTTGAGCTTCTGGTAAAGGAACAGATCGTTCTCAATTTTCAGTACCTTGTCCGACTGAAAGATCCTTCGTGCCAGATACTGCAGGTGGATAAGGAAGCGGTTGTAGGGCTGGTAGTCTTCGTCGCAGTTGATCTCATATTCGGAACGGATGGTTCTCATAATATTGGCCACGAATTCAATGCTTTTTATGGTAAAAGGATCTTCCTTGGTTCTGGAATCCAGGATATGAAAGGCGATATAGACGGCCTCGTCGTCGGGCAGGCGGATGTGCAGGCGCTTTTCTACAATATTCAGCGCCTCCAGCCCCACACGGAATTCCTCCGGAGCTATTTTTTTGATTTCAAATTTCAGAAGACTGCTGATATCAATGCCTGCATTGTGGCGTTCAATGGCAAAGGAAAGATGATCGATTAGGGTCAGGTAAATTTTTTCGCTTAAATTTTCGTTCAGCTCTCTTTTTGCATAGTTGATTACTTCGTCGCAGACCTTTACGTATTCCAACGGGATATCCTCTACAATTTTACTAAGCTTTTCTGCGATGCCCTTTCCGTGGATTTTAAAGACCTTCTCTGCCTCTGCTGTCTTAATTTCATCATTTGTCGTTTTTCCATAGGCAATTCCTTTTCCAACCAGGACGAATTCAACGTTCATTTTATTCACGGCAATGACTACATTGTTGTTCAGTTTTTTCCTGATTTTCATGGAAACCTCCCTTTAGGCACAAAAAAACCCAAAAAGCAATCCGGAGATTACTTTTCAGGTTTATGCCTCAAATCTTAGAATGAGTTACATCCCTCATCTATTCATTTATGAGCTAACTTTAGCACAATCCTTTTTTACTGTCAATCATTTCTTAAAATTTTATTAACTTAAATGATGAGATTGGACTTTTGAAGCCTCTGTCTGTGAGTGAGGCGGGCTACCGTTTTTATGGAGAGCAGGAGGCGGAGCGTTTGCAGCAGATCCTCTTCTACCGGGAGCGGGGATTTTGCTTAAAGCAGATCCACGAGATATTAGCCAGAAGGATTTTGATGTGGATCAGGCTTTAAAAGAGCATCTGGCCCACCTGGAGGCCCAGAGGGAGCATCTGGATGCTTTGATTCGGACGGTAAAGCATACGATTTTGTCAAAGAAAGGAGACTATGAAATGAGTGATCGCGAGCGGTTTGAGGCCTTTAAGGAGAACGCCATAAGGGAAAATGAAGTGCAGTATGGCGCGGAAATCCGGGAAAAGTATGGAGAGGCTTCTGTGGAGGCTTCCAATCGGAAGCTGAAAGGTATGTCGGAGGAGGCATGGCAGCAGTTTGAAGGGCTTGAAAAGGAGATTTTCAGGCAGCTGGAAGAATTTACCTTGACTAAAATAAGCCTTAATAGTGAAAAAAGTCAAAAAATTGGTGCTTATGCATCGACAATGGCTCTGCATGACCTGGGAAACGTATACAGTGGAGGCTCATAAGGGAGTTGCAGCCATGTATGTGGCAGATGAGCGGTTCTGGCAGTACTACGACAGAGAGTTTCCGGGGCGTGCAAAGTTTTTGAGGCAGGCTGTTGAATATTGGGCAGAGCGACTGTAAAATATGTAAGGTAAGAAAATTGTGTAAGAGATCAATGGAGACGGAAAGGAAAGAGCGCATCTAAAATATATAAAAAATTTATCCGAAATCCTTATTTTCATAGTATAATAGGACTGACCGAAAAGCCTGTACGAAAGGAGGAGCGCTATGACAGATTATGAAAAGGCTGTTGCCTTATGGCAGAAAAGGAATATCACAACAGATGCAGAGCTTTCGGAGGCGTTGAATGGTCACAGTATTGCTTTTGCCTACCACTCCGGAAGGTTAGAGAATGATAAAATCACCTATCACGACACACGGGAGATTTTCGAGCATGATGGTGTTACCTCTTACACCGGCGATCTGCGTACACTTTTTGAAATACACAACGGGAAAGAGGCCTATGAGCTGTTCCTGGATGCTTTTGGGAAGAGACGCGGGATGGATGAAGGATTTATCAAGGAGCTTCAGGAAAAGCTGACACAGAATACTTATGATACAAGACGATACCGGTTGGGGGAGCGCCCCGGCCAGTACAAGCTTCATGACTATGTTACCGGAAGAGAGGAGGTTGGTGCACCTCCGGAGGATGTTGCAGAGGAGATGCAAGAGCTGCTGGAAGAGTTTGTGAGTATTCCAAAGGAGAAGGCGCTTACAGCCGCCGCCTATTTCCATGCAAAGTTTGAGAATATTCATCCCTTTGCGGACGGTAACGGCCGCACCGGACGGCTGGCAATGAATTATTTTCTGGTGCTTCATAACCATCCGCCTGTTATTATTCATGAGGAGGACAGAAAAAAATACTTTGAAGCATTGGAAGCCTGGGATACCCGGCAGGATCTGGAGCCAATGCTTGTATTTTTACGGGAGCAGACGGTGAAGACTTGGGAAAAGCAGATGAAGCGAGGAGAGAAGCAATGCTCATGTGCGGTAAAGTAACACACAAGAATTTGATAGACAGCCAGCTTACTATTCCGTTTTAACCTATGGTTAATTTAATGAACAAGAAATTTAATAATCACTCCATTGTGCCTTGAAATTCCCTCTGGCATTATAGAATTACAAAGGAGGTTGGCTATGAAAATCAATCATATTATCCGAGAAAAAAGAAAAGAATTATCATTGACGCAAGAACAATTTGCTGAATTTTTAGGTGTATCAAC
>JAAVZL010000025.1 GCA_022791635.1 Lachnospiraceae bacterium
AAATGCTCCTTTTCGATAAGAATTGTCATATCAGAATTCTTACCAAAAAGGAGACATTTTCTTCCAGAAACACAAATTTTTTTACACTACCTAATCTGAAATTACTTCCCTCTAACCGTAAACATTTGATTTTACTGGCTTTGCGGCTTAGCTCCGACTATTCGCACCACAATCATCTCTGACCTCAGCCGTATTCTTCTGAATATAATAATAAATTTCATCATGAGGCCCTGACGATGTCCAATAATTTCCCAAATTATTATTCCGCAGCGCACAGACAACGGAACGAGGATTGTATGCAGCTCTCCCGAAAAGGTATGATATCCATTGTACCACTGCTTTACCCCCTCTCTGGAAACCCTGGCATGCTCCGTATTCCTCCGATATCGCTTATAAAGCATATCCACTTCTTTTTCCGTAAAGCCAAAGGTATCGCTAAACCTTTCTTCCGTAATCATGGTATATTCCACAAACATATTCAGCTCGGAACCGCTGGAATACTTGGCAATAGGAAGAATTCCCGTAATGTAGGCAAGCCGCACATAGGGACGGTCCTTCAGCAAATTTCGTAGAAACATCAAATAGGCCTTTTTATCCTGCTCCCCGGCAAAATCCTGATGAAACAGAAAATCCCATTCGTCCAGAACAAATACAAACTTGGCCCTCTCATCCCTTCCATAAATATCCGTGAGGATATCCCAGACAGCCTCGTCCTCCTCTATTTCCATCATAGGATATTCCTGACGCAGATTACGTGTCAGCCGTTCTTCAATTCTGGAAATATAATCCTCGTAAGAGTCGCAGCGCTTCGGTAGCTCATGAAAGGAAATATGAATCACCGGATATTGATTTTGATAATGGCCATAATCTTCCTCCTCTGCTATGGCACAGTGGGAAAACAGCTCCGTCGTATCATTGGCTTTCGAAAAAAGGCGGCAATCATATTGGCAGTGACAGTCTTTCCAAACCGCCGCGGTCTGGTGACACAAATGTAACTGCTTCCTTCTTCTGTGAACGGAAACAATTCCTTCAGCATTGCTGTCTTATCTACAAAATAAGGCTTTGCCATTTCACTCTTATACAAGGTATATGCAGCTGTACTGTTCAGGTAAACCCCATGTGACTGCTCCTTTCCCATGGAATGATGCATCTACAGCCCCTGATTCTTCGGATCTCTGGCCTCGTCCAGAATCTCCATCACCATAAGACTGTGATCAAGTCTCTTATCAAAGGCATCCCAGTCCTTCTCCTCATAATACCTGGCAAAGGTCAAAAGCTCATAGAAAAGCCGCTCAGGACAGTCTGCCAGATGGTAAACCTCCGGCTCACACTTATTTTCCTGAAAAGAAAACTCAGCTAAAATACTGGAGGCATAATCGCTGTGAAAAAAGCCCTTATTTCCCTGAACGCTGACGCTAAGAGGCGCCCCGCAGTCCTTAGCCGCAATGCACACTGCCTGGAAGTCTGGATACTCCATCACAAGAATGCCCGAGGTATCCACGCCACGCTCCATATTGGGACAATAGCGAACCTTCCCGGGCTTTCCAAAAAGACCCGCCACAAAATGGATATTGTAGACATTCAGATCCATGAGAGCACCTCCTGCGTTCTTCGGATCAAAGGAAGGACTTACAATGCCCTTCTTAAAATTGTCATATCGGCTGGAGTACTGGGAAAAATTGACAGCCACCAGCTTGATGTCGCCCAGCCTCGGAAGCAGCTCCTTCATCTTGTCATAGTTGGGATTGTACTGGTTCGTAACAGCCTCAAAAAGATACAGCCTCCTCTTGCGCGCAATCTCTGCAATCTCCTTCGCTTCCGCATAGGTGACGGTAAAGGGCTTCTCCAGAATCACATGCTTTCCGGCCTCAAGAGCCTCCTTTGCAAAGGAAGCATGAAGGTTATTGGGCAGCGCCACATAAATCACATCCACCTTTGGATCCGCCAGCATTTTCTCATAGGAATCATATCCCACAGGAATCTGATACTTTTCGCAGAATTCCTTTCTCACTTCCTCTCTTCTTGCAAAGATGGCATAAACTTCCATCTCCTCCACCAGGGCCGCCGCATCCAAAAAGGTAGGCACAATCATGCCTGCACCTGCAATACCTACTCTCATCTCTTTTCCTCCATTCCAGTTCCGTAATGCCTTTGTATTTGATATTCTGATTGTACCCTACTTTTTCCGGTATTTCAATCCCCGGAAATGGACACAGCTTTAAAATCCGCCCTCAAAGCCATATAGCCAGAAGACCGGCCAGCAAAAGAAGACTCCCGGGCACGATGTATTTTCTGGGATGATGCCAAAGCTCACTCTGGGTCTTCCAACCTCGTATGGGAAAATACCACTCCATCCCTATGGAACCAAACGCTCCCAGAACTGCAAACAGCAAAGCCGAACCGAGATCCCTGACACTCCCTCTGCTTCCTTGGAGACAAAAGCTCAGGAAAAAAATCAGATCTCCCACCAGGTTGCAGAGAACGAGAAAGAGACCGTAGGGAAGAAGAAAGCATCGCCTTTGGCCGGGCAGCATCCGCACTGCCTGTTCCAGACCGGGATCTCCGGATAAAAGGATACAGACAGGCGTATTTAAGGTGAGAAGGGCATAGCCGATAGGCAGGGCAAGGCTTCCTTCTATCTCTCCCAAGCATAAAGGCAAAATTGCGGCAATGCCCCACAGAATCCCTGTATTCACAAGATAATGCTTGTGCTGCCACAAATACCGGAGGAAATACGTCCAAAGCAGGAACCCCTTTGCACTCCTATGCTTCTCTGCTTTCAACGCTCCTTTGCTTTCTTCATAAAACCCATACGGATCCAGTTTTTTTAGAAAAGCGATCGCCACGCCGCTGTTTAAGGCCATTCCAGCCAAAAAGATCCAAACACTACGAAAGGAAACGCTTAAGAATATAGTCCCAGAAACCCACAGGAAAATTCGTTTCCGGCGCTTCCTATCCCCGTAAGCCCAGGCAGCCAGCACCACTCCTGACAGCGCAGAAAGAAAGCTAAAGAAGATCTCCGTCCCTCCTAAGGATGAGACAGCCAGAGCCGGAGCTAATACCGGAATAGTCCGCATAAGAAAGGTATAGAGGCCCAGAGCCCCCACATAGGCAGCTGTCCACTTCCCTGCAGACAAAGGAAGCATAAAGAGATTCTTTCCTGCCAGCGCCTCATTTTTTGCAGCCAGATCCTGCCACATGGATCCATAGGTAACCGTAAATGTCATCAGGCACAGAACGATCGGCGCAATTGGCACAGAGATCTCCGCCTGCCTTAGCCCCCAAAATACAAACAGAGAAGTAAGACCGCTTTTGACGGCTTTCTCATACCTTGCTCCCAATAAATGCCTTGTAAATCCCTTCCACATCATCAGTTCAACTCCTCACAGCCTCTATTTCCCAAAGATGTCCGAATCGCTTCCGCCTCCATTTCCTCCCGGGAAAAGCTCTGGCCAATCCTGCCTTCCCTAAGCACCAGGGCCCGATCTGCCGTAAGCGTAACGCTCTCCAAAATATGGGAGGTAAACAACAGGGTCCCATAAAAGCCATACCCCTTTATCTGCCGATACAAAAACTCCGTCCCCGAAAAGTCCAAACCGTTTACCGGCTCATCCAGAAACAGAAGCTCCGGCTTTAGGGCAAAGGCCGTAATGAGAAAAGCCTTTTTCCGATTTCCCATAGACAGCTCCCCAAGAAGCTTCTCCGTATAAGCTTCAAACCCAAAGCCTCGAATCAGATCTTCGACATTTGGCAGCGTTTTTTTGTAGGCCCGAAACACATAAGAAAGGTATTCCCAAAAGGTAAAAAAGGAAAAGGAATTATCCTCCGCAAATACCATATAACGGCATTTCTTAAACCGCTCCTCCCGAAAGGATACGGAGGTCCCCTTCCATTTCACCCCATCTGCACAAAAGCTTCCATGAAGCCCGGACAAAACCTGCAGCAGAGTCGTTTTCCCTGCTCCATTAAGCCCCATCAGCCCTAACACCTCATGCTCCTGAAGCCTAAGAGAAAATCCGTCCAGTACCGGCTTCCCCGGCACATACCAGGCGCTCAGATTTTGAATAGTCAACCCATCCGGCATCCTAATCCTCTCCCTTCCCCTTCTTCTCCCGCTTCCAGACCGAATAACCGGAAACCAGAAATACCAAACCAAGAACCACATACAAAGCTCCCCCGCTTACGATAGCCGCTGCCAACCACACCAAGGCTAAAATCATACGAATCCAAACATGACGCATCCTAAAAATCCTCCTATTCGCGAGCTTCTTTTTCTCCACAAAACCGGATTGTTTTTCCTTCCATATCCGTGCTTCGTTCTGGCTATAGCATAGCGCAAAAGACCCCCCTCTGCACAAATGTCCGCAATCGGTTGGTTTTTGACCGCAATGTGTAGCAGGAGCTGTCGCAAAATGGGACACCAGGCTTTTCCAATATCCAGTGTACGGCTGTTCGCGCACAGTGTGTCTGATATGTACGGATATTGCCTGGGCAATGTCCGTACATATCAGACAGACTGTACGCGAACCGTCCGAACACCGGATATGGAAAAGCCTGGTGTCCCATTTTGCGACAGCTCTCACATACCTTTCAATTCTTATCCTCTTCCGTCCCCAATCCCTGATAAACCAGCGTCACCACCGCCCGAAACCATTCTTCCTCCCAGGAGGTGCAAAGAATCCCCTCATACTTCTCCGCCGCAGCCCGGGCGCTTTTCAGCCCCCAGCCATGAAATCCCCCGTCCTTCTTCGTAGTTATTATCTCCCCATCCTCCTCCCTTACCGGCCATGCAAAGGTATTTTCCACCTTAATCACAAGCATCCGATGAATCCGGCGAATCGTAAGAGACACCTGTCGTCTCTCTGCCCCTGCCACCTTCCCGGCCGCCTCCAGCGCATTGTCCAAAAGATTTCCCAGAATTGCGCACAAATCCGCACTGCGCAGGTTCGTATGCCTAGGAAATTCCACCTGAAGCTCAAAAGAAATCCCGTCTTTGGCAGCCAGCGCCGCCCGGCTGTTCAGAAGATAATCCACCGCCTCATCTCCAGTATAAGCAGTACTTGCAAGCTCCCGAACAGGAGCCTGCAAATCCTCCAGGTATGTCCTGGCCTCCCCATAATGCTCCCCCAAAAGCAGTCGATAAAGAGCCTCCAAGTGGCGGTTCATATCATGAAAAAGCCTGGCATTTTCTTCATAGGACCGATTCAATGCCTGGTAATCACGCTCCAGAAGCTCTGCCTGCTCCGTCTTAAGCCTTGCAATCTCCTGCTCCATCCGGTACTGCCCTCTCATATGAAAGACCAAAAGCCCCACCAGCAGAACCAAAGACAAAAAAATCCAGACATCCAAAAGCTCCTCCGGAAGAAAGACCGCCTTCTGCTCAGACAGCGTAATCACGCCCAAAAACCCGACCAGAACAGGAAGAGACAAAAGGCGAAACCGATCCTGCTCCGACATTTCCCTCCTCCTGGCCCCCAAGAAAGCCACAAGCCCCAGAAGCGCAAGAGTCAGCCAAGAACCGGCCTGCCCCTCCGGACATCCTCCGTCCAAAAAGGCACCGGAGTCCCGCCACAATCCCAGCCCCGCCGACAGCAAAAACTGCCAAAGAGAAAAAGCGATCTCATAAAAAGCTCCCAGAAAGAGGCACATCCGTACCTCTGCTCCCAGAGCATACGCCCCGCATCCAGAAAGCCAGAGAGCCTCCAAAAGCATCCCGACAGCCTCCGGCGCCGGAAGCAGAAAAAGAAGGACTGCGATTCCCCCGGATCCTATCGCAGCCAACAGAAGCCCCTTCCTTTTCGCCGAAGCTCTTTTCTCCAGGACAAAGCCGGCCAAAAGAACATACAGCCAGGCCCGTAAGACCCCTGTGAGAAACACAGACCATACAAGCATTCCCTGTCTCATAAATGCGCCCCCCAATAGGCATTGATCTCCTCCTTCACCTGCTGCAGATGCGACCGGCTCACAGGAAGAGAGACGCCGTTTTCCAAAAACACCATGCCATTCTTCACCTGCATCACATGAATAAGGTTGACAATACACCCCCGGTCTATAAATAGAAACTCCTCCGACGCCAGTTCCTCATAAACCTGCTGGAGGCTGGCGCGGACTCTCGAAACACCGTTTTCCCAGGTAATGCTGACGTTCTTCCCGTCACGCTCAATAAAATAAATCTCCCGATAAGGAATTTTTTCCAGCCGGCTGCTTGTCTGAATGGTATAAACCTTGCCATCCTCCAGCATCAGCAGGCGGATGGCATCCGTAAGGGCCGAAAAAAGCCGCTTTCCCTCATCGTTTTTCGGCACATAGCGAAATACGGAAAGCTCATAGGCGTCGATGGCATATTCCACATGGGAGGTAATAAAAATAATCTTTACATGGGGCAGGCTAGGCCTAAGCTCCCGGGCAAGCTCCATCCCCGTTCTGCCCGGCATCTCAATATCAAGGAGAATCAAATCAAAATGAAAGCCATCCTCCACGATATCACAGAACAGGTTGTCGCTCCTGGTATAAGCGACAACCTCTCCTATGGCCCGGCAAGCTAAGAGGGCCGCTTCCGTAGCCTCCTTATGAGCCAAAACCGCTTCCTGTTCATCGTCACAAACTGCAATTCGCAGCATCTTTCCTCTCCTTCGCTGCTTCCTTCCTCCACAGACACTCGGATGGGAAGCCTTTCCCTCCTACTGTCTCAGCTCCGCATCCAGCGCCTCTAACCCTTTCAGAATACGCTTCATGGCAGAGGCCACATCCGCCTCCTCCAGGGTCTTATCCTTGGCGCGGAACACAATGGAGTAGGCCATGGACTTATAGCCCTTCTTAATCTGGGCGCCCTCGTACACGTCAAAGAGCTGATAGCTCTCCAGATAGCTTCCGCCCTTGTGCTCAATGACCTCCTCAATCTGCCCGGCCAGAACCTCCTTGGGGATCACCATGGAAATGTCACGGTTCACCGCCGGATATTTGGCAATGCCTTCATATTTCCGGTCAAAGGTGGCAAACGGCTCAACAGAGGGCATATCCAGCACCGCCACGTAAGCCCGCTCTCCGATTCCGTAGGTATCGGCCACCGCAGGATGCACCTCGCCCAGATAGCCTACCACCTTGCCGCAATAGATAATATTTGCCTGACGGCCCGGATGAAGGAAGGGCTTGCCTGCCTTGGGATCATAGACCTCCTTTTTGTGCATGCCGATTTTATCAAAGAATTCCTCTACAACGCCCTTCATGGTGTAGAAGTCTCCCTCTCCGTACATGCCCAGGGTAAGCTGCATCCGCTCATCGGGAAGCTCGGTCAGAGGAAGCTCCTCTGCCATATAAATATTTCCCAGCTCATAGAGGCAGACATTCCTATTCCTCCGGTTGTAGTTCGTAGCCAGTGAGGTCAGCATACCGTTCAGGGACGTGGTCCGCATAATGCTGAAATCCTCTCCCAGAGGATTGGATATGGTAATGGCCCGGCGCAGCGGATCCTCCTTATCAAGCAGCAGCTTATCGAAAACCTTGGGACTCTCAAAGGAATAGGTCATTCCCTGGGAGAAGCCGCTAAATTCCGCTATATCCCTTGCCACAGCCTCCACCCGAAGCTTAAAGGGCAGCTTCCCGGTGGTCGCCTCTCCGGTGGGCAGGGTAGTAGGAATGTTGTCGTAGCCGTAGAACCGGGCTACCTCCTCTGCCAGATCCGCCAGACGCAGCACATCCTGACGGAAGGTGGGCACCAAAATTTCCCCGGTACTCTCGTCATATGCAAGCTCTACCATGCGCAAATATTCCAGCATCTGCTCCCGGCTAATGTCGGTCCCCAAAAGGGCATTGATTTTTTCGGCGTCAAAGGGCACCCGGACAGGCTCCTTCACTCCGGTGTACACATCCACCATGCCGTCCACAACCTCGCCGGCTCCCAGCTCCTCAATCAGCTGGCAGGCCCGATCAATGGCAGCCTGCGCATTGTTGGGATCCAGGCCCTTCTCAAATTTCCCCGACGCCTCGGTGCGAAGTCCTACCTTCTTGGCGGAAAGACGGATGTTGACCCCGTCAAAGCAGGCCGCCTCAAAGAGCATGGTCTTTACGCTGTCGGTGATCATGGAATTCTCACCGCCCATAATGCCGGCAATGCCGATGGCCTTTTCTCCGTCGCAGATCATCAGCACGGAGTCGTCCATGGTCCGCTCCTGACCGTCCAGGGTTACAAACTTCTCACCCTTTTCCGCACGGCGCACCAGGATCTGATGCCCTGCCACCGTGTCCAGATCGTAGGCGTGCATGGGCTGGCCGTATTCCTCCATTACGTAGTTGGTAATGTCTACGATGTTATTGATGGGGCGGATTCCGTTCACCGCCAGGCAGCGCTGCATCCACTTGGGAGAAGGTCCAAGCTTGATGTTTTTCACCACACGGGCACAGTAACGGGGACAGAGATCCGCGTCTTTCACGTCCACCCGGATATAATTGTTCACATCATCGCCGGAGCCTTGTACCTTTACCTCCGGGAGAATGAATTTTTTGCGGAAGGTTGCCGCCGCTTCCCGGGCAATGCCGATCACACTGTAGCAGTCTACCCGGTTGGAGGTAATCTCGTACTCGAAGATCACATCGTCAAGACCGAGAGCCTTGATGGCACTCTCTCCCACCTTTACGTCGGCGTCCTCCGGAAAGATATAGATGCCGTTTTCCGGAGCCTCCGGGAACAGCTCTCTCGTCTGGCCCAGCTCTTCGATGGAGCACATCATGCCGTTTGACTCCACGCCCCGAAGCTTGCCCTTTTTAATCCGAATACCTCCGGGCGTCAGCTTTCCGTCATGTCCTCCGGCTACCCGGCCGCCGTCCAGGACTACCGGGATTTTCTGGCCCTCCTCCACGTTTGGAGCGCCTGTTACGATCTGAACCGGCGCTTCTCCTCCTACGTCTACCTGGCATACCACCAGCTTATCCGCATCCGGATGGCGCTCAATTTTTAAGATCTGTCCGATGATGATGTTTTCCAGATCCGCGTCCAGGGCCCGAAAGCCCTCCACCTTTGTTCCGGAAAGCGTCATCGCATCCGTATATTCCTGTGCCGTCACGTCAAGGTCCGGCACATATGCTTTAATCCATGATAATGAAGTATCCATATTTTCCTCCTATAAATCTACATGGTATATCCGTACGCCATGCACGCTCGATTCCGCTTCGCTCCACCTCGCTTGGGCTAAACGCCCTATATAAAGTCAGATAACCAGTCCATTGCAGATAAAATCTGCATGGCCTGTTTCTCTGCCTTTATGCATGGCTAAATAGTATCAAAACTGTCCCAAGAACCGTATGTCGTTCTCATAGAGCAGCCGCATATCATCAATCTCGTATTTCAAAAGGGCAATCCGCTCCAAGCCTACGCCGAAGGCAAAGCCGGTGTACTGCTCCGGATCGATGCCGCACATCTCCAGCACATGGGGATGCACCATGCCACAGCCCAGGATCTCGATCCAACCGCTTCCCTTACAGAACCGGCAGCCCTTTCCGCCGCACTTGAAGCAGCTTACGTCCACCTCTGCGCTGGGCTCTGTGAACGGGAAATGGTGAGGCCGGAACTTGGTCTTGGTATCCGGTCCGAAAAGCTCCTTGGCGAACTCCTCCAGCGTGCCCTTTAGGTCTGCAAAGGTAATGTTTTTGTCCACCACCAGGCCCTCAATCTGATGGAAGGAGGGGGAATGGGTGGCATCCACCTCATCGGAGCGGAACACCCGGCCCGGAGCTATCATGCGGATAGGCAGCTTTCCCTGCTCCATCACCCGGGCCTGACAGGGAGAGGTCTGAGTACGCAGCACGATCTCCTTGTTGATGTAGAAGGTATCCTGCTCATCCTTGGCCGGATGTCCCTCAGGGATATTCAGCTTTTCAAAGTTGTAGAGGTCGTACTCGATCTCCGGTCCCTCCACCACCTCGTAGCCCATGCCGATGAAGATGCGCTCTACCTCCTCCAAGGCAATGGTGTTGGGATGACGGTGGCCTACCTGACTTTTTTTGGCCGGAAGCGTCACATCAATGACCTCGGCTTTCAGCTTCTCCTCCCGGACCAGGGCCTCCATTTTCTTCTTGGCCTCCTCTAAGACACGCTCAATCTCCTCCCGGGTCTCGTTCACAAGCTGTCCTACCTTAGGCCGCTCCTCGGGGGCAACCTCCTTCATTCCCTTAAGGACGCTGGTCAGCTCTCCTTTTTTCCCGAGAATCGCCACTCGCACATCGTTCAGTGTATTTAAATTCTCCGCCGATTGAATCTGCGCCATGGCATGCTCACGGATTTTCTGCAATTTCTCCTTCATGTTATTCTCCTTTCCAAATTTCCTTATATGCGCCGGGCGCCCGTGTGCAATCGAGTAGGGGAATGTTCTTCTCCTCTACTCGCCGCGCGGTCCGCATGCTGCGTCAGCTGCAAACGTCCCTATGCGCCCCTGCGCACAAAAAAGCTCCGCCCCTCATAGGGACGAAGCTCATATCCGCGGTACCACCCTGATTTCTGTCTTTTCACAGACTCTCATTCTATGCGTAACGTGCACAAAACGTCGCCGCCTACTTTCGAATCTTTTCAGCAGCGCTGCTCCGGTGGGAAATTCAATGACTTCCTGAACTTGGGACTGCTTTCAGCCGGTGACACTCCCTCTCTTTAAGAAGATAAGCCATCTACTTAACACCTTCACTGCATTTAAATGGTTTTCTGTTCGGGATTTATTTTATAACAAATATTTGAGAATTGTCAAGCATTTTCTCAAAGCACCTCTAAAAACATGACATGGCCCGTTACTTGTCACGGAATGAACAGTAACTATGGTCAGCTTTGATGCATCCTCTTAATCACCTTAAGCCTGGTAAACTCCTCCCGCTCCTTCTCCTCCAGCGCATTGGCAATATCCTTCACCAGAGTTTCATACCGGGGAATGGTGATATTCTGCAAGGCGTTGGCTCTCTTCTGGGCTTTCTTAATGTTAGCCGCCAAAAGATAAGCAGAGGTCTCCACCATGGAAAGCTTCACCGTCAGATCCTTCACCTTCTCAAAGGACACACGGGCAATATCCAATGACTCTGTGGTACTGTAAAAGGCATAGGCCAAAGTACGGGTAGCCGGGTCATGGCGTACCAGGGGAATCTCCGTGCCCATAATGCTCCGAAGCTTGACCTCAACGGTATCCTCCACCGGCACGTTCCGGGCAATGTCCGCAACGAAATTGTTGCCAAGCTCTATGTTGGCCCTCTGGAGAGCCCTGTAGGCCGTCTGAAAGGTCGTCCGGATCTCTGTCTGAATATCCTTGGCCTGCTCCACCAGACTCATAAGCTCCCGGATGAGAATGTTCCGCTTCTTATCCATCAGCTCATAGCCCTGGCGGGCCAGGGCCAGGGAATTCTTTGCCAATATTAAATTGCCCTTAGTTGGAAATGAAAGGTTATCCATTTAACTGCTCCTGTGGCTTATAATATACATCCAGAATCTTCGTATCAATCCGGTCTAGCTCCTCCCTGGGCAGCATACCCAGAAGCTCCCAGCCGATATCCAGGGTCTCCTCAATGGTCCGATTGTCCTCAGAGCCCTGACCTACAAAGCGCTCCTCAAAGGCTTTTCCGAAAAGCAAATACTTCTTGTCAATGGCAGAAAGCTCATCCTCACCGATGACCGATGCCAGAGCTCTGGCATCTCCCACCTTGGCATAGGAGGAGAAAAGCTGATTGGCCAAAGCCTGATGATCCACCCGGGTAAAGCCCTCGCCGATTCCGTCCTTCATCAGACGGGACAGAGACGGCAGCACGCTGATGGGCGGATAGACACCCTGACCGTGAAGGGCGCGATCCAGTACAATCTGGCCCTCGGTAATATAGCCCGTCAGGTCCGGAATGGGATGAGTAATATCATCGTTGGGCATGGTCAGAATGGGAATCTGAGTCACGGACCCGTTTACTCCTTTTACAATGCCGGCCCGCTCATAGATGGTGGCAAGCTCGCTGTAGAGATAGCCTGGGTAACCCTTTCTGGAGGGAATCTCTCCCTTGGAGGAGGATACCTCACGCATGGCCTCCGCAAAGGAGGTCATATCCGTCAGAATCACCAGGATATGCATGCCGCACTCAAAGGCCAGATACTCCGCAGCCGTCAGAGCCACTCTGGGCGTGATGAGACGCTCCACCACCGGGTCGTTTGCCAGATTCAAAAACATGGTCACATGCTCGGACACGCCGCTCTCCTCAAAGGTCCGGCGGAAAAATTCCGCCACGTCATGCTTTACACCCATGGCCGCAAAGATCACGGCAAAGTCCTCCCCGGAATCCTCTCCTAAGGAAGCCTGGCGCACCAACTGGGCTGCCAGCTGATCGTGAGGCAGACCGTTTCCGGAGAAAATGGGAAGCTTCTGGCCCCGGATCAGCGTCGTCAGTCCGTCAATGGCGGAAAATCCCGTACGGATGTAGTTTCTCGGGTACTCCCGCATCACAGGGTTTAAGGGCTGGCCATTTACATTTCGGTGAATATCGGAGACTACCTCCCCCAGTCCGTCGATGGGCTCACCGATGCCGTTGAAGGTACGCCCCAGGATATCCGGCGACAAAGCAATCTCCATGGGGTGCCCCGTAAGCTTTGTGTGGGTATTGCGTAAGGACATATTGTCGGTGCCCCCGAATACCTGGATGACCGCCTTATCCTCATAGCACTCCACAATACGCCCAAGCTCCCGCTTGGATCCGTCTATAGTAATCTCCACAATCTCTTCATAGGAGGCATCCTGTACGCCCTCCAGCGCAATCAGGGGGCCGTTGATTTCACTTAATCCTAAATATTCAATTGACATACACTCTACCCCCTAAGCATTCTTTTCCAAAACTCGGTCATAAAAAGCATCGATTTCTTCCCGGTAGGTGTCAAAGTCCTCCAACTGGTTATTGGGCACATCGTACTTGATGGCAATGACCCGCTCGAAGATATTTTCCGACTTGAGCACCGACATGGGCATATTGAGAGCCACCAAGGCCTTTGCCTTGTCGTAAAGGTAGAGAATGGTCTGCATCATCTTCATCTGCTTCTCCATAGGCACGCAGGTGTCGTCCGGATGGAAGGCATTCTGCTGCAGGAAGCCTAAGCGCACTACCCGGGCGATCTCCAGCACCAGCTTCTGATCGTCCGGAAGCACGTCGCTTCCGATGAGCTTTACAATCTCCATAAGACTGCTCTCCTGGTTGAGTAACACCATCATCCGGTTCCGGCAGTCCATAAACTCCTTGGACACATGATCCTTATACCAAGGGGCCAGGTCCTGAATATACTCACTGTAGCTGGTAAGCCAGTGAATGGCCGGGAAATGTCTTGCGTAAGCCAGGGACTTGTCAAGTCCCCAGAAGCAGCGGACAAAGCGCTTGGTATTCTGGGTCACCGGCTCGGAGAAATCGCCTCCCTGAGGAGATACGGCTCCGATAATGGAGACGCTCCCTTCCGTACCGTTTAAATTCATCATCAGGCCTGCCCTCTCATAGAAGGCGGACAGACGGGAAGCCAGATAGGCCGGGAAGCCTTCCTCTGCAGGCATCTCCTCCAGACGTCCGGAGAGCTCACGTAAGGCCTCCGCCCACCGGGAGGTGGAGTCTGCCATAATGGCCACGTCATAGCCCATATCCCGGTAATACTCCGCCAGGGTAATTCCGGTGTAGATGCTTGCCTCACGGGCAGCCACCGGCATATTGGAGGTGTTGGCAATGAGCGCCGTCCGATCCATCAGAGGATTGCCGGATCTGGGGTCCACAAGCTCCGAGAACTCCTCCAATACCTGGGTCATCTCATTGCCCCGCTCTCCGCATCCGATATAGATAATGATATCCGCATCCGACCATTTGGCGATCTGATGCTGGGTCATGGTCTTACCCGTACCGAAGCCCCCGGGAACGGCCGCCGTTCCTCCCTTGGCAATGGGAAACAGGGTATCCAGGATCCTCTGACCGGTAATGAGAGGCTTGGAGGCCGGATAACGCTTTCTGGAGGGCCGGGGAACGCGGATGGGCCACCGCTGCAGCATGGTAAGCTCCTGCTCAGTTCCGTCATCCTTCTGCAGAACGGCAATGGGCTCGGAAATGGTGTATGCCCCGTCCGGCATCACCTTTACCAGGGTTCCCTCCAAATCCGGAGGAATCATCACTTTGTGAAGGATGGCTGAGGTCTCCTGGACCTCGCAGATCACGGTGCCGCCGGATACCCGCATGCCGGGCTTTCCCGTCATATGGGCCTCCCACTTCTTTTCCATATCCAGGGAATCCACCACGGTCCCCCGGTTAATATAGGCGCCGCCCTCCTTTGCAATCTCGCTTAAGGGCCGCTCGATTCCGTCAAAAATATTGTTCAGGATTCCGGGGGCCAGTGTCACGGAAATGGGCGCACCGCTTCCCTCCACCGTCTCTCCCGGCTTGATTCCCGTGGTCTCCTCATATACCTGAATGGTGGTCCGATCCTTGGTAAGGCCAATGACCTCCCCCACCAGGCGATCCTTTCCCACATAGACCATTTCGGCCATCTTAAACTCCGTATTGCCCTTCAGGTACACCACAGGACCGTTGATTCCGTATATAATGCCTGTTTTATTCATTTCCTGTGCCTCCTTTAAGCTTGAAGTTTTCTCTGGCCTCCGCAAGCCTTGTCTCAAAGGAATTGTCAATCAGGATATTTCTTCCCGGGATCACCGCCCGGGTTCCTCCGTTAAAGGAATAGCTGCTCACCCGAACGGGCGCGCCTACCGCCACCTCCAGGCTCAGCTTGCGCTCTGCATCGGAAGGGTCAATATAGAGAATCAGCTCCTCACCTCTGGCATAGGCAATTGCTTCCTTTAATTGACGTACCAAAAGCTGCTGATAGGCCGGGCTCTCCGCAAAACGGACGAGACGATCCTTCATTTCCACAAACAGCTTATCCTTCAGCTCGTCGTGACGGCTGCTTAAGGTCCGGCGGATCCGGGTCTGCTCCTCGGAAATGCGCTTATTGTTCTCCCGAATCAGCCGCTCGGTCTCGGTCTTCACCTCCAGATTTTCCTGGCGTCTCTTTTTTTCCTGATAGTCCTGAAATATCTCCTCCATGGTGGCCGTATATTCACGGATCACTCCGTCGTAATGGCCCCTGGCCTCTTCCATGGAATACTGGGCAAAATGCTGCAGCTTCTCTTCAATATTCAAAGGCTTCACCTTCTTTCCTATACTTTCAGTCCAACGGCCTCATTCACATAGGAGGTAATAAAGTTTTCCTCCCTCTGGGTGCCGTGGCGGTCCGGAATCTCAATGAGCAGGGGCAGACTGCGGCTTAAGCGGATGTCGTCAATCAGCTCCGGGTACTCTCTTCCGAACTTTTCCGTCAGAACGACAATGGCAATCTCCTTGTCCGCCAGAACCTGATCAAGAGCACTTCTTAGCTCCTCTCTTCCCTGGACCACCGTGCCCTCAATACCCGCCAGACGCATGCCTGTTAAGGTATCCATATTGTCGCTTATCAAATACATTTTCATAGGACTCTTTGCCTTTCAAATGGGCTGTGGCGGAGTGTCGCAAAGTAAGCGTTACTGTTCACTCCGTGACCAGCAACACGCTTCGCGATGCACAGAAATCGCAAAAAGATGCGATTTCGCGCTGAAGAACTCGGGATTTCCGCACAAAATGTGCGGAAACACCTCGCGGAACAGTGATGTGTGAACAGTAA